>DHTZ01000016.1:0-57052 GCA_002408885.1 Lentisphaeria bacterium UBA5247 | reverse complement strand
ACCACTGAGCTACACTCGCTTATCAAAGTTGAGATAATAACATACTGATTAAAACGGAAAAATCAAATCGGAATCCAGCTTTTTTTGGCTTTTTTTAATTAAAATCTGTAGTTTTTCCTGTAAGAGCCATGACCGGCGCTCTTCTGTCGTAATTCAGAAATAGCCTCAAAAACAACCCGGATTTTTGAATAAAACCCAAATCAAAAGGTTTTTCAAGACATTGCAGGAACATTCTCGGGCGATTTGCACACATTTTTATTTGGGATGTTTCGGGCCGGGCGGGGTTTCCGGGCAAGAAAAATCTCCGCCGGGCGGACGCCGCGGCGGAGACGGGTTTCGAGTGAAAGCCGGACGGATCAGGCTTTGCAATGACGCTTGCGAACCTTGGCGGCGGCGTTGCGGATGCCTTCGATCATGGCGTTGACATCGGCGTCCGACAGGCGCGGGTGCATCGGCAGGTTGGTTTCGCGCTTGTAGAAGAAGTCGTTGGCGATGGGACACTGGTTCTGGTCGTAGCCCAGCTTGCGGAGCGCGCTGAAATGATAGCTCGGCTGGTAATGCAGAATCGTCTGGATGCCTTCTTCCTGATACAGCACGCGCATGAATTCGTCGCGGCTGCCGCCGAGTTCCTGTTCGTTCACGCAGACGGTGTAGAGGTGGAATACATGGTGATAGCCTTCCGGTTCATAGACGGTTTCGATGCCTTTCACGTCCTGCAGTCCGGCGGTGATCTTATGCCCGATTTCGCGGCGCTTGGCACTGAGCATGTCGAGTTTGTCCACCTGGGCGCAGCCGACGGCCGCCTGGACTTCGTTCATGCGGTAGTTGTTGCCCCAATGACCGTTCCAGCTCTGCACGTCGAAATGGGCGGGCATCCAGTAATCGCGCGCCGATTCTTTTTTACAATGAATTTTGTCGCCGAATTGCCATGCGGAGGCGCCGTTTTCGCCCCAGGAGTGATTGTTGTTCATACAGCGCAGGTTCTGGATGGCGTGGGTATAGGCGTCGTTGTTGGTGGTCAGCATGCCGCCTTCGCCGCAGGTGGTGATGTTCTTCAGCGAATGAAACGAAAACGCGCCGATGTCGCCGATGCTACCCGCCATGCGCCCTTTGTAGGCGGCTCCGGTGGCGTGGGCGCAGTCTTCGAGGACTTTCAACCCGTGCCTGGCGGCCAGTTCCATGATCGGGTCCATGTCCACCATCAGCCCGGCGTAGTGAACGACGTAGATGGCTTTGGTCTTGGCGGTGATCTTTTTCGCCACTTCGGCCGGATCGATGTTGAAGGTACGCGGGTCGATGTCGGCATAGACCGGGATGCCGCCTTCCTTCAGGATCACCAGCGAGGTGGCCCAGAAGGTGTTCGGGGTGACGATGACTTCATCGCCTTTTTTGATGTCGAAGACCTGGGTCGCCACGTGCATGCCGGTGGTACAGTTGGAACAGGCGAACGCGTGTTTGACGCCGTGCGCCTTGGCGAATTTATTCTGGAATTCCTGGGTTTTGGGGCCCATCGTCAGCGTGTCCTGCTGCATGGCGGCGAACGCGGCGTCGCGCTCGGCGTCGTCGTAGATGCTGCCCATGAAGGAATAGGGAACCTTGAGTTTGACACCGTCATCGGTGGCGTAGGAACTGGTGATACCGCCCTCGGTTTCACCGCCGGTGAAGTGTTTTTTGTCGAAAGCCATTGTTTGTGATCTCCGTTTTATGTTGTTCTGTTATCCCAGGGATAATGGATGGTTTTGATATTGCCGCCGTCCGCCGCGGATTCCGCCGCATAGATGCCGGGCAGGGTCATGCGCAGGCTCTCTTTTAACGGGATGGACGTGGTTTTCGCGCCGGAGCGGATGGCCCGGATAAAGGAATTCCACAGGTATGTTTCCGCGCCGCCGTGCCCGAACGCCGCGTGGGGAGAGGCCTGCTGCATTTTCTCCACCTCGGACGGCGTGAAGCCGACCGGGAGTTCCGTCAGCTTGTCCATGCCGCAGAGTTTGTTAGAGTTGACGAAGGTTTTTTCCCCCTGGGCGCCGCGCGCCGAAAGATGTTCGAAATACCCTTCCGTGCCGAACACCCGGTAGGAATGGCATCCGCAGCCCGCGTTGTTGACAAACGAAACCGTAAGGCGCGCGACGACATCGGATTTTGTCCTGAAATGAGCGGTCATCAGATCGTTGGCTCCCTTGAAATCGGTCACATGGCTGCCGGTGTTGAGGCAGGAGACTTCGCGCAGGTCTTCGTCCATAATGCTCAGGAGCGGCCCCAGCGAATGCGTACAGTAGCGGATCGGCAGATAGGTCTTGCGCCACGGGGTTTCTCCCCAGAGGCACCGGATGTCGTGGATATATTCGGCTTCCAGATAAAACGGTTTGCCGAGCATTCCCTGCCGGTGGAAATCCTGCATGGCGAGGACGAAGCCCCAGCCCAGCGTGGTGGCGCCGGTCATTATCAGTGCGTTTGATTTCAAGTGAATGTCCCAGAGCATCTGAGCTTCTTCGATGCTGTTCACCGTGGGAATGTCGGAGTAGACGTGAACGCCGGCGGACAGGGCCGCCGCACAGAATTCGGCGTGGCAGTTGGCCGGGGTCTCGACCAGGACGACATCCGGTTTCGCTTCGCCCAGCATCTGCCTGTAGTCTTCATAGAATTTGACGCCGGGCATGCTTTGAGCCAGCGGTTCGCTGCGCCCGCGCGCCGTTTCAAACCACAATGCCGGATTCAGGTCGCATGCCGCTACGGCTTCGAGGTCGTCGAAGACTTTTGCCGCCATACTGAACATTTCGCGGCCGCGATGCCCGAGGCCGACTATGCCCAATCTGAGTTTTTCCATAAGGAAGCTCCTGTTGCGAAAAAGTTACAGGGAGAGGATTTTGAGTTCGGTGGCGCCGTCATGGACGATTCGCTCTCCGCTTCGGCGTGCGGCGTCGGCCTGGCGGATGGCTTCCGCCACGGCGCGGGAAGCGTTTTCCAGGAATTCGGATTCAATTTTTGCGCCGAGTTCCGCGGACGCTTTTTCGGGGTAGCCCATGACGCCGACTTTCACGTCTTCGCGTTGGGAAGTCTGGATGATCTCCTGCTTCAACGCGGTAAAGGATTCAAGCTGCTGGTAGCTGTCCGGATTGGAACGGAGGCGCTCGGCGACTTCCGGTTCGTCCATGGCGATGTCCGTGCGGACGACTTCCGGGCACCAGTGGAGCATCAGCGAGGTTTCCGCCTGAGCCGCATGGTAGTCGCGCTGTTCGAACAGCGCCGTCCAGGTCGGAGAGAAATCCCAAAGCGGCAGCATCAGGATCAGGTCATCGCGCAGCGACGGATTCAGCCATTTCAGGATGCGCAGGGATTCTTTCAGGTGGAACATGCTTTCGCTTCCGCCGTGGCCCGGCAGGATGATGAAGTTGCGGAACCCCTGCCGGGAAAGCGATTCGATGATTTCGCCGATCATATTCGAAAACGTATTGGGTTTGACGTTGATGGTTCCCGGCAGCATGCCGCCGGAAAAGGTGTAGTTCAGGGTCGGCGCGATCAGGCAGCCGAGGCGTTCGGCGAGGCCGCGCGCGGCATATTCGGCGTTGCGGATATCGGTGTCCAGCGGGAGGTGGTGCCCGTGCTGTTCGCTGAGGGCGTAGGGGATGATGACGGTATTGGTTTCGGTCATGCGGCGGCGGATTTCCGCGACGGTCAGGAGGCGCATTTCATCGGTTTTCATGATGTGAAATTCCTTGGATTTTATGTTATTTGATATGATTATATTGTTTTTTTGAAATAAATCAAGACGATTATAGTTATAAATATTGATTTTTCACGGATTTCATCTATATTTATGATACGTTAACGAACTATAATAAACACGAACAGGGCATCTCATGAGAAAAAAAGGCCATCTTGATTCTGAAATTATCCGGATATTCCTGATGCACGCCTCCGTATCGCGCCCCGAGTTGATCCGGGAAACCGGCGCGCGTCCCGCCACGTTGCTGAAAGCGATTGACGGATTGAAAGCCGAAGGCCTGCTGGTTGAGCCTGACCGGGCCGGGGTTCGGACGGGGCGCCGGGCTCCGCTGTTGCACTTGAACGGCGATTATCAGTGGACGCTGGGGATTGACTTTCAGGCGGACAAAATCATCGGGGCGATTGTTGATTTCAAAGGGGAACTGATCGATTGTGTGGAAAAACCGGCGCAGCGGCGCGGTAGCCCCGCCGCCTGCTGCGAAGAAATACGCGATGTGATCGAATTGCTGAAAAAGCAGAACGTCGAAAACTGGCATCTTGTAAAAGGCATCGGTTTCGCGGACCCCGGGCTGGTGGACGGTGAAAACGGCATTTCCCTGCGCGCGGTCAATATCCCCGGTTGGGAAAACGTCAAAACCGGGAAATGGCTGAGTACGGAATTCCGGCTTCCCGCCGGCATGTGGCCGGAATGCCTGGTGAGGACCCACATGGAATACCGGACCCGGTTGGCGGCGCCGCCGGAGAGTTTGTTTCATATCAGTCTGGGCGACGGCGTCGGGGGCGGTTTCATCCGGCAGGGAGAGCCTTTCACCGGGGCGAACAACCGTGCGATGGAGATCGGGCACGTCATCGTGGCGCCGGACGGGCCGCTCTGCCAATGCGGAAACCGCGGCTGCCTGGAAGCGCTGGCGGGGATCAACGGCATCCGCCGCAAGGTCGAGGAAGTAATCGCGGGGGGAGTGGATACGGAACTTACATTGGAAGGCTTTTCGCTGGAAAAATTTGTGGAGTGTTCACGCCGGGACAAGGCGGCCCGGATTATTGCGGGCGAGCTTTGCGACAACATCGGCAAAGCGCTGGCGGTGGTGGTGACGCTGCTGAACCCTTCGGTGATCGTGCTGGGGGGCGAAACCGCCGGGCTCGGCGAGTTCCTGGAGCGGGAAATCCGGCGGGTGCTGAATTTCAGTTGCTTCGCCGGTTCGGTGAAAGGATTGAAAATCGAATTTTCCTCCCTGCCGCCGACGGCTACGGCGCTTGGCGCCGCTCTCCTGATGCGTGACAAACTGATCGCATAAAAATTTCGGTGCCGATCATGGTACGGCATCGAAAGACCGGACAACTGCATTCTGACTAATATAGAATGAAATTCGCCACGATTGCCTATCAGGGATATCTCGAAGCGCCACACCTCACCCGCAACCGGCTGGGCTTCTACCTGTATGCGCAACTGTTGTGGGACGCCGAGGCCGACATCGATGCCTTGATCGCGGATTACTGCCGCTACAACTTCGGGCCCGCTGCCGGAGTTATGGAGCGCTATTTCAATGGCATCGGGACCGCGCTGAATTCCCTCGATATTCATTTGAGCGATTATCTGCAGTTCTTCGGCAAGTTGGCGTCGGCGTTCATCACGCCGGAGCTGACTGCTCTGGCTGCCGGTACTTTCGCCGAAGCCCGGCAGGACCGGGAACGGATTCTGCGGAATATTTCATTGGAACAGGCCTATTTTCAGGAATACCAGAAGCTGAAATGGAACGAAAGCAGCGGCGCCAATACGGTGAATCTGCCCCTGGCCGATACTGCCGAACCGTTTGCTTCGCCGGTGGAGTTTCCGGTTTCGCGGGTTGTCTATGGAGACGGCAAGGTCAATCCCGATCGGACTACGGTGAAGATGAGCTGGACGCCCGATGCCCTGATGATCCGGGTGGAGGCGATGGAACCGGACCTGAACCGTGTTGATTTCACTTCGCAGCCGCATGACGCGGCGGATTTATGGAAGCTGGACCGCGTTGAAATTTTCCTCAATACACCGCGCGATATTCCGAATTCCTACAAACAGATCGTCGTTTCCGCCGGACAGCCACCACAAGCCCGATGCGTTCGCCACGCTGTATTTCAATGCCAACCGCAACACCTCCAGATATGTGCCCTGGAGCAATCCGCTGAACGACCACCGGTATCAGACGATGGGGAAGGTGCTTCGCGAAAAAGGGTTTCATTACCGTTTCATCAATAACAATGATGAACTTTCCGCCGCGGGGTTTCCGGCCAACATTTATGTGGTCCGGCATAATGGTAACGTTATTCCGGCGGCGGAATGGGTAAAAATCAAGCAGGCTGTGCGGAATGGCGCGTTGCTGGTTTCCGCGGGGTACGGCGAGATGAATCCGGACCGCCATTCCAACGATCCGTCGCTTAAGCTGAAATGGTCCGGCTGGGAAATCGATCCGTCGCGGAAGCATTATCAGGTGCCGGACGGCTGGATGAAAGACGCCGTGAGTTCGATGTCCGCGCCATCGAACGGCTGGCTCCCGGTTGTTTCCGGCAACTGGCGCACGCCGGGCGCGATCCGGATGCAGAACGGCAGTTTCTTCAACTATCTCATGGTCAGGCCCTACGGCAAAGGGATGATCGCGGTGACTTCGGGAGACATGATGGCGTCCGGCGGCAAAGCCATCTTCGGCAACGAACAGCCGGAGTCGGTGGCGGAACTGCTGGAGAGCCTGTCAACGCTCCGCCGTTAACCGCGGCAAGGGACGAAAGACACAAAAAGCCCGCCGGATGGCGGGCTTTTTCGTGAGGTTGCGGTTTTTATTTCAACGCTTCGGTCATCAGGTCCGCCACCCGTTTGGTGAAGATCAGCGGATCGTTGATCGGGCTGCCTTCGGCCAGCAGCGACTGGTCGAGGAGCAGTTGCGCGTAGCCTTTCAGTTTCGGATTGGCGGCGTCCTGGTCATAGAGCTTCTGCATGGCGCCGATCAGCGAATGATCGGGGTTCAGCTCCATGATCCGTTTGGCGGACGGCAGCGGCTGGTTCATGGCCCGGTAAAGGCGTTCCATGTGCGCGCTCATGGCGTTGGGATCGCTCACCAGACAGCAGGCGCTCTCGGTCAGGCGCGGCGAGAAGCGGACTTCCTTGACGGTGTCGTCGAGTTCTTTCTGCAGGAATTCGACCAGATTTTTGTGGGACTTGGCCGCTTCGTCGATTTTTTTCTTCGAAGTTTCCTTTTCGGCGTCGTCAAGTTCGATTTCGCCCTGGGTCACGGACTTGAATTTTTTCCCTTCGAACTCGGTGGCGCCCTGCATGATCCACTCGTCGATCGGGTCGGTCATGAACAGCACATCCCAGCCTTTGGCGCGGAAAAATTCCAATGCCGGGGAGCTTTCCGCTCCCTTGCGGCTTTCGCCGGTGATGTAGTAGATTTCCTTCTGTTCCGGCGGCATGGCGGTCAGGTATTCCTTGAGCGACAGCAGGAGGCCGGGGGCGGTGTTCAACGATTCGTACATGGCCAGTTCGCGGATTTTATCCTGATTGGCGTAGTCGGTCTGGATGCCTTCCTTGAAGACCCGTCCGAATTCGCGGAAAAATTCCTGATATTTGGCGGGTTCGTTTTCCTGCATCTTCTTGAGTTCGGCGAGAACTTTGCGGACGACGTTCTTCTGGATCTTGGAGATCAGCGGGTTTTCCTGAAGAATTTCGCGCGAAACGTTCAGCGGCAGGTCGCTGGAATCGACCACGCCTTTCAGGAAACGCAGATAGTCGGGGACCAGTTCTTTGCATTCGTCGGTGATGAACACGCGGCGGACGTAAAGCTGGAGGCCCTTTTTCTGGAATTCCGGCATGAAAACATTGAATTCGGATTTTTCCGGGATGTAGAGCAGGGCGCGAAATTCGGTGGTGCCTTCGGCGGTGAACTGGATCGACTTCATCGGCGAACTGATCTGGTGAGTAAGGTGCGAGAAAAACGCCTTGTGCTCGGCTTCGGTGATCTCGTCCGGGCTTTTCAGCCAGATCGCTTTCTGGGAGTTCAGGACTTTGTCTTCGACGGTTTCGGTCTTGTCGTCGTTGACTTTCTTGACCGGGAACTCGATCGGATAGGCGATGTAATCGGAGTATTTTTTGATGATGTCGGCGACTTTCCACTGTTCAAGGTACTGCTGGGCGTCTTCTTTCAGCTTGATGATGACGTCGGTCCCCGGCGTGTCTTTCCGGGCGGAGGAGATGCGGTAGGATTCTTTGCCGTCGGATTCCCAGCGCACGGCGGGGGCGTCGCTGCCGGCTTTCCGGGTGATCAGGGTGACTTCATCGGCGACCATGAAGGCGGAGTAGAAACCGACGCCGAACTGACCGATCAGTTCCGGGGCGCTGGCGGAGGCGTCCTTGCTTTCTTCAAGGGCTTTCAGGAACGCCTTGGTGCCGGATTTGGCGATGGTGCCGATATTGTCGACGACTTCGTCTTCGGTCATGCCGATGCCGTTGTCGGAAATGGTCAGGGTTTTCCGGTCTTTGTCGGCGGTGATGCGGATTTTCCAATCGCAGGCCAGTTCGGGCTTGGTCACAGCCTCGAAACGGGCTTTGTCGATGGCGTCGGTGGCATTGGCGACGATTTCGCGGAGGAAGATATCCTTGTTCGAATAAAGCGAATGGATCATCAAATCCAGAAGATGCTGTACTTCTGTCTTGAACTGCTGGGTTTTTTCTGCCATGGTTTATAAGGCTCCTTTTTTAATTTATATCTGAAATAAATGAAAGAACGGAATAACGACGCAGCCCGATTCAGGGAATCAGGGCGAAACAGCGGATGAACGGGGAAACATTCAGGCGTTGCAGTCTTCGCAGTAGCCGCGCAGCTGATAAACTCTTGAAGTGGAGTGGAAGCGGTATTCCTTGCAGATCCGGTTTTCCAGCCCTTCGAGGGCGGGCAGGTCGATGCGGGTAAGGCGTCCGCAGCCGACGCAGAGCATGAATTCGGATTTGTTGTTGAGATTGCTTTCAAACACGGTTTCGCCTTCGCGGAGTTTGATTTCGGTCAGGAACCCGGCGTCCACAAAGGTGTAGATGTTGCGGTATAAGGTGGATGCGGCGTGCACCATGTCGCGTTTCTTGGCTTTCTGGTAAAGATCGACGATGGAGAAGCGGCCTTCGATATCTGAGATGAGCTCCAGAATGGATTCGCGCTCGACAGTATACCGTTTGTTGCGGACTTTGAGGTACTTGCGCAGTGCCTGCAGTTGTTCTTCATGACTCATGGCTCATTCCTTTGTGCTTTATACTGTTTGTTTTCAATGGGTAATATAACCGATGGCAAATAAAAAGCAATCGCCGGACCGACAATTTTTTGCAATAAAGGTTCAGTTTTTCGTTTTTTTTCGCCTTTTCGGCGGTGGTCGGCAGCCCGCAGGCGGGCGCCTGCAGGCTGTTTCGGACAGGACGGTCAGAAACGGTAGAGCTCCACGGTATTCCCGCGGCTGATTTCAGCCGTGCCGTCGGCAATATAAAAATGCCCCAGCGTGTGGCCGGTTTCCGCGTTGTACATCTTCCGGAGGCCCGGAGAATGGTTGAAAACAGCTTCGTCAAGCTCGGGATTGTTCACCGTCACCGCCTTGCCGGAGAGGCGAATCCAGTCGCCCTTGTCGTTGACGGAAACAATCTCGACATTGGGGTTGACCTGAATCTGGGCGAAACCGGCTTTGTGTTTGCCGATATGGAACCAGATTTTGCCGTCGTGCTCGAGGAATATGCCGAGCGGGCGGACCCGCGGCTTATTGTTTTCGACACTGGCGAAGTTATAAACTTTGCTTTCTTTCAGGAATTCGGCGACGACTTTCCGCCCGGCCTCGCGGTCGGGTGTGGCGGTTTTAACGGCAAAGCCGGTGGCGCCGGTTACGGCGTCGATGTCCGGCAGGCTTCCCGCTGCAGGTGTTGTTTTGCCGCCGCAGCCCGCCGACAGCAGGATTGCCGTCAGGG
The DNA here is from genome assembly GCA_002408885.1 of Lentisphaeria bacterium UBA5247. Taxonomy (GTDB): domain Bacteria; phylum Verrucomicrobiota; class Lentisphaeria; order Victivallales; family Victivallaceae; genus UBA5239. The sequence continues at coordinate 47,361 of DHTZ01000016.1, read as the reverse complement.
CCGCCGCCATCAGAAAAGATTGTTTCATAGAGGTCTCCAATTTATTGTGTTAAGGGAATCCGCCGATCAGTCTTCTTCAGTCAGGGAACCCTGGTATTTTGCTTTGATTTCATTGGCGATGTTGGTCGGGACCTGTTCGTAACGGGCGAACTCCATTTCAAACAGCCCGCTCCCCTGGGTCAACGAACGCAGTTCGGTGGCGTATTTCGCCATTTCCGCCTGCGGCACTTCGGCGTTGACGACCTGGAGCCCGTCTTCCGCGCTCATGCCGATGATGCGCCCGCGGCGCTGGTTCAGGTCGCCGTTGATATCGCCCATGTAGCGGTCCGGAATGCGGATTTTGACGTTCATGATCGGTTCGAGCAGTACCGGATGGGCTTTTTCGATCGCCTCCTTGAAGGCGCGGCGGGTGGCGATCTTGAACGCCATTTCGGAGGAGTCCACGTCGTGGTACTTGCCGTCGCAAACGATGACTTTCAGGCGTTCCACCGTACTGCCGGCCAGCGGGCCGACTTCCATGGATTCGATGACGCCTTTTTCCACCGCCGGGATGTAGTTTTTGGGGATGGCGCCGCCGACAACGGCGTTTTCGAACGAGAATTTATCCGCCGGTTCGACTTTCAGGAACACTTCCGCGAATTGGCCGTGTCCGCCGGACTGTTTCTTGTGGCGGAAATGCCCTTCGCCCGGCGCGGTGACGGTTTCGCGATAGGCGATCCTGGGCGCGGCGAGGTTGACTTCGAGCTTGTAATCGGTGTTCAGCCGTTTGATGACCTGCTGGAGGTGCTGGTCGCCCATGCCGGAGAGCAGGAATTCGTGGGTTTCCGGGTGGCGGGAAATCTGCAGCGTGGTATCGGTGGCGGCGATTTTCTGGAGGCTGGAAATGATTTTGTCGTCTTCGCCCGATTTGACCGCGCTGATCGCGTAGGACATGACCGGGATCGGATATTGGATCGGCGGCAGCGCCTTGACGTCGGCGCTGGAGGCGAGCGTGTTGCCGATATGCGCATCTTTGAGCTTGGTGGCCGCGAAGATCATGCCGGGGGTGGCTTCGGGCGTTATTTTCTGCTCTTTGCCGTTGGTTTGCAGGAGGCCGCCGAGCTTTTCCCGGGTGCCGGTGGAGACGTTGACCACTTCGGTATCCGACTTGAACGTGCCGCTGAAGACACGGAAAAAGGTCAACTGCCCGACGAAGGCGTCGTTCTGCAGGCGGAACGCCAGCGCGACCGCGGGGCCGCTTTCGCTGACCGGCATTCTGGAGCCGTCCGCCATTTCGATGGAGCCGCGCGCCTGCGGGTTCGGGGCGAGGTCGCTGATGGCGTCCATCAGCTCGGTTACGCCGATATCCTTGGCGGTGCTGCCGGCGAAAACCGGGACCAGGCTGCCGGATTGGATGGCGGCTTTGAGTCCTTTGTTGATTTCATCGAGGGAGAGTTCTTCGCCGCCGAGGTATTTTTCCATTAATTCTTCGTCGGCTTCGGCTATGGTATCCATCAGGGTCTGACGGTATTCTTCTGCTTCGGAGGGCAAGTCTTTGCCGGTCAGGATATTGTATACTTTGGAGAAAGCCGCTTCCTTGCCGTCCGGGTAGGTGACGGGGACACAGACGGTCCTGCCGTAGGCTTCCTGGAGCTGCTGGAGCGTCCGTTCGAAATCGGCGCCTTCCAGTTCAAGGCGGTTGATATAGATGAAACGGGGCAGGTTCAGGTCTACGGAACGCTTCCAACCGCGTCCGGTACCGGTTTCAAGGCCGTTGACGCCGTTGATTACGAGGACGGTGCTGTCCATGGCGTACATGGCGCAGATCATTTTGCCGACGAATTCGTTATAGCCGGGGGGGTCGATGAAAAACCAGTTTTTGTCTTTGTATTTACAGGAGAGGGCGGTGGAATAGATGCTGCTTTTTTTGGCCTGTTCGGCGGGGGTATAGTCCGATACGGAAGTGCCCTGGTCGACGCTGCCCAGGCGGTCTACTGCTCCGGCTTTGAATAACATCAAGTCGCACAGCGCTGTTTTACCGCAGCCGGCATGGCCGATCACTCCGAAGTTTCTGATTTCATCGATTTTCATTGCAACACCTCATGTTATTATGGTTAGACAAAAAAATATCCAGAAACAGACTCATACGTTGGGAAAACTATAGCAGGTGAATTGGAGAATGCAAAACCCTTATTGAAAAAAACAGGCGATTTCATAATAAACCGCGGATTCGGGCGTTAGCGCTTAACCGGCGCCGGAAACAATCCTGTAGAACTTGACTTTTTCGCAGATGGGATTATATTACAAATCCATTGTCAGTGCCGCAGCCAAATCGGCACTGACAATGGCGTTTTTATCTTGCAACTGATTTTTTAGACTTGTTTGCCCTGTTGCGAAATAAGACTTGATTTTCCTGTAAACAAGGTTATATTACAAATCCATTGTCGGTGCTGTAGCCAAATCAGCACCGACAATGGCGTTTTTAGCTTGTTTTTCGGATTCGCAACCAACTGGGATTACAACGAACGCAGCGAGAGGAACGCCAACCCGGCCACGACCGCGAACACGGATAAAATTCCCCACAGCATGACCGGCGTCGTGGAATAAGCGGCGAAGACCTGCGCTCCGATCCACGGCCCGGCGGCCATGCCGATGCCGCGGACCAGTCCCAGGCTGGCCATGGAGCGCCCGATGCCGCCGCGCGGCGCCAGACGGCTGACAACCGTATACAGGGCCGGCTGTACGATGACTTCGCCCTGGGTCAGGATGAAAACCGCGATGGCCAGCGAGAACCCGCCGTCGCAGAAAGCCAGCGAAAAGTACCCCAGCGCGTAAAGAATCGAACCGCCCAGCAGCCGGGTTGACTGATGCAGCTTGAAGCGGTCCATCAGCCGGGTGACCGGCAGTTGGAACAGAATGATCGTAAAGCCGTTCACCGAATAAACCAGCCCGAGGATGTTACGGCTGATTCCCACCGTCTGCGTGGCATAGATGGACAGGATCGAATAGAGCTGAGAGGTCAGGATGAACAACAGAAAACTGGCGGTCAGGAGCTTCAGCAGTGAAGGGTTGCCGATGATCTGCCAGGCGCTGACCGGGGGGTGATGAATGGTTTTCTGAACCGCGGGGGCCGCAGTCGGGCGGCAGGTACGCCCGGTGTACAGGGCGCCGAGCACGCACAGGACGGCGGTGATGGCGAACATCAGGGAGAATGGAGTCCGCGCCAGAAATGCGCCCAGCATGGGGCCGAGCGCCCAGCCGACGTTGGTGCCGATTCGGATTTTGCTGTAGGCGGCAGGGCGGGTCTCGGGCGTGGTGAGCTCGGTCAGGTAGGAATCGGCGGCGACCTGGAAGAACGTGCCGACTCCGGCATTCAGCATCAGCACGACGGCAAAAAGCTCGAACGGCGCCTGGAAATACGCCATCACCGCCATGATCAGAAAAATCAGCGCCCGCGAACTTTGCCCGAACTGCATCATGAAATGGCGTCCGACCCGGTCGGTCAGCCAGCCCGAGAGCGGCGGAGTCAGGATCACGGCGAGGCCCATCAGCGGGAAAATCAGGCCGACTTTCTCAATCGGGATGCCGCGTTCTTCGCTCAGGTAAATCGGGATGAACGGGTAAATGATCGAGTACGCCAGGGAGTTGATGGCCCAGGCGATGGCAAGAGGCGTGGTGCGAAAATCAGCCGGTGTTTTCATAATGCCGCATAGTATACATGTTTTTTGCGCGAATACAAGCCGTTTTTATGGCTGCAGGCGGAACTCGCGCGGCGTCATCCCATACTCGGCGCGGAACTGGCGGGTGAAGTAATTACTGTCCTGGAATCCGCAGGCGAGGGCGACTTCGGAAATATTTTTACCGGGGAGCATCAGCATCAGCGCGGCCTTGGTCAGGCGTGTTTTCAGCAGGTAGTTGATGGGAGGCAGTCCCGTCAGGCGTTTGAACTCCAGACGGAAGTTCATGACGGACATCCGGGTCATGGCCGCCATTTTTTCGAGGCTCCAGTCTTCCTGGCAACGCTGGTCCAGCGCGGCCAGCAGACGGCTGATCTTGTAGGCGTGCCCGCTGTTGCCGCCGGAATCGGCGAGGACCGGCCGGGCATGGCGGAACAGGAACACGAACAGCCGCAGGACATCGCCCAGTACGATCGTCCGGGCGCCGGGGGTGTCGTTGGCTTCCTCGGCGATGATGTTTTCCAGCAGTTTGACGGCGTCCGGGAAGTGCCTGTCGTCCAGCATCAGCACGGCTTTTTCGTCGTCGCGTTCAAGATTGAACAGCAACTGATAGTTGGGCAGGCTCTGCAAGTCGTCCTTGAAATAAGCCAGAAAGCCGCGGTCCAGCAGGATATTGTAAATATTCAGCGACTGGGCGTTCCGGTAATAGTGCTCGCATTGTTCGCGGATCAGGAAAATATGGCCGGTGGCGATGGGGGCTTCCCGGTCCCCCACCACGTGAATCGCCTGACCTGAACGGACGAATACCAGTTCGAGAAAATCCTCGTGCCGGTGCTCCGGCGTGGCCGGCCCCTCTTTCTCGCGGCTGTGCAAAGCGGGGGATACGTGAATCTTCAGATTCTGCCAGCGCAGCAGGTTTTTTAAGTTGACGCCCATGTTTTAACAGATAATGCTGATTGTCATTCAGAAAATCAAGGAAAAATGTCCTTATTTGCTATAATATAAACACTATTCTCCAAATATCAAAAAGGATGGATGAAAATGATGAAAGAATTTTTTTCGGCCCTCTCCTCGCCCGGTGCGGAATTTCGCGGAGCCCCCTTCTGGGCATGGAACGCCAAGCTGGAACCGGAGGAACTGCGCCGCCAGATCCGGATTATGAAAGAGATGGGCCTGGGGGGATTTTTCATGCACTCACGGGTGGGGCTGGGAACGAAATACCTCGGCACGGAATGGTTTGACTGCATCCGCGCCTGCATCGATGAGGCCAGGGAACAGGGGATGCTGGCGTGGTTGTACGATGAAGACCGCTGGCCCTCCGGCGCCGCCGGCGGACTGGTTACCGCCGATGAGAAATACCGCATGCGGATGATGGCGATGGAGGTCCTGGAGTCCGCCGGTCAGGCATCCCGGGAAACCTACGATGCGGTGTTTGCCGCCGTCCTCCGGGAAAACCGCCTGTACGGCGTCCGCCGCCTGGCTTCGCCGGATGAGCCGTTGCGGGACGGCGAGAAGATTTTTGCGTTTTTCGAACAGGCGAGCAGTCCCTCCTCCTGGTACAACGACCAGACGTATCTCGATACCATGAACGAAGACGCCGTAAAGAAATTCCTGGAAACGACCCACGAGGTTTACGCCCGTGAAGTCGGTTCCGGATTCGGGGGCGTCGTGCCCGGTATTTTCACGGACGAGCCGAATTATTTCCACGTGACCGGTTCGTTTAAATTCTTGCCGTGGACGGGGTCGGTTCCGGTGCGGTTCCGGGACGAGTACGGCTATGATATCATGACCCATCTGCCGGAACTGTTCTACATCGTGGACGACCGGGAATTCGCCGGGGTCCGGCGCGATTATCACAACCTCCTGACCGCGTTGTTCGTCGGTGCGTTTTCGAAGCAGATCGGCGAATGGTGCGACCGGCACAATGCTCTGATGACCGGGCATGTGTTGCTGGAAGATACTTTGCTCGGGCAGACCAGGGTGGTCGGCGCCGCCATGCGTTTCTACGAATACATGCAGGCGCCCGGCATCGACCTGCTGACCGAACATTGGAACGTGTTCGACACCGCCAAGCAATGCACTTCCGTGGCGCGTCAGTTCGGCCGCCGCTGGCGCCTGACCGAAACCTACGGCTGTACCGGATGGGATTTCCCGTTTGCCGGACACAAAGCCCTCGGTGACTGGCAGTATGCGCTGGGGCTGAACCTGCGTTGCCAGCACCTGGCGTGGTATTCGATGGCGGCCGAGGCCAAGCGTGATTACCCGGCCAGTATTTCGTGGCAGTCGCCGTGGTACCGGGAGTATCCGGTGGTGGAGGATTATTTCGCGCGGCTCGGCGCGGCGCTGTCGGACGGACGGGAAATCTGTGACTTGCTGGTGGTTCACCCGATCGAATCGGCGTGGGGCGTTTTCGCTGTGGAAAGCATTTCGCCGGAGGCGGCCGAAGCCGAAGACCTTACCCTGATTCAGGCCAGCAACGGACTGCTGGGGGCGAATCTGGATTTCGATTATGGCGACGAGGAACTGATGTCGCGCCATGCGTCGGTGGACGGCGGTATGTTCAAACTCAACCTTTCGTCTTACAGGGCGGTATTGCTGCCTCAAATGCGGACGATCCGCGAAAGCACCCTGAAGTTGCTCGCTGAATTCCGCAATGCGGGCGGCACGGTGGTCTACATCGGTGAACCTCCGGCATACATGGACGGCCGCGTCTCGGAAACTCCGGCGGCGGTTTATGCGGACTTCGTTCAGGGAACGATTGAAACCATGGCGGAACTGTTGAGCCCGCAGGTGCGGCGGGTGTCGATCACCGGGCCGGACGGCGCGGAAATCGAACCGCTGCTGCATGTTTTCCGGCAGTCCGAGGAACTCGGCACGCTGTTCATCTGCAATACGTCGATGAATATGACCAAAACCATACAGACGGCTCCACTGGTCCGCGACCGCCAATTGAACTATCCGCAGGCGCGGGTTGCGTGGCAGGCCGATCCGCAGGCTCGAATTTTTGAGCTGGAACTGGAAAGCGGAAAAATCCGCCCGGTCACATCCCGTTGTGCCGACGGCGTCCATCAGTTCGAAACTTCTTTCGAGGTGCTCGGTTCCCGGTTGTTTTTCGCCTCGCGGGAGGATATCGCCAATGCTCCGGCTCTCCCGGCGGTCGATGTGAAGGAATTGACCGCCGCCGCGTTGGACGGCGGCCCCTGGCAAATCACACTGGATGAGCCGAACGTGTTGGTATTGGACCATGCCCGCTGGCGGACGGGGGCAGGGGAGCTTTCCCCTCCTGAATACATCATCAAAATCGATGATCAGGTACGTGAAAAGCTTGGCGTGCGCCCCCGGGGAGGTGCGATGGTCCAGCCCTGGATGCGCGGCGAACAGACCGCGACCGAGCATCTGGAACTCACATTGGAGTACACCTTCGAATGCGGAACCGTGCCGGTGGAACCGTGCCGGCTCGGCATCGAGCGCCCGGACCTGTACCGGATCAGCCTGAACGGGCACGACGTGTCGCCGGAAGACGATGGCGAATGGTGCGACCGTTCGCTGCGGACCCTGCGCCTGCCTGCCGATTCCTTTCGCCCCGGCGTCAACACGCTGGTGCTGGAGTGCCGTTACCATGAATTCCTGCCGGGGCTGGAAGCGGTGTTTATCCTTGGCGATTTCGGCGTGTCGGGGAATTGCCTGACGCAATCGCCGGAAACACTGGAGATCGGCGACTGGTGCGCGCAAGGGTTGCAGAACTATGCCGGAAATGTCACGTACAGCAAAACGTTCGAGGCGAAAAAAAGCGCCGGGCCGTTATTCCTGGATATTCCGGAATGGCGCGGCGTGGCGCTTGGCGTCGAGGTCAACGGGTCTCCGCGTCAGGTACTGGCGTGGCCGCCGTACCGGCTTGACGTTTCCGAATTTGTCCGTGACGGCGTCAACCGGGTGTCGATCACGGTGCTCGGGCATCGGCGTAACTCTCACGGACCGTTTTACCTGAATGAAAAATGGCCCATCTGGACCGGCCCCGAGCAGTTCAAGCAGTATGATCGCTCCGAACGGCAACTGGTTCCCTGCGGCCTGTTGCGCGAACCGGAGTTGTTGAGCTGACGCGCTCCTCAATCGGCATCAAAAAAGAAATCCCGGTCATTGACCGGGGTTTCTTTTTTTTATTGGTTTGAAAACGGGGATCAGTAGGTATCCCAATCCGCGCTTTTGTTGGAGTCAAGCAGCCACTGGTCGAAACCGAAGCTGTTGGAGTTGCCCGCTTTGTCCATGGCGCCGGAGAGTTTGGCGACTTCGCCGGTGAACAGGGCCGGGACCGGAGTGTCGGGACGGTTCAGGTTGCATTCGGCCACCAGGACGAGCTGCGAACGCTTGGTCGATTCCGATTCGGTGGAGAACAGGTAGCCCAGGAGCGGCAGGTCCTTGAGGATCGGTACGCCGCCGACGCTGCGGACGGTTTCCCGTTTTTCGAGTCCGCCGATGATGAAACTGCTGTTCGCATTGCCGATCATGACCTTGGTGTTCACGGTGCTGGCGGAGAAACGCGGGTCGCCGCTGGACTGCCAGCCGGTCAACGAAGTGTTGTTCAGCGTGACTTCGAGGGTGGTGGCTTCGGAGGCGATCGCGGGGGTGATGGTCATGTTGAACCCGAAGGCGTTCGACGGTTTGGTCTTGATCTGCGGGCCCTTGTAGAGCGTCATGTCGTTGGTCTTGATCCATTTGTCGGCGGCGAAGAGGCTGCTGACGCCCGCGGCTTCGGCTTCCTGGCCGATGTTGACGCCGTTCTTGGTGAAATAGGCGGCGGAGTCTTTGGTCGAGAGGTAGTAGCGCGTGTCGGTCAGCGTGGCCTTGACGGCGGCAACCATCGCGGACGAACCGTTGAGGACGATGGCGGTGTTGGCCGTGTCGTAACCGACGGTAGTCCCGGCGGCGACGGCGGCAACCGTGTTGTAATGGAGTTCCAGCTTGTCCGGCGCCGTTTCGGTGACTTCGTTGAAGAAGATCTTGGTCTGGCGGGCGATGTTGGCTGTTTTGCCGTTTTTCACCGCGACTTCACCGGAGGTAACGATTCCGGCATGTCCTTTAGAGGCCAGGAAGTCGAGGTAACGGCTGTTCCACTTGGGGTTGAAGTTGAAGACCTGGGTATTGGACGAACCTTCGTTGGCGCGCATGCCGCCGGCGTTGGTGGAGGTCCAGTTGTCACGGAAACGTCCGCCGACGGAGAGCAGGTCCAGCCCGTCGTTGTTCTTCCAGGCCTGGAAGTCGGCGCCGATCCTGGCGTCGTTTTCGGCGTAGATTTCATAGATGGTGAACTTGACATGGACTTCGGGGTTGGGCACGTCGTACTTTTTGAGCATGTTTTCGATGTGCTTGCGCGAATACAGGGCGCTGTTGAAGAACAGGCAGTTCAGTTCGTTGTCGTATACGACTTTGTCCTTGCCTTCCTGGAGTTCATAGTCTTCCGCCAGCGTGGTGGTCAGGTTGGCGCCGACCCGGCGGATCATGACGTCGAGGTCCTTGGCGGACACGTTGGCCGGGAAATACAGGTATTTGGGCTGTCCCGAAGACGCGGTGATGGCGGGCTGGTCAAGGCTGCTGATCAGCGTGTCGATCCCCACGCCGTTGGCATGGTCCGTGAACCGGTAGTTTTCGGCGGAGACGATGAGCATGCCGGTGCCGTCGTTGTACTTGATACACTCGACCACGGTACGGCTGTCGTGGACTCGCCGGGACTGAACGGCGGCGCGGATGTAGGCGCGCAGTTCATATGGGTCGGCGTGTTTCAGGATATAGACTTTGGTCAATACTTCGGGGTCGTTGTTGTCACGGATGAAGTTGACGTTGTTAATGTTGTTTTCCAGGTTCACCCGCAGATGCGCCTGTACCTGGGAATCCGCGTATGGCGGAGAGGGTTCGTCGGCGCAGAGGATGAAGGTGCAGCAGACGGCGGCGGCGGTCAGATATCGTTTCATTGATTATTTTCCTTTGCTTCGGTTTTCTGGGTCAGTTCGTCCATGACGGCAACCAGTTGTCCGCCCACGTTGGCGGCAACGGTATCGGGATTGATGGGGGCGGCCTGGGCGGTCATGAAGAAGAATACTTTTTCTTTCTGCCACGTGGTGGTGCCGAACAGGTATTTCAGGACCGGAATGTCGCTCAGGAAGGGCATCCCGACGGTCTGTTCCACATCGACTTCCCGGATCCATGCGGTCATCAATTTTTCATGGTTGAGCGCGAGGGTCAGGTTGGACGTGACCGCGCTTTCGTCGGTCAATTCGCTGCCGTAGTTGTTGCGTTCGACCACATTGCGGTTGGTCAGGGTGTAACGGAACAGGACATTGCCGCCGGCCTTTTCTTTTTCATTCGGCGGGCAGATGGTGGTGTAATACAGTTCCAGTTTCAGGCCCGCGGCTTCGCCGGTGACGAGGGAGGTTTTGTCCTTGTCGCTTTTGACGATATTCTGATGCTGAGGCGAGAAATTGATCTGGTAGGCGGGCTTGCTGGTCCGTTCGTCGTCCAGATCGTTGTTCACCCCGGTCAGGGTGGCGGTCTGTCCGATTTCGGCGAAGCCGCTCTGCTGGAGCAGCCGGAGGAAGCTCAGGTCGAACTGCGGAGCGCAGAAGAAGGCTCCGTAACCGAAGTTGAAGTTGGAGAGCGCATCCATGGCCATCGGGAGCAGGTTGGTCATCAGTTCGTTGCTGAACAGCGAGAAGTTTTCGTAGCCGATCCCGAAAAAATCGAGCCCGGGGCCGTTCTTCCACGCGAGGTAGTCGATACCCAGGTCGCGCAGCGTGCTTTCGCGGATTTCATATACTTTGAAAACCAGGTTGATCTGCGGCACCGGGCGGTCGAGTTTTTCCAGCCAGGGGCGGATGTCGTTGCTGCTTTTGTAGGCGGAGTCCTTCCAGTAGATGATACCGGAGTTGCTGTCGCGATAGATGGCGCCGTCCTTGCTCTGGTTGATTCCGGCCTTGACGATCAGGTCCACCAGCTTTTCGGAATCCCGGAATCTGGGATGATAAGTGCCGTAGCTGATGCCGGAACCCTCCAGCAGTGAACCGTTGGCGTCTTTAAGGCCGGGGCGGTCGAGTTTGGTCACCATTTCAGTGACGAACGGCATCATGGTTCGTCCGGTGGTGACGATCAGGTACTGGCGGTCGCCGCTTTTGTAATTCAGGCGCTCCACGCTGGATTGGGGGTCATAGCGTTTGACGGCGCCGAGGACGAACGGCGTCAGGTCGTTCGCCTTCAGGTATTTCAGGTCAAAGACCTGGGAGACCATGTAGTTCTGGGCATCGTCCTGGCGAAAGAGGATGGTTCTGGTTTCTCCCGGCACTTCGATGTCTTTGGCCGGCAGGCTGAGAGTGGACAGCATGGCTGCTGCCGCGGTGCATAAAATTGTCTTTTTCATGTTTTCCTTAATCATTGTGATTAAACCCCATTTGGTTTCGGATATACTATTACTTTATCCTGTCATTGTTAGGGGATGGTTAAGGAAAAATTAGAAATCGGTTAAATCACCGTTTTTTCGCACAAAAAACGGCGCTCCGTCATTTTTTTGACGAAACGCCGCAGAAAATAAGGAGAGAGATTACAGTTTTCTATTTCTCCTCGGGATCATTATCGAAACAGGGCTTTATAGTTCCCGGTATTTTTCTTGTCGATCAGGATATACCGGGTATTGAATGCATCCTGAGGCGCTTTCGGAGGAGCGTCTTCGGTAAACCTTGCGTCAGGACCGACTGCAACCAGCGCCGAGATTTTTCCGTCATTGAGCAATTTGTCGTGATTGCGCAGGTCAAAGGAATTCACGAGGATGAGCTTTGGCGCCGCATTATCATTCCAATAATTCAACTTGGCGTGGTCGCGGGGTAGTCCGAGGCAACTGATGACCACTCCACAATCTTTATGGGATGCCAATATCTTGTCGAAATCGGCGGCGGTCATTCGTTCAAACAGTGGCAGTCCCAGTTCTTGTTCCGTCTGCGAGGTGTTCAGTCTTAAGGTATCGGCTTTGATATTCAATTCAGCACCGCCACCGGCTTTGAGGCCATCGATAAAAATCCGGGTACGGGGATTGATCTCATAGTCTGTTTCAAAGAGTACCAGAACCTTTTGGTTCGGAAAGTTCTCTTGGATGTATTTGCCCACGACGAATCCCTGGGACGAGTGATAACGGTTCTCGTATTCCTGAAAACGGTTATCCGAATTTTGAACAAGGCCAGTAAAGTCAGAAGCATTGGAAAGAATGGCGATCGTCCAGATGGCCCACGGCAGAGTCTGGAGTTGCATGACGGAGTAGTTGGAACGGAAGCGGGTGAGATAGCCATTGTCCAGTTTGGACGTGACCGCATAAAGCCGGGGAGGCGTGATTATTGTAAGAAGCTGTTTGATCGTATCCTCTCCGGAAACGGCCGCAAGTATGTCGATAATGCTTTGGTTGATGTCCAGATAAAGGTAACCCAATCCCTCCTGCGGGATGCCTTTGGCGAAATCGGCTGAGGACTTGAGCAATCCGGTGGTTTCCGCGGTTTTGATCTCCGCCAGTACGTCGGGGTGCGAAACCAGGGTGATTTTGCCGTTTTCGATCAACAGTTTGGGCTCGATCCATCCGGGCGCGTCGGGGAGGGGCGGGAACTGGATGACGCTGTCGCCGGCTCTCTGGAAGTTCGGCGGAAGCTTGGCTTTCAGCAGCTTGCCCAGCATGCCGTCTTTGTCGGTGACGGCGGCCATCAGGCGGAAGACCGGCTCATTGGGCGTACCGGATGACGTAATCAGGATGGTGTATTCGCCCTCGATGCTCTTGAGCAGTTCGGACAGTTTGACCTGGGTCTGCTGTTCGAAAAGCGCTTCGAAAAAAGCCGGGAAATTCTTGAATTGCGGATTGGGTTCGCGGCTGAGCTCGAGCGCGATTTTTTGCCAGGCGGCGTCCGGGGTTATATGCCCGCCGACGGCCAGGCGGGTGTTATAGGGAATGTCTTTCAGCATGGCGAACGGCTGATTCCGGCGGGGGACGAGGTCAAAGGCCAGCCCCTGCGGCTCGCTGCCGGTGTAGAGAAAACTTTTGTAAAAATACATGGAGTCGCCCGCCTGGGCTTTTTCGGTGACGCCGCTGGTGGCCTGAGCCTTGTATGATTCAAGGCTGATCAGGCGCAGGGCCAGCTTGACGGCGGAGAGAATTTGTGCATTTTGGTCATCAGATGTTCCTTGCAGGATGCCGGATTGCATAACGCCGTCAATAGCCCGATTCAGGTTTTGCCCGATGCCGGTCTGATTGACGTAATTCAGATAGATTCCGCCGGAATCGACCTCTTTCATTGTCGCCTTAAAAACTTCTTCATCCAATTGGGCGTGAAGGTTCAGCGCAAGCAGCGCCAGTACAGCCGGAATCCATCCCATGAATTTTTTCATCATTCATCCACCTCCGTTTCTGATTGGTTGTATGCCGAATATACCATGTCGTAAAACACAATACAAACAGTACCGGGATATTTGCAGACAAGATGACGAGAAAATAATGGTTGCCGGGGAATGCCGTTTAAGGCAGGTTCCCGCGGTGTTTCAACAGCAGGGCGGCGGCTTCTTCCCGGACGTTGTCCGGCATTGCCGGATCGTGCCCGAAGTCGATGACGACCCGCCGGGCGGCGCTGTTCAGAAATTCCAGAGCTTCCGGGGTGCCGAGCCTGCGGAGTTCCGCCAGGTATTTGACATCGGTCATGCCCTGGCGCAGCGCCATGCAGCGAAGGGTCGGCACCGGTTGTCCGAAGCTCAACAGAATGATGTTGCCATAAGGCGGGAGCCGCCAGTCGCCGTGTCCCGCTCCGCCCCGGGATGCCATGTATTGATAAAGGGAATTGCTGTCGAGGCGATGATATTCGCCGAACCAGGCGTTGCGGCGGTAGTTGCGGTCAAGCGGCGAACGCGGTGAGGTGTCGCAGGTATAGTGTGAGATTTTTTTTCCGGCTTTACGGGCTTTGTCAAAAACCGCAAGGTGGGCCGGATCACGGAAGAAACCGTGGTCCCAGAGCATCCATTCGTCCACATAAGGGACCAGCGGTTCGATCATGTCCGCAGGGGTGATGTGAGCCCCGAGGGTGCAAGTCAGGCGGACTTCCGGCAGGGCATTTTTCACGGCTGGATACTGGCGGAGGAGCTGGGGCCAGGCGTCTTTCGGCGGTTCGTCCCAGAGCTCGATCCGGTAGTCGGCATTGGCGATGCCGAGGTGTTTGAAATAGTTGTCGATCCCCCGGATGAACGCTACGAACTGGTCGTCGTCCAGCTTCGGGTACATGCTTTTGAAGCTCCGGAAAACAGAAAACGCCACCATGTAATCAAGTTTCGTTCCATAACTCCTGGCCAGTGCTTCGGCGCGGCGGATATTGGCCGTGATCGACGCGAGGGATTCGGGCAGGGGGCCGTCGAGGACCAGTTTGCCGTCTTTGACCGGAAACTTAAAGGAGTACGGGCCGACCAGCAGCGTGCGCCCGCCGAGTTCGAAATAGAGTTTCAGCGCATCTTCGCCGAATGTATGGTTCGGGACGGTCTGCGGCAGCAGCAGGGCGTTGAAACCGTTGAACGGCAGGGCCGGTTCGCGGTCCAGCGTGATATCGCGCACGGTCAGGGAAACCGGAACTTCGACCATCTCGCCCTGGTAGGCGACCTGATGATAGACGGTTTGATTCTGGGCGAAATCGGCCGGCCGGTTCAGCGGGTCGAGCCGGAGGACTCCATGATAGACGCCCGGCTTGACGCCGGTGGTGTCAAAGTCGATCCAGAGCAATGCGGCTTGTTCGGCAGGGATGTTGACGGTGAAGCTTTCCGGCAGTTTCGGCAGGGCTTCGATGAGTTCGCCGGATGCCTGATTGGAATCGCGCATGGCGATGCCGTGGCGGATGGTGATGTTTTCAGCAGGGAACCCGGCAAGCCCGAATGCGTGGTTGTAACGCTTAAGGTCGGCTTCGAGCGTGACCCGGCAGGCGGTTGACTTGCCGCTGAAATTGGCGACTGCCAGCGGCAGCGGTTTGATTTCGTTGACGGCGGCGGTCAGGTCGATCCGTTCCGGCGGCGTAAATACCGCGTCGGGCAGGAACGGGATTGAGAAATCGCCCGTCACCGGGACCGGGGCGGCCGCAAGTTTGCGGCTGGCGAATTTGGCGCGTCGCTCGTCCTGCCGTTTCCGGGCGGCCTGCTGTTCGTAAGCGGAGCGCGGCAAGTCGCCGTATCCGCCGACCACCAGCTCGCCGAAAAACGGTACCTGATGCAAAGACCCGGTCATCGGCGACCAGGTATGGATTTCCCGGGTGGCTTTACGTTGGCGGGCGATGTTGAACGGAATCACGGTGCCGGGGGGCGGGGTCTTCTCGAATCCGAGCTCGGTGAACGGAATGTTGAATTCGACGCGGTAGCCGTCCGGCATGCGGGATGTTTTCGCGGTCCAGCGGTCAGTGGGCGGCAGGGGAGACGAAGAACCGTTCCCCTGGAAGCGTCCCCCGCCGGCGCCGACGGCAAACTGTGACAGCAGGCGGTCGTTTTTCTGCGGGCCCCAGAAGAGTTCGACGACATCGCCTTTCCAGATGGATGCACCGTCTTCACGATTATCGTCGTTCACCTGTCCGGGTTCGCGGCAGTCCGCCGCGATGTATACCGCATCGGCGGTGGCCAGGGCGCGCACGGCGGTCAGGGGGGTGGATTTGCCGTCGGCAAGAATGACGAAGTCTTCGATCGGCGGCGCGTTTTTCCATTGCGCTTCGTCCGGCGGGCCGGAGATTTGCGGGGCGGCGACGGCTTTAACCGTTTGCAGGTCGCCTGTTGCGGTGGCGGCCGGGGCAATGGCGGCGGGGCGGACGACTTCTTCCACGGTGATATTGTCGAACAGAATATAATCACCCGCCTTATGTTTCAACGGGCCGTGCTGGGTATTCCACCACATTTGCAGCCGCAGGGCGGCCCGGGTGGTGCCGGGCGGGGTTTTGAACGTTCCTTTGTAATTGGTCCATTCGGATTGGACGGCAATCTTGCCGACGGTGCTTGTGCTGAGTGCCCAGGGCTGATGTTTTCCGTTCGCGTCCCAGCAGGAGGCGTGGACGGACGCTTCCGGGGCGTTGCCCTTGATATCCACTGAAAAGCGGTAGGTGGTGTCCGGCTTTGCCGGGAAACCGGGTGTGGCGCGGTCGGTGCCGCCGATCCAGACTGTGGCGGAAACCGAATCGTGTCCGTCGCGGCTGATTATTTTGTCGATGGCCAGCTTGCCGCACTTGTTCCAGCTGAGGTCTTCGGTATGCAGTGAAATGACGCCTCCGTTGGCGCGGCATTCGGGGCGGATGTTTGTTTCGGAGTTTGAAAAATCTCCGTTGACGATCAGGTTCTGCGCGGCCAGCATGGTTGTTGACAGCAACAGCAGTAGAGACAGATGTTTTTTCATTATTTTATAATCCTTGCAGTTGTCCGTGTTTATTGCGGTATCCGGTAAGGGATGGATATAAGATGCTGCCGGCGGAACTGAAGTCGGCAATCGCCTGACGACAGATGTCCGCCGGTGCGGCGGCGGCGACATGCCCGTCCAGATAACCGGTATTGGTCAATCCGTCATGTGCGCCGAAAAGCGAAGAATAATTGGTGTCTTCCTTGCGGATACATACTTCATGGAGCTGGGTGAGCAGTCCATTGGAATTGAAGCGGTTGACATGCAGGGCGTCGGCGGTGAAGAAATAAGAAGCGGGGTTGCTCACTTTTTTGAACAGGAACCCGCCCCAGGCAAACGGTCCGTCCATATGGGCTGCGGGCGTGGCGTAGGTATGCATTTTGCGCATCCCGAGCGTCAGGTAGTCGGCGCTGCCCGGAGTGGGGTCAGCCCCGAAATTAAATGGATAAACACCGGGGCACATGACGGTGTTGCTGTTTTTCGGCAGATAGTTCCAGGTGAACAAGACCTGGTTCCATTTTCCATCTCCCCCCGCTCCGGTGGTGGCGCGGGGCGTCCAGGTGTCTCCGTAGTCGCTGAAGTACATGAAAAGAGCGTTCAAAACCTGTTTTTGATTGCCCCGGCAGCCGTTGGCCAGGGCGGTCTGGCGGGCTTTATTCAGGGCGGGAAGCAACAGCGCCGCAAGAATGGCTATGATTGCTATGACTACCAAAAGCTCTATAAGTGTAAATTTTTTCCTCATCCTTCTATCCTTATGGTTTTCCGGTGTTATTTTTTGCCGCAAACGCTTTGTCGGATGACGGCGGACGCCGGTATTTTAACGATGCAATCAGGCAGCGAACGATTGGCCGCCAGCTTGAGGAACAGTGCGATTTCCTCTTGGACCGTCTGTTCCACCTGAAGGTCAATCGAGGTGAAAAAAGCCTCTTTTTCAGGCGTGCGGTATACCTCGTTGTTGCCGAAGTTAATCAAATCCGGGAGACGCTTGCCAAGGACACTTCGAGCCGGGTAGGAGAATTTTTCCGATAACGAGAACAGCAGTGCTCCTTCCCAGTCGTCGGGGTGGCGGCGGAAATAGGATTCCGTCGTCTGCGTGTTATCTTCGAAAATGACGGTTTCGAGCGGAATATTCAATTCGGCATTATAAAAATAAGAACGAACGGCTTTTTCCAGTCCCTGCGAGTTGCGGTGCCCGCCGGACAGAATCACTGCCCGCCGGTAAGAACCGAATTTAAAACGGTCATCAAGTTCTTTCAGCGCCGGATAAAGTTCGGGCAGGGCCTGGCTTCCCGGCAGGGCGTCGCAGACGAATTGAGTATCGGTAAACATGAGGCGCCCCGGATACGTGCGCAACACGGTGAGTGTCGCCGGGTCCAGATAAGAGGAGGAAACCATCAGGGCATCGACTCCGTCGAGCATTTTATGCGCCATTTCCGGATTTTTCAGCGCCGGATAAGGGATGTAACGCGGGACAACGCCGTGGGCGGCAAATGCCTCCATCGTCTTTTCCGCCCGGAAAATCTGAAAAAACTGTTCCAACTCCGGCGATGGCACATGGCCGGCAAAACCGACCAGCAACTGTTTTTCCTCTTTTCTCCGGTCATTCAGGATTCCGGCGGCGGCAAACAGCTTGCGGGCTCTGGCGTGCCGGGGATTGTTGGTGGAAAAACGCCCGCCGGCGATCCGGTAGGCTGTTGCCAGCGACATGCCGCAAAGTTCCGCAATTTCCCGGATGTTTTGCCCGGAATCCGTTTTTTCCATTGATGAATGATCTCCATGTTTCTTGAAATATTATAATGGGAAAAACAGTTTTGTCAATATACGGAATGAGAAATTATTGATTATTATTATATTTTCTCATGCTTTTCTCAATAATTCTCATTCAAGGCGCGTGTTTCCGTTGATTGGCGGCGGATTTGGGGGAGGCGATAATACAATGGATTTTACCGGCCGCAGGCGCGGTCGATGGCTCGGGCGTTTGCGAGAATTTTTTCCCATACGGGGTTCGACTGGTCGCCGGCCAGATGGCGGATGAACTCTTCGCAATTTGCAACGTCCGGCATGTTCCCGCCGGAAATGACTTCTCCGGAGAACAATACGACATAATAAGGCGGTTTCATCAGCCAAGGTTTTTCAAACAGCATCGGATAGTCGGATTCGCCGTCGGAAACAGACAGCCCCGCTCCCGCATAGGCATAGGTGGTGTTTTCTTCGGTCAAAAATCGGTCCGGGTTTTTCAGCGAAACCCGGTCCGCCGGGGCCAGGAAAAGGCGCGGATCGGCGAGATAGCCGCCGCTCGTCAGACGGCTTAACCCGGCGGCTCCCGGCAATTCGGGGACGGCATTCGAATAATCGGCGGCGTATTGCCGCAACGCAAGCGAAATGGAACGCAACTGGGCGGCGCTGGTCAGGCGGTTGTTCTTTTCCTGGAACTTCGGGATCAGCGTCGCCAGCATCAAACCCAGGAACGCGGCGATGGTCGCCGCGATCCGTATGAATCGTTTTTTGTCTTTCACCGGTGTGGTCATTCCTTGGGCGCGAAGTATTTTTCCACCATTTTCTTCAGGCAGTATACCTGTTTGGAACTCAGGATTTTGCCGGATTCGGACTGCTTTTTCAACGACTGGTAGAACTCCTTGTCGTCACGGGTGAATTTCCCGGATTTGACCGGCTCCTCCCACGTGGTGACTTGCGAGAGCTGTTCCAGCAACCCGGCCGTTTCGGCGGATTCCGTCCGGGTGGGCGCGGCGGCGGTTTTGCCCTCTGTCACAGCCGGATCGGCGGCGGCGGCGCTGTCAGGGGCCGCTCCTCCGGGGGTGACGGCCAATGGTTCGCAGCCCAGCAGGGAACAGAGTTCCTGATAGGCCGGAATCTGCCCCTGATATTGATGGCCCAGCCGGACCAGAACGTTCAATTGTTTGTCGGACAGGGCTTTGCCGGATTCGGACTGTTTTTTCAGTGACTGGAAAAATGCGCCGTCGTCTTTTTTGCGCCGTCCTTTGCCGTCGCCGGGCGGAGCCCAGTCCACCGCATCGAACATGGCGAAAATCCGGCTGAATTTTTCCTGTACTTCCGGCGGGGCTCCGGCGGCGTCGCCGAGGTTCTCGGGATCAAGACCGAGCAATTTGCAGAATGCGTCGAAATCGCCGACATCGTTGCGGTGCCTGCCGGCCATTTTGATCAGCGCCATGTTCTGTTTGTCGGAAAGAATTTTGCCGGACTCGACCTGTTTTTTCAATGACTTGAAAAATTTGGCGTCGTCGAATTTACGGCGGCCTCCGGTGCCGGCGGCATCGTCCCACTTCACATCTTTGAGCATGTCGAAAGCCTGTTTGTAACGGGCGGAATCTTCGCTGCTGGCGGTGGTGTTGCGCCGCCGTTCCTCGCGGGCTTCGAACGCGGTGCGAAGCTCGGCGAGTTCTTCCTGCGGCATTGAACACTGCGCCAGGATGGTGTCCAATTCCGGAATCTGGGCGGCGTATTTGAAGCCGAGGTTCAGCAACGTCTGCCACTGGCGGCTTGAGATGCGCCCGGTTTCCTGATAGTTTTCCAGAACGGAATGGTAAAATTTATGGTCGTCATAGGTGCGCCGTCCGACCTTTTCGGCGGGTTCCCACTGGACTTTCGCCAGGCGCTCCAGCAGGGGGCGGGCCTTGTCGGTGTCGATGCTGTCGCGTTCCTTGGCCTGTTCGAGCCAGCTTTGGAATTTCTGATAAAACCCGTCGAGCATATCGGTCCAGAGGCGGTCGCCTTCTTCGACTTCGTCGAGCTCTTTTTCCATTTGCGAAGTGTAATCGACGTTGATCAGCTCGGGCAGGGTGGCTCGGAGGAACTGATTGACTTTCATGCCGATTTCACTGGGCGTCAGGGTGCCTTTCTCCGAGGTCACGTATTCGCGTACCTGAATGGTACGGATGATCGTGGCATACGTAGAGGGGCGGCCGATGCCGCGCGCTTCCAATTCCTTGATCAGGGTGGCTTCGCTGTAGCGCGGCGGCGGTTCGGTGAATTTCTGAGCGTTTTCAAGCGTGACCAGTTCACAGGATTGTCCTTTCTGGAGACGGCTGAGGATTTCAAGCTTTTTCTCGTCGGCGCTCTTGTCGCTTTCACTCAGTTTCATGAAACCCGGGAAGACCGTGACCAGCGCGCTGACCCGGAAATCATACGACCGTCCGTCGCTGCCGGCAGTGGTCACGTCCACCGTGGTCTGGCTCTGTTCGCAGGGCTTCATCTGGCTGGCGACGAAACGCTTCCAGATCAGGGTATAGAGCCGCAACTGGTGGCGGTCGAGGTATTGCTCCATCATTTCCGGCGTCTTGGTCACATCGGTGGGGCGGATGGCTTCGTGCGCTTCCTGGGCGCTCTTGCCGCTTTTGAAGAAGTTCGGCTTCGGCGGGACATAATCCGGACCGTAGGCCTGGCCGATGAAATCACGGCAGGCGTGTTGGGCTTCCACAGCCACGTTTACCGAGTCCGTACGCATGTAGGTGATCAGACCGGCCAGCCCGCTGCCGGTGTCGATCCCTTCATAAAGCTGCTGCGCGATCTGCATGGTATGCGTGGCGCTGAATTTCAGGAAACTGTTTGCCGTCTGCTGCAATGTACTGGTGGTGTGCGGCGGGGGGGCGTGGCGGCGCTTGGGGGCGGTGGTGATTTCGCCGACCCGGAAGCCGTCGCCGCTGCGGATGGCGGCCAAGGCTTTTGCCGCGTCGTCCGCATTGGAAATCAGAAATTTATTGCCGTCGATCTTGTGCAGTTTGGTGGAGAACGGATCGCCTCCGGCTTGGAAGTCGGCGGTGAAATCCCAGTATTCTTCCGGCACGAACTCGCGGATCTTTTCTTCGCGTTCGCAGACCAGAAGCAGGGCTACGGACTGAACGCGCCCCGCGCTGCTGCCGCCGGAAACCTTGCGGCGGACGATCGGGCTGACCTTGTAACCGACGATCCGGTCGATCACCCGGCGCGCCTGCTGGGCGTCCACCAGGTCCATGTTGATGTCGGACGCGTGCTGGAAGGCCTTGTCGATGGCGTTTTTGGTGATTTCGTGAAACGTCACGCGGTGAAATTCGCCCTTCGTTTGCCCTTTCAACACTTCTTTCAGGTGCCAGGCGATGGCTTCTCCTTCGCGGTCCGGGTCCGGCGCCAGATAAATGTTGACGGCTTTTTTGGCGGCGGTGCGGAGTTCGCGGATGATCTTGGCGCCGCGTTCGCTTTCTTCGTAACGCGGTTCAAATTTATTTTCGATATCGACGCCGAGCGTGCGCTCCGGCAAGTCGCGGATATGGCCCATTGACGCCATGATTTTATAATCTTTGCCGAGCATGCGGCCGATGGTGCGCGCCTTGGTCGGTGATTCTACGATGACCAGTTTATTGTCCGTTGCCATTCTCTTCTCTGTTGGTTAAAGGTTTGCTGTCCCACTCGATTTTCTTCTTTTTCCCGTCGCGGTCGATGGCCACGAATACCGCATCCGCGCAAAAAACGGTTTTGCCGCAGCATTGCCCCATGATTTCAAAGGTGATGCTGGTGGAGCCGCGCCGGATCCTGCCGCAATAAAAATCGACGATATCCCGTTCTTTCACCGGGTGCTTGAAGGTCATGGCGGAATAATGCATCGTCACCATATTGTCCTCTCCGGTGATCTGAATCGCGAAAATAGCCGCTACTTCATCCAGCCATGCCATCAGGTTTCCTCCGAACAAATTACCGGAGACGCCGAGGTCTTTGGTCATGCACAGACGAGATGCGACTTTTACAGTTTTGTTATCCATATGGTTCCTTAATATATTTATTTTAAAGATATATGAGGTTTGGCAATAATGCAAATAAGTTTTTGAATCTTTCTGGCAGGGACCGGCGATGACGACCGGCGAAGGGGGGAGGGAACGGGAAAGACTTTCCATGCCGTTGAGGTCCGGCACGGAAAGCCCGGTTGAATACACGTCCTGTCCCGGAATTGGCCCGGGACGGGCAAGCGCCTGATCCGGATGGTTCAAGGGGTCAACAGCTTCAGACCGATGATACCGCTGAGGATCAGCAGGACGCAGGCGATGCGCGGAATGGTGACGGAGTCGCCGAACAGGAGGATGCCGCACAGAACGGCGCCGACAGCACCGATGCCGGTCCAGATGGCATACGCCGTGCCGAGCGGCAGGGTTTTGACGGACATGGCGAGCAGCAATACGCTGACAGTCATGGTTGCGATGGTAAAGATCGAGGGGCCAAGCCGGGTGAATCCGTTTGAATACTTCAACCCGACGGCCCAGCACACTTCAAAAAGACCGGCCAACAACAATAGAATCCAATTCATGATGTTTCCTGTGTGTTTTCCGGGGCCGTCCCCGATAGTTGTTGTACCGGCGGGGTCGTCCCCGCGGCTTGGATGAACCATTTAATCCGGCCTTGATACGGCGGCAGGCGGCAACCCCCGCGGCCCGTCCCAAATAACCCCGTTTTTACTGTACACGGGATTCAAATTGACGATCACCGGATTACAGGACAAAATATAGCACCGGGCAATGAATTTTCAAGTTTCATTGAAACCGATTTTTATCATGGATGGCTTCTGGATACGCCACGATTCTACGATTTTTTTCAAATAACGCTTGACTTAGCGGTTTTTGGTGTTATTTTATGACTTCATCAACAATTGAGGCGGGTTAGCTCAGTTGGTAGAGCAGCGGAATCATAATCCGCGAGTCACTGGTTCAAGTCCAGTACCCGCTACCACATTTCTTTCGGTTTATCCGTTCAACTTCTGCGACTCCATACGGATTTGTTGTCCCCTGCCCATGAGGCTGTTGCCACTTCTCCGGTTTGCACCATAAATCATAGTCCAATCCTCGTCAGATTTGAAAAGACATACATTGCGTATCGCGGATTGCTCCATTTGGCCGCCGCTATGATAATCATGAATAAAATCATGAGGATCTATCCGGTGCTATGATTTTATTAGTTGATAAACACTTAGGTTCCCCGCTTTCGAAGAACCGGAAAGCTCAAAACTCTTCATCGCGCTGGTCTATGAAGAATATTATAAACGCCTCGGGCAATATTTCAACAACGGCATCACCGGCTTTTTTTCCGATACCGACTGCCGGAGAATCAATGCGCATATGCTGGATAAGCTCGACGGCAAACCTTATTTCCCATGGTCGCGGAATTTCGCCGCCGAATTCGAGAAGGAATACGCTTACCGCATCGAACCGTACCTGGCGGACATCGTCCGCGAATGCGCCGGGTCGACCGTCAAGCGCGATTACTGGAGCCTCGCCGGAAAACTTTATTCGCGCTGGTTCTGTAATAATTACCATTGGTGCCGCGAACATGGCGTACTCTATTCGTTTCACAGTTCGGACACCGGCCCGTTTGCGCTGAAAGATTGTCCGCGCAGTTCGATCTTCGCCGAAGGCGCATTTCTCCAGCAGGCGGCCTGCTGCGACTACCCCGGCACCGACCACGAACTGCTGGCGTTGGACGGCGGCACCCATTTCGATTCCAGATTTTATGTCGCGTCCGCGTCCTGGGGCGGCGGCGGCGCCAACGCGCGAACCCCGGATTTCAATGTTACGCGCCGGGACTTGCGGGCCAAATATACATCGTCCGCCGCGTATCTGTATAAACGCGAAAAAGCCCTGTGCGAGGCGTTTGCCGCGACCAACTGGGGCGCGACCCATCAGGATTTGCGACGCATCGCCGCCTGGCAGATCATGCAGGGAATTAATTTTTTCGTACCGCACGCCGTCCATCACAAGTTCCACGGTTCGACCCGATATTTCGCGCCGCCCGAATTCATGTCCGGAAGCCTCCGCCGCGGCCTGCGGGAATTCAACGACGCGCTGACGCACCTGTGTTTCGTGGCCTCGCAGGGTGAACTGATCGACTCGGTCGCAGTCCTTGACCCCACGGAAAACGTCTGGCGCGGGGAGGAACATTCCCTGTTCGATTTGTGCGATAAACTGAACCGGATGCCGGTCAACTACATTATCGCGGATACAAACGCCCTGTTCAAAGAACCGGGCCGTTTCAAATATCTGATCCTGCCGGGTATCGAACCGAACGCCGCCCTGCGCCGGCTCCTGAAGAAAAACGGCTGTACAATCCTGAACGCAAACGAATTGGAAAAACTGCCCCTGCCGGACATCGCTTTCGACGGCGGCGAAATACATTACATGCGGCGGCGTCTGACGGACGGTACGGAAATGTTGCTCACCGCCAATATCTGGAGTGATCGTCCCCTCACCGGAACCTTGCGTTTCGCGGGGAAATGCTTTCGCACCGAGCTGGCCCCCGGAGAAATTGCCGTGTTCAACGGTCCATGGGAAAATTTCCGCCCGGCGGATTGCCCGTTCCCCCGCCTCAAGTTGCCCGAGTTCAAAGGCCTCAAATGGGGAAGCAGCAATATCATACCGCTGCCGGTCCCGGAACGGTTCAAGCTCCATAACGCGCAGAAACTCCGCCGGGTCTATTTCCTGATTCACCGGGAAGCAACATTATTTCTGGACGGCAAGGAATTGAAAGACGGAAAAATCGTTGAATTTCTTGGCGAAGAATACCGGAAAACCGTCTTGAACAATTTAAACGACGGAACGCACCTGCTGGAGACGACGCATCGCGGCAACGACCGCACGATGGCGTATTTTTGCGGAAATTTTGCGGTCGAAACGAAAAGCGGACAGGAATTTTTCCGGAAACACATGGCGTATTATAATTTTGAACTCTACCTGCCCGAAAACCCGGAAATATTTCTTACCCCGCGTTCCCGCGCCCCACAACCGGGAGGCTGGGGCCGGCAGGGGGCCCCTTTCTATTCGGGCACGGCAACCTATACCGCCGAGATCAGCGGTATCCGGGGAAAAACGCGGCTGTCGCTCGGCAAAATCAATGGCGTCTGCTCGGTAAAACTGAACGGCAAACCGTTGGGTAAACGTATCTGGGAACCGTTTGAGTATGATCTTGTATTGTGCCGAGGCGTGAATACGCTGGAAATCACCGTCGCCAACACCTGGGCCAATCTGCTGGACTGTTATCAGGCAGGTGGCGGCCTGCCTAACCATCCATAACATCACCGATTTTCTCGAACAACTTAACAATATAACGGGAATCCTGATTTCTGAAATCATTAAGATTGATCGTACATATCACCCGGTGGGGACGATTTCAGATCCCAATCACATAATAGTTGGAAGTTTAAATCCGGCAGGTTGTACTAAACGTTTGGTATTTGAGAATTGCTTGTTCAAATGTGAATTTGGACTGGAGATCAAGTGTATTATTCAGGCTGGGCCTGATTACGAATTCAGCGTAACGGGCTTCACATATTGTTATTGTTCCGGCGGTTAAATCAGCTTGCATACTTCACCGTTTCCGCATTGAATAATTTCTTGATTCGCTCGGCTTGCTGAGCTACCATTTCCATATGCTCTTGTGCATGCTCTTCCAATTTTCCCCTTGCCCTGCCAAGTGGTTTATTGTTTAAGTTCGACTTCAAATCCCGATTGAGATATTCATCAGGATTCAGGTCCGGACTGTAACTCGGAAGAAAAAATATCCGAATAAATGCGGCATTCTCGCTCAAAAAAGCATTCAACGTCTTGCTGTGATGTACTTTCAGATTATCCAATATTAAAAATATTTTACGCTCAGAACTTCTGATCAGGCGCTTGATGAACTTAATCAACAACTGAGCCGTCATAGTTTGTTTATAGGATGTTGTAATTTCTCATAGACTTAATGACTACCATGCCGATCACCGAGCCACGGCTCAACTGGTACAGGATGCCTCATATCTTGTAACAGTCCCGTTATATTATCCGGAAATCCCGATTCCGGAAGAACATCCGGTGTTTGGATACAGCTGGGACCATTTCCACAATCCGACCCCATTCCGGGCTGATGCGACGGTTGCCATTGATGATGTTATCGAACAAAAACTGGCGATGTTGGATTGTCATAAATCGCAGTTTTACGAATGGCTGCCCTGGGATAAAGGATTCAAAGACTTTGATGTTAACCGCATGACGGAAAAAGAAAAACGCCAATGGCTGCTGAATAACTGGATATGTCGTGATGTTAAACAAGCTCAACTTTATTCAACTGAAAAAGAAATTGAGTATGTTGAGTCCTTTGAACAGTCCGAATATGGACGGCAGGTATCAAGGGAAGAATTTGCGGTGTTGTTTTCGCTCTGAATAATCAAATTCAACATAAGGGAAAAGGGGAAATCACAGAATGATAGATCAAGGAGGCATGGTGATGATGGAAGATGTGGAGCGGTTTTTCATTGAAGAATTCCAATGGATTGATGATATCGCGGAGGATGTCGCGGAACGGGACAGGATCGTGATGGAGGCGCGGGCGTCTTTGTTGATCGAGGCGAATTGTAGTAGTGAGCGGTTTCCTGCTTTTATGAAGTATGGATGGTATTCATCGAATGAAAAGAGTTGGGTGTACGATTTACCGAAACCAATTGTACTGAAGAATGAAAGGAGCCAATCTGAATTCAGAAATTTCATTGTTTATAACGGTAATCTTCGAGAACAGACGCATTATAATTTAAACCAATCGGGCAGATGGCAGTTAAAGCTAAATAAACCATCTCCTAATGATGATTCATATGATAACATCGCTCGGGAAGCGATAGCGCGACTCTGGCAAAAATATCGGTCCATATTTCAGCTTTGTCAGCTCATTTCGCCTTATAATACGCCGGAGAAGGTATGCCGGTTCTTCGGTCAGGAGGCCAATGCGTTCGGGCCATTGAAAATGCGGGAAAGATGGCCGGATAGCTTTTATTGTGCGAACATGACGGCAACGGAAAAGGCGTTCGTTCCCCCACCAGGCATGTGCGTATCGGAGGCGGTTCACGTCGGGAACGTGTTGGAAGGCATCGTTCGGGGGCCGTTGTGGAATGCTATACATTATCCGTTGTGGGATACCTCATATGATGGCTGGTTAAAACAGGCCTTTTGGTTCAATAATGAATATGGTGAAACGATCATGATCGTCATCAAGCTTTATAATCCCAAAACACAAACCAAGATCCTGGTACCGGCGACTCAATGGATGACTTCCGGTTCGACTGAAAATAAGCTTCATTGCGTACCGTGGCCGGATAAACTTCAGCCGCTTTATCATCTGGATTTATTGGCGAAACAAGAGAATTCCGTTGTTATTCTGACCGACAGCATCGAAATCGCGGATTTGAATCAGGCCAAATGCCCGGACGGCGCAGTGTTCTCCAGTTTCATCTGCGAGCCGGATCGGTACGATCAGGTGGACTGGTCGCCGCTGGCGGAGAAAGAGGTTTATTTCCTGATCACGAATCATTCCGGGATCACATTGGAAGCGGTATACGTCAAGGCGAAGGAGTTGGCGGATTACCTTGAAGAGGAAGCCGGGATCAATTTGAAGTTCATTCAGGTTGAAACCTGTTACGGAGAGAAACCACATTTCCGGAATATTGATGAAATCCTTGAAACTTACCGTGAGTTCAAACCTCAGGTCAACCCGGACAGTATCATGTTTCTGGAGTATAACGAATTCGAGGCGCTTTATGAGAAAGCGGTCGAGAAAATCAACAGCAAACCTTTGGAGTTCTGGCGGAAACAGTTTCCCAATCAGGAGCAGCTTCGCGTGATCGAACGGGAATCCAACAGGCCTCAGCCAATCGATTACATCATGCACCCGTTTTTCATAAAAGGAGCAGCGACAATGCTGCATGGGGCAAAAAGCGTCGGCAAAAGTGCGCTGTCCATGAGTATCGCCGCAAGGGTAGTCAGTGCAGGCGCAGTTAAGCCGCCGGCGCTATTTTTCAGCGAAAAATGGTGGTCGTTGCCTCAAAAGGGAATGAAAGTTCTCTATCTGGATTATGAGAACGGCGAAGTCGAGCGCCAGAGGCGAATGAAGAATTTCTGCGAGCCGTATTACCCGGCCGATGATGTTAAACGTAGAGAATGTGAAGCTAACCTGATTTTCAAGGATATGGTCAAGGAAACGCTTGACTATTCCGCGCCGGAGAACCATCAAAAGCTGATCGACATGATCGATCGCGCCGGAGATGAAGGAACTCCCGGCTTGCCGGTAACGCTGCTGGTGATCGATACTTACACGGGGTTCGTACGAAGTGAAAATCCACAGACATCCGCTAATTTCAAGGAGATCATCAGGAAAATATGCGATAAAGGGGTCGGCACGCTGATCGTTCATCATACCAATAGTGAGGGCGAAGCCCGTGGGCTCAAGGACAAACTGGACATCCTCTATGCCAAGCTCAGGATATACCGTAATGGGAATGTCTCTGATAATCTGGATGAATCGATCATATTTGTGCCGGAGGAATATCGGGGAAGTCTGCCTAAGAGCCAGCGTGAATCGTTCCAATTCCGTTATTCGGAAGCAGAGAGAAAATGGTGCGTAACCGATGCAGGAAGAACTGAGAATCAGGAACTGAAAGCGATCTATACGAACTATAAAAAGCAGGGGTATGATCGGGATGCGATTTGTCAGATGGTCGGGTTGAAGAAATCGGCACTGGCGAAGCGTTTAAAGAAGATAGAGTAGATCGAATAAAGCTCTGAAGATAGGCCATTGATTCGGCATCAAGCCGGGTCAGTGGCCTACTTCGTTTAAGGGGGATTCGTCGTCCTGGGACATGATGTATTTGACGATATCGAGGTTGCGGTAGCGGACGGAACAGCCCAGCATCTTGCGGTTGAACGGGAAGGCATTTTCTTTTTCCAGCTTTTTGAAGTTCGATAATCCAAGACCAAGCATTTCAGCGGCTTCGCGTTGGTCGATCAGTTTGGGTTTCACCAGCGGCATCAATTCGCCTCTGGCTGCGAGTTGTTTCAGGTTGGCGGCAAGCAGTTGTTCTTCATAGACTTGGACGATTCCTTCTTCGACCAGTGGACGCAGGATGCGCATGACGAGCTTAACGGTACGTTGACGGAGTGTGTTATTCATGTGAGCCTCCTATGTTTTGGCATAGGATGATGGGCTCCTGTATTTTTTTACGGCAATACCTTCATGCTGTTGACGCGTTGCAATCCACACAGTGTTAACTGACAATAAAGAATATTAAGTAATAATATTTCTATATACGCCGGGCAATAGAGACTGACAAGCCCCTGCTTTCGAGCCCAGGATGAAAATAATATGCATCGTCATATTATGCGGAGTTATGTCCGAAAACATTCATCTTGAACCAGGAGGCAAAAATGTCCCGAAAAAGAATCATAAACGGAAATCAGTACGGCGACTATCCGCTGTTGGAGTATGACGGCGTCAACCCCGGTTATTACCAAATCATCCTTGATAAAATGGTCGAGCGACTGGAATTTATGCTCGAACGGCATAGTCAGGTACTTGTGGTGCGGCTGGTCGTACGGTTCCCGGTCGAAGTGACAGCCAACGCTGACAACGATTGTTTTCAGTACTTCATGGAGGAGTACCGGCGGCATCTGAAAATTAAAGATTTCGATCCGCAATACGTCTGGGTTCGCGAACAGGCATCCTCGCATAATCCTCATTATCACGTTTTGCTGTTGCTCAATGGCAATAAAATCCGTTATTACCGGTATCCCGCCAGGGCCAACGAAATCTGGTCCGGAGCGCTCTTGAAATATTACGGCTATGACTGCCGGGGTGACGGCCTGATCGAAGTGTGTTCGGCCAGCTACGATGGGATCGCCATGAATCACGGAATACTGCTGAACCGGAACAACGAGACACTGACGCAAGAAGCATACCGGATCTGCTCCTACCTTGCCAAAACGAATACCAAAGGGAATGCGCCGAAAAACATCCGGGAGTTCGGCGCTTCGATTTTGGGGAGAGGCTGATATGAAATATTTAACTGCTGAACAGGAATTTGCTTTGAATGCCATGCTTTCCGGTCGGAATATCTTTTTGACTGGCCGGGGCGGTACGGGTAAATCCAGTATCATCAAATCTTTTCTTGAACGAAGCGAGGGCAATGTGGTCTGCCTGGCTCCCACCGGGATCGCCGCCCGGAACCTGCCGCACGGCGTTACCATTCATAATTTTTTCCGGTTATCCCCGACCGGTGAGCCGTCGCGCAGGGAAAATCCATACTTGCAGACACTGTATCAGGCAACTGAAACGATCCTGATCGATGAAATCTCGATGGTCAGGAGTGATCTGTTCAGCATGATGGAGGCGATCCTTCGCCAGTATGCCATGCCGGGGTACGAACGACTGCCGTTCGGAGGCCGGCAGATCATTGCGGTCGGCGATTTCTACCAACTGCCGCCTGTAATCGAGGACGACAGCATCCGCAGATATCTGGAACGCCAAGCCGGAGGAATTTATGCGTTCAACACC
Organism: Lentisphaeria bacterium UBA5247; assembly: GCA_002408885.1. Lineage (GTDB taxonomy): Bacteria > Verrucomicrobiota > Lentisphaeria > Victivallales > Victivallaceae > UBA5239. Next base: position 16,947 of record DHTZ01000016.1, on the reverse strand, counting down.
GCGGCTTGGGCTCAAGCCAAATTCGAAAATATCGTACTGCGGCAGATTCATCGCCAAACGGACCCGGAATATATCGAATTCCTGGATGCGGTTCGAAACACCAGCCGCGACCTGCCGGATCACCTGAGCACGTGCGAGGCAAATATTATCGGCGAATACCTTGAATCCGACAGCGTCGGAGTCTGCTGTACCCGCAGCGACGTGGCGGCGATTAATAGTACCGCGATGAACCGTCTGAAGGACGCTGGGATTATTTTTCCGGGCTGCGTGCGGGGGACTTTCCCAACGAATGACCTGCCGACGGACAAAGAACTTTTGATTAAGCGGGGCGAAAAGGTCATGCTGCTGGCAAACCAGCAAGCCTCATATTCTTACGGATACGATTATGTCAATGGGGATATCGGCGTTGTTGAAGATTATGCTCCAGCCCTGGAGACCGTTACGGTGCGATTATCCGCAACTCAACGTCTGCTGGAAGTGACTCCGGCCGTCTGGTTCAATTACGAATACGACGTGGAGGAAAACGACCGGACCGGAGAACTCCGTCTCACAACCAGAAAAACCGGTCATTTCCGGCAACTGCCGCTGGCTCCGGCTTATGCGATGACCATTCACAAAGCCCAGGGACAAACCCTGAATCGAATTCATCTGGTTTTGGGTCGGGGGTGTTTTGCACACGGACAGCTTTATACGGCCTTATCAAGAGTCCGCAAACTCACCGACCTGACCTTGGACCGCCCGATCCGGTTCCGTGAAGCCATGAACGATCCGCAGGTAACAGACTTCTACCAAAACCTCTGAACATACTCCAGTAGCGTACGATGATACGCTACTGGAGCCTTCATACCCAGAAACAGCCCTGAAAATAAAGAATGCGTACAAGAGGCCAAAGGAGCGCCTTATCGGATCAAATTCCACGATAATAGATTCTTTTGGGCTAATCACCACTATACTCCAAAGCAGTGAAAAGTCCCACAGCAAAACGTTAATTTATCACCGTCCATTCATTCTAAATCCCTTTTGTGTGAGACCGAATGATACACTATCGATGGCTTTGTCAAAAAGCGGCAATCAGTCCATAAATCGCTGAATATATAATGCAATTTAATTTTAATCGAGAATTAATGAGCAGAATCCAACATAACAATATTCGCAAGGTGAGTATCGGTCAAGCTTGGCGGCAGTCTTGTCACCCCCCTTATATGTTTCGGACTTTGGGCTAGGTGGACACGGACTTTTGAGGGTAAAAGTCCGCTAGGCTATGTCCGGCGACCCCTCATAAAAGTCCGGACGGAGTCTCCAGAAGTCCGCAAAAACCCCTCCCGGACACCGGCAAAAGCCCTTAAGTGTCCGCCAGTAAAAGCGAATAAATAATAGCATTTAGACTGATATTCAATTGCTTAATATTTTCTCAACCTGCGCCAATATTTCCATCGGACTGCCTTCTCCGGAACGGATCAAAGCCAGGGCATCTTCGATTCTTTTGCGGTCTGACAAAGTAACGGAATCTCCGGATATGGCGGCGATAGCTTTCTCTTGTGCTTCATCGCCTATATGGGTGTAATATTTGTCGGCAATGGAAGAGTCGGTGCCGAGGATAGATAGGAGCACGGCTTTCGGGACACCGGCTTCGGCGCAATGACTGGCAAAGCTATGGCGCAACGAATGGAAACCGTAAACCGTAACTTTCCGTTTTCGTCCGGGTACTTCGACGGAGGGTTCCAAACCAGTCCAACGAATTACCCGCATGACATCATGATTGACATGGTTATCTCCGACAACCTTGCCGTCCCGATCGGTTTGTTTATAGCGCTTAGCTACATTAGGACAGACGTATTCGTTCTTCTTCCATTTCAAGGCTTCTTCAAGAATTGGAAGCAGTTTGGAGGACATCGGAATCGTTACCTCTTTGGCCGTCTTGAATTGCTTGACCCAGATTTTACGGCGCTCCATATCGAGTTTATCCCAACGCAATAGAACGCAGTCTTTCAGCCGTTGACCGGTGAACATACCAAGATAATAAATCACCCTGATTTCCGACTTATGCATGACCTTATACTTGGGATCGCCCAACACTTCCAAAATCTTTTGCTCCTGTTCTTTGGTGAAGGATATGCGTCGGACATTAAGCTCCTGCTCTTCCCTGGGCTTACGACGAATCGAAGGAGCGGCAAATGGATTCAGGTCACAGTATTCTTTCAAGGTATCGAAGATTTTTCTCAGACGTTTGATCTTGCGATTATGGGTTGTAACGGACACGGCGGTTGTGCGTAGATGGTCGGCAAATTCATTCGTTATGGCAGGTGTAATATCCCTTATTGCCATTCCATCAGGAGCGTTTACGAATCTGAAGAATTCCTGAAGAGTAGCTTTATAGGATTTTTGCTCATGAACAGTAGCCGGAGTGGCGCGGTCTGGATGTTTTGAATAAGTATCCCAGGCATCGGACAGCAGGAGGAGTTTTTTGCGATCAGTAAGTCTACGAGCTTCTTTGACGTGGGCAGAGATTACTTCATGTGAAGTAGCCTTGATGGTTGGCACATAGGATTCGGCTTTTTTGATGGCATCTTTCTGATTCTTGGTTTTCAGGCTGACGGCTTTGCGTTGTCCGTTCACCTGGTAGCGGAAATAGTAGATTCCTTTTTCTTCTTTCTGATAGATCGTACCGATGTCCAGTTTGATTTTGTTTTTTGCCATGAGATAACCTCCAGTGACTGCTTTGACTAATATAGACTCAAATCGGAGGATTGAAAATCAAAAACGGTACTAAATGGTACTTTTAAGACGATATTGAGGGAATAATGGTGGGCGATGAGGGATTCGAACCCCCGACAACTTGGGTGTAAACCAAGTGCTCTAGCCAGCTGAGCTAATCGCCCTTTCTGATATTAGTGGACTATAAATATAACTGCTTCTGTCGTTTTTACAAATGAAATTCTACGAAAAAGAAGAGTTTCGTTGTTTCTGTATGCCTCATTGTAAACGGCAGGTCATTTGGTGATGCAATTTCAGCAGGATTCAGCCTCAATTGGATTTTTATGGTAATGTCATCGACGGCATACTTGTAGTGTTCCCGAAATTTACGGGGAAATAAATGCCGCCGGATAAAAACACAACATAATATTGCATCGAACATCCCGGTCAAATGGATACATCGCTTCAGTATGATCAATGTCTTCAGTGTAATCCGATGCGGGCGGTTTGGTCAAGGATATCGATCCGAGGCTGATATTGGCAAATGTTCAACGAACTCTTGCCGGGAATTTCCCCGTCGCATTCACTTATCCCAAATCAATACCCGGAGCTTTTCAGCGAACGAAGAATCCGGAGAGAGTCGCGTAACGGCCGAAAATGCGATGTGTGTTCGTCCGCATAAACCGGCTCAATTGAAACTTCCAGAAACGGAAACCGTTTGCGGGAAGCATTGTCCAACAGCATGACCATTTCAAAATCAAAACGGTTCTGCGGAAACGTCGTCAATATCGGCAGGTAAGCAGACGGAATCCCTCTCAAGCCGGTCTGAATGTCGCTGACGCGCATTCCGGTAAGCAGACGGAATACTTTGATCGACCAGAAATTGCCGAAACGGCTGCGGAACGGCATATTCATCGCCTTTTTGAAATCGCGGCAGCCGAGAATCAGGCTGTCGGGATTCTGCAAGGCCGCAATGGCGACCCGGGCGATATCCGAAGGCGTATGCTGTCCGTCGGCATCGGCGGTGACCACCGGCCTGGATACGCCGCGTTGGATCAGATAGTTGAAGGCGGTTTTCAAGGCCGCCCCCTTGCCCTGATTCTGTTCATGCGTCAACAGCGTGACGCGCAGATTGCGCGACAAGTGCCGGAAAATCGACCGGTATTCAAGCCCCGAACCGTCGTCCACCAGCAATATCCGGCAGTTTTTGTCGTGTCCGTAGCCCAGGATCAGTTCAATCAACCCAATCAATTCGTCACCCGGACGGTATGAGGGGATAATGATATAAGTATGTTCCTTGAATTCCATTGATTATTCCTGCATTTGCATTTGCGTTTGCGCTACTCCCTGCCGGGGAACGGCAAGAGGTGAAGACGATGGATCGGCGACCATAAAAAACCGGAAGAAGCAACGTTCAACGGTATCAGTGAAAACAGCGGACCCGTATCGGGTCAGGGTGTCAGCCGCGTTATTCAATCTTGGTCCTCTTTCGTTTTAAACTGCGCCGTCTTGGAAAACAATATCACAAAACGCCTCAAATTCAAATCAAAATCAGTGACAAATCATTAACAAATTTGATTTCACCGCAACAGGGCTCCGCCACGGTCGGCATGTTTTGGTATCCTCCATTGTTGACTTTTCCGGTTCTATGGTAACAAGGAGTTTTTGAAATGCCGACTTATATGATGATCAGCGCGGGAAGCAACAGCCATGTAGCGGTTGAATACCTGATCTGCGACGACCGGAACCGGTGTCGCGATTGCGATGAACCCGAATGTATCGACAAAGCGCGGGCCGTTCGTCTGCTGAAAGACATAACCTATTCCCTGCCCGGAACCGGAATCCTGGTCATCAAGGCCGGATTTGTATTTGACGGCGCCAGTATTCCCCCCGCATTCTGGGCGACCAAGGGGCATCCCCTTGATCACTCCCACATCCGCAGCAGCCTGCTTCATGACGGCTTGTATGCGGCACAAGTCACCGACCGGGCAACCGCCGACCGGATTTTTCTTGATTTCATGGGCCGTGCCGATTGCGTGCCGTGGTACACCCGGAGTACGATCTATGTGGCGGTACGGGTTTTTGGCGGCGGCGCCTGGAGGCATAAAACGCCCGGAAGCATCGCTCGGGCCTGCGAATTGATCAGCCTGATTCCGGCTGCCGATTGACCCTTCACCGCATTGACCAAAACCTCAACATAAAATAAGGAATGATCGACATGAAAACCATCTTCGACTTTGCGGCTCCGGCTCTCGCCGTCGCCGGGCTCTGCCTCTTCGGCACGGGTTGCGTCAACCGTCAGCTGACCGAATCGTATCATCACTACCTCAACACCGTCGGGACAGAGTACATTCAATACGTACAGGCGGACCCGGCGCTGACCGGCGACGATAAAGCGATCCGGCAGGAAAACCATGATCAGGCGGTTAAAACCGTTGCAAAATTTCAGGAAACCAAATGGAGTTGGTGAAATGATGGAACAGGTGATATCAAAGGAACATTTCATCGCGCAGGTGAAAACTGAATTATCCGGTCTGCTGTCTTCCGCCAAGGAGGAATACACCGCCGATTTACAGGCGCTTTCGCTGCAATTCGCCGAGCAATACTATCAATTTCTGAACGGCGCAACCGAAACGGATCGCAAACGTGCCGAAGACAACATTCGCCACATCCGTGCGGTCATGGTCCACATCAGCGCCCGTATGGGGCTGGATGTCGCCGGCCGCCTGATCAGCATCTGCACGACGGTCTTGACGATTGCCGCAAGCGCCGCGGTCCGGGCAATTATCTGAATTTGCTCCATTCAGGGAATTCCACGCTGAACGATACGAATGAAATTTACTCAAAAACAATTGCATTTTCAAGGTCCCGCGATATAATGTGAAGGCTTTCGTTTTTTTGCGATAGCCAAAAACATCCTTTGCGGACTCAGATTTCTCATGTAGCTCATGATAAATATCTCATTTCCCCGATCAATATCAATTCACCATCCGTAATAATCCCACGCTTACAAAACGAGCGTTCAAGTAAGGAAAAATTAAAATACTACAGCAGAATCGCGCCTTCTTTTCACGGACTCCCGTGTTGGCGGGGAAACCTTGTATTCGGCGACATTATCCTTGCGTTTCATGGGGGGCTTGCACGCGGCGGTATTTTATTCAAAAGCAAGAATGGACATTTTTTCGCAAAATACAACAATGGATTTTTCTGCTGGATTCAGATATATTTATTATAAAAGCAATAAATCGCACAAAAAGGAAACTGAACCATGCATAAATTATTCATATTGACCCTGCCCCTGATGATGGTCTGCATTTGCCTTAGCGCCGAGGACAAACCGCTGTGGATGACCAAGCCGGTTGAAATAACCGAAAACAAAATCAAGCGCCGCCCGGACAGTATCCGGATGAACGATCAGGACCTGACCAAATGGAGTCTGCAAACCCAGAATGTATCCGGAGCCCGGCTGGAATTGTCCGGCGACTACCAGTTATGGGAGGACCGGGTCGCCAAACTGTCGTTTGCGGTAAACGATCTGGATTTCCCGGGGCAGATCGATATTTCGCTTGATCCGCCGCTGGTATTCCCGGAAAATGATTTCATTGAATTCTGGGTCAACGGACCGGCACTTTTCCACGGTTTTTTTGTGGCGGATTTTACTTCCGCAGATAATATTTCGAGCAGGATCGAGATTGTCGGCGGCGGGCATCAATGGCACAGATTGAGTTTCTGGGGGACGGCGCTTACGGCCAAGCGTCCCTCCGGCAAACCGCCGTGGAAACTGAACAAACTGGAAATCACGATAAAACCGGTTCCCGGCGCGGAAGCAGGGCGGCCGCAAACCATTTATTTTGACGAATTTGCCATTGCCAAAAAATATCTGGCGCAGCTGCCTCTGCATTGGCGCAAGCATTATCCGCGGCCGACCACGCCCGACACCATCCTGCCCGCGGTAAAGAATCCCGATATTTCCCGTCAGGTCCGTAAAAACGCGGAATGCTACGAATTTACTTACCGGGACGGCGACAAACAACTCAGCTACCTCTATACGCCGCGGACCGGAACCCTGAGCGACCTCGCAATCCGCCTCGATAACGGAACCGAGTTCCAGGTCACCGGCAATGGCGGAGTGGTGGCGGACGTAAACGGCGTCTCCATAAAACCCGACACCCCCGGCGTTAAAGCCGAACTTCTCAATTGCGACCTGCGGGACGATGTCCTGACAACGGTCTGGCGCCGCAGCAGCGGCAATCAGTCCGTGACTTACGCCATGGCATTCGAGCTCAAGCAGAAAAGCCTCATTATCACGGCTTCGAGTACGGACCGGACGATTGAGCGCTTTGAATTCGGCATAACCGAAAATACGCCAAGCGCCAAACTGGTTCCCTCTGGGATTACCGGTGGGCCGTTCCTTATGTCATGTCGGCAAACGGCGTATTTGTGACCGGCATCGTCGATTGGTATACGAGCAATGGGTGCGGTGTTTTTGACGACGGCCCCGACCAGCGCCATTTCGTGGGGCCGGCCCGGATCGACGGCGATCATGTCCGGATTACCGGCGGCAGCGACTACCGGAAACTGTCGGACGGTACCCGCAACTGCCTTTACGACCGGATATTCATCACCGTTTCGGACGACTTCGACGAGGTGCTTCCCTCGCTTGCCAACCCCAAATCCCCGTATATGGCGGAAACCGCACGTCGCATCTACTGCAGCCGTCCCAACTTCCTGACCGAACCGAAGGCCGCGGAAGATGAAGTCGCGTTCTGGACCAGGCTCAAGGCTTACGGCATGGACGATATGTTTATCCGTTATCACAGTGAAGTCTTTCGCACGCCTCTGGAAAACAACCGTTTCGGCCGCAGCAGCGACACTTACGCGGGCCTTGGCGACGAAACCCTGATCAAAATGGTAAAGGGCATCCAGGCGCTGGGTCATAAGGTGGCCCCCTATGGAGATGAACAGCTGCTGCACGGCCTTGCCCCGCAATACGATGTCACCAAAATCGCGCTGGATTATGCTTACCGTCCGCATCAGCGCTGGTACTACAACAATTACCTTGCGCGTCCTTATGTGCAAATCCAGCACGCCGTCGATTTCATTCCCGGATTCCGGGAAAAATTCGGCTGGGACGGTGTATATTCGGACGAGATCACCAATACGCCTCCGTGGGGACATGTCGACTTCGAGGCCGGGGTGCCGGGCGCCGGCAAGCTGACCGAGGTTCTTTATGCGTATATGCTGCTGCTCGAAGTGAACCGAAACCTGTACAAGGGTCCGGTCTGGAGCGAGGGCACCAGTCATTACTTCTGGGCGGGCTACTCCGACATGAACTATGCGCAGAGCAACCGCCCCGACAACCCGTTGATCGTCAACTTCCAGCTGTCGCAGCTGCATACCCGCCAGAATGATATCGGTTACGAATTGGTCACCTGGAAACAATGGAGCATTGACTACTGGCTTGCTTCGACGATCATTTTCGGCAACATGGGGAGCCTGGTGCCGCGGGACGGTGCTCCGTCCATGATGCAGGGCGCGCCGGACTGTTTCCCGGAGCACGGCAATCTCGCCAAATGCTACTTCATGATGCGGGCATTGCAGGAGCTTTACGCGGGGCAGCCGCCGGCGGTAATCCGCTATGCCGACGACCGGGGCGTCCTGCACGACACCTCCGACGCGGTACGGCGGGACATCACCGCCAACAACATGGTCTATGTCAAATATGCCAACGGCCTTGAAACCTGGGTCAACCGTCATCAGCAGAAATCATGGACGATCGATTTCAACGGCGCCGGATTGATACTGCCGCCCAACGGTTATGCCGCCTTCCTCGACGGCAGAATCCTGGAATACTCAGCCGGTACCTCCCGGACCGATTATGCCCGGACTCCGCTGTACTCCTATGCCGACGGACGCGGCAGCCGCACGGAATTCCCGTCCCTGACCGCTGCCGGCGCCTACATGTGGCGCCGGAAAGACAATGGCATCGAACTGATCCCCCAGTACCCGGTAAAACCGGAAACCATCACCCTGAAAAATATAAAATCCGTCCGGCAGGTCATTCCGCAGGACGAAAAAGGACACCCCCTGGGGTCCTGCCCGGAATTCCGTATCGTGCCGGCAGGTCTCGAGCTGAAAATCGAACCGGATACCTTTAAATATTTCATTGTAACCACCGGGGAATAATAACGGAACCTCTGCAACAATTCAAGGAACGGACCATATGGAAAAAAATCAATTTACCCTCATTGAGCTCCTCGTGGTGATCGCCATCATCGCCATCTTGGCCGCCATGCTGCTGCCGGCCCTGAATTCCGCCCGTGAACGCGCCCGCATCGCCAGCTGTATGTCCAAGCTGAAACAGATCCTTCTGGCGGACAGCCTGTATGCCCAGGACAATCAGGGCTTCCTGTCATACAGTGCGGTCTATCTGTACGGCAAGGTGGAAGACGGCGGCAACAATTTCGGCGGAGCGGGAAACCGCTCGCCCGGCAAACCCGAACTGCTGATTACCGGCGGCTACCTCGGAGCCGCGTGCGCCGCCGCCGACATAACCCCGGAAATCCGCGACAATTATTATAAATGCCCCAGCGATGCCCTGAATTGCAACGATTCCTGGGACGCCGTGACGAAAATCACCTCCAGTTACCTTTGGATATGGTCCGTCCGTACCAGCGGCAGCCCGGCGGCGGCCACCTATTGGAATATCCAGGGGGATTCGCGCGGCAACTTCGGGCGCTCGCGGATAGGGCGCGACAATCCCGGATTCGTGATCTGGGGCGACGTTTTGCCGAAGCTCGTCACCAGCGGCGTCGGAAATCACCAGAACTCCGCCAATGTCGGATACCTCGGCGGACATGTCAAAACCGCGAAAGTCATCCCCGCCCTGAGCGACGTTATCACCCAGCCCGGCCGTTACGCTTTTATCTTTGACGAACTCAATTGACCGGGTTTCTCATTTGCCATGCGCAGCCGCCGGCAGATAGCGTCGATGGCCGCCTTGTGATTACGCTGCCATTTGCTGAACGCCGCCGGCGATGAAAATCCCAGCTCCATGCCAATATTTTTTTGCGGCATTCCCTGAGAATAGGCCTCGGCGGTAAACTGGATGCGGCACTCGTTGATCAATGCGCCCACCGACTTGCCCGAGCGCTGCCGGAAAACATGCGCCAGGTAAAAACGGTTGAAACCGGTCAGCCTTTCCAGCTCCATTAGCGAACAGTTCCGCCCGTTGGCCCGCATAATATGATTGCTGACCACTTCGGCCAAATCAACGGAATTTCTGGTCCGGGGCTGCTGCTGCAGTTTGAAATCCTGGATCATCAATTCTTCCAGCAGCAGATTGACGACCGACCGGAAAAGATAACCGACGGACTCCTCGTCGTACGTTTTCAGCTTTTTCATCCGGTCCCAGCGGTCCGACAGGATCACGCTGTATTCCCGGCCGAATTTATTGCTGTAACCGGTATTCCGGCAATGACCCTGCGCATCGATATGCATCAGCGAAAACTTCAGTTCATTGTCCGATCCCAGAAAAAACCACAAATGCAGCAGGTCATGATCTCTTTTGCGGTACAGATAACTGTGGGATTCCCACCGGTCGATCAAAAGCAGCGTTCCCGGCGCCAGATGATAGACCTTGCCATCCAGCAGCGTGTCGTTTTCCCCCCGCACCACATAGAGCATTTCGCGATGCAAATGCCGCTCAAGGGTAAAATCGTCCACATCCTCCAGCTCCCCGGCCGAAGCCAAATGACTGCTTATGATCTGCCGTACAGTACAGTCTTTGAAATCATACGGTTTTCCTTGATTTTCCATAAAAAACTATACCACTCCCGGAACGATTGTCAAACCGCACTTGCATCCTTCAACAAAAAACCCGCCCGGAGGGAGTTCCGGACGGGAAACGATCGGGGCGGGGCCTGATCTTTAATCAGCGGTAGGGTTCCCACTCGGGCTCGTTCTGGAAAATGAAATCGTAGTATCCGCGGCCGGTCAGCAGCTTGGCGGCGGCTTCGTCGCAAATCGCCACGACATTCTGATGATACTGAAGCGCGGTGGCGCTGATCATCGAAGTCACCGGGCCTTCTACGGCCTTGGCGAAGATTTCGGCTTTTTCCGCGCCGGTGACCAGCATCAGGACACGGCGGGCATCCATGATGGTGCCCACGCCCATGGTGAATGCGCGCTTCGGCATATCGGCCGGATTATCGAAAAGCGGCGAATTCTGCTCATAGGTTTCCGGGGTCAGGGCCTTGGCGCGGGTGCGGCTGGCCAGTGACGAAAGCGGCTCGTTGAACCCGATGTGGCCGTCGCGGCCGATGCCGAGGAGCTGGATATCGATGCCGCCCGCGTGGAGAATCGCTTCTTCATAACGCGCGCCTTCGGCCTTGTCGTCCGCGGCCATGCCGTTGGGCAGATTGGTGTTGCGTTTGTCGATATTGATGTTGTTGAACAGGTGGCGGTTCATGTAGTAGCGGTAGGAGTTGACGTTTTCGGCGGGCAGGCCGATGTATTCGTCAAGGTTGAAGGTTTTGGCCAGCGAGAAATCGAGGCCTTCTTCGCGGTGCATGCGGCTGAGTTCGCCGTAAAGCGCTTCCATGGTGCGGCCGGTGGCCAGTCCCAGGGTGGTGGTGGGTTTGGCGTTCATGGCGTCGGCGATGAGCCGGGCGGTCAGTTTGACGGCGGATTCGGCTGTGGGTCTGATGATTACTTCCATGATATTCTCCTTTTTATTTTTTAAGATTTTTGAAATAAGCGATCGTAGCGGCCAGCCCGGCGTCGAAATCGCTGGAAGGTTTGAAACCGGTGGCGTTCAGCTTGTCGATCGCGGCCAGGGAGTGTTTGACATCCCCGGGGCGCTCGGGCAGGTAAACGAGCTTGGAATGGGAATTGGTTTCGGCCTTGATCTTGTTGATCAGGTCGTTGACGGATATCCGGCCACCGTAGGCCACGTTGTACACGCCGGTGTATTCGTGGGTGGCCATGTAGACGTTCGCCGCCACCACGTCTTTCACGTAAATGAAGTCGCGGGTCTGTTCGCCGTCACCGAAAATGGTGATGTCTTCGTTGCCCACCGCCTTGGAGGTGAAGATCGGAATCGCCGCCGCATAGGCGCTCTTCGGGTCCTGGCGCGGGCCGAATACGTTGAAATAACGCAGACAGGCGGTCTGGAGCTTGCTTTCGCGGGTGAACATGCCGCAGTAGTATTCGCCGTCGAGTTTGGTGATGGCGTAGGGGCTTTTCGGCTCGGGGAACATTTCCTCGCGTTTGGGCATGACCGGGTTGTCGCCGTAGATGGCGGCGCTGGTGCTGAAACAGAGTTTCTTCACGCCCGCGGCGGCGGCTTCTTCGAGCACGATCAGCATGCCGGTAACGTTGATTTCGGCGCATTCGATCGGTTTGAACATCGATTCGGGCACGCTGATCATCGCTGCCAGGTGGAACACGTAGTCCACGCCCGCCATCGCTTTGCGCACGGCGGCGCGGTCGCAGATGTCGCCTTCGATGAATTCCACGTCGAAACCGTCGAGGTTGCGGCGGTGTCCCGAGCGCAGGTTGTCAAGCACCCGGACTTCGGCCTTGCCCTGAAAATGCTCCACCAGGTGGCTTCCGATAAATCCGGCTCCGCCGGTAATCAATACTCTCATTGCAGGACTCCTTGTTATTGAATGCTGTTCAGCAGCGCCATCATCTGCGGCATCTGCTCTTCGATGGACGAAACCAGTTTGAATTGGGTCCGGCAGCGGTCGAGGTTGTGTTCGGGGCGGTGGATTTTGAAATAGACGTCGCCGGAGAGATAGTCGGTCAGGAAGCGAATGCCGATTTCGAGGGTGATCAGCTTGCCGCTGAACGGCAGGTTTTCGCGTTCCACCGGGTTCAGAAAGTTGCCCGCGGATTCCAGGTAACCGCGCAGCAGCGCTTCGAACATATTGAACTGCATGTAGACCCTGGAGAGGTCCTTTTCATCCTCCATGCTCGGGCTGGTGCTGGTGCGGACCATGTCGCCGAAGTCGTAGTGGACGAGGCCGGGCATGACGGTATCGAGGTCGATCACGCAGATGCCGTTGCCGGAGGCGTCGTCAATCATCACGTTGTTGAGCTTGGTGTCGTTGTGGGTGATGCGCTCGGGAATCTGCCCGGCGGCGTTCAGGTCGACCAGTTTCGACACTTCGCCGCGGCGGCTCATGACGAAATCGATTTCGGCGGCCACATCCTTCACGCGACCTTTCATATCCGCCTTGATCGCGGCTTCGAGGGCTTCGAGGCGCTTCGGGGTGTTGTGGAAATCGGGAATTGTTTCAAACAGGCGGCCGCCGGGGATATCCACCAGCTCTTTCTGGAAATTGCCGAATGAACGCGCCACTTCAAAAGCCTGTTCCGCGTTCTTGATCACATCGTAGGTCTGCGCCTTTTCGATGAACAGATAACCGCGCCAGTAATTGCCGTCGGCATCCACCACAAACGGCTTCAGGTCCTTGCCCTGTACGATACAGAGGGACTGCCGCGAGGCGTCCTTGCGCCCGCGCGCCCTGGCGCAGATGTGGGAGGTCACGCGCCGGATGTTGTCCATCAGGCCGACCGGTTCTTTGAAGATGTTGGTGTTGATGCGCTGAAAAATATAGTGAACGATGGTCCCCGCCTGGTCGGACACGACCTTGTACGTGTCGTTGATGTGTCCCGAGCCATAGGGGGCGGCACTGATGAAATCGCCGTAAATGGCGAATTTATCGAAAACTCCGGCAATGTCGTGAGCCATGTTTGATCGCTTCCTTTGCAATTAAAATAATTTTTCGGGATAAACGCCGTCTTTGATCAACTGGCGGATATTGGCCATGAGGCCCTCTTTGTCTTCGCGGTAGGTAATCCCCATCCAGGTGTCGGGGCTGGTCATGACCTTGACGTCGGCTTTGCCCGCCTTGATCAGTTCATCCACCACGAACGGGATGTAGAATTCAGATTTTTCCTTCTGCCCGTGGGCTTTCAGGAAATCGACGAACAGGCTTTCCAGATTGTCGAACAGGGACGGGGTGAATCCCCACAGGTTCAGGGAAGCGACTTCTTCTCCGGTCAGGCGGACGTCGGAACCGTCCTCCATGTGACTGACGACGCCGCCGGCCGTTTTTTCGATTTTGGTATTTTCCACCACCGAAACCAGTTTGCCGGAAGCATCCACTTCGCAGATGCCGCGCGACACGCTGCCGTTTTCCGACAGACAGTTGCGGAGCAGGAAACCGCACATGGCGTAGGACGCCTTGGCTCCGTCCTTGACTGTCTGCAGATATTCGCCCAGAATCCGGTAGCCGTTCGGCCCGTAAAGGTCGTCGCCGTTGATCATGGCAAACGGTTCGTTGATCACGTTGCGGGCGGCGCGCACGGCGTGCCCGGTGCCCCAGGGCTTGACGCGCCCTTCCGGCACGGAAAAGCCCGCCGGCAGGTCATGCAGGTCCTGAAAGGCGTAGGCCACTTCGACCTTGCCTTCGTAGCGGCTGCCGACCGCCTCTTTGAATTCCTTTTCGAATTCATGGCGGATGACGAACACCACTTTGCCGAAGCCCGCGCGAATCGCATCATAGACCGAATAATCGATGATGGTTTCGCCGTTCGGCCCCACCTGGTCCAACTGCTTGAGCCCGCCGTAGCGGCTGCCCATGCCGGCGGCCAATACCAATAACGATGGTTTCATTGCTTTGCCCTTGTTCATTTGTTAACTTGATTGTCTTAAAATTAAATCGCACTGGATGCTTTCCGACGGGACTTCTTTTTCCCCGAAAAGCAACTGTCCGAGCATTTGCACCGATTTGACCCCGAGGTCATACAAATTCAGCGTCACCGACGACAGCGCCGGGTTCACATAGCGCGCCGGGTGAATATCGTCATAACCGATTACCGCCAGATCCGCGGGAATCCGCCGGCCGTTGTCGAACGCGGCCTTCATGAAACCGATCGCCAGCACGTCGTTGGCGCACAGCACGCAGTCGGTCTCGGGGAACTCCCGGACCAGTCGCTCGTAAGCCAGCGCCCCGTGGCGGAAACTGTGCCCGCCTTCCAGAATGTTGACTTTACCGGCATATCCCTCGCGGAATCCGTTTTCCTTGGTGGCGTCGGCGAACCCGGCGATGTAAACCGGATGCCGGCGCCCCGTGTCGCGGTAATATTTGCCTGCCAGGAACGCCCCGGCCTCGTTGTCAAACCACAGCGAGTTGGTCGGCGGCGCGGGGGCGGGGCCGATGCCGATGCAGGGGATGCCGTTGTGACGGGCGGCATTCACCAGTGTTTTGGAACCGACGGTTTCGCCCAGCACGATGATGCCCGCGAAACTGCCGTTGAGCAGAAGGTCTATGTAGCGCCCCATTTCGTCCGGGATCGCGTTGCGCTCGAACGGATGAATCTGGAGGGTCTTTTTGAGCGGGATCAGGTTGCGGTTGATGCCGAGCATGATTTCCGAAAGAAAATAATCCGGCTCCTCGCCCCGCAGCTCCGGGTAAAACAGAGCGATGGTGTCGCTGTGGCGTGCGGTGAGGTTGCGGGCATGGATATTCGGGCGGTAGCCGAGTTCGGCGGCTTTCTGCAGGATACGCTGCCTGGTTTTGCTGCTGATGCGTCCTTTGTCACTGAAAGCGCGCGAAACCGTAGCCGTGGAAGTGCCTAAAATTTCCGCAAACTCCGTAATGGTAATCCGACGATGAGAGTCCAGCATATCAAAACACCTGATTTAGCGTAAACGTTTACAATATTAATTTACCGCTGGAATCGAATATGTCAAGAGACAAATGAAAAGATTTTTTGCGCAAATGCTTTCGCACCCGGAACCCGTCAACGGAACGAACAATCCGCCAGATGGTCATTGATATAGCCGCAGGCCTGTAAATGCGAATAACAGATGGTCGAACCGAAAAATTTGAATCCGCGCTTTTTCATATCCCGGCTGATCGAGTCGGAAACCTCGCTGACGGCGGGAACTTCAGCCAGCGTTTTCCAATGGTTGACGATGATTTTCCCGTCCGGCAGAAATGTCTTCAGGTATTGGCAGAAACTGCCGAATTCTTTCTGGATTTCAAGAAATAAACGGGCATTGCCAATGGCGGAGGTGATTTTGGCGCGGTTGCGGATGATGCCGGTATCGAGCATCAGGCGCTCAACATCTTTCTCGGTAAACGCGGCGACCTTGACGGGATCGAAACCGGCAAAAGCCTTGCGGTATCCGTCGCGCCGTTTCAGGATCGTGTACCAGCTCAACCCCGCCTGAGCGCCTTCGAGGATCAGGAATTCAAACATTTTGGCGTCGTCGTTTACCTCGCGCCCCCATTCTTCATCGTGATAACGCACATACAACGGATCGTCGCCGCACCAGGGGCAGCGTTTCGGAGTCCCGGTCTGTTTTTTCATAAAAACCCGCCTTATTGGAAAGTTAATTTTTCGCGGCGGCACGTTGCCGCACGCAGTCCAGCGCGCGGACAGCGCTGGTCGCCCGCAGGGTGAAACCGAAGTTCCGCTTTGCGAGCGGGCAGCGTTTCTCTATGGAATATAAGTCCGGTTCAGTCGGAAATCAAACCGATTCCCGCGAAGATTGCAGCGGTTTCGAGCCTGAAAATTTCCAATGACAGCAGATTTCCGGCAAAAATTTTATTTTTCAACTTGAAAACTCTGGTTCCGCCAGTATATTTAAATCCTGTTGAAAAACAACAAAGTGCTTCCTTAGCTCAGTCGGTAGAGCAAGTGACTCTTAATCACTGGGTCGCAGGTTCGAATCCTGCAGGGAGCACCATTTTTTTGCTTGCCTGAGGTGAATTTTACCAATCCTGTGATGTTGATCGATGTTTGATTTTGCCGATTTTTGCTGTATTGCCTTAAGTGGTTATAAAAAAGTTATAAAACCGGAGGGTGATATGGAGACAGTTAAGCTCGGCGCGGACAGCATCAAGAGGCTTGGCGAGGGGAATTACAGGGATGAGGCGGTTAAATCTTGATCCTGCGCGTGGGGGAAATGCGATTTACCTGGTATCATCTCAAACGGAGCAGTGGCAAGCTGGCTTGGACCAAAATAGGGACTTACCCTGAAATAAGCTGTCCGGCTGCTCGTGACCTTGCCATTAAGGTTACGCCATCGCATTTGTCAGACTAAACGCTCCTCCCCCGGGGGAGGGATGAAACAAGCTTTGGCTTTCTCATCATATCAGAAGAATATTGATCTGCAAAACTTTATTCTGTCAGACTAAATGCACTCTATTCTTTTTGTCAGGTTAAATGCAC
>DHTZ01000096.1 GCA_002408885.1 Lentisphaeria bacterium UBA5247 | reverse complement strand
TCCAGATGGCGCTGTCCTATGACGTGCCGGTCTATACGCTGGTTGACTGCCAGGGCAATATCAATCATTTTGATATCGCCAGCGCCGATGGGCAGGCCAGCTATGCGGAAGCGGTCCGGATCGGTTACGGTTACGGCGAGATCATCGCCGCCAACCTGGGCAAGCTTGCCCCGTTCAAGCCGGAATCGCTCGGCGCGGCACTGCGTACCGTCACCATTCCGTTCCGGGACATCACCGATGCGGAAGTCAAGGCGGCGGAAGAAGTTCTCGCCAAGCCGTTCGATCCCGGCAAGGGCGGCGATATGACCAGCGAAGGGCTTGCCACCGGCGACGGCCCGGTAGCCCGTTTCTTCGCCGAACAGATGATCGCCTACAAAGGCAACTGTTCCGGCAAGAAGCGTGACTTCGAGATGATTTCATTGAAATTCGGCAAAGAGCTGGCGATTACGTCGCTCCCCGGCGAAGCGTTCATGGAAATCGGCAAAGCGATCCGCG
The DNA here is from genome assembly GCA_002408885.1 of Lentisphaeria bacterium UBA5247. Taxonomy (GTDB): domain Bacteria; phylum Verrucomicrobiota; class Lentisphaeria; order Victivallales; family Victivallaceae; genus UBA5239. Next base: position 8,603 of record DHTZ01000096.1, on the reverse strand, counting down.
GAGGTTCCCCCTACCCGACCACCTGGCCGGTGGTGCTGGCAATGGGCGAATGCGGATATATTCCGTTGGAAGAATGCTTTGACCGCGGCGGCTATGAAGTGCTGCCGGTCGAAGGCGGCGCTCCGCGCCAGGATACCGACAAGCTTCTGATCAAGGAATCCCTTGAAAACCTGAAAGGGTGATCATCCGGTTTCCGATCCTATCAAAAAACTCCCGGACGGCATCACCGCTCGGGAGTTTTTCTTTTGCTAACCGCGTTCCTGAACAATCACCATTGTTGAAGTAATGAAGCAGTAACGGCCTTATTCCAATTTGCAATCTTAACCTTAAATACTTCTGAACCTGTACTGCAAAACCGTATCGGTTTCCCAATCGCCAATGCGGCTTCTCTCAGAAGCTTCAGGAGGACGCTGAAATCGATATTCGATCTATGATGCAAACCTTCTTACCGAACCTCCGCTTGCGGTATTCGCCGGGATGCCGGAGATGTCGATAAAGTTTTCCTCCTGCATGGCAATCTTTCCGTATGAACTTATAAATGGTTTCTTTGCTGATATTGAGTTCATTTGTTCGCCGCAGTCGTCCCGAGATTTGCTTTGGGCACCATTACTGTCGCAATAATCTGACCACTAAATTGATTGCAGCAGCAGTCATTTTCAATGGTTTGCGGCAAATCTCGCGATGCTCTCCGGCTTGTCTTTATGCAAAAGAGAAACGATAACCGGGACTGCTTGTGGAAACGTGAACTCTTAAAACCTCGGCTATTTGTCGTTGATTGTACTTGTTTTTTACATTGAGCAAATAGTGTATCTATCGGCTATCATCAGATGATGGTACGTTGAACTCATACCACACCTCGTTTGTTGTTTGCCTGCAAGCTGGTTCAAAAATATCACTTCTGATCAGCCTTTTCAAGCATTTAAGGTGTTGCACTTGTATTTGGAATCCATGTTCATAATCCGCCGGTCAACGAGGCGCATAAAGGATGCCGACAGGCTCTGATACCTCGCCCCCCGGGTCGGTTAAAAAACTTTATTTATCGGATTTTCGGGTTGAGTGGCATTGAAATAACCATGCGGGAAATTATATTTAGGCCTGATACACATTCAACTGGAACTGCCGCCAGGAAAAGATGGTTCTTCGGCGCTTGTTGAAAGACTTGCTGCAACATGGGGGAAGATTGTTGCATGGTGATTGAAAAAAATGATTTATAATTGTTCGATTCGTAAAAACGGATCAAAATGACACCTGTTATCAGGAATAAGGAAATATGAAGTCTTTCATTAACCTGCCATTTCAATGGATCAACCGATACCCGGCGCCATTACTGGCGCTTCTCGGGTTGACCATGAGCTTTTTGCCGATGTGGCTTCATGGCGAGCAACTGGTTCCGGGCGATCGCGGGGATGGTCGGCTCAATTTGTATTTTCTCGAGCATGGCTGGCGGTGGCTCAGCGGGGGCGAACTCCAACAAAGCCTCTGGGATGCGCCTTTTTTCTTCCCGGCCGCCAATACTATGGCGTACTCCGATATCCTGCTCGGCATCGCGCCTGCGTACTGGCTTGGACGTGCTCTCGGACTCGACGAATTCGCTTCGCTACGCGGGCTTTATCTCATACTTTATTTGCTCAATTTCGGCACGATGTACTGGTTGTTGTATAAAGTTTGCCGGTTCGGCGCGCTCGGGGCGGCAGTTGGCGCATTTTTCTTCGCTTTTTCGCCGCCGCGTAATTACGCAATGGGACATATCCAGACCGCAGGAACGTTCTATATCCCGCTGTTCTGGGGATGCCTGGTCGAGAGTTTCCGCAACGGCAAAGTGAATCGGTGGAAGCGCGCGGGATGGATTTCCGCGGTAGCGGCATGCGGAGTAGGACTGTTTTACGCAGGATTTTATATTTTCTTTTTTACCGCTCTCGGATCGGGGATTTTCGTCATGGCGCTACTCCTGACAAGGCAGGGAAGGCAGGATATTTTAAATTACTGCCGCAATAACTGGCTGGTACTTGCGCTGGGAGGAGGAGCGGCGGTACTCCTGATTTTGCCGGGGGCAATGCATTACCAGGCGGCGGCGCAGATGTTTTCGGGCAACCGACCGTTTACGGCAATCGAATTTCCCTCCATCACCACTTTCCTGAACACCGCCGGGTATTTCTACAAAACAGTGCTGCCCGCTTCCATGGCAAAAACCGTCAACGCACGGATGGGAATCGGCATCGTCACTCTGCTGCTGGTATGGTATGCTATTTTTCGGATGGGACGATGTTCGGTTTATTACCGTTGCCTGGGGGCAACCGCGGTGGCGCTGCTCCTGCTGAGCCTCAACTGGACTGCCCCCTGGCTGTGGCGAGTGGTTTTCGAGGTTATCCCGGGGGCGCCCGCGATCCGAATCGTGCCGCGGGTGATACTGGTGCTGCTGGTGATCTACGGCTTTGCGGCTGCATATCTTTTTGACCTGCTGCCGTCCAGGTGGCAGCAAATACTCCTGCTGATCATCGTTTTCGAGTTCGCCGGAGTTGGCTACATCAAGTGGGATGCGACAGCGGAAAGACACCGGATGGCAAAACTCGAACAGGCCGTACCGCCCGGACGCGAGCCGCTGTTGCTGATCAATAACGGCGAAAAAATACCTTATCACACCGATCTCGACGCAATGTGGCTTGGGCTCAAAACCGATCGACCGGTAATCAACGGTTACAGCGGCAACCACCCCCCGGGCTATCCGGCAATACGCACGCTCCAGCCCGGCACGCTCAACGCATTGCCGTCACCGAAGATACTGGTAGTACTCGAAGACACCGAGGGCATCGTCATGACGAAATCGCTTTGCCGATAACGCATGGAGGACGATCTCGTAACACGCCAAGAATGTTATTCGCATTACTTGGAGCCCTGCCCCTGCTTCTGTGGCTCCCGGGTTTCCAGTGTATTGATCCAATTGCCGGCCGCCAGTTTTAAATGATCAGCCGAAGCGGCACTCAGAATGATCTGTCCGTTTTCTTCTTTGATTTGATAACTGAACGGGGTTTCTTCCAGTTTGAACACAATCGTGATTCCGGGTTCTCCTTCCGCCATTCTTCCGGGGGCGATGCCCAGGCGTTCGGACAGAGTGTTTCGGAAAAATTCCGCCGCCTCTTTTTCCTCCGGCCTGACGGCGGTAATGGCAAAAGTCTTTCCCGGTTCAAGGATTTTTTTATCGTTCCAGGCAATCAGAACATGTTTATCGAGGGAACCGCGGATCGCATGTTTGAATTCATCCAGCAGGGCGAGCAGCTGCAGCCGCCCGGTTTCGTATTGTTCGAACGTGACCGGGGCAAGCCGTTCGTGGAGAACGCCCGCATCCTGAATGAAGTGCAACTTGAAAATAGCCTCCGGCCCATCGAATATCCTTTGGAATCGCTGGTCGAACTTCTCCTGAAGATCTTGATTCGACAGGAGTTTCCGCTGTTGGCGGTACATGGCGGCGAGGTTCGCTACATCCATGCCGTCACGCAACCCCTCAAACGCGGCGGAATCAACCGGCAAATGATCATCCCCCACCATGATTATATTGGCGCCCAGGCGGGCATTGCCGCCCCGCATGTATTCATGGTTGTGAAACATGTCGTGCTCAAGGGCGGCGGTTTGAATCCCCCAGAAAAGCATTTCGCCATAAGAGCGCGGCGATGCTCCGGTTCCGGTATAGAGCAGCAGGACATCGTCCTGTTTGAGCGAGCCGTCCTTGAACCGCGCTGCCGCGTCGGCACGGGTGGTGAAGCCCCCTTGGAACATATCGAACATGCCGTTCAGCACCTTCATTTTCTCCGGCTTGTCCAGCAGGTTGTGAAACGTGCTGAAAGGACGGAACCCGGACGCTTTCAGCCATTCTGCCGTAGCGGCCATGGCCGGGAATTTATCAAGCGGCTGTTCATCGAGGATCTTGACGAAAATATCCTTATCCTGGTATCCCTTGGCGCGGAGGTATGCGGACAGGGCGTGCCAGTTCCGCTGTTCCGTCGGAGACGGTTTGCTGATATCGTAGCGCGCCGCCTTGAAAATGACAAGCCCCGCCGCCAGCGCATGGTCTATATAATGATCAAGTTCCTGAACGTTCAGGACGCCCGGTTTCATGCGCCCGCTGAACTGAAAGAAATCAATTCCGTGTTCCGCCATGTTCCGATACCATTCTTTCAAAATTTGCGGATTTTCATGACAGGGATAGCTCATGGGATAGCCTTCCGCCTCCAGGTTGACCAGTTTCCGCCGTGGCAGGACGACGTCATGGATCTTCAGCTTCACCGGAATGACGGCGGGAGCCCCGGAAGAACCTTCGATCCGGATTTCGAATCCATGCGTGCCGCTCTTCATTTTTTCCCGGCTGCCGACGGTAAGCCAGACGGAGATATTTTCGCTCAACTCGAAATGGTTCCGGTCGAACAGCATCCGGGCGCGGTACGGCCTGGCGCCGCCAAACCATCTGGAATCGAGAATCTGGTCGTGCTGCACCCGGAGCCGGGCGGGAACCTGCTCCGGGTTATGGAGCGAAATGTTGACTTTGCCGGAATAGGTCAACGGGACTACGATCAGTTCACGGGACTCGAATTCATTGGCGGCGACGGCAATCTCCAGCGCTTCATACCTGCGGTAGTGATTATCCAGCAGCGGCTTCAGGACCGCGAACCCGCGTGCTTCGTCATCTTTGTTCAAGTCCATCCGCGGGGCGGGAGGCGCCTGCCAGCCCGGAATGGGGAAACTTGCGCCGGGTTTCCTGGCTTCCTTGGGGTAAACCGGTAAAGTCGTGAAACCGCCGGCAGGAACGGTTTCCTGCCATTTGCCGAGGAGGCTGTTGCCTGCCAGCAGTTCCTGGCGGATTTCATAAAGCCCGGCGCCGGGAAGCGTAAACCGTGTTTCGGCGGATTTGTTTTGATATTTTTTCAAGTTACCAAGGGCGTGGGTGGTATCGGGGACTGTCCATTTGCCGTTTAAGGCGCGGCAGGAAATGCGCAGCGTAACGTCCTCGCGATCCTCAAGCAGTTTGGCGGTCGAGAGCAGGTCAAGCGTATTGCCGTCCAGTTTGACGCGGGTCGAGGCCAGCAAGCCGGCGGAAGCCAGCGCAAGGTTGTCGAAATCATTCACCTGGATCAGATTGAATTCCGTTTCGCGGGCATGCCCGGCCGGAAGGGTCTGGTATGTCCATTCATAAGTCGGGTATTTGATCAGCCCTTTCCAGATATAGAATCCCGCATAAAAGTCGTCCTCGTGGCTGACGGCCAGGCCGTTCCGTCCGGGCAGATTCAGAAAGCCGTTCCAGGGGGCGTTCAGGCTGGTGATCAGTTTGTCGCCGAACTCCACCGGTTTGCTGGAATCGGATTCATTTTTCAATTCGTATCCGATCACCCGCCGCAACGTGTAGGCGGTCGGCAGATAATAGCGGTCCGCCGTGGAAACGCCATCGCCGGAGGGATAGAAAAAATTGCGGATGCCCAGATCAAATCCGGCAATGTTGTCGTAAGAATGGTTTTCATAACGGTATTTGGTGTTGATCACCGGAGAACCGGCTTTGAAGGTCAGGATTTTGCGGATTTTGAGCTGCTGTTTTGCCGAAAACGCCGACATGGAAACGGCCACCGTGCCGGTGTCCGGCCGATCGATCCGGCAATCATACGGGGCATAGGTGAAATCGCCGCGGTCGTCCAGTAAACCGCCGAAACTTAATTTTTCGCCGCTGCCCGCAGGAATCGCGGCATCCGCCAGGGAAGTCCCGGCAACTTTGTCGTGCCAGGAAAAAATCCGCCCGCCGTGCGCCGGAACCAGAACGATCCGGTAAAAGTCATTTTCCACCTGTACGCATGCCGTTTCGCCATGACGGAATTCCGAGACTTCGATCATCGCCTGAATGGAAAAACAGAATCCTATTCCCGCTAAAATGCTTGCCAGTTTTTTCATTATCACCTCAATTTCTGATATTTTCTGATATTTTCTGATATTTTCTGATGGACAAAAGCTGATAAGCTCCACATTTCCGTTTCCGGACGCGCCCGGAGCAATGCAAAGCGTTCATGCGAATCCGGATTATTTCCCGATATAGCGGGTGCGGAATCCGATATGCCCCGGATAGAGCGCCAAGGGCGATTCCTCCGCCGTGCGCTGGACGAACGCCCGGAATTCTTCCTGGAGTTTCGAAAACTCCGCCGCGTCTTTCTTTTGCTGGGCGGCGTACATCCGCTGATGATAATCTCCGGCAGTCAGGCCGGTTTTCAGAAAGTCGATTCTTTGCCGAACGACCGGGTCGGGTTCCAGCCCGGCGGCATCCTCCAGACATTGCTTCAAACGTAAAATCAACGTTGCGTCGAAAGCCTCGCAATAATCGCTTCCGGCAGCGGCAGCGCGGTCGAATCCCTCCTCCAGCAGGCGGAAATATTCCATGACGGCCGGCGCCGCCCCTTTGAAGCCGCTGCGGCAATAATCGGCGACAATGTCGTCGTAACTCATGCGGTCCGGGTTCCAAAGCGCTTTGGACAGGGTGTAATAGATCAGCCCCTTGCAGCTCCACATCTGTTCATTGCAGTCAAAATCCGTGCCGATGAGTTTATTGGCTTTCAGCAGTTCGGTATCTTCGAACATCCTGCGGGCGTAATTCTGCGGCGCGACCACCTTGGAGAATCCCCACAGCGCATTGGGGCGCCAGAACAATTCATTATCGAAGGAACTCCATGCCGCCAGCGTTTTCAGCGCCTTGCTGCGTTCGGAATCATCCGTGTAGTTCATGGCGGTGGAAAAAATAACCAGCGCCGGATGCGGCTTCACCTTGACCGGCGGGGAGCCGCAGTAGCCGTAGGCGTACATGGTCAGCTTCCGGTCCGGCATTTCCTGACGGACAAGTTCCGCGATGCGGTTGCTGAACGCGAGGACCCGATCGGTCAGGGCTACGTATTCGACCGGGCTGAGAACCGAATGGATGGTAAACCGGATGGTTTCCGGGGTCGCGTTGGACGGGTCGAGTTTCCGGCATCCTTCGCACATGCAGAAGTCGGTGCGCCCGCCGTCGTTCAGCGCGATCGAGGCGGCCCGGAGCTTTGGGTTTTTGCGGAACGCCGCCAGGCAGTCGGCGGCGGCCTGCGCCGTCAGCGCCGGATTGCTCTTGCAGAGGCGGGGACGGCCCGGCGAGGTATCCTGGCTCCGGCTGCCGTTCGGCTGCATGGCGAAATAGTCGGGATGGGTTTTGCCGTATTTCCGGTAATAATCGCCGAAGGCATGCCCCCATCGGTATTCTTCGTGCGAATTCTGCCCGTGCCAGACATAGAAGCCGGCGTTGGCGGGATTGTCGATTAACGCGGAACGATATCGTTTGCCGAACGCCTCGGCATCGGTGATGCCGCAGTTTCTCAACCCGATCAGCGAACGCTCGCCGGACGGCGAAACAGTACGGATTCGGCGCATGGAAAGAACAGGCGCGCGGTTCAGCGCCAATTGCGGCGCGTACAGGGTTGGTTCATGCGGAATCACTTTGCCTAGCTTGCCGGGCCACAGGTAACGGCATCCGAGTTTTTCCAGCAGGTAATACATTGCCATGGCGCGGTTGCCGCTCAGCGTCACCGTGTTTTCGCCGGTAACGGCAGTCACTTTTTCCGATTCCGGGCCGTCGGCGGTGAAAATTATTGCCGGTTTGCCGGAAGTATGCTCCCCGACGATTTTAAAATCGCCGCCGGTAATGGCGTCCAGATGGTATTTCAATTCATCGGCGAGCCTCCGGGTTTCCTTGTCCGGCGCCACAATTTCAGCCAATGGCGTCCCGTTTTCACTGAGTTTGAACGCCGGGCGCGGCGGCTCCGGTTTCTTGAATTCAGGGCGGGCGGCAAATTGGCCGTCATAAGTCAATGTACCGGGGGTTCCCAGCGGCATGGTTCCCCAGGTGGATTCCGGTTCCGGTTCCCGGACCGCGAGCCGGGGCGCCAGTCGGAACAGATACGCATAAAGCCGCGCCAGAGCTTTGAGGCTTTCGCCGCCGCGGTTCAGGACAAAAACGCCGTTTTCATCCGCTTCCCCCAGGTTTTTGTGCCGCTGGCTCAGGCGAAACAGCATCGGCCCGACCCAGCAAACCGCCCCTTTTCCGATCCGGTTCACCGTCACAGCCGGGAGCGTCTCCTCGCCAAGGTATTGCGCCGCAACCACGGCGTCAGCGCCGCCCGATATGCTTGTCGTCGAGCCAAGCTGCCAGTCATAGGTAATGTTCGAAATGCCGGCTTGCCCCGGCAATTCCGCGCTTTTGAATTCAACTCCCCGATATTGGAGCGGGTCGAGTTTCCGGCAATCATCGAATCCGAGCAAGTCGGCGGCGGCTTTCAGGTTTCGTTTGGCTCCGGTCAGGTTGTAGATGGCGCCACCGCTCAAAATAATGACACCTCCCTCCCGGACATAGCGGAGCAGTTGCTCCCGGTCCTCTCCGAATCGAGCTTCCGGGGGGGCCGCTTCGCCGATATAAATGACCGCATAACGGCCATATTCATCCGGGGCCGGCCAGTGTTGCGGCCTTTCCGACTTGATGCCGTTGGGCGTCAGCACCTCCCGTTCGATGACGTTCATGTCCCAGGTTCGGCCGAACGGGTGCGCCGATGAAATAATGG
>DHTZ01000062.1 GCA_002408885.1 Lentisphaeria bacterium UBA5247 | reverse complement strand
ATATGGGAAATATTGTTGTTCGGGCAGTGGAAAAATACGGTTGGGATTTTTGAACTGAGCCGCTGTCGCGGCGGCATTCCACACTGAGCCGTTGTCGTAGCGGCATTCCACATCGTACGCTGGAGTGATATCTTTTGTTTAAGTGTTTCCGAATGAATCGGAGGCCGTAAACAAAGGAAGAGTTATGTCAAACATCAACGATGTGAAAAGAGTCCGGAATTCCGCCCGTATGTCGAAAGTTCTCCGTAAGCGTTTGAAGAAAATGCGCAAACACACCAGTCCGTTGCGGGAACGTTTTCTTGAAGATCTGCATTTCCATCGTTTCCGGGAGGCAACGATAATCAAGTACAGTGCCGCGGTACTGACATTTTTTGCCTACACGTGGAAAAAGGCAAAGGATGTGACGGATGACGATATCCGGAATTATCTGCGGCATATTGAGTTCAAGCTGAACTGGTCCGCTTCCACGTTGATGATTCATTATTCGGCATTGAAATTCTTTTTTGAGAGTAGTTATCCGAGGGATTTCAAAACGCTGAAACTTTACCGTCAGCGTATCGTGAAAGCGTTGCCGGAGGTGCTCTCGCAGGCTGAAGTCCGGCAGATTATCGGCAACGTAAAGGATGTGCGTTTTCATGCGGCGTTGTGTTTGATTTACAGTTGCGGCTTGCGGGTAAGAGAGGCATTGAATGTCCGGTTCGCGGACATTGACGCAGTTCAGGGGCTGCTCAAAATCCGTAATACCAAAGGCGGTAAAAACCGCGTGGCGCCGATCCCTCGGAACACCATCCGTATTTTGCGTGAGATGTGGAAAACCCATCGCCATCGGGAGCTGTTGTTTCCCTGCTATACGGACCCTGTGCGGCTCCGTGGAATCGGCAAAAAAACGTTTTCATCTCAAACTCTTCTGGTGTGCTTCCAGAGGTCGGCGGTGGAGCTTGGATTCAAGCGCCCGTTGAATCTTCACACGCTGCGTCATTCGTTTGCAACTCATGCGCTGGAAGAAGGAGTGCCGGTTCGCATCGTGCAAGAGTACCTCGGGCACACGGACCTCCGCACAACGATGGATTATCTGCATTTGACTTCAAAACTGAGCCGGGTTGGAAGCCGGAAACTCGAAACTCTCATGAACGACCTCTGACGCCTTTGGCGGAGATCGCCAATATTTTTCGCGCCCACATTGACGCTTATCCGTACGGAATGACCCCGGAACAGTGTCATGCGGTTCGCGATATTTGTGCTTGCCGGACCCCGGCGATGGGGCACGGCAATCTTTACGCCTGCCCGGAATGCGGCGCGGAACACTTTGCATGGCCGTCCTGCGGCAACCGCAATTGCCCCAAATGCGGGCAGGACAAAGTGGCGAAATTCCTGGCTAAACAGCAGGACAGCATCCTGCCGGTCAACTATTTCATGATCACCAATAATTTTCGGGGTTGGTGTCCAGATATGGTTTGAAGTCACTGATGACGCTGCCGTCCGTTCTCAGAACATTTGGGCGCTGGGCATGGCGCCGCTACTGGATGAAAAACGGCAAAGTCCTGACCAACCCCGGCAAACTGAATCCGAACGTCGAACGCCCGGAAGGGACGGTCAATCCCGACATCGGCATCCTGTCGGTCTATCAGGACAACCGCATTTCCGCGATCATCGCCCATCTGTCGAATCATACCGACACGATCGGCGGCAACTTCGTTTCGGCCGACTGGCCTGGACGCATGGAGCGCAAAATCCAGATGGCGCTGTCCTACGATGTGCCGGTCTACACACTGGTTGACTGCCAGGGCAATATCAATCATTTCGATATCGCCAGTTCCGACGGACAGGCCAGCTATGCGGAAGCGGTCCGGATCGGGTATGGTTACGGCGAGATCATCGCCGCCAACCTGGGCAAACTTGCCCCGTTCAAGCCGGAATCACTCGGCGCGGCGCTACGTACCGTCACCATCCCGTTCCGGGACATCACCGATGCGGAAGTCAAGGCGGCGGAAGAAGTTCTTGACAAGCCGTTCGATCCCGGCAAGGGCGGCGACATGACCAGTGAAGGGCTTGCCACCGGCGACGGTCCGGTAGCCCGTTTCTTCGCCGAACAGATGATCGCTTACAAAGGCAACTGTTCTGGCAAAAAGCGCGACTTCGAAATGGTTTCACTGAAATTCGGCAAAGAGCTGACGATCACGTCGCTCCCCGGCGAAGCGTTCATGGAAATCGGCGAAGCGATCCGCGGAGGATCCCCCTACCCGACCACCTGGCCGGTGGTGCTGGCGCTGGGCGAATGCGGATACATTCCGCTCGAAGAATGCTTTGACCGCGGCGGCTATGAAGTGCTGCCGGTCGAAGGCGGCGCTCCGCGTCAGGATACCGACAAACTTCTAATTAACGAATCCCTTGAAAACCTGAAAGGGTGATCATCCGGTTCCGATCCTATCAAAAAACTCCCGAGCGGTAATGCCGTTCGGGAGTTTTTTTATCAACCGTCAGATTACCTGACTGACACGGCACGACAGCCGGGATACGGACTCGCCCTGTCAGGCCTTTTCCGGGCGAATGGTGATCACGCGGACGCCTTGGGTACGGATGGAATCCAGCAGGGAGCGGTTTTGTTCTTTCTCGGTGGTGATCAGAATATCGACTTCCCGCCAGGAAACCAGATGGCAGTACCCCCGCTGCTGAAATTTATGGTGATCCGCCAGGACAATGACGGTTTTCGCGTGTTTGATCATGGTACGCTGAATGCCGACGGCGTTGTCGTCGGTTTCGATCAGGCCGTATTCATCAAGCCCCGGTACGCTGGTGATCAGAAAATCCGCCTGGTAGCCGGCGGCCCCCTGCTCCGCCTTGTAGCCGGTCAACATATTGCCTTTTCGATCCAGCGTACCACCGGTCAGGATGACTTCCGGGCCGGTTTCGCCGGGAAACCGCTGCCCCAGCAGTTCCGCCAGCGTGACCGAATCGGTGATGAACGTGCCGTTTGCGATGAATTTCCCCAGAAACAGCGTCGTTGAGCCGCTGTGCACAAAAGTCACCGAATCCGGCTTCAGGAATTCCAACGCTTTCCGAGCCAATTGTTCTTTTTCCTGCGATTGCCACTGTTTGCGAAGCAGGAATGGAATGGCGATATTGGGATTGTTGGCGGCGGCTTTCAGCCCTCCGTGAAACCGGACGGCGCTCCCTGAACGGGCGATCAAGTTGAAAATCCGGCGGACGGTGGCTTCGCTTACCCCCAGCAGTTCACAACCTTCGGCAGTATTGATGGCTTCATGGGTGTCGAGGTAGCGCAGAATATTGACGGCCTGTTCTTTTTTCATGATCTTTACCCTTGTATTTTTTTCCCCGGCTGCGCCACGTGCGGGTTTCCGGTAACGGCAACCGTTACGAACGAATCCCGGCGCCGCATCTCTTAAAATAACTCCATTCAATCACAATTCAATCATAAAATTGAATATTCAGTCAAATAAACTGATCAATGAAATATTTATTTCTATTTTCTCAATAAAATGATTGATTTTCGATCAAATTCAGTTATCTTTATTATAATATGATCAAGCAAGGAGCAATCATTATGCAGAAAATCGACATCGGGGTCAACGCACATCGCGGCATGCCCGTGCTTTATCCGGAAAACACAATCGTATCATTCAAACACGCCGCCCGGCTGCCGGTAAACGCCATCGAATTCGACGTTCATCTGACCTGGGACAAGAAAATGGTGGTCACCCATGACGCTCTGATCGACCGATGCAGCAACGGGCGCGGCCGTGTCAGCGACTTCACCCTCGACGAACTCCGCCGGTTCGACTTCGGCGGCTGGAAAGCACCGGAATTCGCGGGAACCCGGATTCCGACGCTGGCGGAAACCATCACCGCCATTCACGCCATTAATCCGCAGATGCGGCTGTTGATCGAGATCAAGGAAAACAACATCGAATGCGCGGCCGCCGTCCTGAAATTTGTTCAGGACCGTGAATTGCTGAGCAAAAGCATGTTGTCGAGTTTTCACTACGACGTCCTGAAATTCCTGAGGACAGCCGAGCCAGCCGTCAAACTGCACGGCAACGATGCCACCGAAGCAGGCGACCCGGACGGCGTATCCGCCCTGATCGACAGCATCGGAATCCAGATGAACTTCGCCACGCCCGAGCGTGTCCATTACTACAAGACCAAAGGAATCAAGGTCGATTCCTGGGTGGTTAATGATGAGAAAACGCTCAAACAGGCCATTGTCAACGGCACCGAAAGCGTCACCACAAACGTACCGGACCTCCTGTGCCGGTGGCTGGAGCGCTGAACGATGAATACTGTTCCTGTCCCCGCCGGCCTCGAAACGGAATGTTTCGTCATGGAACCGCAAGGAATCCGCCACGCACCGGAGATCTTCCATCGGTTCTGGCCGGGGCGCTCCGTCTGGCCGGTGGCCGACGAAAACACCTGGTGCGTTGCCGGAGAAGAATTGACCAATGCCCTGCGAGACAGCGGCATCGTCCAGTTGCCGCCGTTCATTTTCCCCGGCTCCCCGGTTCTCCATGCGCAGATCGACCACTCGTACACGCTGGCCGCCGTCATGCCGGAAAACTGTATTCCGGTAGCCGTCGGCAGCGGCACGATCAATGATCTGGTCAAATACGCCGCCGCCTTGAAAAATGCCCGCTACCTGGTGATTCCTACCGCGCCGTCGGTGGACGGCTATACCGCGTTCGGCGCAGCCTTGACGATGGACGGATTCAAAAAAACCATGCCCTGCTCCGCTCCGCTGGCGATTATCGCAGACCCTGTCGTACTGGAAACGGCCCCGCTTGAAATGAAGGCCGCCGGTTACGCCGACCTGATGGCAAAAATCCCGGCGGGCGCGGATTGGATCGTCGCCGATTTCCTAGGCCTGGCTCCAATCCGGAACGACGTTTGGGCGATGATCCAGCACCCGTTGCGAAGCTGGCTGGAAACGCCGTCTGTAACCACCCGGGTATTCATGGGGCTGGCTGCCACCGGATATGCCATGCAGATGTGCCGCGATTCCCGCCCTGCTTCGGGGGCGGAGCATCTGCTCAGCCATATCTGGGAAATGGAAGGATTCGAGGCTTCGCATGGATTTAAAGTCGCGGTGGCTTCGGTCGGAATCACCATGCTTTATGAAAAACTGCTGGAATTCGACGCCAATGCCCTCCGCCGGATGAGCCGCCCTCCGCAGACACGAAACGAACGAGAAACCGAGATTCATCGGCTGTTGAGCCGTAATTGCTACGGAAGTTCAGTACTTCAGGTCGCACTCGACAAATTTCTAGAGGACAAAGCCCTTCTGGAACGCCGGGAAATCCTATATGCGGGATGGGATACGCTACGGACACGGATTGCCGGGCAACTCTATTCCAGCATGGAGTTAAAAGAGATGTTCGATTCGGTGAACGCCCCGGTCACTCCCGCCGACATTGGCATGTCCAGGGACCAATACTCCGGCGCGTTCGCCCGGGCACAACTGATTCGCAATCGTTACACGGTACTGGACCTGGTCTTCGAACTGGGGTTGCCGTTCGATTTTTTCACCGGGTAACCCATTAACAACACACTCCGGAAGTTTATGTTTGATCTGAAGAAAATTCGTCACGTCGTCATGGACATGGACGGCACCATCTACCGCGGACGGGAATTGTTTCCGACTACCTTGCCTTTCCTCAAATTGCTGCGTAAAAAGGAGATCGGCTTTTCGTTCCTCACCAACAATTCATCGCGAGGCATTGACGCCTATCTCCACCACCTGCAGGAGTTCGGCATCGCCATTGAACGCGAACAGATGATTTCGTCCACGGTCAACACCGCGGATTACCTGCGCTCCCGCCATCCGGACGTCCGGCGGCTGTTCATGCTCGGCACCGAATCGTTTCAGGAGGAAATGGTGAGTTATGGCTTTAGCGGGGTTTCCATGAGCGAAGAACCGGACGGCGTCGTGACGGCATTCGATACCCAGCTCAATTACGAACGTCTCTGCAAAGCCGCGTGGTGGATCAAACAGGACAAACTCTGGATCGCCACACATCCCGACCTGGAATGCCCGACCGAGGGACCAACCACTCTGGTGGACTGCGGTTCGGTCACGGCATGTCTGGAAAAAGTTTCGGGCCGCCGCCCCGTTACACTCGGCAAGCCCGATCCGTCCATATTGGCCCCCATCATGAAACGCCATCATCTGGAGCCGGACGAACTGATCATGTGCGGCGACCGCCTCTATACGGACATCCGGCTCGCGGTCAATTCCGGCGTGCCCGGCATCCTGATCAGTCCCCTGCCGCACGATCAAATCGAGGACAATTTCGCCGCGCTTACCATTCCCGATCTTGGGGTACTGGGAGAGATGCTGGAAAGGCTGGCCTGAGCTGCCCCCGGCGTCCTGACCTCAAGCCACACCGCTGAAAATCCGACGAGGGCCAATCAGGGCAGATTTATTCCACGGCCGGAAAATACATGAAAAGATGGCTGATCCGGTCGGATTCTCCCATGAAAATAGTCCCGTTGATTCCGGTGGTCATACAAGAAAAACGGTATCCATGCCATGGACGTTCCGAACGCGCCAGCGGACACCCCAGATCCTTGAGTTCGCCGGTCAATGGATTCCAGCAGCCGAGATGGGCACAGTCATTATCGCCTCCGAATATTCCGTAAAGCTTGCCGCCGGACCAGGCCAGACCGGAAACGAATGTTTCCGCAGTCGGCTTGCCGAGGCAAATTACTTTATTTTGATCCGGCAGAAAACGGAACAGGAGTCCGTCAACGGTACCGCCGACAATCGAACCATCGGAACTGCAAGTCCAGGCGGTTATCTTGTTATACAATTCGCGTCCCTTCAGAGAAGGCGCGACACACGGTAATGCTTCAAGGATTCTGTTTTCAGGAGACCAACGGAAAATCCTCCCGTAAAGTCCGGCCCCATAAAGATTTCCGACATGGTCAAGAAATAATTTTTCAGAAAAAATACCGTTCGGGTCCAAACGGCCAAGGCACTCAACGGCGCTTCCGTCGATATTGCAACGGAATATCTGGCCGCTAGCCGCTCCGAGGAGATACAGACAACTCCCATCCAGCGCCGCCTGCAAATCGCTGATTTTTTCCGGTATGGGCGAAGTGAGAATTTCAATTTTTCCCGCTGAATGACAGGGATCGATGGTACTGGTAAAAAATTGATCCTCGGCCGGCAGGTCGAAAATTTCCCGCACTCCCAGCCCGGTAAAGTCTTTTTCATCCAGAAGATATGCGCAGGACTTATAGGAAAAAAGAACACCGAGGGCATTCGGTTCGCAGGGATTCACCGCGCCGGCCAGCATGCCGTTCGGCAAAACGCAAAGCGCGACCGTCCGGGCCTCGGGCAGAATAACGCCGATATCGACGCAGGCATCCGCATCGGGAGCCGGATTATAAAAAAACAGATGGGCGTTTTTGCCGGAAGTACCACCGTAAACATGTCCGGACGGATGCGCTGCAACGGCGGTGACGGCGGACTCGCCGGGCGGAATCGGCTCCATGAATTCCTTCGGATTCAGGGCACGTACTTCCAGGTGGCCGCTGGATACAAAAGCGCTTTTCTCGTATTCACTGCGGATTCGCAAAAACTGCTTGAGCTGTTCGGCGTCAAGATTTTCGGCTTTTAACGGCGACTGCGGCCATTCTATATCTCTGAAATAATTGTCGTTCAGCATTGTATCAGCCCCATGTTCTGATGTTTTTGTTTTCGGCTTTGGCGGTGTATCCGATATCGCATTTGAAAAGCCTGGTCGGGGTATTTCCGACTTCCGCCAGATAGAGACAGCCATCTTTTCCGCAGACGCCCCGGGCAATATGGTCGCACGGCATTTCCGGAACGGCAATTTCTCCGAGGTCATGCCTTTCCGCGGAGACAGGATCGAAACAGATCAGGTGCGTTCTGCCGCCGGCATCACGCAGATTGGCGGCGAAATAAAGCTTGCGGTCGGGCCCGAACACCAGTCCTCCGGCATGATCGTGAATGATATGGTCCCAGGCTTTGCCGTCCTCTCCGTAAGCTTTGCCGAAATCATCGATCCGGCCGGTGTCGAAGTCATACCGAAAGAGGCGCGCGCCCCAATTCCAGGTCACTCCCCAGACGGCGTTCGCCCCGGGATCGGGCGTCACGTCATACACGGTATTATGGAAACCGTTGCGGAAATGGGCGTGAGGAATGGAAACGCCGGTTTCAATGAATTCATTTCTGTCCGGGCAGAATTTGATGATTTGTCCGTAATCGTCGGTAGTGAAGGCGTTTTCCCGGTCATCAAGAAAGATGCACTGCGGATTGATGTTGCCGATCCGCCCGATGTCGCGGATTTCTTTTGTCCGCAGGTCAAAAACAAAGAAATGATTGCGGGGATAGGAGATGCCGTAAATGCGGCGTTGCTTTTTAGCCAACGCCATGCAGCGCGAACCTTCTTTGGGGAGGATGATTTTCGAAAACAGGACTGTGCCGTCCGGCCTGATGGCCGCCAGGCCGGAGCCGGAGAAAAATTTATCGGGATGGTTCCAGCAATTCCACGGACGCCAAAGCCAATCGTCCAGCGGCGCCCCGGTGCAGTGGGTCGCCGCGTAAATGATCCCGTCGTCATCCTGCAGCATGCTGTAATGGACCTTGGAATGGGTCGCCTGGCCGTTGCCGGCGGGAACTCCGAGCACATCGGCGATGGCCGTCAGGTAATCGATTCTGCCGGTACCGGGTTCAAAAGCGGCGATATACGCGGACATGCCCCCGGTGATCTCGCCGCAGACTCCGGTATAAATTTTACCGTCAATCCCCTCCAGGAGCGACCAACAGGTATCGTGCTGGGGAAGTTTATCGAAAACAATCGCCGAAACTTCCTTCAGAATCGGCTTTTCCAGTTTATCCATGACAGGATTCTCCTTATTATGATATAAGTATTGCACATGTATCACAATAATATCAAATCCCGGTTTTGTCAAGTCTTTTCATAAAAAAATTTCCGATTGAAAAATACTTGAAACGTGCTATTGTTAAAATCAATACAGTTAACAGCAGACAGGATTCAATGAATGCCATTTCTAAAAAAAGACACCGGATTCGTTTATGACAAACTGGAACAGGAAATCCAGGAGCAGATTCTCGGAGGCAAGCTGAAAGCCGGCGACTGCATTCTTTCCGAAAGCAGGCTTTGTGAGCACTACGGGATCAGCCGCCGGTCCGTGCGTACCGCCATCGACAACCTGATCGCCAAAGGGCTCCTCTACAAAAAACAGGGTAAGGGCTGCTTTGTGGTTTCCCTGAAGTCGGGTACGGGAATGAAACTGGCGAAGTATTCGATCGCCCTGATCATACCGGATATCAGCGATATCTTTATCCTGACGCTTTGCGAGGGAATTCAGCACGCCGCCAACCGGATGAACTGCAATCTGGTCATCAAGACCTCCAACGGCGACGTCAACCGCGAAAACCAGAATATCCATTATTCGCTGCAGCAGCAGGAGGACGGAGTGATTATTTTTCCGAACTCCGGCCGCGCCAATCTGGACGCGTTGCTCCGTCTCAATGACGCCGGTATTCCTTTCGTGCTGATCGACCGGAAATTCGACGACCTCGACGCGAACTTTGTCGGGGTCGACAATGTCAATGGCGGTTATCTGGCCACGGAGCACCTGATCAAATTGGGGCACCGGAAAATCGCCCATCTTTACGGTTCAAAAGGAAGCGCCAATGACGGCAGACTCCAGGGGTTCCGAAAAGCCATGAGCGACCACGGCATCTCCTGCGACGAAAATATGATCCGTTGTTTCGAGCATTTGAATATCATCAGCAGCGAAAACCGGTTCGAACCCGACATGGAGGGCGGATATGAAAATATGAAATTCCTGTTGAGACGCAAAACGCCGCCGACCGCGATATTTGCCGGTAACGATTATCAGGCCATCGGTGCGATCCGGGCCATCCACGAGGCCGGCTTGAAGGTGCCGGACGATATATCCGTGGTCGGTTTTGACGACCTCAAGATCAATCCCCTGCTGAAAATCCCCCTGACTACCGTGCATCAGCCGCAACATGAAATCGGCCAGACGGCGCTGGCGCTGCTGATCCAGAAGATCGAAGAACTCCGCGCAGGAAAGCATACGGAAACCATTCAAAGGCTCCTGCCGGTTTATCTGCATGAAAGAGAATCCTCCGCCCTTATAAAAAAATAGAGGAATTCGTTTCCTTTTGCTATTGCAAATACAGCGAATGAAGGTACAATATTAACAAAGACATTATGCTACATGTACGAGACATATAGTATTAAATTCAGGATTCTGATCGGTGAAAATTTTTATCATGAAGCGAGCCAACGGTATCCGCCATATCTGCCTTGATATTGACGGAACCTTGACGACTCACAGTACAGGGTACCACCCGCGACCGGTTATTTTGAATCCGAAGGATTGCTTTTTTTTAACCGATAAACAACCAGAGGTAATCTATGTTTGATTATGGTCTTGGCGCCTCGATAACGGGCTTGACGGAAGAGCTTTCGTTATCGGACATTGATGTGCTCGGCAAATGCCGGATCTCGACCTTTGAACTGAACCCGCGCAATTTCACGCGAGACTATGACCGATCAATCCGCGGGCGTTTTAAAACAATGCTGCAGAAAACCGCCAAACGCGCGGTTTCATATCATGTGCCGTTTGCCGCCTATGACGACATATCCGCGGTTGAAGAAGATATCCGTCAAATGGCCGTTTCCCGTTTGAGAGTTTCCCTGGCGGACGCGGTTTACTTCAACTGTGAACTGCTTGTCGTACATCCCAGTACGGAACCGATTTCGTTGAATCCGGAACGCCGCCAGGCGCATATCCGGCAATTACGGAAAAGCATGGCGGAACTGGAACAAGATTTAATTGCAAATAATCTGACCATGGCGTTGGAAAATCTTCCCCGCAGCTGTATGGGAAACACGCTGGATGAAATCAGGGCCATGCTGGAAGACACCGATCCTGCGATTTTCAGCGTCTGCCTGGATGTAAATCATGTGATGGAGCGCTACAGGGAGTTGCCGGATATGATCATGTCCCTGAAAGATCGGCTCAAGACTTTGCATATCTCCGATTATGACGGGGTGGACGAGCGTCACTGGGCGCCCGGAACCGGCGTCATAAACTGGCAGGAAGTGCTTCAGGCGCTTGATGCAATTGATTATCGTGGTCCTTTTAACTATGAACTTGCCCAAAAACCGCTCGAAGAACAGATCCTTATCCTTGAAAATAATTTTGAGATGATGCAAAAAATCAATCGCGGCGGATAAAGAAAAATTCACACTTATCGAACTCACCGACTGGTTTTGAATGTTGTAATTCGATATCAAACCCATTAATCGGGAAAGAAGTTATGAAAGATGCTCATATCCACTATATGCCCGGTCCGGCCGATCCGCCGAAAGAATTTCTGCGGAAAACAGCATTGGCAGGGGTTGACGGGGGAACCATTTTCAGCATGCCTCCCGCTTCTTTCCGTCATGACCCGGAGAACTCCCAACATTGGCGGGAACGGTTGGAATTCATTCTGGAATATACTGCCGACACACCCGGCTTTCATCCGTTTCTCTGGATCGATCCGACGGAGGCGGACGCCGTCGAGCAGATCAATACCGC
The DNA here is from genome assembly GCA_002408885.1 of Lentisphaeria bacterium UBA5247. Taxonomy (GTDB): domain Bacteria; phylum Verrucomicrobiota; class Lentisphaeria; order Victivallales; family Victivallaceae; genus UBA5239. The sequence continues at coordinate 20,252 of DHTZ01000062.1, read as the reverse complement.
CGCCGCAGCGGGTATTCACGGCTTCAAATGCATCTGCAATCATTTTTATCCGGCCACTCAACTCGACAAGTTCCGTTTGATTGCCGAAACCGGGCTGCCGCTCCATTTTCACTCGGGAATTTTGTATGATCATTATGCCTCCTCCGAATTCAATCGCCCGATTGCGTTTGAATGTCTGATCGGCGTGAAAAACCTGAAATTCGCATTGGCGCATGTCGGCTGGCCATGGTGCGACGAATATATCGCGCTTTACGGGAAACTTAATGACGCCCAAATCAGCGTCCTTCATGACCTGAATCTGCGTATGTATGCGGATTTGACGCCCGGTACACCCGGTATTTACCGGCGGGAAGTCCTGCGCAAACTTTATTGTATGAAGCATTATCGGGTGGACAGTTTCGTCATCTGGGGCTCGGACAGCCAGGTCAATGATTATAATTACAAAGATGTTCTGGAACTGCTCGAAAGAGACCGGCGGATCATGGATGAAATTGTCGTGGAATACGGCAAAACCGACATTTACCGGAAAGCGACTGAATTCAATATCGAAAGTTTTTATGCTTTTTCTAAAACGGCAGATAATTGATTTTTTCATCTTTCAAAGCTACCGGTAACGCCTGCGGAGCGCCTGCCCGCAGACGAATCCGCCAAAAGTCGGACAAGTCAGACAAGTCGGACGATTTTTTGAGCTTAACACTGAATGTCCATCAGGTCCATGATGTTCATATTGTCCATTTCAGCGACTTTTGGCAGAAGACAAGCCCGCCATAAAATCAAAGGACGGAAAAGACTGAAAGGACCCAAAAGACGGCTTCAGCTCAAAATTCAATTGTCCTTTGCGTCCTTTGCGTCATTTAAGTCCTTTTATTCGACTTTTGGCGGGTCTTCCCAGAGCCATCGCCTTACATGATTTTGTAAAAAAAAAAAAATGAATTTGTTTTATTTTTCTATTGCAAAAATTAATAAATGATGATATAATAATAATTAAAGATATAATGTCATATGTTTGATACATGTATCAGTGGATTAAAAACGGTGAACACACACATCAAAAAGCGGGGCGGCGGGATTCGCCACATCTGTTTCGACATTGACGGGACACTGGCCACGCATCGCCTGGGATACCATCCGGTCGGTTATTTTGAAATCGTGCTGGCGGGGCTGCTGTGCGGGCGGGGCGTTTTGCCGACGGCCGCGCTGGAGCGGGTGCTGGAGGCCGAGGCGGCGTATCCGGACGCCGATCCGTTCCGGGCGGCCGGGGCACTGGATATCGACCTGAAAACATACCGGATTGAACTGGCGGCTTATCAGGAGAATTATCTGGAGTGTCATGAGGACGCGCTTCGATTTCTGACGTTTCTCCGGGAACGGCGGACCGCGGTATATATCACCACGAACAATACCCGTTCCCGTGCGGTGACGGTGCTTGATTTCCTGGGTTTGGCGGAACAGATTGCCGGTATTTATACGCCGGAGGAGATGGGCGCACGCAAGAATCAAATCGGATTCTGGCGCGGGGTGATCCGCGGCATCGGTGCGGAACCGTGTGAAATGGCGGCGGTCGGCGACGAGGAATTATCGGACTCCGTCGTGCCGCTTCAGGCCGGATTCGCGCTGACCTGCCTGATCCCGAAGGATCGGCGCAAGCTTGACCCGAGCTGGATGATCGATCAATTTTCAAATGTATTTTAACATAAAAAGCAGGAGGACGCGTCATGTGGAACACCGAAAAAACACGTCAGAAATTCACACTCATCGAACTCCTGGTGGTGATCGCGATCATCGCCATCCTTGCGGCGATGCTGCTACCGGCGTTGAACAAAGCCAGAGAGCATGCAAAAGCCACCCGGTGCACAAATAATTTAAAGCAGATCGGCGTGGCGCTGAATATGTACTTGGGCGATTCGAAGGGAATACTTTACAACAGCGGTTTTATCAGCTCCGCTTATTCGTTCGCCACCACTTTTGCCGCGGAGCTGAATATCCAGAAAAAGCCGGGCATCTCCTATATCGCCTCCAGTGATGTCACCCGCTGTCCGGCGTATACGGAATTCACGGAATTCAACCCCAATCAGTTCGTTTACTGCGTCAATGCGCCCCTTGTCTATAACAGCAGCGCCGAACCGTGGCGCTCGATTTACAATCTCAAAACGCCGCTTACCGTCATGGCGTTCATGGCGGAAATGCCGGGACAGTATAGCCGTTGGAACTGGGGGGGCGGGGCAACCCAGCATACTCCGCTCCAGTTCAACAGGCTGCACAACGGGCTCGGCAATATGCTTTTCTGCGCCGGAAACGTATCTTCCGCCTCCTACATCGCCAGACAAAACGCGCAGGACAAATATTATGGCGATATGAGTATTTCGGCATTATGAATAAGTTCAAAAGAATTGGCCTGACGGCGCTCCTGCTGCTGGGCGCGACCGTGGAAATAAATGGAATGGAAAGCAATATGGAAATGGAATTTATGGTGCTGGGAGACCTGCATTATTCCGGGCCACACAACCACGCTCCGGGAATGATGAGAGCCGTCCGGAAAGATATGGATGCTAAGAAATTTCGTCCGGAAGTGATTTGCCAGCTCGGCGATATCATCGAAAACCAGAGTGGGCCGTCGCCGATCCCTCTGGCAGAGGGCGCGGTTCAATGGCGGGAAGCGCTGAAGGATATCAAAACGGTATTTCCCGCGATCCCGTTTCTGCCGGCCCCCGGCAACCATGACTGGTACGGCGGGGATTCGTGGTTCGGCGGAAAAAGCAATCTTCTGCGCTATTTCATACCGTTTGTCGAAAAAGAGACCGGGGGAACGCTGAACGGATTACTGTTTTACGCCGTCCGGCTGAAGAATTGCCTGTTTCTTTTTGTCAATCATATGGGGATGGATGGCGGCATGGACATCGAACAGGCCAGGTGGCTGCAAAAAACACTGGCGGCGGCGGATGCGAATCCGGCGGTGAACCACGTATTCGCTTTTGGGCATTGCGGTTTGTGGAATGTCAACTATTTTCGCTTCAATGAGAACGCGGAGCTGCTCCCGCTTTTCGCCGAATCCCGGAAGCTGCGCGTTTATTTTGCCGGACATGTGCATCGCAACAATATCAGTGTGATGAATGTTCCCGGCGGCAATCCGGTGTTGCAGGCGATTACGGCCGGACTTGAGGCCAACGCAGAAAACCGGCCTCAGGAGGGACGTACCCTGATACTCAACCCGCCGCCGTCCGTCCGCGGGTACGTCCGGATTCCGGTTTCCCGGCCTTCGTACTGCGTGGTGACGGTCAAAGGCGGTGAAATCCGTCTGCGTTATGAGGAAATCGGCGGCGGCACATTGGCGGATCTATTGCTCAAGGAGGGCAAGGTTACTGAAGCGTCCGCCGTGGTCCCGGAGGTGTGTTTCGATTTCCCATCGCGGGCGACCGCGCTCAAACTTCATTTATATCCGTTTTTCCCGGAGCGGTTCCTCCAGGCGGCGGGTGGACCGGAGGTGATTTTTAACGGCAAAACCTGCGGCGCGGTACCGCGCAACACCGTCCAGTGGCATACGAATGCCCATACCCTCAGCGTCACGTTGCCGCCTGAACTGCTTCAGCGGAGCAACGAGGTGATTTTCACCAATCCGAACGGGGAGTATTTCTTGATCCGGGACTGTCAACTGGAGGCGGTGGATGAAAACGGGAAGTCGTATTTCAGCAAACTGTATCCGAAGATCATTTCCGCCGGAAACCACCGGAATATTTACTTGAACACCGGACTGGTCCATCCGGAACGGGGAATCATGTTCAGTTCGCTGGAGCATAATGCTCCGGACGAAATGATTCAGGATTTCGAGCCGGGCGGACCGCTTAAAATACGTTTGGATTTCGAATAAACAAGGAGTTGCCATGCATAAAATCACTATTTTCATTATCGCGCTCGCCGCAGCCGGGGTTCTCCGCGCCGGGAGCGTCAACATCCTGGCCGATCCGTCGCTGAAAGACCCGAAAAGCTGGAAATTCTTCGGTCAGGAACGGCTGTTCGAGGACACCGACGACGGACGGGCGTATCTTCTCACCAGTACGGGAAACGGCCTGGAATCCCGTAAGTCTCTGCGGGGCGACACGATCATCAAAGACGGCAATTTCTGTGGTCCCTATGTGCTGACTTTTGAAGCCATGCAGCAGGATGTAGTACCCGGTCGCCCCGACCATCCGTGGTCAGGTTTCCAGGCGGCTCTGCACGGGCGGAAAAACGACAAGTCTACATCTTTTAAAAACGTGGCGCTGAAAAAAGAAGGTGACGGCTTCGTGAAATACACCGTTCAAGGGGTTCTCCCCCCCGATGCGCAGGAGCTCTATGTGGAGTTCCGCTTTTTCGAAGCCTCCGGCATGGTGAAGATCAGGAATATCGCACTTACCCTCACTCCCTCCACCGAGGAGTCGAAGCGGGACACCGTGCGGACCAGGGTAGTCGGCGGCCGCGAGGTGGACTTGCTTAAAACCGACCGTCATCCGCCGAGGCGCGCCGCGCTTAATTCATCCGAAAAAGATTTCCTGCTGTTCGACGGAAGCGACGACCGGGCGGTTTACGACCTGGATATTCCGGCGGAAAATGACCTTCGAACCGAGTTCGCGGCCTTCGGTACACCGGGCGAAATCGGCAACGTCTTTATCGGCTTTCACGCCAGGCGGGACCTGGGGTTGGAAAAACCGTTCCTGACCGATCTGAAAAACGAAAACGGCGATATCATCCCTGCCGCCTCCGTTGAAATTTTCCGGGTGAAGAACTGGCCGCAGGGTGACGGCATGGGCCGTAGTTTGAATTACTCGATCATCCCGGAACTGCTGCTTCCCTTTGCGCCGTCGCCGGTTCCGGCGAACACCTCGGTGAACTTGAACTTTCATTTCGCGATTCCCGAAAACGCCGCCCCGGGCGTTTATCGCGGTGAAATACAGTTTACGGGCGGCGGTACGGTCCGTAAAACGCCCTTTGCGCTCCGTGTCCTCCCGTTCCGGCTCCAGAGACCCGCCAATGACGAAATGTGCTATCTCGTTCACGTCGGCGATTTCGGCGGCGGGCGGGAGTATGCCGAAGCCGCCTGCCGGGAATTCAAGCGGCGCGGAATCGAGGGCATAGTACTCGCCTGCCAATACGGTACGGGTATGCTGAAAGTGGAAAAAAACGCCGCCGGCATCCCCGTGATCGCCGCTTTTGACAAGCTCGACATGGCGCTGGCCGGCTATCGCGCGGCCGGAATGACCGGCCCGTTGATCATTCACTTCAGCGATCAGTTGGAAATCGCGGTAGCCAAAGGCATGGGTTTCGAACTTCCCCCCGGCCACGAAAAAGGCGGCGTCACCGAGACGATGAAAACCCCGGCTTTTTCCGACGCCATGCAGAAAACCCTGTCCGCGCTCAAGGAGCGCTGCCGCGGCATAGATATTTATGTCATGTGCATCGACGAACCGAGCGCATTCCAAGACCGCAAGGAGCGGGCTTTGTGGGAGTGCGCCGAAATTGCCAAGGCCGGACTGCCCGCCTCGGTTTATATTCACGGCGCTTTCTGGAAAGAACTGCGCGAAACGTGTAAAATCCAGATTTTCAGCAGCACCAGCTATGCGGACCCCCTCCGCAAAGCCGGTTTCGCCGAAGTCAAAAAAACCGGCGTCCGTCCGTTTACCTATGGGCTGCACGGTTCATATGACGGTTTTTCCGGAGGGATGATGCCGAGCCGGGCCAGAAGCGGGTTCATGGCCTTTCTGGAGGAGGCCGCCGGCCAGACACTGTGGCTTTACTCGCCCGGACACGGCATGGATTTCGACGGTGTCGAGCAGCTGCGTTTTTTCCCGCGTTTGAAATATCTTGATAAGTCGGGGCAAATCGTCTCGACCTTGCAATGGGAAGGGTTGTGCGCCGGCATCAACGATTATGCCTACCTCCACACCTTGAAGCTCCTGATGGCGGAGCATACGCCCGAAACGGATAAAATCCGTCCCGGATACGAACGGCTCTTGCAACTGCTGGAAAGAGAAATCATTCCCGGTCCCTGCGAGGAGACCCAAATCGCACGTTTTACCAACCTCACAGCCGACGCCGCGCGTTGGCAAATCGCCACATGGATCATGGAGTTAAAATGAAATACGTTATTTTGCTTGGTTTATTGCTCGTCACCCTCGCCGGCTTTGCCATGGAATTCACTGCTCCCACGATGAAAGCGCCGGAAATCGACGGCCGCATCCGTCCGGACGAATGGAAAACGGCGAAGCGTTACGACACGTTTCACGCGTTCGGTCGGGTAGCCGCCGGCGAGCCCGTACCGGTGGAAACCACGGTTTTCATGGGTTCCGACGACGATTTTCTCTATTTTGCTTTTCGCTGCGCCAACCGTCCGGGGATGCCGCCACTGGTTGCTCTACGCGAACGCGACTCAAACGTTTCCCACGACGACAGTGTTGAGGTATTTCTGAACGGCTCGCCGAAGTCGAATCATTATCTGCAATTGAGTGTTTCGGCGTCCGGCGTGTGTGCCGACTCTTATGTCCGGGGCGGCGCGAGCGCGGTCGACCGTTCCTGGAACTCCGGACTCTGGCGTGCCGCCGCCACCCGGAACGATGGATTTTACGAGGTGGAAATCGCCGTTCCCTTTAAAATCATTCCGCTTGACGGTTCCGATTTCCTGACCTTCAATCTCACCCGCACCGTCCGCGCCGGCGGCAACGCCTATCTGACTTTGACCCCGATGACCGGTGACGGGTGGCATCAACCGGAAAAATTTTCCCGCTTGTCCGCGCCCGGCCTGGCGAATTATAATAAGCTCACCGCCCGACTGGTGTGGGAAAACGTGCAGCTGGGCGGAAACATCCTCCGCTCTACCGTGGAAAATCATGCCGGCAGCAAACGCGAAGCCGTGTTGTCGCTCTTTTTCAACGGCGTTGAACTGACGCGGAAACTGGAGTTGAAACCACGGGAAAAACAGTCCCTCGAAATCCCTTGGGCGAACAATACCGGTTCCATTGAATTTTTCTGGAAACTCGTTTCCGAAGAACGCGAACTGTATGTCGCGGCGGTGCGGCGGCACACCATTGTAAACGGTTCATTTCTGCCGCCGCCCTTCTCGTTCACCGGACGGCCGATCATCTGCAAACTGAACGTAAACTATGATGTCGCGACGCTCGCCGGTTCCACCGTGGAAATCCTTGTCCGCCGCGACGAAAAAACCGTCCGGACAGTTCGATATCCGGCCTTCACCTCCGATCCTGAACTGCCGTCACTGGAGCCGGGCTTCTACGGGACCGTCGTCACCGTCCGGGGCAAAGACGGCCGGGCACTTTTCTCAAATGAAAATTCTTTTTGGGTGGTCTCACGATTTTTATAAAAATGACGAATAGCAAATTAAAATTCGGTTCCCTGGACTACGCCGCCTTCATGGGTTATCTCATGTACGCCGGCTGTGTCATGGTCCTCCCGGTCATCCTGGCGCCCATGGCGGAAAGTCTGAACTTCCCCCTGGTCGACGGCAACCGGGGTTACGGCGGCGCCATTCACCTCTGGCGCAGCGTCGCCATGTTCTGCGTCATGATCTGCTGTGCTTTTATCGCCGGACGCTTCGGCAAGCGCATCTCCCTCGGCTTCGCCCTCATTGTCTGCGGCACCGGATTGTTGCTTGGCTCTTTTGCCCAAAGCTACCTCTGGATCGTGCTGGCCGTCATTTTTTCCGCACTCGGTCAGGGCGGTTTTGAGAGCCTCATCACCCCCACTGTCCGCGAACTGCACGAAAAGGAAAATCCGGCCAGCTACATCAACATTACCCACGCCTTCTGGTCCATCGGCGTCGTCGTCGTCGTCCTCACCACCGGACTCCTCAACGATTCCGGCGTCTCCTGGCGCATCATCCTTGCCGCCGTCGGCGCGCTCACCCTTTTCCCGGGAATCGTCTTTCTCCTGAAACGCCCCGGTCAATCCGTCACCGCTCCCCCGCCCCAAAGCGCCGGCTCAATTTTTCGATGCATGACAGCCGTTCTCAAAATCGGCAAATTCTGGTTATTCCTGTCTTGCATGTTCCTCGCCGGCGGCGCCGAACACTGTCTCTCCTTCTGGGTACCCTCCTTCATTCAACTAGAATTCGGTCAAAACGGCTTCTATTGCGGCCTCGGCACCGGTTGCTTTGCCATGGGCATGATCGGCGGACGCCTTCTCGCCGGCGCCCTCGCCAAATCCGTCCGTGCCGGCAAACTCGTCCTCTTTTCCGCGGCCGCCAGTTTTCTGTTCAGTCTCTTTCCGCCATTTCTCAATTCCCTTCCGACCTTCTACCTCCTGCTTTTTCTGATCGGCGCCGGCACCGGTCCCCTCTGGCCGAATATCCAAAATCACTGCGTCGAAACCATCGACATGGACTATTCCACCATGTATATCCTGCTGCCCTGCATCGGCATCCCCGGTTGCGGTTTTTTCACTTGGCTCCTCGGAATCACCGGTGACTACCTCCCGTTCCGTCTCGGTTTTCTCATCGTGCCTGCATGCTATTTGTCAATCCTCCTGCTCTCCGCGTTCTCTCTGTCGCGACGCGCCAGGAGACGCACGCCAAGTCATGTTTTCATTGATTCTTATCAAAAATTCAAAAGGGGATTTCTTCCATGGTCTATTCCGAAGTAAAGTACATGCCGGAACGCAGCCGCATCTACCTCGGCAGTCCCACCTTGACACGGATGCCGGGCGGCGCGATAATCGCTTGCCACGACTATTTTTCCGATGAACCCGGTGAACACCGGCTGCCCCGGCTGACCAGCGTCTACCGCTCCGAGGACGATGGGAAAAGCTGGGAAAAGCTGGGAAAACATCCATCAGCTCGTCGGCGCCTTCTGGAGCGTGCTGTTCCAGCATCGCGGAGCACTTTATCTGCTCGGCTGCGACCGTTGTTACGGCTCGCTCGTGATCCGCCGGAGCGAGGACGAAGGCTTTACCTGGAGTTTTCCGGTGGATGCGGAAAACGGTTACGACACATCATTTCATTTTTTCTGCCGACTGCACCCGCTGGCCAGTAACCAAGTCAAACAAAAACTGGCCGGAACCCGGCCATCGGCCAAATAATTACGCCCACTCACCACAACTGGCCGGAACCCGGCCAACATCGACACTGCTATTCATGGCTTCGCTCACGCTTCCCGGAAAATAAAAATTTCCCATTATCATCGCTTTTGAGCCTTTTTACCTGCTTCCATGTATCACACTGGGTCTACACACTGAAACCACTTCCCCAATATTCGGATAATTGCTCCTCCCAATATTGACGCGCATCTTCCCGGGCCATTCGCACCTCCATGATTTGAACTATGGAGATAATTTACTGCCAGTCCCATCAAATTCATAGATGGCCCCCACTGGGTCTACACCTTGACCAACTTCAACTTGAACTCCGGTTCATAAACCGGATTGGTTCTCGACGAGATTTTCTTTTTACTCATCTTACGACACCTTTCTTTCCCGAAAAGTGTCAACCGATTTCTTTAAGAATTCACCCCGCCTTTTCGCCGCTTACCGCACCAATGCTCCAGACGCACTGGAATATTACATCTATCCGGGCACTCATGATTTTCCACCTAAGGCACGCAACTTTGCCTTCGAGCGGGTTTATCGGACTCGGCAAGGCCGCCCAAAATATTCAATTGGGGAAATTTGCCAGGATCCGCTCAATTACTGGAGCCATTCGTTTGGAAATTTGATAAAAACCAAGATCGGTCGCATGGCAACCATCCACTGTGCACTCCGAGGGGTCTGCGCCATAGAGTGAAAGACCATCGAGAAAATGGAGGTTCTCATCTCCGGCTGTTCGTCGCCGCCTTATTTCATCCAGATGGATTTCGGTGTATTGGCGCCGTTCCTCCGAGTATTCCGGTGAATCACCGAATTCTCCGACCAACGGAAGGCGTGATACCAGCAGGATTGGTGTTTCAGGATGCTTTTTTCGCAGAATATCGATGAAGCCCGTCAGCGTCGCCTGGAGTCCTTCCACGTGTGCGTTGCAGTCGTAATCCAGCACATAGATTGCCGGATTCGCGATATCCGCCATGACCTGTGCCATTTCAGGCTCGCCCTTGCCATTACCGGAAAAACCCAAGTTCAAAAACGGACGGTTCAGCATGCGGCTCATCTGATTGGTATGGCACATCCCAGGACGCGAGGCGCAGCCGCCCTGTTGGATGGAGGTTCCGTAAACGACGACCGGACGCGGGTCCGGCCATGGTGACGGCGGAGTTACAAGCGCGCCCTGCGTCAAACCTATCCGGAATGACTCCGGTCCGGAATAAAGCGGAAAATGCAGAGTGAATTCCCGCAATTTCCGTTTGTCACAGGGGCCGAACAGTGTAACATTATACTCATCTTTTGTATGGTCGAACCGGGTACTTCCCGCATAATATTTCCGGGGTCCACTGCCAACGTACAGATCAAATCCCATACTGCCTGTTGGTGCCATATGGTCCATGCGGCTGTTGTGCCAGATTTTCGCCGCGATCCGGATTTCCGGCGCATCCGTGCAGAAACGAAGCATAACTCCCGCCGTATCCCAGGCCAGATAATCCACGCCTTCGGATATCTTTACCTCCATGGGCAAGCGCCGAAAAAGTTCACCGGGTTTTCTCCAATAAAGTCCATCCAGTTCAAATCCGGCATCGTCGACGGTATACCAATCCATTCCATCCATGTTTTTGGTTTCAAAAGCCATGGCATGGTCCAATTTTCCGATATCCTTTTGTTCTTCCATTTCGCGGCCTTTCTGAAATTTTTTTATTTCAGCTTCTGGAACAACGAGTCTGCTTCAGCGGTCCATTTGACCGAATCCGCCTCCTGAAAAAATCCGGTCCGGGCGGTATAAACCGCGACATGACCGGCCGGAAAAGTGGAATGGCTGAAATCGCACAGGTAATCTTTACGATATTCTCCCCGGTCCCAAATGAAACGCTGTGCTTTGGTACTTCCCGGGTCCGGATTTATCACCGTGGCGAGCCCCAATCCGGAGGCGGGGTCATACCATGCCGCCGCAGGAACGAAATCACGATTCGGAAACGAGCCGTCGGAACAGAAGGTCAGTTCCATTTTCGCGCCGTCGCCGCGCAAAGCATAGAATTTGGTGAAGCGCACCGACCAGGGATGCATGAAGCAGTAGAGAAAATTGACCTTAACCGGAGTTTCACTGGTGATCTCCGTTTTTTCTGAAAGGATGTTGTTTTCAAGGGAGAATGAATATTTCACCGTGAATGCGGTGATTTTTGACACCTTTTCCATACGAATCGTTTCCCCGACAATCTTTTCAGATGGAGTAACTTCTTTGTCATTCACGAAGATTTTGACGGAAATCACTTCTTCTCCAGAACCCGACTCATCATGACCGGACCCGATAAAGAACTTGCTGCCCTGCGGCTGATATGCCATTCCGTAGTGAGCACCGGGGTTATCTATGCCGAAAAGGCGTCCATTCCATTCAATTTTGTTGAGATTCCATTTTTTTTTGCCGTCAAGACGGACCTTGAGTTTGCCGGATTCCATTTCAATGGACTGCGGCAATTCCGCAAATATGGGAAGAACGGCGGCGGCCAGCAACACAACAAACCATTTTTTCATAATTCTTTTTCCTTTTTTGTATTTATGGTCGAATTTGGATTTTTCCTTTTCTGGAAAAAACATTGTTCTTCCGTTCCGGCGCATCGCAGCTCCAGGATATCTTTTGGTCAATCGTATTTTTCTGCAATTGAAGTATTTGCGGAATTTCGGAAGTCCCTTCCGGCAGAATAACCTTTGCCTCGATTTCAACTTCGGAATGATTTCGCTGGAAAGTATAACGGTAAATCGCTTTGATTTCGCCCGGCGCGGCAAACTCCCGTGCCTGTGTGCAAAATGTCCCCGAGCATTCCACAATCAGTTTCTCCGGCGTATTGACCAGTATGTTCCGTTCTGCCCAGCGGTCACAGTCAAGACGGTATATCTGTTTGTTGATTACGATCTGATCATCCCAGCGAATCTCCGGCAAGGGCGTTCCATCCGGCAGTTCAAAACGGATGGGATACATACATCCCGGGAAAAACCGGCATTCAAACTGTTCCGCCCTGACTGCGGCCATGCCGGTAAGAGAATCGAGAACAGCCAGGGGCATGTCTGCTTTACGGCTAAAGGGATCGGGTTGCATCGGGACTTTGGCAATGGTGGTGAATTGCCCGCGGATTCTCTCAAGCAAACGTGTTTCGCCGCTTGTTTCGGGAATGGCCAACAGCAGCCGGAAAGAGCGTGGCGGAAGTACAAACGAGTGTTGCTCCGAGACCGGGCAGATGTTTGAACCCTCCTGGTTGTCACTGTCGAACCAATAAAGCCTGCCCGACTTGAACGGCGGAAGCAAGGAAATGGAATTTCTCTGTTCCCGGTCTGTTGTGTTCAAAAGCAAAACCGCATACATATGGTCAAATTCCCACGCGGAAGCAGCTATCGCAGGGGTATTCACTCTGCCTGTGCCGTGTGCGCCCCAGTATAACAGTTTTTCCTCCACGGGCTCGGCAAAGGATACAGGACGCGCCATCTTGCCATTGTTGAAAAACGGCAACAGGGCAAGACGCAGATGCATCAGCTGTTTGATCCAGACCCGGAATTCGTGTTTTTCCGGTGCGCAGAAATATTCTCTGGTGAACCAGCCGAGCTGTCCGCCGCCGATCAACTGCCACGCCGCTTTGCCGAATGAGGCTTCGGCATCCCGCTCCTGATCATAAGTCAAGCCGATTAACTGAGTATGTCCCGAATAGACCGCAGGGAATGCGGGAACCTGTCCGCGATACATCCAGCGCCAGCAGAGAAGACCGTCAAAATCTCCCACGCAAGTTTCCGCGTTGTCTTCCGTGGTAAGAACCGTTTCAGGATTCCGGGAATGCATTTCAGCGCGAATCCGGGAAAAAACCTTGTGATGGCCTTTTTCGAACCAGGCGGTATCATCCGGGATCCGGTGCCCATGTTTCGGATTGTAACACGGAATGTGTGCCGCCGCGCCGATCTGATCGACATAAATCCCGTCTGCGCCCATACCCTCAAGCATGAAACAGGATTTCCGCATCATTTTCTCATAGATTTCCGTATAGGGGCATATGGCGGCAAAATTGGCCTTATTGAATATGGACATGGACAATTTCCCCGCCGCATCCACAACACAGTTCGGCGCCCCGAGTTTCGTATAAAGATAATCCTCCTCCCGACGGTCGAGTGTTTCCCACAGGCGCCCATTTATGTAAGGCGTGACCCGGATTCCCATACTATGACACTCATCCAGAATGTTCAGAAACGAAGGCAGGGACTGATGGTGCGGATAGTCCCGGTCAAATGTTTTGCTGTTCCAACGGTAAAGATGCACCGCGAAAGGCAGGCCCAGATACTCCCGGACTTTCCGGAAAGGCCCCATGGAATCCAGGCGCGAACCGCCATGCAGAAACCACAAAGTATTGTCGCGCATCCACGCCGGAGTATCCGTGCGCGGCAAGGGTGAATGCGGAAACCAGAGGGCTTCGATTTCCGTCAGCATTTCGCGGTAGATCATGGCCGCATCATACCAATTGCCCCGAAACACCTTCAAACGGACCGGACACGATGGCTCAAAAGGCTCATTCCTTGCCGGATACCATTCATACCGGACCTTAACGCGATTGCCGCCGGCTTCATAATACAGTTTTTTCATGCGTGCCTTCGGATCGGCCGGAGACCAGAAAATCCCTCCGCGTTCATCATAAAACGCACCATACTGCATGGAGGCAATGCCGCGCGGATATTCCAGTTCATAATTGACATGGGAACGGATTGCACCGGAATCCACGACACCGGACATGACCGGTGAAAACAGTTCAGCATTCGAATCCAACGCTTCCAGTTCCAGTGCAGGAAATTCCACTGTTTCCAGATTGATTCCCGGTCGTACGGATACGACTTTCAAAAAATACTCCAGCTTCTCTTTGCCGCAATGAAACTCAACGGACGCCTCGATCTCAGATGAGCTCCAATTGATCTGGAAACGGTGCGTGCCATCCGGCGTATCGGGAAGCGTGGTGAAGCTGGACTTGAGCTCCGTGCCAAGCGGCGTTATAATTTTGTCCTGAACTTTTAAGCGGAATAACGGATTATCCCAACAGAAAAACTCCCGTTTCGTCCGCGTATCGAACAAGGAAACCGGCGCCGCATAATGGTCATTGGCGGCAACCGTCAGAATTGTTTCGCCTAATTTGTACGGATGCAGTCCGTATTTCTCCAAGCCTTCTCCGTTGCTTTTCTTAAGCTTTTCCCCGGCGTGGCGCCAGTCGAACACTTCTGTCCGGAGCGCAAGATTGCGGATGGCGGAAACAGCGGCAAGGAGTTCATCCGGCCCTTTGTCCGGCAGGCTTTCCAGAAATATGCGGTCGGCGGCGGAAAGACGGCGGCTTTTCTGCGGTTGGTTTTTGATTGCGGGGAAAGCCGCCGTATAATCTTGAATTTCCTCCAGAGAAAGAACACGGTTATAGCCGGTGACATCCGCAATTTCTCCACCGAAATGCCATACATTCCCAAAACCGTCCGCATGACCTATATTCAATTTCGCCAAGCTTGGCGCCACTGTCGCATGCTGCAGATTTTCCGCAATGAGCAGATTTCCGTCAAAATAAAGTTTGACCTGCAAATAATCTTCGCCTTGAGACGGCACCTGTATCCGTTTAGCGGTCATGGCCAGCGAATGGAACTCCGCGTCTGATATTTTCACTTTAGCCAGCAACGGAGCAAACCATTTTGTCCCGTTGTGGAAATTGACATAAAAGCGGTCGTAATCATATCCCATGACAAACTGTTTATTGCGGAAAGCAACAGCGTCATGCCGTCTGTCTTCCGGCGTATTGTCCGGCATTTTTTGGGTTCTGACCACAGCCATGACCGTGATGCCGTCATCCGGGTGGTTGAGGGCGTCTTTTTCCAGCGTGGCCCCGGCTGTTTTGCCGTCAAACTCCAGTGTTTTTTCGGCGGTGAGACGGTATTCCCCGAACGGAACCGCATCCCGCAAAGAAAAAACCGCCTCTTCCCCGCAGAACGCGCCGCAGGAAACGAACATCAGGCATATGGGAAGAAGATATTTCATGAATACAGGCCCTGGTTATTTTTTTGAACGGTAATGATAATAGTATTTCTGAAGATTGGCGGCGACATCGGGTTTGATCAAGGTGAGTTGAGCATTTTTTTGCATGGTTGCATGCCCGTCGCACCAGAGAATGCCGGAGGTGTATTCATGGTAATTTTCAGCGGAAGACGGGAAACGGCCCGTAGAAGTATGCGAGGACTTGTTACTGTCTCCACTGACCACATCCGACTGTTCCGCAATGGTAATTGTGATGGACGGAGAAGCAACTGAACCGACCTTGAACCTGCCGCCGTTTACGGATGGATCAAGGGTGTCGGTGACGCCGCCTACCGCATAGTTGGTCCCGCTCAAAAACACATTGTAACCATAACTGACGGTATTCACATAGATGTCAGCCCCCGCCGTACCCTTTTCCATAGACAATACACGACCGTCATACAGGGAATTGCGAGGCCCGTAATAAGCACTCACCCCGCGGCAAACCAGTGTTTTCGATGCAATATCCTTGGTATCAACGGCCAGCACCCAGCTCCAAATTCCTCCATTGCCAGAGGCGGCGGTACGCAATGCCGGATAGTAGTCCTGATAATTCGAGGTATAGGACGCGAAGCCCAGTCCTGCCTGTTTCAAATTATTGAGACAACTGGCCTGTATGGCTTTCAGCTTGGCTTTGTTCAAGGCAGGAAACAGCATACTGGCCAGAATGGCAATGATTGCAATTACAACCAGAAGCTCTATAAGTGTAAAACAATGAAGGTTTTTTCTCCCGATCAGCCATCTACCGCAGAGCTCCCGCGCATTCCGGGGCTTGCTCTTTGTGACAGAAAAACCCACGCCAAATGTGATGTCAGTGGACAGTTTCATACTTTTTCCTCTTTGGAATTACTTCCTTTTTTGTTTTGATACCCATATATAATATCTTTATTCATTTTCGAGTTTCCGTTTTTTGAACCGTTCCCATTTATTGATGATGCGCCTGGCCGTTTCTTCGGGAGAGAGATCTCCGGTCATCATCCGGTTGAGTTCATCGCGGACTTTAAATACCAGAAAATGATGGGAAGCTTCTTCCTTTTTTTTCAGATTGCGGAAAAGAAAAGTATTTGATAATAGAGCTATGCTGTTCTCTTTGCCCAATCCGTATTTTTCCTGTAGGGCCTGCTCAAATGCAGGACGGTAAACAGGAAGTCCCTGTTTCCTGCTCCAGACCTGCTTTTGCGCGTCAGGCTCCAGAAGAAAGGCGAGAAATTGTTCCGCCTGTTCCTGGTTATGACATTGTTTTGTCATGGCGATATCCACGGTAATGCCCATTCTCCGGCTGCCGGCGGGCAAAGTGAACGGGAGCTGTCCATAATGGAAAGCGGGATTGCCGACGGTCTGAATTTGACTGGTCGTCCCGTCCAGGAAAAGCAGCTTGCCGGAGACAAACTTCTCCACATCGTCCAGGGGATGTTGCTGAGTCGTCATAAAGGATTTCTCATGATCGCCCAACTCGGCCAGCTGCTTCAGGACGGAAAGCAACAAACCGCTGTTCCTTTTATCCGGAACAATTCCCTGATATGCCAGATGGCACCAGATGTGCGATCCGGCGGAGCATCCGGCGGGAAGATACGGCAATGCTTCCTTGATCATAGCGACCTTTTCATTATTCAACAGTCTTTTCTCGACATTTTTCAGGTTGCATTGCTCCGCCAGTTCGCAATTCCAGAAAGTGTCCCTATATACAATCTGCAAGGGTAGAAAATAATCTTGATGTATCTCCTGATGCGGGAACATATCTGTAATGAAGTCTGGGCCCTGCATTTGTGTCTTGAGGTAATCCGGCAGCGGAAGTGCCAAATCCGCAGGATTGACTCCGTAAATATGGGAATGCAGGATCAGGTCTATTTCTTCTTCTTCCAAATAATCCAACAGTGCATTTCCTTTCAGAAAAGTAGACAGCCAGACGATTTCAACTGTGCACTCCGACTGCTTGCCGTTGAAATGCTGGACCGCGTTTTCCCAGAAGCATTTCTGTTGCGGCAGATTTTCATAAGAGAGAAAACGAAGATTGGAGGGGGATGTCACGCGCCATGGAAGTCCGAGTGCAAGTTCATTCAGGTCATTCATTGCAAAAGAGCGTGGAGCCACGATGGTCCCGTTGCGGCGCTGGCGCAGAATTCTACCGGATTTGCAAAAAGGCTCCAATGCATTGCGTATTGTGACACGGGAAATATCAAGACTTTCTGACATTATGCGTTCCGCTGGCAATGCCGTTCCCGGTGGAGCCGTATTAAGAAATGCTTCCACTCGCCTTTGCATTTGAGCGCATAACGATTCTTTGGAAGTAGGATCTACACCGAAATAATGTTTTATTTTATCCTTGTCCATAATATCCCGATAAACACATTGGTGCTATTTGTATCATACCATCTATAATAATGGTTTTCAGGAAGAATGCAAGTGCCAATAAGAAGAAAGTTTGTATTTTTTTGCCTTTCAACCAATAAAAAAGACAAGACTTTGACAAGCTTCAAACGTTAAACAAAATTTCCTCGAAAATATAAATCCTCTTGAGCGGACGGAGGATATAGGTATGGTATTGATCCGAAAAAATAGTTGCCGTCACCCCGCCAAGCCTGGGGGGGACGAAAAGCTCGATTTTGGGACCAAAATATTTTGAGCTAGCGGCCAGTTCATGAATTGCCTCGACTGAGTTATTGACCACGAATGGCAAAGAGCGCGGTTATGGCAAGCTCGAAAGGTCGAATAATTTCGCCTGATTTTGCTTATCTGCCTCGATGTCTCTATGCCGGTATATTCGTGTGCATTCGAGAAATATTGAGCAGATAAAAGGGAAACCCGGCCAGCCACGACTTATTTCGTAGGGTTTGAAAGGAGCAATCCGTCTGAATCAGGTTCTCCAAAATTGCTTATCGTTAAATTCGTTATTTACATTGATGACTTTATCCTTTGATAGCGCCTGCGGAGAGACCCTTGATGAAAAGTTTCATGCAGAACAGAAAGAGGATCACCAGCGGCAATGAGGCGATGGTATAGTCGGCCATGAGTTGGCCCTACAATATCTTGTTTTTGCAGGCGGCAAAGTATCAATGAAGGTCTGCATTGGCGTTTCCCCATAGCAGTATTTACCGCAGAGAAGTCGAACTTCATTATATCCATGCGGCCGCGCATTGAGGTTTGCGATTCTGCGTTCGGAGACACTGCCATATTTTTAGCGGTCTCTTTGTTGATGGCTATCAGTCGATAAACGTTTATTCCGAATCCGGGCCGAGATCGCCGTATTCCCAAGGGATACCGACAGGAAGAGGTGGAGTATCGATTTTTTCCGGTTTAATGGCGGCGAGCAGTTTCAGTCCGACTTCGGTTATTTTTTCTCCGGCCGTTATTTCGAGGTTGGAGTAACTGGTGAGGGCGGTTTCATAACCGCCGCCGTCCGAAGCGAAATCAGCCGTATCCGGGATATAGCCGATCGAACCGTTGGCCAAACTGGCAATCCAGGTGGATTTGACGGGA
Source organism: Lentisphaeria bacterium UBA5247 (assembly GCA_002408885.1). Classification (GTDB taxonomy): domain Bacteria; phylum Verrucomicrobiota; class Lentisphaeria; order Victivallales; family Victivallaceae; genus UBA5239. The sequence goes on along the minus strand of DHTZ01000062.1, from coordinate 1,645 downwards.
GAAAGTTTTTTTATCTTCAGTCCAAGCCCGACAAAGTATTCGGCGGGGTTGGCAAAAATGGCGACATTGCCGATCTTGACGACATTGACGGAAAATTTGACAACCGGTTCCCTGCGACAGATGAAATCAGCCAGAACCCGCTCTTTGGCGAACAGCACTTCCGTATCCATTGAGTTGTCCGGATTGGCATTCAGTACAGACCAGCTTTTTTCCACGCTTGCCGGTGACGGGCGGCGACGCTTAAGCTCCAAAACAGTCGAGTTGCCGCTCAACTCGTGATATTCTGCCGGCTCTGCCTGAAGCAGGGCCTTTACCGCCTCCGCGCCAACCCGTGTGCCCAGCTTCCAGGCGACCGGGAAACCCCAGTCACAGGAGGCGGATAAATTGTTGACTTGAGTTACATCGCCGCAGGCGCCGTTCAGGAAAACGACTCCGGCTTCATCGCCCATGATGGCGCGGATGGTTTTTCTCAGGTAATGTATCCAGTCGGCTGAAACGACGCCGCCACGGTTGTTGCAGGTTCCATGACAGGAATAGTTGACAATGCAGCCGATCAAAGAGCCGTCACCGCGCCAGGCGCCGATGACACCGACTTCAGGATCTGTGCCGCCGGCCGGTTCTATGATATCGGGATTGACTTTGCCGGGATGGGTGCAACACCGGCCGTTTTTCATTTTGAACCGGCGGTTGAAGATCATGCCGGTTTCGCAGCCAGTACCGCTGTTCAGCCGGGCGTTTTCCTTTCGGGCATCGGCATTGACTGCCGCGGTGACGATCTGTTTGACCACCCATTCGCGGTAATCCGGGTCCGGGAATGCCGATCTCCTGGTAAGCAGATGCCTGATATGGTCCGGTATGTCATCCTGAGATTTCACGTCGACCATGCCGGTAATCGCGCCGCCGCCATGAGTATGGGAGGCTCCAATAATACAATTGGCGGCGGGAATACCGCAGCGCTCCCGCAATTGCTCCCGCACTTTTTCCACAATATCAAATCCGATAAAACAGGTATCGACGCCGATCAACGCGACTTTGACGGTATCATTGGCAAAAAACGCAGCTTGAACTTTGAGGGGATCGTGTATGGACTGGACGAGCATTTTGCCATAACCGCCGGCTTGTTCCGTTCCGACCGGTGGAGTAATATCCGTTTCAAAAAATCCTGCTTGCATATTTTCATTATTCTCCGGGTTACTTGTTAATGCCGGAACACAGCCACGGTTCTTTGGCGGTACCGGCGGTAAACAGTTCCATAGTTGCTTCCACGTGCCCATCCGCGCAAAGGAAATTCAATTTCCCGGAATGCCGCAAAGCGGTGTTGTTTTTATTGCTGACATCGAGAATGAAAGTATAGTCGCCATCGCAAATGGTCATGGTCGTACTGGGATATTTGATCGATGAACTTTTTTTCAGCTCAACACCACTTGAATCGTCGTCAAAAGTATATGGTGACCGGTACCAGCAATTATAAGCGTAGGATGCGTAATAATTGCTGCTGAACGACGCGACGGTTCCGGCGCACCCCCGATAGCCCTGCTTGTAAGACGGACAGTATAAAACCCCGGAGACTACCGGCGTATAGGGCTTCGGCATGGGAAGATAATCTCCGGCACAGAGAATATAGGCCCAGTTGGGATACCCTGCC
>DHTZ01000089.1 GCA_002408885.1 Lentisphaeria bacterium UBA5247 | reverse complement strand
GATTCTTCAATAACGATGATCGCTATCACCACCAACAGTTCGATAAGTGTGAAAATTGTCTTTCGCATGATATGTGCTCCTGTTGCAGTTACAACGAGTTAAGGGTGCTGATCGAATTCCGCTCCAGAATGGCGCGGTGAATCTGTTTGAATGGAGGAGGTTCCGCCGTTTCTTCGTCCGCCGGGGCGCCGTCGAGCAGGCGGACCAGCACCTCCACGCTTTCCAACCCGATCCGGTAGCAGTCGTGGTCGAACGTCGTCAGGGGCGGCTGGTGCCATTGCGCCAGCGTCGTTTCCGCCCCGGACAGGAAACTGATGTCCCGCGGGCAATTCACGCCCCCGGCGCGGAGTTCCGACAGAAACGCGGCGCCGAAATGATCGCTTCCGTATACCAGCGTGGGACGTTCCCCCGGCGGGAGATTCAGGAATTCCGCCGCGTAAAGTTTCCCGTAAGCGAATTCGTCCGCCGCGTCCCTGCGGGGCAAGATACGGACCCGGACCGGCGGGGAGTAGCCGGGCAGAAAGTGTTCAAGGCTGCGGCAGTCATCCGTCAGATCGCTGGCAAACCAGATGTCCCGGTGGCCGTGCCCGGTGATGTAGTCGAACATGACGCGAAGATCGGACGGATTGCAGTGGGGGATTGCCGAAACGATGTTCTTCAGCGGCGGCCCGTTGCCCATGACCATCGGGACCCGCAGTTCATCCATTTTCTGGAGCACGTTGATATCGAAATAACCCGAGAGAATGCAGCCGTCGATGCTGAGCCGGCATAGATTTTCCGGCATCATGAACTGGCTGATGTCGGAAAAATCGTAAACGGTGACCATGCACTGATAGGCGTGTTTCGCGCAGCCGTCGTAAACCCCGGCCAGTGTCTTGGCGAAATAGGGATTGGCGAGCCCCAGCGTGGTCTGGCTGGAAAGCATGAACGCAATCTGCCGGGTCCGCCGCGTCGCCAGCGACTGGGCGGAGCTCAGGGGCCGGTAATTGTAACGCCGGATGATATCTTCGATTTTCTGCCGCTTGGCTTTGCTCACCTGAACGTTCGGGTGGGCGTTGGCCACTTTGGAAATGATGGTTTTGGACACTCCGACCATTTCGGCGATATCGCTCAGGGTGATGCGTTTGTTTTCATGAATCACGATCAGACCTCGTTGACTGTTACTATAATTATAGTTCACCGGTTAACCTTTGTCAATAGGGCATCTGATTTTTTTGAAAATTTTTCAATTCCGGATATTGACAAAATTGTAAAACACCGATATAATAGAAGTATTCCATTAAATATGGGGACGGAAATGAAAAAGAGTAAAATATTATCTGTTGGGTTGGAATGTGCTTGCCGGGAAGATTTTGCGGGATCGATGGAGTTGCTCGAGGAAGTCATGGGACCGGATTTCTTCCGGGAGGTCCGGGCGGAACATCTGCCGAATATTCTGCCGCTGCTTTCCCATATCGGGGGACAGGAGGGCGTCCGCAAAGCGGAAGCCGGAGACACCGTTTATTTCGTTTACCTGAAGGACGCGGCGACCAATACCACCGTCACCAGTTGGGCGATGCACAATCGGAAGTTCGACCAGGCGGCGGTGTACGAATCGCGCTCCGCCGTTCCGGCGTCCGACGGTACCCCGAAAAAACTGGTGATCGAGCTTTTCCGCATCGACAGTTGCCGGAACGCGCCGTCCGCCGTGTCGTTTGAAGAATTGCTGGAGGTATACCGGAAACGTTTCAAAACCGTGGATACCGCGGCGTTGCAGGAAATTTACGGGCGGCTGAACTGGTGCGACGTGGGCCGGTACAGCGCCGCCGAGCTCGCCGGGTTGCTGCATCAGGCGTTGAAGATTCAGCACCGTGACCACGTGGAGCTTGCCTGCCGGAAAACCGGCCCGGACGAACTCCATATCAGCCTGACCCGCATCGACTGCACCGGAAAAGGGGATCTGTTCGACCGGATTGCGGATATCGCGTTTTTCAACGGATTCAGCATCCGCCATGTGCGTTTCTGCATGATCACCACGCAGGGCAACCCGGCCGATTTCGATCATATGCCGGTCCAGCTCTCGGATATCCGGGTGGTGGCCGACGGCGGCGAAATGGGCGAAGCGCAGGTCAACCGGCTCCTGGATGCGTTCCGGCTGATCGACTGGACCGAGGTAAACGACCTGTTCCAGACCGAGCTGGTCGCCAAAGGGCATCTGGACATGATGGATGCGAACCTGATGCGGGCGGTGGCGGAATTCGTCCATTCCCAGTTTTCCTATGGGGACCGCAATGGCTATTCGCTGGAAATCGTCTACCGCTACATGGCGCGTTATCCGGGGCTGATGGCGGAGCTGGCGGCGGCGTTTCACGCCAAATTCAACCCGGAATCTCCGACCGCCGGGCAGGACTTCGACGCCGCGAAACTGGCGGGGGACATCGCCGCCGTCGCGACCGGCATCACCGAAAAAGACATCATCATCAAAACCATTTTCAACGCGGTCTTGAATTTTCTGGTAAGCGTCCGGCTGACAAACTTTTTCTCGACCGGCAAGGCGGCGCTGGCGTTCCGGCTGGACCCGGCGTTCATGGATTTTTACGGCAGGCTGTTTCCGTCTTACAACCAGGCTTTCCCGGCGGAGCGTCCTTACGGAGTGTTTTATTTTTACCGGCAGGAGGTCATCGGCTTTCATGTCCGGTTCGACGAAATCGCCCGCGGCGGCTGGCGGAGCGTCATTCCCAAATTCGGCGCCAGCATTCTGGAAAAGCGCGACAACTACGACTATGCGAAAAATGAAATCTTCCGTGAAGTGTTCGTCCTCGCCCATACCCAGCATTTGAAGAACAAGGACATTTACGAGGGCGGCGCGAAGATGATCACCCTGCTCAAGCCGATCGAAAACAGCGATTTCCGGGCATATCTGTGGGAAAACCAGCGCGCGGTGTGCGCCGCATTTCTCTCGCTGATCAATTACGACGGGCGGGGACGGCTGAAGGACCGGCGCATTGTCGATACCCTGCGGTCCCGGGAAATCATCGAGATCGGGCCCGACGAAAACATGTTCGACGTCATGATCGAATGGATGGGCGGTTATGCCGCCGGGGAGGGCTATACCCTGGGTTCGGGGCTGATTTCCGGCAAGCCGGGGAGCGGCATCAACCACAAGGAATACGGTGTGACCTCCTACGGGGTTTTCCAATACCTGCTGCGGACCGCCCTCGAGCTGGGAATCAAGGTGGAGAAAGACGATTGGAGCATCAAGATTTCCGGCGGGCCTTACGGCGATGTGGCGGGCAACCTCGTCAAACTGCTGAATGCCAGGGACGACTCGGGGAACTACCGGTTTCCCTGCCTGAAAATCGTCGCGATCGTCGACGGCCCCGCCGCCGCTTACGACCCGGACGGCCTGAACCGCGAAGCGCTGGACCGGATGCTGTTTACCGAAAATCTGGACGCCTATCCGGCGGAACTGTTGCAGGGGGCGGGGGCGTATATCGTCTATTCCCAACCGGTGTTTGTGAACGGCAACGACCGCTACCGGCTGGTGGAACGGAAAGGGGAGAAACTGGTCGAACAATTATTGCTGCGCGACGCCTATATGCGGATTTTTCAGGGGACGCTGTACCGGCAGGCCGATATTTTCGTCCCCTGCGGCGGGCGTCCTTCGACCGTCAACATTTCCAACTGGCAGGATTTTTGCCCCGGCGGAAAAAGCAGCGCCAGGGCGATTGTGGAGGGGGCGAACTCGTTTCTCACGCCGCAGGCCCGGACTTTGCTGCAGGACGCCGGTGTGCTGATCGTCAAAGACGCTTCCGCCAACAAATGCGGCGTGATTACGTCTTCCTACGAAATCCTCAGCGGGCTTATGCTTGACGAGGAGGAATTCCGGCGGCATCGCGAGGAGATTGTGGACGAAGTCATGGCCCTGCTGAAAAAGCGCGCCGACGACGAAGCCGAGTGGCTCTATTCGCATTTTCACAAAACCGGCATCCATATGACCGAGTTGACGGAAAAGCTCAGCCGCGCCATCAACGCCAAAAACGATGAGATCAAAACTTATATCTCCCATCATCCGCAGGTGGTGGACGACGAAGTGATTTTCGCCCATCTGCCGCCGTTTTTCCGCAAACACTACCCGGACCGGCTGAAACGGATTCCGTTCCGGTACCTGACCGCGATTGCGGCGGTGGAACTGGCGTCGAGGATCACTTACAAGCTGGACGGAAATATCGGCAGCGAAATTGCCGCCGTCCGCCGTTCCTGACGATCGGAAAAACAAAAGTCTTCAGGCAGACCGTCAGGGACGATGGCTGCGCTGAAGACTTTTTTTCGGTGTTTATCCGGTATTTATTCGGCTTTGAAATCGCCGCCGCCGGCTTTCAGGGTCTGTTTGGCCCATTGATAAAGCTCCAGCCGGATCATCATGTCCCAATGCGGCAGGAAACTTTTGCGGCTGCGTTCCATGTGGGCGGCGTCGCCGCAGAATACCGGGGCGTCGTCGCAATAGTGGATTCTGGCGCCGCGCGCCGCCGCCGAGCGGATCGCTTTTTTAAACGCCTTGCGCCACGCCGGAGCCTGTTTGCAGACCATGCAGGAATGGCGTTTGCCCGATTCGTCCAGGGCCCGGACGTGTTCCGGCAGTTCGCCCGGGGTGATCGTCAACGTTTCCCAGCCGTCCGTTTCAGCCGGGGCGGTGTTCTCCCAGCCGATAAACCATTTGAAGCGCCAACTGCGGTTGCCGCAGGGATATTCCGGCGGGAAAATGCAGGGCTTGCGGATGATGGAAACCTTGGCCGTATCGGCGGTGATGCTGAATTCGGCGGCGGCGCCCGCATGATCGGACGCGCCGCTCCAGCGCCAGAGGTCGTCGCCGTTGCCGACCGTCAGGCGGCGGCCGTCTTCGGCTTCGACGATGCAGAGCAGGAACGGCTTGCCCTGCCGGTACGCCTCGAGCGTCTCGGCGGTCAGGTCGCGCCATTCCGGTTCCGGCATCGGCTGTCCCGATTCGGGCACGGCCACGACGGCGATCCGTTTCAGGCTGCCCGATATCTGCACCGGTTCCACGGTGATGTCGTCATAAAAGGCTTTGCCGCCGATGCCGATGTCGGTGATGAAACGCATGGCGCCGTCGGTGAAATCGATGTCGCGCCGGACCCGAGGCTCCACGCCGAACGGAATGACCGTGTCGCTGTGGCTGTCCTGTCCGAGCCCGTCGGCGCGGCGGTGAATCTGTTGTTTGTGGGCGATGCCGCCGCATTCGGTGAAGGGACCAAGGGCGACTCCCCCGACCTGTACGGTCAGGGAGTCCAGTTCAAACTTCAACAGGCAATCGGCCGCCGGATCGAATTCAGCGCACCAGTTATGCCCGCTGATGGTTTTTTCTTCAAATTCCATTATTTCATGACCTCGAAGACTTCGCGCAGGAGCTTGCGGTGAAGCGGGGCCGGTTCCGCCGCCGGATAGCCGAGCGGGCTGATGGCCATGGTGGTCCACGGCGCGGTAACCTGCAGTGCTTCGTTCATGGCGGCGACGTTGTAGGCGCAGATCCAGCAGCTGCCGAGTCCTTCGGCGGCGGCGGCCAGCATCAGGTGTTCCATGGCGATGCCGATATCCATGGCGGCGATGGGGTCGCCTTCCAGGCGTTTCCAGCAGGTTTCATTGTTGCCGAACGCCACCGCGATGGCGGGGGCCTGAGCCAGCCACGGCTGGGGGTAGACTTTGCAGATTTTTTCGCGGAATTCCTTGTTTTCCACGATCAGGAACTTCCACGGCTGCAGATTGCAGGCGGAGGGAGCGAGGTTGATGGCTTCGCCGATGCGCTCCAGCGCATCGGTAGGAATCGTTTTGTCCCGATAAGCCCGGATGCTGCGACGCTGTTTGATGACATCATAAAATTTCATATGGAAAAGACCTCCGTTTGTTTATTTTTCATAACATATAGGTGGAATTCGAAAATACAAATAAAAAAAATCCGGTTTTTCATTGCGGATTCATGTTAACGGGGTTATATTGATCATTCTTGATTGTGAAAATTATCGAATAACTTGAGGATATGGAATTATGGCAAAAGGAACCGTTACCCAGAAAATCATTGACGCACATTTCGTCGCCGGTGAGAAAGTCACCGGTTCGCCGATCTCGATCCGGATCGATCAGACCCTGACTCAGGACGCCACCGGCACCATGGCTTACCTTGAACTCGAAGCCATGCGGATTCCGAAAGTCAAGACCGAGCTTTCCGTCTCCTACGTTGACCATAATATGATGCAGAACGGTCCCGAAAACCGCAACGACCACATGTACCTCCAGTCCGTCGCCGCCGACAAGGGCGTCCGTTTCTCCGCCCCCGGCAACGGCATCTGCCATCAGGTCCACCTCGAACGCTTCGGCATCCCGGGCAAAACGCTGCTCGGCTCGGACTCCCACACCCCGACCGGCGGCGGCATCGGCATGATGGCGATCGGCGCGGGCGGGCTTGACGTGGCGCTGGCGATGGCGGGCAAACCGTTCCGCCTGGCTTATCCGAAAGTCATCGGCGTGCGCCTGACCGGGGAGCTGAAACCCTGGTGCGCGGCCAAGGATATCATCCTGAAAATGCTGTCGATCCTGACGACCAAAGGGAACGTCGGGGCTATCGTCGAATATTTCGGCCCCGGCGTGAAATCGCTGTCGGTGCCGCAGCGCGCCACCGTCACCAACATGGGGGCGGAACTCGGTGTGACCACGTCGCTTTTCCCGTCCGACGAACGGACCCGGGATTTCCTGTCCGCCCAGAACCGCGGCGAACAGTGGGTGGAACTGGTGGCCGACGCCGACGCGGAATACGATGAAGTCATCGACATCGACCTTGTTCAGATCGTGCCGCTGGCGGCCTGTCCGTCCAGCCCCGACAACATCATGTCCATCGAAGAATTGAAAGGCGGCAAGGTCAGCCAGGTCATCATCGGCTCCTGTACCAACAGCTCGTACCGCGACCTGGCGCTGGTCGCCAAGGTGCTGAAAGGACGGCAGGTGTCGCCGGACGTGACGCTGTCCATCGCTCCCGGCAGCCGCCAGGTGCTGGAAATGCTGGCGCGCAACGGTATGCTGGCGGACATCATCGCCGCCGGTGCGCGTATCCTTGAAACCGGCTGCGGCCCGTGTATCGGACAGGGTCAGAGCCCGTCGGACGACACGGTCACGCTGCGGACGTTCAACCGTAACTTCGCCGGGCGTACCGGCACCAAGGGAGACCAGGCGTATCTGGTGAGCCCCGAAACCGCGGTGGCCGCCGCCCTGACCGGAGCATTTACCGATCCGCGCGATCTCGGCATCGAATATCCCGAGATCGCCGAACCGGAACAGTTCCTGATCAACGACAATCTGGTGTTCAATCCTCCGGCGAAACCCGGCGAAATCATCCGCAAGCGCACCATCGGCGAACCGCCGGTCAACCAGCCGCTGCCGGATAAACTGGACGGCCGCGTGGTCATCAAGGTCGGCGACAAAATCACCACCGACCACATCATGCCCGCCGGGATTCACCTGAAACTGCGGAGCAATATTCCGGCGTATTCACAAGTCGTTTTCGAGTGCTTCACCGAGCCCGGCAAGCCGAGCTTTGCCGAGCGCGCCGCGAAAGTCCGTGACGGCGGAGCGCACGGCGTGATCGTCGGGCGCGACAGTTACGGACAGGGGTCCTCCCGCGAACATGCCGCCATCTGCCCGATGTACCTCGGTGTGAAAGCGGTGATCGCACTGGCGATCGAGCGTATCCACTCGGCGAACCTGATCAATTTCGGGATCGTGCCGCTGACCTTCGCCAATCCTGCCGATTACGACCGGATCAACGAAGGCGACGGATTGACCATCGACAACCTGCGGGCGCAGATCGGAACCGGCAGCACGGTGACGGCGCGGATCGCGGACGGCACGGAAATTACCCTGAATCACAAGCTGTCCGAGGAAGACCGCAAGATCATCCTTGCGGGCGGCATGCTCAACTGTGCGGAGTGACCATGAATTTACGTCAATTTATCCCTTCCGAATGGCGCGGTGAACTGGAGGAGGCGATCAGCGCCCCCGGATTTGCCGCCCTCGGCGATTTTCTGGAAGTGGAATACGAGGAAAACACCGTGTTCCCGATGCGCAAGGAGATGTTCAACGGCCTGAAACTGACCCCCAGCGACAAGGTCAAAGTGGTGATTCTGGGACAAGACCCCTATCACGATGACGGACAGGCGCACGGGCTGGCGTTTTCGGTGCGGCCCGGCGTCAAATATCCGCCGTCCCTGCGCAACATTTTCAAGGAGCTTCAGGACGACCTCGGGTGCGTTCCCCCGGAAACCGGCTGTCTGGAAGACTGGGCGGCGCAGGGCGTACTGCTGCTGAACACCGTCCTGACCGTGCGTGCCCACCGCCCCGGCTCCCACCGGGGGCAGGGCTGGGAAGAATTCACCGACGAGGTCATCCGTGCGGTGAGCCGCCGCGAAAAACCGGCTATATTCGTGCTCTGGGGGGCCCCTGCTCACAAGAAAGCCGCCCTGATCGACCAGTCCCGGCATGTGATTCTGCAGGCGGCGCATCCGTCGCCGCTGTCGGCGTACCGCGGATTTTTCGGCAGCCGCCCGTTTTCGCGGATCAACCAGGAATTGGTGGCGCGCGGCGAGGAGCCCATTTACTGGACCCGCGAAGCCGCCGATGTCATGGGGCAGGGCGAATTTACATTTTAAACGGCGAAGCCGCGGTCCGGCGCCTGATCCGCACGGAATAATATCCTGAATCCCGGTAACGCCATTGATATTTCTTTGTGGCGGTTCTATATTATCCGGTCAACAAAAAGGAGATGTTCCTATGGAAAAATTTATTTACGACGGACTGGAGTTCGAAGCATACCGCATACCCACCATCAAAACGGCGCTGTTGTTCATCAAGGGCAGTAAAGGCATTCTGGGCTGCCGTTATTTTGACGTGGCGACCGCGGAACGGATCGGCGAAGCGATGGCGATTGTCGCCGCCGGCAGTTTTGACGACATGCTGCGCGCCGAGGTCTTGAGGGTCAGCCCCGCCGCCACCGAGCTCGGCATCGAACCCGGCATGACCGGTGGCGAAGCCCTGAAACGGATGGTGTGACGCATGAAAATCGTTGCCGACGATAAAATCCCTTTTCTGCAAGGCGTGTTTGAACCGGTGGCGGAGGTCGTCTACCTGCCGGGGGCGAAAACCACCCCCGCCGACGTGGCCGGCGCCGACGCCGTGATCACCCGGACCCGGACGAAATGCAACGCCGCGCTGCTGGACGGCTCCCGCGTGAAATTCGTCGCCACCGCCACGATCGGATTCGACCATTTCGACACGGCTTATCTGGAACGGCGCGGCATCGGCTGGACCAATGCGCCGGGGTGTAATTCGGGTTCGGTGGCGCAGTATATCGCCTCCGCTTTGCTGAATCTCGCCGTGAAACATCATTTCAAACTGGACACGATGACGCTCGGCGTGATCGGCGTGGGCAACGTCGGGCGCAAAGTCGCCGCCGCGGGCCGGGCGCTTGGCATGAATGTCCTGTTGAACGACCCCCCCCGCGCCGAACAGGAAGGCGGAACCGGGTTTGTGGGACTGCATGAAATCCTGACCTGCGCGGATATCGTGACCACGCATGTGCCTTTGGAAAGCCGGGGCGAATACGCCACGATGCATCTGGCGGACCGGTCATTTTTCGGCCAGATGAAGACCGGGGCGTTTTACATCAACTCCTCGCGCGGGGAGGTCTGCGACGGAAACGCGCTGAAAGAGGCGCTGAAATCCGGCAAGCTGGCAGGCGCCGTGCTGGACGTCTGGGAAAATGAGCCGGATATCGACCCGGAACTGCTGGCGCTGGTCGATTACGCCACGCCGCATATCGCCGGATATTCCACCGACGGCAAAGCCAACGGGACCGCCATGAGCGTGAACGCCGTTTCGCGCTGTTTCAATTTACCGTTCAAGGAATGGTATCCGGCGGACGTGCCGCTGCCGCCCGTGACGGACATCCGGGGGGGCGATTCCGGGCATTTCGAGCAGGATTTGCTGAAGATCGTCAATGTGTCTTATAATATCGCGGACGACTGCGGGCGCTTGCGCCGTTCGCCGGAAACCTTTGAGCAGCAGCGCGGGAATTATCCCTTGCGCCGCGAGTTCCCCGTGTATGCCGTCTGCGGCGAACTGGGGGGGAAACTGCGCGACGCCGTGCTTGCGCTCGGCTTTCAATACAGGAAATGATTATGTACAACGCCGTTATCTGCCGTTACCACGAGATTGCCACCAAGGGCAACAACCGTTATCTGTTCGAGAATCAACTGGTCGAAAACATGCGCTATCTGCTGCGCGACGTGGATGGGCTGAAAATCGCCAAAGTGCGCGGCCGCATCTGGGTTTCGCGCAAGGATAAACAGGATTTTTCCGATGGCGAACTGGCGGTGCTCCGGGACCGGCTCGGATTTGCGTTCGGGCTGGAGTCGTTTTCGCCGGTGGTGCTGGGCGCGCCGGACATGGAGTTTCTGCGGACGGCGGTGCGGAACTGCGCCGGAGCGTTCTTTGACGAGGCGTTTGCGAAGCGTGAGCGGGTGGCGTTTGCGATCCGGGCGCGCCGCAGCGATAAATCCTTTGGCATGACTTCCAAGGAGATCGAAATCGACATCGCCGAAGTGGTGAATGAACACTTCGGCCGCGGCGACGGGTTGTACGTGAACCTTGACCGCCCCGAGGTGACGGTGTTCTGCGAAGTGCGCGACGAGTTCGCGTTTGTCTATTTCGAAACGCTCCGGGGGCCCGGCGGGCTGCCGGTCGGGAGCAATCCGCCGGTGCTGGCGCTGCTGTCGGGCGGCATCGATTCGCCGGTGGCCTGCAATATGCTGATGAAGCGCGGCTGCCGGGTGCATTTCGTGACCTTCCACAGCGACCCTTACACGCCGCCGGAGAGCAGTGAAAAGGTCAAGCGCATCGCCGATTCCCTGAACCGGTGGCAGCGCCCCGGCAGGCTGTTTTTGTGCAACCTGGCGGAGATTCAGAAAGCCATCCGCGATATCTGCAACCCGCGCTACCGCACCGTGCTGTACCGGCGGATGATGTTCCGGATCGCCGAAAAACTGTTGGAGCGCTGCGGCGCCAAAGCCATCATAACCGGTGAATCCGTGGGGCAGGTCGCCAGCCAGACGATCACCAATCTGAGCACGATCAACAGCGCGATCCAGACGCTGGTCCTGCGCCCGTTGATCGGCATGGACAAGAGTGAGGCGATCGACATCGCCCGCCGGATCGACACCTTCGAGCTGTCGAGCTGGCAGGTGCCGGACAGTTGTACCGTGTTCGCGCCGGACCAGCCGGCGACCTCCGTGCCGCAGGACCGGGCGGAGCGCGAGGAGGAACTCCTCGGCGATTACGAAGCGGTGCTGGACCGGATCGTCGAAGAATGTGAAATGTATGTCAGCGGAGGAGGAGAACAACGATGAAATACATCGGAGCCCATGTCAGCAGCGGCGGCGGCGTCGCCAACGCCCCGTTGAACGCCCAGGCGATCGGCGCCACCGCCTTTGCCCTGTTCACCAAAAACCAGCAGCAGTGGCAGGCGCCGCCGTTGCCCGAAGAACAGATCGTCGCGTTCAAGGAAAACTGCCGGAAATTCAATTTTGCGCCGGAAACCATCCTGCCGCACGACAGTTACCTGATCAACCTCGGACAGCCGACCCCGGAGGGGCTGGAGAAGTCCCGGAAAGCGTTTATCGGCGAACTGGAGCGCTGTCATCAACTGGGCCTGGTCTACCTGAACTTCCATCCCGGGGCGCACCTGCGGGAGATCAGCGAAGATGAATGCCTGGCGCGGATTGCCGAATCGATCAATATCGCCCATCAGGAAGTGCCGGACGTGATCGCGGTTATCGAGAATACGGCGGGGCAGGGGTCGAACGTCGGCTACCGCTTCGAGCATCTGGCGGCGATCATCGAACAGGTGAACGATCAGAAGCGGGTGGGCGTCTGCCTGGACACCTGCCATACGTTCGCGGGCGGGTACGACCTGAGGAGCGCGGAAGACTGCGAGAAAACCTTTGCCGAATTCGACCGGGTGGTCGGCTTCAAATGGCTTCGCGCCATGCACCTGAACGATGCGAAATCGGCGTTTGACAGCCGGGTGGACCGGCATCATTCGCTGGGGCACGGAAATCTCGGCGAGGAGGTTTTCCGGTATATCATGGGCGACAAACGTTTCGACGGCATTCCGCTGATTCTTGAAACGATCGACCCGGAACTCTGGCCGGAGGAAATCAAATGGCTGAGGAGCCTGGAAAAATAAAAAATCCCGTCCTGCGGAAATACCTGCCGGGAGGATGCCTGAACAAAATCGCCATCGTTTTTGTAACGATCGTCGTGGTTTTGCTGTTGCAGAGCGTGCCCGCGTGGTTGAGCGGGAAATTTCTCCCGGCGCTGGCGGAATCCGCCGGTGTGGCCGGGCTGGACGCCACTGTGGAGTCGCTCGGTTTGACCCGCGCCGAACTGCGCAATGTGCGCATCCGCATCGAAGGGCGGCGTTCGGTATCGGCCAACACGATCCGGGTGCATTACCAACTGCCGCTTTATCCGTTCCGGAAGCATCTCCGCATCTGGCGGCTGGAAGTCATCGGGCTGCGGATCAACGTGATCGGACAGGACGGGCGGTGGACGGTGCCGGGGATTTACCCGGACTTGTTCGAGAAGCGCGTTCCGGCGGAGCCCGGCGCCGTCGAAGAAAGTGGGCGGAACGGCAAGCCTTCCTCCATCGATCTTCAGCAACTGATCCTGAGCGACTGCGAAATCCGGATCGAACAGGACGGCCGGATGCTGTCCATTCCGTTTGCGGCCCGGGTCAACATGCCGCCGGAGGCGGGAAGTACGTGGCGGGCGCGTGCCGACATCCAGTTTTCCGGTGATCGCCTGGAGGCGAGGGGGAATTGGGACCGCGCGACCGGCGAGCTTCAGGTGAAGCTCGAATCGGAATTGAAATATTTGAACTATACCCGGATATTTCCCAAGTTGCAGGGGAAACTGTTCGGCGGCGTCGCTTTTCAGGGAGAAATCACCGGCATAATGAACGAGGGCGAGCCGCCTGCCGAGCTGAACGGCACCTTGCTTTTCAGTAAATTGACGGCGGGGACGCGCGCCGTGATGTTCGGCGTGCCGGAGGGGAAAACCTTTACGCTGGCGTTCCGGCAGCAGGACCCGTCGGGTTTCGCCTGGGAGTGCTCCGGTCTGGAAGTCCTGCGCCCGTTCAAGGCGGAACTGGCGAAAAGCGCCGGTCTGGCGACGGTGTCCCGCGAAACGTATTCCGTCAACGGAACGCTTGAAACGTTGCTCCGTCAACAACCCGGAATCAACCGCGATGTGCCGCTGAAACACGAATTCGAATTCAACTGGCATCCGGCCGGAGCAACGGGCGACTGGGAATACCGGACCGCCCTGACGGAATCCGGTTGGGACGACCGGTATCACAGCCAATTCGAAAAACTGGAGGCGCATTGCACCGGGAGCATACGCGGGGGCGAGGTCCGTTCGCAAATCCGCCTGGCGGCGGCTCCGGCGCTGGCGCTTCAGGTGAGCGGCCGGCCGTTGACGGCGGTGGAACCGGTGGTGACCGGGGAGATCATTTATTCCGGCGGGCTGTCCGGGCACGCCGGGCTGGCGGTAAAAAAGATCGAAGCGCCGAAGTTGGGCGCGGAAACCGGACCGCTTCGGATCACGCTGCCGTTGAAAGAGGGCGAACCGGGGCGTTTGAACCTTCGCTCCGTCAAGGTCCGGGAGTATGAACTGAACGAACTGGATTATACGATTTTGAGAAATGGTTCTTCTCTGGAAATCAACGGCGAAATCCGGCAGGATATCCTGTCCGCGCTGCGTTGCACCAACCGGATCGGCGTCGCCTGGGCGCCGGCGTTGAACGTGGAAGCGGAGTTGAAAATCAGCAATGACGGCAAAGAAAAGGACATGGCGCTCGGAAACGTCCTGCCTGCGTTGAAGGACATGACGATGGACGGTAAAATCACGGCGGAGGGGCGCTATTACTGGAACGCCAGGCGCCACGGCGGGGAGTTCCATATGGCTTTGCGCGAGGGCGCTTTGAAGTCCGAGGCTCTGCGGATGGCGGCCTCCGGGCTTGAATTCAGCGTGGATTTCCCGGCTTTGCCCGGGCTGAAGACGGCTCCGCTGCAGAATTTGTCGTGCCGGGAATTGAAGTTCCGCGGTTTCAAGTTCGAAAACATCAACGCCGAATTTCTGTTGGATGACCAGCGGACGTTTGTGCTGGAGAACCTCGGGTTGAACTGGTGCGGCGGCAGCGTGTTTACCTACGCGCTGCGTTTTGTGCCGGGCGGGGGGAATGTCAACGGCACGATCTATTTCGACCGGCTGAATATTTCGCAGATCATCGCCGAGGCAGGGCTGACCGCCGCCGAGGGGGACGGTACGATCTACGGGCGGATGCCGCTGACGGTCGGGCGGGACGGAATTGTATTGAGGCCCGGTTTTTTCTATTCCGTGCCGGGCGAGACCCGCAATATCCGGTTTGCCGACCTGAAGAATATGCTGGCGGCACTTCCGCCGGGTACGCCGCAATATCACCAGCTGGATCTGGCGACCGAGGCGTTGAAAGACTTCAATTATGATTGGATCAAGGTTGATTTCCGCAACGAAGGGGATAAATTACTGATTGTATCCCGTTTCAACGGGCGTCCGGTCAACATGCTGCCTTTTGCCTACGACGAACAGGTCGGCGGCATGGTGCGGCGCGAAGGGATGAAAGCGAATTTTCAGGGAATCCGGCTGGAATTGAATTCCAGTTTGCCCCTGAACCAGTTATTGAAATTCAATACTCAGTTGAAAAAGCTCTTTGGAGGTAACAAATGAGAATCGGCTTTTTGGCGGTGGGCGCGGCGTTGATGCTGGCTGCCCTGTCCGGGTGCAAAATCAAAACCGAAAATAAAATTGAAGTGGCGCCGATCGAGGTCAAGCCGGTTGAAATAAGATTGACGATCGACGTCAATGTCCGGGTGGACCGGGAACTGGACAACTTTTTCGGCGATCTGGATAACCAATAAAGAAATGAACTGTTCAAGGAGGAATTGACATGTTGAAGAATCTCATTTTGACGCTGTGCCTGACATTCTGTTGTGCCGCCGCCGTTGCCGATACCCCCGTCCAGATCAAGGAGCGCATGAAGGCCCGCCTGGTCAAGGTCAATGAATACAAAGACAAGGGCATCGTCGGCGAAAACAATAAAGGCTATCTGGAAATCAGAACCGAAAACGCCGCC
Source organism: Lentisphaeria bacterium UBA5247 (assembly GCA_002408885.1). Taxonomy (GTDB): domain Bacteria; phylum Verrucomicrobiota; class Lentisphaeria; order Victivallales; family Victivallaceae; genus UBA5239. The sequence continues at coordinate 44,215 of DHTZ01000089.1, read as the reverse complement.
GCCGCCCAGACGACGAACGACGAAAACGCCGACCGCAAAAGCGTTTATGAGGAAATCGCCAAGAAAACCTCGGCTACCGCCACTCTGGTGGGAACGCAGCGGGCGGAACAGATCGCCAAAATCAGCGCCAAAGGACATTGGCTTCAGGACCAGGCCGGCAAATGGTATCAGAAAAAGTAGGAGCCCGCGGATGAACGTACAGGATTTCTGCCGGAAATTCCGGGTGGACGAGGCGACCGCGCTGATCATGGGGAGCGAATGGTGGCGTTCTGAATCGGAACTGCCGCCGGGCGGCCCCGGATTTCTGCGCCCGGATTACCTGAAACAATATTTCGCCTATACCGCCCTGCCGCCGGAAGTCCTGCCGAAACTGGAAGAGATGACCGCCCGGATCAATGCCGATCCCGCATTGGTCCTGCTGGCGTGGCATACGCACCGCAGTCTGGTGGTTTATGAAAATCTGCGGTTCCGGGATTGGAACCGCTTCGATGAACTGTTCGACGGGGACGGCGGGATCTTTTATCTGCTGATCGCGTGCAGTATCGTGCCGCATGTTCAGGAGAGGCTCCGGGCGCTCGGCATCCCGGATGAATACATCGTTTCGTGCACCCGGATCCGCGGATATTACGACACGTTCATGAGCGGATACGGCAAGTCCGGGCTGAATCCTTCGCAACTGCATTGGCTGAGGCATTATGTGGACGGCAAGGTCTTCCGGGTCGGCCGTTTCGAATACATGCCGGCGAAGGCGGAACAGTACAACGCGGCGGTTTTCCGGAACCGCCGCACCGGGGCGGTCATGGCAGTGCCGGGGCCGCGCGAGCATCTGTTCGACGGCGACGGTTACGTACTCTATCCCGACCAGAACGAACCGGCGTTCCGCGGGGCTTTTTCGCAGGTCGGCGGCACGGTCACCGCCATTCCGTACAATCCGCGCGGATTTGCGGAAAACCGGCTGGTGACGCTCCGCGCGGATGAATGGGAAATGGTGGCCGGGGCGGATTCCGACGTGCTCGGGTTGCATATTCCGGAGGGGGGGAAGATGACGGCGGACCTTTGCCGGGAATCGTTCCGGCAGGCGTTCGAGTTTTTCAGCAAATATTTCCCGGAGCGCGATTTCCGCGGGATTTTCTGCGCGTCCTGGATTTTTTATCCGTACTATGAACGGGTGTTGCCGGATTCGAATCTGGCGGCGCTGATGCGCGAATTGTATCTGTTTCCCGTGAGGTCGAGCGGCAACGACGGCGTCTATTTCATTTTCGGGCGCGCCGACGGCGATTACCGGGATTACCCGCGCGACAATTCGGTGCGGCGGGCCATGCTGGATGTGTTGCAGCCCGGCGGGCGTTTGAGGTGCGGGGGGATGTTTTTCCTGGCGGACGAACTGGCGCTGTTCGGACAGCAACCGTACCGGAATATGAAAAAAGAGATTGAAAATTGAGCGATTCACGATATATTTTCATGGATCGGATGAGAAACTTCAGGTAAATATATGGCGCTTCTGGAAGTCGAAAACCTTTCGCTGGAATTCCGCTCGGACGGACGCTGGACCCCGGTGGTCAGCGATGTTTCGTTCCGGGTGGAACCGGGCGAAATCCTGGCGCTGGTCGGCGAGAGCGGCTGCGGCAAAAGCGTAAGCTGTCTGTCGCTGGCGCGGCTGCTGCCCCGCGAGGCGGCGCGCTATGCTTCGGGCAGGGTGATTTTCCGCCACCGGGGGCGCGAATGCGATACGCTGGCGATGTCGAACCGGGAGTTGCGGAAAATCCGCGGCGGCGGCATCGCGTATATTTTTCAGGAACCGTCGGCGTCGCTGAACCCGGTCTTCCGCATCGGCGACCAGATCATCGAGGCGCTTGAACTGCACCGCGGCGATATCACCGATTATGAAGCGGAGGCGGTCCGGCTGTTGAAGCAGGTGGGGATACCGGCGGCGGAAACGCGCCTGCGCAGCTATCCGCATGAATTGAGCGGCGGCATGCAGCAGCGCGTCATGATCGCCATGGCGCTGGCGGGCAACCCGGCGCTGCTGGTGGCGGACGAGCCGACGACGGCGCTGGACGTGACGATTCAGGCGCAGATTCTGGAACTTTTGAAAAAACTCCGCGATGAACGCGGCATGGCGATCGTGCTGGTCACCCACAACCTCGGGATTGTCGCCGAAATGGCCGACCGCGTGGCCGTTATGTACGCCGGGAATATCGTGGAAACCGCCCCGACGGCGGAGTTGATCGCCCATCCGCGGCATCCTTATACCAGGGCGCTGCTGGCGGCGGTCCCCCGGCTGAACCACCATTCCGGGCGTTTGACGACGATTCCGGGAATGGTGCCGCTGCCGTCGGATTTCCCGTCCGGATGCCGTTTTTCGGGGCGTTGCGCGGAGGCCGCCGCCCGCGGCGAGGCGTTCCTCGAGGTCTGCCGGAACCGGAAACCGGAAGTCCGGGAGGTGGAGCCGGGGCACTGGTGCGGCTGTTTTCTGGATAAGGAATGAATGGAGAACCGATCATGAAATCGTTGATTCCGCTGATTCTGTTTTTGAGCATGATTGTGCTGTTGACGGTTTTTCTGACCAGTACCGAGGCCATCCGCGGCGAAACCAGCCGTGCCGACAAAGACGTGCCGGAAGAAAACTACGACAGACTGAGCCTTGACGTCGGGCACTCGCTGGCGCGTTTTTCGTTCGGCGAAAAGCGGCCCGGCCCCGCCGAACGGCTGTCGCTGGACCGTCTGACGCTCGACGCGGCGGCGGCGCTGGCCGGGGATGACTACGAAACCGCGATCGGCAATGCCCGGACGATTCTGGTGTTTGACGCGAAAAATTATACGGCATTGTCGGTGCTGGGGAAATCGTTGTTCATGACGGACCGGATGAAGGAGGCGGAGATGGTTTTCCGTCACCAGACGCGATTTTACCCGAACGACCCGGTGGCATTTCTGAACCTTGGCCATACGCAGGCGCAGCAGGGGAAATACCGGGAGGCGCTGGACAATCTTCAGGAAACGCTGCGGCTGGAGCCATTGGCGGGCGAAGTCCTGTTGAGCATGGCGGGAATTTGTGTCATGGACAATCAAAAGATCCGCGCGATCAATTATTTGCAGATGGCGGCCAACCGGATGGGCAAGGAATTGCTGCCTTCGCTGGGGCAGCCGATTTTCGATGATATCCGCAATGAGCCGGGCTTTGAAAAAATCGTCCGGGCGTTGAAAAAGGAATGAGGGTGTAGATGTGAGCAAGATTCGTGTACTTTCCGAACAATTGAGCAACCGTATCGCCGCCGGCGAGGTGATTGAGCGTCCCGCTTCCGTGGTGAAGGAACTGGTGGAGAATTCCATCGACGCGGGGGCGTCCCGGATCGGCGTGACGGTGGAAAAAGCCGGGCAGAAATTGATTGCGGTCAGCGACGACGGTTCGGGCATGGACGCCGACGATGCTCTGTTGTGTCTGGAGCCGCACGCCACCGCCAAGATTCACCAGGAGGAAGACATCGACCATATTGTCACGCTGGGGTTTCGCGGGGAGGCGCTGCCGAGTATCGCGTCCGTTTCGCGCTTCACCCTGCGGACCCGTCTGCATGACACGGGGGAGGGGACCGAAGTGATTGTCAACGGCGGCAAGGCGATCCACTCGGTACCGGTCGGCTGTGCGCCCGGCACCGAGATTCAGGTGCGGGATTTGTTTTTCAACACCCCGGCCCGCCGGAAATTCATGCGTTCGGCGGCGACGGAGGAACGGCAGATTCAGGAAATGATGTATCAGCTGGCGCTGCCGTACCCTGGAATCTCTTTTGAACTGACGGTTGACGGCACCCGGGTTTTTTCATCGCCCGGGGCTCCGACGCTGGAATCGCGGATCACGGCGTTTTTCGGCAAGACCTTCATGGCGGCGATGCTGCCGGTGAATTTCAGCAGCGAAGATGTCCGGATCGAAGGCTTTATCTCCATGCACGGGTTTACCCGCAGTTCGCGCCGGGAACAGCGGACGTTTGTCAACGGGCGGTCGGTGGAATCGCCCGGGTTTTACCGGGGCGTCCGCGAGGGATACGGAGGGATGGTGGAGGTGGGGCGTTTCCCGCCGGTGATCCTGTTTCTCACCATCGACCCCTATGAAGTGGACGTGAATGTGCATCCGGCCAAGCGCGAAGTGCGTTTCCGCCAGGAATACAAACTGTCCGGCATGATTGCCGAGGCTATCCGCAACGCGTTGCGGCAGTCTCCCGCCCCGACGGTGAATATCGACCCGGCGATTTCGCTGCGTTCGCTGCTGGAATCGACCGAAGTGAGTTATGTTCCGTCCGACCGCGAACAGGCGGTCATGAATTTCGGCCGCCCGGAGATACAGGCTTTTGAATATGTCGCGCCGTCCATGCCGCCGCTGCCGTCCCGCACGGCTCCGGCGGAAGAGGTGGAGATCACCGTCAGCCATGTCCCGGAAGAATCGCCCGGCGAGGGCGAACCGGTCTTTCCCGGCAGCGGCCGGGTCAATATCCTGGGCTTTCTGGACCGTTCGTACCTGCTGGCGACGGCGGACAACGGACTGCTGGTGATCGACCAGCACGCGGCTCATGAACGGGTGTTGTTCGAACGTCTGCTGCGGGACGCCGGCAAGGGCGCGGCCACCCAGAAACTGTTGCTGCCGATCACGCTGGAACTGTCCCGGGCGGAGGCCGCTTATATCGGCAAAAACAGCGAAGTTTTCGAGAAACTCGGCTTCGATATCGCGCCGTTAAGCAGCAACACGGTCATGATTTGCGCGGTGCCGCCGGGAATCCGGCAGGAAAATATCGGCGGCGTCATACGGGATATGCTGTCGGAACTGATGGACGATTCGCTGACCGGGCGCAACCAGCTGGACGTGATCGCCCGTTGCGCCTGCAAGGCGGCGGTGAAAGCCCATGATTTCCTGACGCTGGAGGAGGCCCGCGGGCTGATCGCGCAGATGGCTCAGTGCGAACTGCCGTTCTCCTGTCCGCACGGGCGCCCGACAATCATCAATATTTCGATTGCAGAGCTGGAAAAACGCTTTGGGCGGCGTTAAACCGGTTGAAAATTACTGGGCATGAGCTATATTGTCCGGTAACGAAAGGTTTGCGTACATGAAAAGATTTGAAGAATTATTCGCCGAACTGAAAGCCAAAGCCGAGTGCAACGACCCCGAATCGGGAACCGTCCGGGAACTGCAGAAGGGCAAGCACTTCATCGGCAAGAAAATTATCGAGGAAGCGGGCGAGGTCTGGATGGCCGCCGAATACGAGGGACGGGAAAAAACCGCCGAGGAGATTTCACAGTTGCTGTATCATCTTCAGGTGATGATGATTGCCAATGATCTGGAATTGGAAGACGTCTACCGGTATTTATAAGGATAAAAGAACATGGGTATGCTCAGAATAGCCGTTCCCAACAAGGGGACACTCTCCGAATCCGCCGTCGACCTGTTAAAGGAAGCCGGGTACAAATGCAGCCGGAGCGGGCGCGAACTGATGGTCCGGGACTTGGAAAACCGGGTCGAATTTGTGTTTCTGCGCCCCCGCGATATTGCGGTATACATCGGAAACGGCATTGTCGAACTCGGCATCACCGGGCGCGACCTGGTGCTGGACAGCCAGGCGGAAGTCTGCGAAATCATGGCGCTGAACTTCGGCCGGTCCTCATTCTGTTACGCGGTGCCGAACGGCTCCGATCTGACCCCGGACAAGTTTGACGGCCTCCGGATTGCCACATCGTATCCGAATATCGTATTGAGCGACATGGCGGGCCGCGGCATCGAAGCCAGCATTGTGCGGCTTGACGGCGCGGTTGAAATTTCGATTGAACTGGGCGTGGCGGATGCGATTGCCGACGTCGTGGAGTCCGGCGGCACCCTCAAGGAAGCCGGGCTGAGAACGGTTGGCGAGCCGATTATGAAATCGGAAGCCGTGCTGATCGCCCGGAACGGAAAAGTAGCCGACGATTGCGCCGTCCACACTCTGCTGGGACGCTTGAAGGGCATTCTGGTAGCCCGCGCCTGGGCTATGGTCGAATACGATATCCCGCGCGACAAACAGGAAGCCGCATGCCGCGTTACGCCCGGCATCGAATCGCCGACGATCGCGCCCTTGAGCAACCCCGACTGGGTGGCGGTCAAGGCGATGGTGAAACGTTCGGACAGCAACCGGATCATGGACGAGCTTTATGAACTCGGGGCGCGCGGCATTATCGTGACCGACCTGCGCTCGTGCCGTCTGTGAGGTGGGTTCCGATGGATAGAAGAATGCTCGAACGCGCCAGGGAAGTTTTTGACGTCGAAATTGCCGGATTGCAGTCCCTGCGCGATCATTTGAACGGCGAGTTCGTCGAACTGGTCAACCGCTGCATGGCGACGCTGGACAAAGGCGGGAAAATCGTTTTTACCGGCATCGGCAAGAGCGGCTATATCGGCAAGAAAATCGCCGCCACCATGTCCAGCATCGGTTCACCGGCGGTATTCATGCACCCGGTGGAGGCGCTTCACGGCGACCTCGGGATGCTGCAGCGGGACGACCTGCTGGTCGCCCTCAGCTACAGCGGTGAAACCGAGGAGTTGCTGGTGATCCTGAACCCCGCCAAACGCCTCGGCATTCAGATTGTCGCCATCACCGGCAACAGTTCGTCCCGGCTGGCGGAGTTCAGCGATATGACCGTAAACATGGCGGTGCCGCAGGAGGCATGCCCGTTCAACCTGGCGCCCACCACCACGACTACGGCGCTCCTGACGCTGGGGGATGCCCTGGCCATGGTGCTGCTGGAAGTCCGCGGCTTTACCAAAGAAAACTACGGGATGCTGCATCCCGGCGGGGCGATCGGGCGCGCGGTCACGACCCGGATTCGCGACATTATGCGCAGCGGCGACCGCCTGGCGCTGGTTCATCCCGAAGACACGGTCAAGGATACGTTGCTGAAGATCACGGCGTCGCGCAGCGGCGCCGCCATCATTGTGGATGAACAGCAGCGGTTGCTGGGGATCTTCACCGACGGCGACTTCCGCCGGCGTGCCGAACACGGCTTTGAAGTGCTGACCCGGCCGGTGGGAGAAGTCATGACGCCGGACCCGGTTCGCGTCCTGATGGATTCGCTGGCAGTGGAAGCCCTGAAAATTCTGGAGGAAAAACACATCAACGCGATTATCGCCGTTGACCAGAATAATGTCGTGGGCGGATTGGTCGATGTTCAGGACCTGCCGCGCGTCAAGCTGATGTAATCGCTTGTTAGCATTCAAACCCCCTTTTCGTTCGGAAGGGGGTTTATTTTATCATACGGCTTTACTGCATTTCTCCCCTTGCAAGGCCGCCAGTGCCACGCGGCTTTTGAACCTGCTGTCATACATTTCTTCATTTGCAAACACTTCTGCAAGCATCTTTGCAACGAGCCAAGTGGTCCCCTTTTGGAGAGAACCTCACTTTTTTGATCTATATCCACAAACACCCGTATGTTTTTTGCTTTCTCGAAAAATCATCAGGGTTGCTTGAATCCGTACATTCAAACGGTAGATGACATTGCGTTCAAGGAAATTGAAACGGTGACAAATTTGTTTGCGCCCGGAGATTATGAAAAGGATATTCCGCTTAGTGCTTCATACCTGATCGGATATTATCACGAACGGGCATACATAAGGTCGCTTGTTTTAAAGAGCAAACGGAACGACATCAAATTGAACAGCGGAACTGGATTGTCAGGCGCGGATGCCCGCTCCAGGCGAGGCAAGCGAAGTACAACGGCAAAATGATGGGTTGAGTGTTACGGCGCCGCCGGAATATAAACCGGTTTCCGGTCAGATGTTCAGCAGTTTGCGGGCGTTGAGGGAGAAGATTTGTTCTTTCTCCGTATCGCTCAGGGGCAGGCGGTTGATGAAATGCACGTCTTCATCCTGTCTGTTCCACGGACTGTCGCTGCCGAAAAGGATCCGGTCGGTCCCGTGCCGGCGGACAATCTCCATGAATAATTCGTCCGAAATCCGGTTGCCGACGAAACAGCAATCCATATAGACCGGCAACCCTGCCAGATGCTCCTTGACCTCTTCCCACATCCGCCACGAGCCCAGGTGCGCCAGAACCAGCGTCAACTCCGGGTAGCGGCGGTGAAAAGCCGCCAGCGAAACCGGGTCGGAATGGTAAGGAGGCGGGAATCCCGTGTCGGCCCCCGTATGGGTCAGCAAAAACATGTTGTTGCGAATCAGGCTTTGCCAGATCGGTTCCAACGCGGGGTCGTCGAAACGGAACTGCTGGTATTCGGGGTGCATTTTAATGCCGCGGAAACCGCGGTCGGCCAGCCATTGAATATGATCTTCGGGGGAAGGGGTCAACGGATGAATCGAACCGAGCATGGTAACCCGGTCGCATTTCAGATTGTAAGCCCAATTGTTGACACCGCGGACATTATCCGGTTTATTGGCCAGCGGCAAGCCCACCGCATGGTCGATTCCACAACGGTCCATTTCCCGCAACAGCCCGGCAAGGGTTCCATCCGTACAGGATTCGATTCCGGACGCCCGCCCGCGCTCCATTGCGCGCCCGACGAGCGTTTCCGGATAGAAATGGGTGTGGAAATCAATGATCATTGACGGAACTCAGGAATTCTGAGTCCGGTCTTCCTTGATGATTTCCTGAATCCAGTCGAGGTCCGGGAAGAAGTCGAGGAAGAAAGACTGCATCATGACGATCAATCCCTTTTCTCCGAGTTCGCAGTCGAAGCGCTGATCGCCGAGCCCTTTGCGGACATTGGTCTGGTCAAAGACGATGTCCGAAGCAAAATACGGCAGCAGGTCCCCGAGGAAGCGGGTAATGGCTTCTTCGTCTTCCTGGTCGCGGTGGTTGACTTCGACGCCTTCCAGACGGAGGGTGTGGCAGACCGCATGGTCGATCATGTTGGTGGTGACCGGTTTATCGCCGGTGACGTGATAGGTTTCATTGATCACCGGCTTCTGGAACAGCGCGGTGATGACCTGCTGCACGTAGTCGATCGGAACGAAATAAACCCGTTCGGACGGAATCGTGTTGAAGTGCGCGTGGATATCGATCCAGCCGCGGGGATCAAGCTGTTGCTTGAAGCACTGGTTTTTCTTCAACTTGAGCAGGAACTCGAGAATACGGTAGAACGCCAGCGGACGGCGGATACGGCCGTCTTTGACCCGTCCGGTGATGATGGAGGGACGGTAAATCGTAAACGGAATGCCGGAATTGCGAACCAGGATTTCCGCCTTGAACTTGCTTTCTTCATAAGGATTGTTGAAGCCGCTGTCGATGGCGCGGCCTTCCATGGCGCGGCCAACCAGCTTGCCCGCGACATAAGCGGTGCTGACATAGTGGAATTCTTTGACATTGAGCAATTTGGCAAGCGCAAGAACGTTGACGGTGCCGTCGTAGTTGATGCGGAACGTTTTGCCGTCCACGTCTTTGCCGAGGTTGACATCGGCAGCGCAGTGGAAAATGATATCGACGCCTTTGAGCACGGGGGCTTTCGCCAGTTCGTCCGGATTGATGGTGGTGACATCGCCGTCGATGACCTGAATTCGTTTCAGCAGTTCAGGCAGCACTTCCGGACATCCGTCGAAATTGCATTGTTCGCCCAGGATTTCTTCCACCCGCTGGCTGGCGGTACGGACCGAATTACTGCGGGTCAAAGCCACTACTTCATAATCTTTACGTTCGCGCAATAAAGCCACGGTAAAGGCTCCACCCACAAGTCCGGTGATACCGGTTAAAAATATCTTAGGCATTCAGTTCTCCGTGATATTCGACTCTTTTTGGTTTTAGTTTTTGACATGAAAATAAATTATTTTAATCTAGAACAAAATACGGAAATTACAAATCGGATTGCTCGAAATCAGTCGAAATATCCAGAAAATTTATTCAAAGAAATTTGAAATTCAGGATAAAGCAAGCTAGATTTATTATTATTGTGCTGACAATATAACATCTAATCGAGGAATTATTATGGGACAGCAACTGAAAAAAATCGCCAAGAGAATCCGCCGCAAGGCTTATCTCGAAAGATGCAAGATCAACGCCCGCTCGGCCGCCAACGCCAAGTAAGGCTGACTTGCCGATACCGTTTATTCGGTATGGACATGAAAACCTGCCGGTTGAAAGATTGATTTCCCGGCAGGTTTATTTTTTGTGGCTGACAAGGTCCCGCAGCCAGGCGGCGCAGGCGCGTTCCGTCAGGGTTTCGGGCGGCAGGACGCCGGTCGGGATGAGGTCGGCCGGTTCGCCGGGGCGGACAAGCTCGCAGCCGATATTCTTCAGAACGCCGTACAGCGGCGAATCTTCCGTCAGCGCCACCCGGGGAGCCGGGACGGCCGCGTAAAAATTCTCCAGTGCTTCCGCCGAGGCAAAGCAGACCTCGGGGCGCAGGTAAATGCCGGAATACGCGGCGACACGCTGCCGGATCAGAATCATCAGGTCCGAAATATCCTTTTCGGTGGCATGGCCGAGGTTCAGAATGAAATTGGCGTGGAGGTCGCTGACCGCCGCGTCGCCGACGGTTAATCCTTTGCAGCCGGCTTCGTCGATCAGTTTTCCGGCTGATTCTTTGCCGGGGTTGCGGAAAAAACAGCCCGCATTGAAGCCTTTCGGCTGGCGTTCGCTCCGTTTCTTCAGTTCGTCGGCAATCAACTGCTGTTCATTGGCGGAGGCCGGGGGCAGTTTGAAGATCGCGGCGGTGATGACGGTATCCGGCGGCAGCGAAGCATGGCGGTATTCCCAGGCGACTTCCTCTTTCAGCAGGGACCAGGATTCCCCGTTCGGGCCGAAGCCGCAGAGTTCGTACAGGTGATCGCTGATGCTGGCGCCGTTGGCCCCGGCGTTCATGCGCAGCATGCCGCCGATCCGGCCGGGGATCCCGATCAGCGGGGCAAGGCCGCCGAAACCGCGTTCCAGGCAGGCCCGCGCGAAATCTTTCAGCCGGACGCCGGCTCCGGCGATGATCCGTCCGTCCGCGAAGCAGATTCGGATGAAATTACCCCGGTTCAGGCGGATTACCAACAGTTCGGAGTCACGGTCGGAACCGATCAGGTTCGAGCCGTTTCCGAGCAACAGGATGGGAATCCGGCGCTTCCGGCAGAAGCGGATGAGGCGGGCGAGGACGATATCGTCGGGCGGTTCGGCCAGTGCCGGGATGTCGCCGCCCGCTTTTAACGAGGTCACCTCGCGCCACGGGACATTTTCCCGGAGTGAAAGGGTTGGAAATTCCGCTTTCATGGCTTCGAGGTGATCACGCAACATGGCTTACCCCTTTTTGTAAACTTCGTCCGGGTTGAAGACCGGCTCGGAAATGACTTCGGATGCGCCGTCGTTCTGCAGGCGGCGGAAGAAACACGACGGATGCCCGGTGTGGCACGCGGCGCCGCCGATCTGGTCCACCTTGAACACGACGGTGTCATTGTCGCAGTCCACCAGGATTTCCTTGATGATCTGGACGTTGCCGGAGCTTTCGCCTTTGTGCCAGATTTTCTGGCGGGAACGGGTCCAGTAGACGGCGTGGCCGGTCTTCAGGGTTTCCTTCCAGGCTTCTTCATTGATGTAGGCGAGCATCAGCACTTCACCGGTTTTCCAGTCCTGGGCGATGGCGGGGAGCAGGCCGCCGCCTTTGGCGAAATCGAGTTCAATCATAATGGCATTCTCCTGTTTTATCATTCAATGGAGGAAAATACACCGGAACGAAACATTTTTCAATAAGAAATACCGGATATTTTGATAGGCGGCGTTGATTTTTCAAGGAAATGAGATAGTTTTTCAAAAACAAATGCCATGTGCGGATTTTTCGATGATCAAATCGATGAAAAACCCGCATGTACGAATAAAGGATACGTGTATGATGAAGATGCTGTTTGCCATCCTGTTGATGCTATGTGCCTGGGGGCTTCCCGCCGCCAATCTCTCCCTTGATGAAATCCGTAAATTCGCCGCGGAGTCCACCGCTGGGAAATACCCCGACGCCGACCGTATCCTGATCAGCAACTATCAGGTCAGCGAATACGACCGGGAGGCGCTGGGAACGACGGTCGATGACTATTACGAGAAAATCCTGACCGAAAAAGGCCGCCGGGAAAGCCGGACCCTTCAATTCCATTTCAACACCAGTTACAACAAAATCGAAGTGATCGCGCTTGAAGTGATCCGTCCCGACGGCACGGTCACGGCGATCGACGTGGCGGCGAACTCCAAAGTCATGACCGAACCGGGCCAGATGAAGGCCAATATTTACGACCCCAACCAGCGGCTGCTGCAAGTGTCCATTCCCGACTTGCAGATCGGCGACGTGATCCACGTGGCCAGCCGCCAGACCACGTTCCGGCAGCGTATCCGCGGCGTATGGACGGACTTTGTTGTGCTTCAGTCCGGCTCGCCGGTTCATTATTACGAATATGTCGTCAACGCCCCGGCGGAGCTTCCGCTCAAAAGCTGGATCGTCAAGGACGAGGTGAAAGGAACGATCGCGTTCGATCAAACGGAAAAGGACGGCCGGATCGTGTACCGCTGGACCGCCCGCAACGTGCCGCAGATTTTCGACGAACCCGCCATGCCGCCCGCTTACATGGTGGCGCAGCGGCTGCTGGTCAGCACCGCCGCCGACTGGCTGGAGATTTCGCGCTGGTACTGGGATATTTCCGCGCCGCACCTGGACAAGGTGACGCCGGAAATGAAAGCCAAGGTGGAGGAACTGACCGCCGGGAAAACGACTGAAATCGAGAAGATCAACGCGATTTTCCAGTTCGTTTCGCGCGAAGTCCGTTACGCGGGGCTGACGCTGGAGGCCGAAGCGCCCGGATTCGAACCCCACGACGTCAACATCACGTTTGAAAAACGCAACGGGGTCTGCCGCGACAAGGCGGCGCTGCTGGCGGCCATGCTCCGGCTTGCCGGCCTGGAGGCTTATCCGGTGCTGTTCTACAGCGGCCCGAAAAAAGACGGCGAGGTGGCGAACAGCTATTTCAACCATGCGATCACCGGCGTGCGGATGAAAGACGGGTCTTACATGCTGATGGACCCGACCAATGAAACCACGCCTGAAATTTTCCCCTCCTATTTGTCCAATATGAGCTATCTGGTGGCGACGCCGACGGGCGAAACGCTTCAGACTTCGGCGGTGATTCCCGCCGCCCGGAACAAGATGCAGATCGATACCGCCGGTTCGCTCGACCGCAACGGCGCGCTGACGGCGACTTCCACGCTGACCTTTAACGGTATTAACGACGACATGTACCGCGGCGCGTTTTCCAGTTGGAAGCCGGAACAGGTGCGGCAGTTCGTCACCCGCCAGCTGCTGAGCGTGGTGCCGGGAGCTTCGCTGACGGAACTGCGGCTGCTCCCCGAAGATTTGAATGACATGGACAAGCCGCTGCAATTGATCCTGACCTATTCGGCCGCGAACTTCCTGGTCCGGAATTCCGGTCAGGCGCTGTTTCCGCCGCCGTGGATCGGGAGCGGTTTCGGCGCGGTGAATTTCGTGCTGGACTCGACCGGGCTGACGGAGCGCAAATACCCGATGAAGCTGTTCTCCACCTGTTCGGCGGACGAAACGTTTGTGCTGGCGATTCCGGGCGAATTGAGGCCGGAAGTGCTGCCGGAATTTAAGAAAGTCGATTCGGGCATTTTTGCATGGAACCAGTCGATTGAGCTGAAAGACGGGAAAATCACCGGACGCAACCATACCGCGTTCACGCACACGGACATCACGCCGGAACAGTATCTCGGCTTGAAAAAGGCGTTGAGCCTGGTGGAGTTCGAAAACAAAAAGACGCCGGTGTTTAAAATCGAAGCCACCGAGGCGGAACTGATGGCCGAGGCCAACGCCATTTATCTGGAATGGCTGGTCGATTACAAACTTGAAGCTCCCTCGGAATGGGTCAGGACCGAAAAAATCCGCAAAAAAGTCCTGCGCTTCGGGGGCATTCGCGATAATTCCGAATTGAAATTCATGTACAATCCGGTGGCGGCGGAATTGAAACTGGTCAGCGCCGCGGTCATCCAGCCGGACGGTTCCAAACAGGAGATTGCCGAGCATGAAATCAACATCATGGACGAGGCATGGGTAGGTTCCGCGCCGCGCTATCCGGCCGGGAAAATCATGGTGGTGAGCCTGCCCGGCGTGCGCGTCGGCAGCGTGATCGAATATACGGTGGAAACCAAAGTCCGGAACCTGACGCCGTTCGCGTTGACCGCGATGCTTCAGGGGGCCGATCCGATTCTCTACAAAAAAGTAACGGTTTTGCGTCCGTCCGGCGCCGAGGCCGGGTGGGGTTTGCACGGCACGGCCGCCGGATTGGGGCCGTGGGAAGCCCGCAACGCACCCGCGATCAAGCCGGAAACGGCATTGCCGCCGACTTGGCTGATCGCTCCGCACGGACAGGCGGCGGTGGACGCCGCCCGCCCTGAACCATATGCGAAAACGGTGAAACAGGCGCTGGCGGACAAAATCGTCCCGCTGGATGTATCCTGGCTCCAGTCGAAGGATGTGAAGGGGAAAATCCGTGAGATTCGCGATTTCGTCGCGAAAAACATCCGCGCCGCCGGACCCGCTTTCAGCGACCTGCCGCTGTCCGTCCTGACCCCGGCGGACCAAACCCTCCGCGACGGCTACGGGCACTCCGCCGACCGGGCGGTTCTGTTGGCTTCGCTGTTGAAGTCCGCCGGCGTCGAGAGCCGTTTTGTGCTGGTTTCGGCGTTGCCGGATTTGCCCGCGTTCAAGCCGGGGCGTGACCTGCTGTTCATGCCGTCCATGTATGACGGCGTGCTGGTGATTGCCGGCGGCGTGGCGCTGAACGACACGGACCAGTACGCGGCGCTCGGCTCGACCGCGCACAACGGCAAATTGGCCCTGAATCTGGACAATGGCGCGCTTGAGGAGGTACGGGGGACCGGCGACGTCACCCGCATTCAATATGATATCGAGCTGGACGGAAACGGCGCGGCGGTGATTTCGCAGAGGCAGAGCTATACGGGGATGGCGTTTGCCGCCCGCAACCGCCTGTACAGCGAGATGACGCCGGAACTGCGGAAGCGCCATGAACAGAATATGACCGTGGCGATTGCCGAAAGCGCGGTACAGCTCGCTCCCCTGAAAGTGACGCTGTCCGAATCGGAATGCGTGGAAGAACTTCGGGTGAAAGTGGAGCGGTTTGCGGTGACGAACGGCAATTATCTGCAATTCGGGCTGCCCGGCAACATCGCCGGTTCGCTGATCCGTCCCCTGCCGGAAGGACGGACTTATCCGTACTTTATCAACCTGAACAGCAAGACCAGCCTGGAATACCGGATCAAAACCGCGGCGGGCCTTGCCGTCGGCGCCCGGATGCTGCCGCCCGATCTGGAGTACCGGGGCATCCGCGTGCAGAGCCTGGAAGAGGCGGGCGGCATCCGTATCACGGTGGATGCCGACTTCACGCCGGTCATTCTGTCGCCGCTGGACTACCTGACGCTGCGGGCGGTACAGGCCCAATTGGGGCACCCCGCCATGAATATCGTGCTGCTTGAGAAGCTTGGTAAATAATAAATGACGCGCAAAGATATCTGGCAAATCCGGCTGGGTTTGCTGATTCTGCTGGTCGCCGTGGCCGGGATTGCGGTCTGGCTGGCCGGAAGCGGCAAAACCTACCGTTCCTGGGAGGATATCCGGAAATCCGGTACGCTCCGTGCCGTGACCGCCCTGCCGGTGGAACAGGTCCGCCCTCAACAGGAATTGCTGACGTCGCAGGTCGAATTGGCGATGTTGGAGCGTTTTGCGCTTGACAATGAGCTGGAGCTGCTGGTGTTCCGCCGGAAAGAAGGGCGTTTGCATGAAGCGCTGTCGCGCAACTGGGCCGACGTGGCGTTTTCGGAGCTGGAGCCCGGCTCCGCGCATGAATATCCGCGTTTAAGGGAGGTCCCGACGGGACTGGGGACGGTCTGGTGGATTCCCCATGCCGCGATCAATCTGGAAAAGCATTTTCAGGAATTCAACCGGCGCAAAGCGGCGGCATTCCGGGCAAAGACGGCGACCGGCGACCTGGCGCTGATCCGGGAACGGCGGATTCTGCGCATACTGGTGGTGGAAACGCCGCCGTTGCACCGCTGGGACCGCAATCAATTGCGGGATTTCGAATACGACCTGACGCAGGAATTTGCGGAGCAACTGGAGGTGCGCCCGGTGGTTTTTCACGTGCCGGACCGGGAAACGATGGAGCGCTGGCTGCTTGAGGGGAGGGGCGATATGGGCATGGCGGCGCTGCCGTCGGTACTGCCGAAGCCGGAACTGCCGTTCGTCCTGCGCCGGGAATATGCGAAAATGCCGTCCGTCGTCGGCGTACTGCCGTATCTGGATGATTTTAACCGTTTGATGCCGGGCACGGAGGATGCCGCGACGGCGGAGGAGGCGACACCGCCCGGCGGCGGCAGCGGCATCAGTTTGCTGCTGATTCCAGGGGTGCCGACGGAATACGCATGGTTTTTCCGTTCGGCCGATTCGGAATTGAAAAAGGCGGCTGACGCCTGTATCGCGGGCCTGGCGGGCGTCGGGCTCCAGGGCGGCAAATCCCATTACCGGATGGAAATGACGGCGGACGGGCTCCGGTTCTCGCCGTTCGACCACTGGATCAAGAAATATGCGGCGGAACGCGGGTTTGACTGGCTGTTGATTGCCGCCCAGATTTTTCAGGAGAGCCGTTTCGTGCCGGGCGTGGTTGCCGGGGACGGGGGACTGGGGTTGATGCAGCTCATGCCGCTCACCGCCCGGGAGATGAACTGCGCCGATCCGTTGAATCCCCGGCAGAATATTCAGGCCGGGACCGCGTATCTGGCCAAACAATACGGACGGCTCGGCGACGGCGTGGAGCCGCGCGAAAGGCTCCGTTTCGCCCTGGCCGCGTACAACGGCGGCTACGGCCATCTGGAGGACGCCCGGAAGCTGGCGGGGCAATTGGGGCTGGACCCGAACCGCTGGCAGGGAAATGTGGAGAAGGCTTATAACCTGCTGTCACGCAAGGAATATTATTCCAAGGCCCGCTACGGATTCTGCCGTTCCGACATCATCATCCGTTATGTGAACGAGATCATGGCGCGCTATCTGGAATACACCCGGCTCAACCGCGAGGCGACCGAAACGCTCGTCAGCTCTCGATGATCACCGTGGCGGAGGCGTATTCGCGTTCGTGCGAAATCGATACGTGAATCCGTTTGCACCCCATGCGTTCGGCGGTGGCGCGGGCGGTTCCGCTCAATTCCAGCTCCGGAGCGCCGGAGGCGCCGTTGAGAATGGAGATATCCAGCCAGGAACAATGCTCGCCGATGCCGCATTTCAGGGCTTTGGACAGCGCCTCCTTGGCGCACCAGCGCCCGGCGTAATACTCCGTGGGGTGGTTGCGGGCGGCGGCCTCGGCCTGTTCGGCTTCGGTATAAATGCGGTTCAGGATATTTTCACCGTGCCGTTCCAGCATTTTACGGATGCGGTCGATCGCCACAACATCGGTCCCGAGGCCTGAAATCATATATTCCTGCTTGAATTTTCATTAAAGTTGATTATAGTTGCCTATATATATAATATTACAGGAAATACGAAATGTCAAAGTCAAGAGCGCGAATTGTTATCACCGGCGTCGGCCTGACCGCTCCCAACGGGAACAATCTGGCTGAATTCCGCCGCAACCTGCTGAACGGCGTCTCCGGCATCACCTCCATGGAGCACCGCTATATCGGGGCCGTGCCCGCCGGACTGTGCACCTATGACCCGAAAATTTACCAGAACAAGCGCGATATCCGCAACGGCACCCGCGCCGGATCGATTGCCGTTTACTGCGCCAACGAAGCCATGCGCGGCGCCGGGCTGGACGTGAACGACGCCAACCGGGCGCGGATCGGCGTTTACGCCGGTATCACCGAGCACGGCAACGTGGAAACCGAACAGGAAGTCTACAACCTGAGCCAGTTCGATTACAATGTCGATTTCTGGAGCCATCACCACAACCCCCGCACGGTGGCGAACAACCCCGCCGGGGAAGTGACGCTGAACATGAAAATCACCGGCCCCCATGTCTGCGTGGGCGCCGCCTGCGCCGCCGGCAACTGCGGTATGATCTACGGCGCCCAGCAGTTGATGCTGGGAGAGGTGGATGTGGCAATCGCGGGGGGCGTTTCGGAGAGCCCGCGTTCCTTCGGGATTTTCGCCAGCTTCCGCAGCCAGGGAGCGCTGGCGCATCACGAGGACCCCGCGCGGGCGAGCCGCCCCTATGACCGCGGGCGCAACGGCATTGTCATTTCGGAGGGCGGCTGCCTTTATGTGCTGGAGCGGCTGGAGGATGCGTTGCGGCGCGGCGCGAAGATTTACGGCGAAATCGCCGGGTACTGCATGAATTCCGATGCTTCGGATACCGTGCTGCCGCTGGCGGAACGCCAGGCCGAATGCTTCCGCATCGGCATCGGGCGCGCCGGGATCACGCCGCAGGATATCGACCTGGTCAACACGCACGCGACCGGGACCACCGTCGGGGATATTCAGGAAACGGTCGCCATGCGCATGGTGTACGAGGACGGCGGCAGGTCGCCGTTCATCAACAACACCAAGGGCTTTATCGGTCACGCCATGGGCGCGGCCGGGGCGCTGGAACTGGCCGGGAACCTGCCGGCGTTTGAGGACGGCATGGTGCATCCGTGCCTGAACGTGGATGAGCTCGACGCCGAATGCGCGATGCCGAATCTGGTTTACGGCGCGCCGGTCCGTGGGGATATCCGCTGTATCGCCAACAATTCGTTCGGCATGCTCGGCAACAATTCGGTGCTGATCGTCCGGAAATACGAGTGAACGCGATGAATTTGCTGTTGCTTCATGGCGAAGACTTTATAACAGAAGATCGGGTGCTGGTCAATGACCGCCGCGCCGAACATATCCGCACCATCCTGAAAGCGAAGCCCGGCGATACGGTCAAAGCCGGCCGGGCCGGCGGGCTGATGGGCGAGGCGGTGATCGAATCGGACGCGCCTGACGGGATTTCCCTGCGCGTGAACCTGTCCGAAGCTCCCCCGGAGCCCTTGCCGGTGACGCTGCTGCTGGCGATGCCGAGGCCGATCGCGTTCCGCCGGATGCTGCCGTGGATTACCGCGTTCGGAGTCAAAAACATTCACCTTTTCAACGCGTTCAAAGTGGAGAAAAGCTACTGGACAAGCTCGGTGTTCGGCGAGTTTCAGGAACTGATGACGCTCGGGCTGGAACAGGCGCGCGACACGGTTTACCCGGAGATCACGCAGCATCAGCGGTTCAAGATATTTGCGGAGGACGAGGTGCCGGGGATCATTGCCGGTACTCTGCCGCTGGTGGCGCATCCGGGTTCGGGTGAAGTCTGCCCGGCGGCGGTGGCGGGGGCGGTGACGGTATGCATCGGGCCGGAAGGCGGATTTACCGATTATGAAATTGAATTATTGATCAAACAGGGGTTTCGGGCGGTCGGGCTGGGAGCGCGGATTCTGCGTTCGGAGACGGCGGTGCCCGCGATCCTGGGAAGACTGCTGACATGAATGATAAATTGAATGAACTGAAACGGCTTACCACTGAAATCTACGACCTGAGAATGTCCGTCGCCCTGCTGGAATGGGACCAGCAGGTGAACATGCCCCCCGCCGGGGGCGGCGCGCGCGCCGCTCAAATGTCGCTGCTCAGCCGTCAGGCCCACGAGCTCGGCGTGTCGGAAAAACTTGGGCAGTTGCTGGAGGATTTGAAGCCGCTGTACGGCGAATTGCCGCCGGACTCCGATGATTACGCGTTGTTGAGGAACGTCTACCGCAGTTATGAACAACAGCAGAAGATTCCGGTGGAGTACGTGAGCGAATTCACGCAGACCACCGGCGAGGCGTTCGGCGTGTGGGCGCGGGCCAAGGAGAAAAATGATTTCGCGTCGTTCCGTCCGTGGCTTGAGAAGATTTTTGACATGCGCCGTCAGTACGCCGGATTTTTCGCGCCGTATGACCATATTTACGACCCGCTGCTCGACGATTTCGAGCCGGGCATGAAGACGGCGGAGGTGCTGGGCGTGTTCAAGGTCCTGCGCGACGAACAGGTTGAATTGCTGCGGGAACTGGGAAATCGTCCGCAGGTGGATGATTCCTTTTTGAGCGGTCATTGCGACACGGACGGGCAGTGGGCGTTATGCCGCGAGGCGGTGGCGCTGATCGGCTATGACCTGAACCGCGGGCGCATCGACCACGCGGAGCATCCGTTCACCACCAATTTCTGCCGCGACGACGTCCGGATCACCACGCACATTTACGAAGACAATATGATGTCGGCGATTTTTTCATCGCTGCACGAGGGCGGCCATGCGATTTACGAACAGGGCGTGGCGAAAGAACTGGACCGCACGCCGCTGGGAACCGGGGCGTCGCTGGCGATTCACGAATCGCAATCCCGGCTCTGGGAAAACCTGGTCGGGCGGTCGCGTGAATTCCTGGGGTGTTTTTATCCCCGGATTCAGGAACGTTTTCCGCGCCGTTTCGGCGGGGTGGCGCTGAACGATTTTTACCGCGCGGTGAACCGGGTGGAGCCGTCCCTGATCCGGGTGGAGGCGGACGAAGCCACGTACAATCTGCACGTCATGCTGCGGATGGAACTGGAGATCGCGTTGCTGGAACGGCGCATCACGGTGGCGGACCTGCCGGAAATCTGGCGCGAAAAAATGAGCGAATACCTCGGCGTGGAGCCGCGCAATGATTCGCAGGGCGTCCTGCAGGATGTCCATTGGGCGTGCGGCATGATCGGGTACTTCCCGACCTATGCGCTGGGGAACCTGATTTCCGCCCAGATCTGGGAGCAGGCCGCGGCGGACCTGCCGGACCTTGCGGCGCAGATCGGCAAAGGCGAACTTGCGTCGCTCCGGGAATGGCTGACCGGGAAGCTTTACCGCCACGGCGCCAAATATTATCCGTCGGAACTGGTGCGGATGATCACCGGCGGCGGTATCGACCCGCGCCCCTACCTGAACTATCTGAACCGCAAATATCGCGCCGTTTACAGTTGATTTTTTCATGAAAATCGCTTGGCGGCGCTCATTTCTATTTGCTTTTCCGGGCGCCGCGCAGTAGGTTACGGACATGGGCCGAAAGGGATTCGGCCCGTGAAAACCGGAGATTGTCATGGGGAAATTATTCTTGTTTGCCGTCTCGTTTCTTGCCGTCATGTCGGCGCTGTCCGCCGCCCAGCCGAAAATAACGGACGAAAAGGAAGCAAAAGTGTATTCGCAGGCGCTTTATAAACTGTTTTGCGCCGGGGATTACAACGCATATGCCGCTCAGCTCCCGGAGAGCCTGTTGAAGCACATTACGCCCGAGATTTATAAACAATCCTGTTCGGTCCTTGCTCAAAAACTGGGAACGCTGAAAGACATGACCTATGTTTCGACACTCCGCCAACCGGGTAATCTGACCATTTTGGTGTGGAAGTGCGAATATGAAGCGAAAACCGGCGGACGTTTCGATTGTCTGGTCACGACGGCTTTTACCGTGAACGACGGGAAATGGACCTTGGCCGGGTTCTATTTTCTGTAAAATTAAGCTCAATGACCGCATGAATACTGTTGAGTAGATCGGGCGTTTATTACCGGAAGGCGTATTCAGTCGCTTGGCGCGAGGTTACCGCCGCAGATGTTCGGGCGTGTCCGATGGCTTGCTGAAATAGCGATATAAACTAGTTGCTATAAACTAATTACTTGATGGAAATTCAGGAGGCGCGGGCAATAAAACTTGTTTTTTCGATTTCCCCGGCTATATTAAATATTGACTGTTATATTCAATATTACTGAATATAATGCCCGCCGCTCCGGAAACGGAATCTGAATCCGGTTGGTCGCTGAACTGGCGAAGTTGTTTGAAAAACCTTGAATCCGCCGCGAAACACGGTGGGCGTTCCTGCCTTGCCGTTACCTGAGGGGTGTTGCGAAAAATCGGACGAATTGCACGGTTCGCGGCGGTTGATGAATTGCACGGTTCTTGCTCTTTCCTGAACAAAGGGCAAATGTCATAAAATGAAGAAATTGAACTATTTTACGGAATGTATTGTATAGTAAGGAGTATATCATGGCAGAATATCTTGAGCAGCTTTTGACCCGGATCAATGATGGATATCTGAAACAGGCGGAAAATGAAAAAGACGCCTTGCTTGCCGCCTCCAGAGACGAAGCCGCGGCCATCATTAATCAGGCTAAAGAAGAAGCCGGAAAAATTCTTGAAGACACCGCCGCCGAAGCCGAAGCCGTTCGCGCCCGTTATGCGGAAGACCTGAAGCGCGCTTCACGCGACAGTGTCCGGGAACTGCGCGGGGAACTCCAGCGCCTCCTGCTTGCCGCCGTCGGCAAAAACGCCACCGAGGCGATGACTCCCGCTTTTATGGCGGACATCATTCAGCGGATGTCGGAAACGGCCCTCCAGGACAACGGCCGGACGGTATCCATCCTGACCAACACCCGCAATGTCGAAGCCCTGCGCAAGCTGATCCCCGGAACGATCCGGACGGAAATCAAGGCCGGAGAATTCAAGGGCGGATTGCAGGTTTCTTTTGACGATTCGGGCGAATATTTCGATTTCAGCGAAAACGCCGTTTATAATTTTTTCCGCGAGCACCTCGGACGGGAACTGAATAAGATTCTCGACGAAAATCCATAACCGGGGGCGGCGCGATGAACACCGATTTTTGTTATTTCTGTACACAATTGCCGGAATTCGGCATTGGCGCGGCTCCGCCGATGGAGCTTGGCGAATTTGACGACCTGCTGAAAAGCGTGGCCGAAAATTCCGCGCGTTATGTCCGGTCCTGTTCGTTCCCGCTCGACCCGGAGCTTAAATTACCGGGAGGCTCCGCCGCCGCCCGCTTTCACGCGTTTGAAGAAAATCTGCGTTATGAAATCGCGTGTTTCCGCGCCGCCAAATCCGGACAGCCGATCCCGGCGCGCCCGCGTCGGCTCCGGGTGATCGAGGGGCTCCAGGCGAAGATCGGATCGATTGCGAAGTTCGACCCGCTGGAGCGGGAAAAGAAGCTCAATGAGTTCCGCGGGGCATTCCTGGCGGAAATTGCGGCGGCAGAACCGTTTTCGCGGGAGGCGGCGGCCTGTTACCGGTTCCGCCTGGCGATGAGCCTGCGCGAAAAGACGTTTCAGGACCCGGCCGGGCGCGAGGTTTTTCGCGGCACGGTAGACGCCATCGAACAGGAGTCGATCGGCGGAGCAGAGGTTCCGGCAGAGGAAAAGCAACATCAGAATAATTCTATAAAAGCGTGAGGTTTGGAAACATGTCCGAAAAACAAGGCAAAATTGTCGGCGTCAGCGGCAATATGCTGACGGTCGAATTCAGCGCCGCCGTGTCTCAGAACGAAGTGGCGTATGTCCTCGTCGGAAAAGAGAAACTCAAATGCGAGGTGATCCGGGTACGCGGAAACCGCGCCGACCTGCAGATTTTCGAGAGTGCGAACGGAATCGGAATCGGCGACACGGTGGAATTCACCGGCCAGCGGTTGAGCGTTGAGCTTGGCCCCGGTCTGTTGAAGTCGATCTACGACGGGCTTCAGAACCCGCTGGTGCTGCTGGCGGAAAAATCCGGATTTTTCCTGGAGCGCGGTCTTTATCTCAATGCGCTCGACCGCGAAAGCCGCTGGGATTTTACTCCGATCGCCAAGGCCGGAGATAAAGTGGTGGCCGGGGACCGCATCGGCAGCGTGCCGGAAGGGATGTTCACGCATTATATCATGGCGCCGTTTGCGCTCCGCGGCGAATGGACGCTCCGTTCGGTGGCGCCCGCCGGAGAATACCGCGTCACCGACGCCGTCGCCGAATGCGTGAACGAAGACGGCGAGACGAAATCCATCACCATGCTCCAGGAATGGCCGGTCAAAGTGCCGATTCCGGATTATGCCGAGAAAATGCTCCCGCATGAAACGCTGATCACCGGGACCCGTTCGATCGATACGTTTTTCCCGGTGGCGCGCGGCGGCACGTTCTGTACGCCGGGGCCGTTCGGCGCGGGCAAGACGGTGCTCCAGCACGGGCTCAGCCAGAATGCCGAAGTCGATATCGTCGTGATCGCGGCCTGCGGCGAACGGGCGGGCGAAGTCGTCGAAATCCTGCGGACATTTCCGCATCTCGAGGACCCGCGCACCGGGCGCACGCTGATGGACCGTTCGATCATCATCTGCAACACTTCCTCCATGCCGGTCGCGGCCCGCGAGGCCTCGATCTACACCGCCGTGACGGTGGCCGAATATTACCGGCAGATGGGGCTTCATACGCTGCTGCTGGCGGATTCGACCTCGCGCTGGGCGCAGGCGCTCCGTGAAATGTCGGGGCGGCTCGGGGAAATCCCCGGAGAAGAAGCGTTTCCGGCGTATCTGGAATCCCGCGTGGCGGCTTTTTACGAGCGCGCCGGGCTGGTGCGGCTGCGCAGCGGCGAAATCGGCAGCGTAACCATCGGCGGGGCGGTAAGCCCGGCCGGAGGAAACTTCGAAGAACCGGTGACGCAGGCCACGCTGAAAGTGGTGGGCTGTTTCCTCGGGCTTTCGCGGAGGCGTTCCGACGCCCGCCGGTATCCGGCGATCGACCCGCTGGACAGTTGGAGCAAATACACCAGCCTGGTGGATGCGAAAGAGCTCGAAGCCGCGCGGGCGATTCTGGCCCGGGGCGACGAAGTGAGTAAAATGATGCGCGTGATCGGCGAGGACGGCACGACGGTGGATGATTTCCTCGTTTACCTGAAAAGTGAATTCCTCGATTATGTCTATCTGCAGCAGAATACGTTTGACGACGTGGACTGCGCCGTCAGCCGTGACCGCCAGGATTTTGTGTTCAAACAGGTGCTGGAGGTGCTGAAAAGCTACTTCGAGTTTACGGAGAAGTCGCAGGCGCACAGCTATTTCATGCAGCTCCGCCAGCTTTTTATGGATTGGAATTACATTCGGATGGATGATCCTGAATTTGCCCGGCAGCAGGAAAACATTCGTGCAAAAATAGGGGAAGCCCTTCGCCATGTCTAAAGTCTATCGCAAAATTACTCAGATTGTCGGCAATGTGATTGCAGTTGAGGCCGATCATGTTCTTTATAATGAACTGGCCGAGGTTTCCGGCGCCGCCGGGAAATCCCTCGCGCAAGTCATCCGCATGAAGGACAGAAAGGTCTATTTGCAGGTTTTTGCCGGAAGCAGCGGGATCAGTACCGAGGATGAGGTTCGTTTCCTGGGGCATGAAATGCAGATTTCGGGCTCCGAAGACCTCCTCGGGCGCATCTTCAACGGCTGCGGCGAGCCCCGCGACGGCCGTTCCCCGATCACGGACGACATGATCAACATCGGCGGGCCGTCGGTCAATCCCTCCAGGCGCACCATTCCGAGGAAGATGATCCGTACCGGCATTCCGATGATCGACGTGTTCAACACGCTGGTCGAATCGCAGAAACTGCCGATCTTTTCCGTGGCGGGAGAGCCCTACAACCCGCTTCTTGCGCGGATTGCGCTCCAGGCCGAGGTCGATGTCATCATCCTCGGCGGGATGGGGCTGAAATATGACGACTATCTTTATTTCCGTAATACCCTTGAGCAGGCCGGAGCGCTTTCGCGGGTGGTGATGTTTATCCACACCGCCGCCGACCCGGTGGTCGAGTGCCTGATGGTGCCGGACATGGCGCTGGCCGTGGCGGAGAGCTACGCGCTCGGCGGCAAACGGGTGCTGGTGCTGCTGTCCGACATGACGAACTTCGCGGACGCGCTGAAAGAAATCGCGATCACGATGGAACAGATTCCCGCCAACCGCGGTTATCCCGGCGATTTGTACAGCCAGTTGGCGAGCCGTTACGAGAAGGCCGTCGACTTCGAGCGCGCCGGGTCCATCACCATCCTGACGGCGACGACGATGCCCGGCGACGATATCACGCACCCGATTCCCGACAACACCGGTTATATCACCGAGGGGCAGTTCTATCTGCGGCGCGGCCGCATCGAGCCGTTCGGTTCGCTTTCGCGCCTGAAGCAGAACGTGAACGGCGACACCCGCCGCGACCACCGCGCGATCATGGACGCGATGATCCGCCTGTACGCGGAGTTCAAAAACACCTGCGAAAAGCAATCCATGGGATTTGCCATGTCCGAATGGGACAACAAACTGCTTTCCTACGGCGGGCAGTTCGAAAGCAAGCTGATGGACTTGTCCGTCAATATCCCGCTGGAAAAAGCGCTGGACCTCGGCTGGCGGATTCTGGCCGACTGCTTCCGTCCGGAGGAAGTCGGCATCAAGACCGAAATCATCAAGGAATTCTGGCCGGAAACACGGAAGTGATTTCATGAGCGAAAAGATAAAATTCACAAAAACCGAACTCAAGCAGCAACAGGGGATGCTGGACCAGTTTCTCCGGTTCCTGCCGCCTCTGCTGCTCAAGAAACAGCAGCTCCAGATGGAGGTTCAGGCCAGCCGGGAACGGCTGCGCCGGGTTCGCGTTCAGGAAGATGAACTGCTGGATTCGCTCGCGGGCTGGATCGGGCTGTTTCAGGACAAAGCCATGGTGAAGAAGCTTCGCGAAGGCATCCGGTTGACCAAAATCGAACGCGGCCAGGAGAATATGGCCGGGATCATGGTTCCGACGTTCGCCGGGGTCGAGTTTTCGATGCCGACGCTGGACCCGATGACGACGGAATGGTATTGGGACGATGCGGCGGAGGGGCTGCGGCAGGCCGTTTCGCTCCGCGCCGCCGCGATTATCATCGGCGAACAGGAACGTTTGCTGACGAAAGAGCTCAAGACGACGGCGCAGCGTGTGAATCTGTTTGAAAAAGTTAAAATCCCGGAGTGCCGGGCAAATATCCATCGCATTCGAATTCAACTGGGGGACCAGGATACCTCCGCCATCGTGCGGGCGAAAATGGCCCAGGCCCTCAGCCGGGAAGACGGGGAGGATGAATAATTATGATCGTACCCATGGAAAAAATCGCACTGATCCTGCCGCCGGACGAAAAGCGCCTCGCGCTTGAAGCCCTTCGCGACCTGGGCGTTGTGCATATTCAATACCGGGAGGGCGACCCGGGGCCGGAACAGGCGGCGGCGTTGACCGAGGAGTCCGCGGTTACCGAACTGAAAGAACGGCTGAAGGCGTTGAAACTCTCTCCCGGCGAGGTCGAGGGGCAGGGCTCGGATGACGAGATTCAGCAGAGAGTCGTCCGGGCTTTTGCTGAAATCGAGGAAACGACCGGCAAGCTTGAAATGCTTGAACCCATTCTGGCGGAGCTTCGCCCCTGGGGTGAATTTAACCCTGTGCTCCTGAAAACGCTTGAAGCGCGCGGCGTGTACGTCAAGCCCTGTGTCGGAACGGCACGGGACCAGGCGGCTCTTGTGAATTCCGGTTATGCCTGTGTGCCGCTGGCGACGACCGGCCCGGAAAAAGAATCGAAACTCTTTGCCGTGGTGTCGGATCAACCGTTTACCGGCGGCGGATTGCCTGCGGCGGATATCCCGCTGGACCGCCCGCTCTCGGCTTACGAGGCCGAAGCAGCCGCGCTCCGCGAGCGCCGTGACCGGGCCGAAGAAACGCTTGCCGAGCTTAAAGGCTTGCTCCACCGGTTTCAGGAGCTGGAAGCGCTTAAACAGGAGGAGACGGAGTTTTTCAGCGTTCAGGACGCCATGCTGTCCTGCGGGCGTATTGCCGGTGTCTCCGGCTTTGTGCCCCGGGAAAACCTGCCGGAGGTCATTGAGGCCGCCCGCAGGAACAACTGGGCGCTGGACCATTGCCCGCCGGCGGCGGAAGACACCGTCCCCACGCTTCTCCGGAAGCCGCGCTGGACGAAAATGCTGGACCCCATGATGGAGTTCCTCTCGCTTCTGCCCGGTTACCGGGAAATGGACGTCAGCATTCCCGTGCTGCTTTTCCTGACCATCTTTTTCGGCATCCTGATTGCCGACGCGGTTTACGGCGCGCTGTTCCTGGTCATTGCCGTGGTGGTGCTTTTGAAGAAAGGCAAGGGGAACCCGGTGATGCAACAGGCGTGCGGGCTGTTCATATTGTTCAGCCTTTCGTCGCTGTTCTGGGGCGTTTTGACGGGGAACTACGGCGGTTATGAAACCATCGGCCTGCCGTATCTTACCGAGGGGGAGGACAAGGAGAACCATCTGAAACTCGTTTGTTTCGGGATCGGGGCGTTTCACCTCTCCATCGGACATTTGCTGCGGATCTTCGAGAAACGGACCTTTCGCAATATCCTTGCCCAGATCGGTTGGATTCTCGTCCTGTTCGGCAATTTCACGCTCATTGCGTTCCTGCTGGCCCTGCTTCCGGGGGCATTCCCCAAATGGCTGGTCTGGAATTACGGCGTGGGCTTGGCCCTGCTGGCTCTGGGGGAAATCGACATCCGCGAAGTTTCGACGGTACTCTCCTGCCCGCTGGAAGTGATGAACAGTTTTTCGGATATCCTTTCCTACATCCGTCTGTTCGCCGTCTGCCTGGCGGGGCTTTTGCTGGCCAAGGTTTTCAACGAAATCTCTTTCGGCATGATGACTTCCGTGGCCGGATGCATCATGGGCTCCATTCTGCTGCTGATCGGGCACCTGATGAATATTGCGCTCGGGGCGCTGGCGATTCTGGTGCACGGCGTCCGGCTCAATACGCTTGAGTTTTCATCGCACAGCCAGGTCCGGTGGGGCGGCTCCGTTTTTGCGCCGTTCCGTCGGAAAACAACATCCAAAACACCTTAAACCCTATATCAACATAATCACTCAAGGAGAAAACAACATGAACAGCATCTTTAATGATCCACAACTGGCTTACCATCTTTCCAAGTTTGGCGCCTATCTGGCCGTCGGCCTGGCCGCTTTCGGTTCCATGATCGGCTGCTGCCACGCCGGAGCGGCGGCTCTAGGCTGTTGGAAACGGGCTTATCAGGAGAACAAACCGGCCGCCTTCGTGCTGTCGATTTTCGCCGGGGCGCCGCTCTCGCAGACGATTTACGCGATGATCCTGCTGATGATGCTCACAGGCAAATCGACCCCGGAAGACCCGGTGCTGATTTCCCACTTCCTGATGGGGCTTTTCGGCGGCATCCTGCTGCTGGCGGCGGCCATTTACCAGGGCAAGATCGGCGCGGTGGCGTGCGACATGTACAGCAGCACCAACAAGGGTTTCGGTAACGCGATCACGGTCGTCGGCATCGTTGAAACCGTTGGACTGTTCGCGATCATTTTCGCAGCCATGGCGATTTAACATCATGACTGCTCCTGTTCGGGAAATCAATGTTGTCGTCACGAACCAGGCCGGCGTTCACGCGAGGCCGGCCTCCGCCATCATCATGACGGTGGCGGCCTCCGATTCCACCGTGAAAATCACGAACTCTGACACGGGAAGAGAGTCTGACGGCGAAAGCACCATGGGGCTGCTTTCGCTCCTGGCGACGATGGGAACCCGCCTGCGGATCAGAGCGACAGGCGAAGATGCGGATGAAGTACTTGCCGCGTTGACGGCATTGTTCGAGTCCGGTTTTGGAGAAGATTGAGTTTACCGCCCGTCTTCTCCTGTCATGCAATATAACGCGTATCAATACGGGAGATGAAATATGAAGCTATCCAAAATCATTGCCGAGAAAATGGCAAACGGCGGCGTGCTGTCCATCGACTACCGCGCCACCTTGCGCGAAACCGCAAAGCTGATGCAGGAAAAGCATCGCGCCGCGCTTATGGTAACGGACAAGGACAATTTTGACCCTCTGAAATACAAAGGGGTTTTTACGGTTCTGCATTTCGTGGACGCCTTGGCCAGCGGGGCCAATCCCGATCTGGACAAGGTCGAAGACCACATGACGACACGGATGATCGTCGCCACGGACAGTGACGATTGCGACTATGCCGCAAACGTGATGATCCGGCACAAGCTCAGTCACCTGCCGGTGATCCAGAACAAAAAAATCGTCGCGCTGATCTCCATGGCCGACATCCTTGAGATTGAAAATATCGAAAAAGATATCAAACTGCATTGGCTGAGCGATTTCACCGGGTCCGCCGGGGGCGACCGGAATCAGGTATTCTGATTCTTACGCCAGAGTTTGAGCGGATAAACGAAAGCCGCGCATCACACCTTATTTCAGGTTGGGATGCGCGGCTGATTTTTATACCGGCCGGTATTATTTCCGGTAGCGTGAAGTTGCGACCAGTTTCATCAGTTCGGTTTCGAATTCCGCGGCGTCGAGCGGAATCGTCACTTCCTTCTTCAGCAGCGACGAAAGCAGCATGGCGTTGCCCAATTCAAGCTCGTTCATGGCTTCGGCGCCGGTTACCAGCGGCTCTTTGTCGTGCAGAATGGCGTCGGCGAATACCGTCAGCACTTCGGTCGCGGAAATGTCGTTGGACGGCACGGGGATCTTGACATCCCAGGAGGAGAGCACCGGGAAGTTCTCATTGGACTCGCGGATGATATCGCTGACATTCTGTTCGGAGCGCTTGAACGTCAATTGACCGTCTTCCAGGACCAGTTTGCCGCGGTCGCAGGTGACTTCAAGGCGGTTGGTGCCGGGGAATTCCGCGGTGGAGGTCAGGAAGACCGCCGTCCGTCCGTCCGCGAATTCCATATAAGCGGTGACTTCGTCTTCGACTTCGATGTCATGGTATTTGCCGAAATGACAGAACGCGTTCACCTTGCTCGGCATGCCGAAAAACCATTGGAACAGGTCAAGCTGGTGCGGGCACTGGTTGAGCAGTACGCCGCCGCCTTCGCCGCGCCACGAGGCGCGCCAGTCGCCGCTGTCGTAATATTTCTGGGTCCGCAGCCAGGTGGTGATGATCCAGTTGATGCGGATGATCCGGCCGAGTTCACCGGATTCGAGCAGGGCCTTGAATTTACGGTTGGCCGGGCTGGTGCGGAGCTGGAACATGACGCCGAACTTCTTGCCGCTGCTTTGCCAGGCGTCGATCATGCGCTGAGCGTCCGCTTTGTGAACCGCCACGGGTTTGTCGCTGATGACATGGAGCCCCGCCGCAAACGCATCGATCGCGACCGCCGTATGGGCGTAATGCGGCGTGACGATCAGCACCGCGTCGATCAACCCGGATTTAAAAAGGGAATGGTGGTCGTAGAAGGCCGGGACGCCGTAGACGGCGGCGACTTCGTCCGCCACTTCTTTGCGGATGTCGCAAATGGCGGTGATTTCAAGGTTGTTGGCTGCTTTGGCGGACATGGCATGGTTCTTGCCCATGCCGCCCACGCCGACTATGCCGAGTCTGACTTTTTTCATAATTACCTGCTTATCAATAGTTGGGGTTTTATTTTCAAACGCATTGGCGCGTTGCTTCTGTTATTCAGCCATTCAATGATTTTATCATTTTGTTCATCAAGGTTCTGGCGGATCATGGCGATGCCCGGCTGGCGGGTCAGCCCGAGGTCGGTATCGAACGTCAGCAAATGGAAATTCCGTCCGTTCTCCAGCCCCCGGCGCGACGCCGCCCGCAGCAGCGCCGTGCTCCAGATCACGTAATCCAGATAAATGCCGCGACAGGGGACGGGACCGGAAAAAAGAATTTCGGCCACTTCCTCCATATGCGCCGCGGTTTCCGGTTCATGCTCCCAGTCGGTGAACAGCCATTCGGGCGGAATCGTGAGCGAATGCCGGATCGCCAGCTCGAAAAACTGCAATTGCCTCTCGGCTACATACGGATACCGGGTCGAGGTGCGGGTGGACAGAAAAGCGATTTTCTGCCCGGCGCGCCCGGTCAGCCAGTCCAGCCCTGCCGCAATGCCGTGGCGGCTGTCGGTGGCGATGTAATCGTAATTGCCGAATGTCCGGTGGAGGAGGAGCTGGCGGACTCCGGCTTTGTCCAGGAAGTTCATGGCCATCAGGTGCTGATAGTCCGGGCGGTCCCAGATGACGGCATTGCCGCGACGGGCCATTTTGTTCAGGTTCATATTCAGGTCGGCCATGCTGCAGATCATGCAGTCGGCGTGGCGTTGGATGCAGGACGCGGTCGAACCGGGGTCCAGAAAGAACGCCCCGGCCTGTAAACGGTCGAAGTTGCCGACGATATAGACCGTGTGGATCGAGTTCAGGGATTCTCTGTGGGTGTCGGCCACGTAGGTTCCGGCTCCCTGACGCGAATACAGGAAACCGTCTTCGATCAATTCGCTGATGGCCTGGTCGATGCTGCCGCGGGAACAACCGTAGCGTTTCATGAACTGATGGCGCGACAATAATTTGTCGCCCGCCTTCAGCACTCCGGACTGGATATCATCCAGAATCCGGTCTTTCAGGGCCGCAATTTTACCGACTCCGCGCATCTTCTTTTCCTTTTACAGAATTTTGATTATCTGTAATATAGCATGAAATCGGAAAAAGACAGCATGGAAAGCGCGTAAAGTTGCACACTTGCTTTTTGTTATTGCTTGTAAAGTTGCCTGATTGCTCAGTATCAGGCGGTGAATCAAGCCCGCTCCCGAACCCGTCCGTCGTCGTTTCTCTCTCCCGGAAATATACCTTTGTCCGCTTTCAATCAGCTTTCTCCTCAGCCGCGGCTCCCACGCATGCTTCTGATGCAATTACGTTCTTGCATAAATTCCTCTGCGACGACGAACGGGTTCGGGGTCGGGCCCCGTTGTTTCATATCATTTCAACTCTGCGGCCTCCAACAGTAATGTCTGTTTCGGGTGCAATTCCACTACCGACATGACCTTGCGGTATGCCGGAGCGGTAAGCCGGTTCCTCGGCAGCTCTTTCAGCGCCAGCAGCGTCAGCAGGAGGTTGCTCAATTCCTCATTCTGATTGCCATCAAAATAATGTGCGAGAAGCCGGTTGATCTGCTCCTGCAGTTGCGCCTGGGTCAGTCCGAGGTAATCGGCCAGCAGGTCCCAGGCGGCGAACGTTCCGTCGGCCTGATGGGTTTCCAGCAGTTTCATAATGAAATTTCCACCATAAAGCGCGGCGGTTTCGTGGACCGCGGCCATCAACTCCTGATGATTGCCGTAGCTGCGGCGGTGCTCGGAGCCCAGGACCAACGGCACCATTCGGAACGCCGGATAATAGGCCGCAAGCTCGGACTCGGGCTTGTGATGAACGGTCAAAAGGGGATTTGCCTGCGACAACAGGCCGAAGCGTACGGCGAGGGCGGAAGCGGTTTCCCGGGATTTCTGGTCGCAGTCTTCCAGGGCATTGATTTCAGATGCGGCCCGCAGGAAGGCAAAGGAATCGCCGTTCTGGCGGCGAACCGGTGTCTTGATGGTAAATTTCCGGTTTCTCAATTTTCCTTCCAGGATAACCTGCGGGTTTTCCTTCAGATTATGCAGTTTGAAGAACAATGAATAGACGTCGCCCTCGAAAATGGCCGGAATGAAAGACGGCGCTTCGATTTCGGCGTCTATCGCGCTCAGGCTGAGATTTTTGATCGGAATCTGAATGATGCGGCTGAGCTGGCGCAGAATCATTTCCGCCACCGAGCTTTCTTCGGTCAGGACCTCGCAGAACCCGCCGCTGAATTCACTGAGCAGGGGCAACGATGATTGTCCGGAACTGCTGCCGATCATCAGGGAAAAAATCGGGGAATGATTCTTGCGCCCGCGGATGTAATGAAGCAGTTCATGCGTATTGTAAACTTCGCCGTCGGAGATCAGGATGATGTTCCGGCGGGATTTCAGCCGGTGAGGCAGTTTGTCGACAATCTTAAGCGTCTGCAATAATTCGGTGCCTTCGAGGTTCGGGTGCGTATGGGACAGCATTTCGAGTGCGGCATTCAGATTTTTGCGGTTGTAGGGCAGGGAGGCCGGCGCCAGCAGGCGGCAGTCGCCGCCGAAAGTGACCACGTTGAAATAGTCGCCGGGAGCGAGGGCGCGCAGGGCGAGCTCCAGCGCCTCGAGCGCTTGCGCAAAACGGCGGGAAGTCATGGAGGCCGAACAATCGAGCATCAAAATGATTTCCGGGTTTTTCTCGGGGCAGGGCGGCGCGTCGAAATTGGCGGCGAAAATCAGGCGGGCGGCCGTGGTTTGAGTCGCCGGATGGTTCATGGCATGGCATTGCGTTTCGATCTGCTTTTTCATGCGAAGCTCCAGAACCAGGTCGCGTTCGGGGATGCTGCAGGGGAAACCAAGGGATATCCGGGTGGCGCCGTTCAACTCTTTGGCGATGATTTTATGAGTGGGCGAATGGATTTTGAAGACATCGCTCATGTTGATGTCCAGGTTCAATTGAAAGGAATAATGAACCGATTCGTTCCACAAGGGGGACGGAACCGGATTGTCCGTCCAGTTGTAGGTCTGCGGCACGTAACGGGGAGCGAGGGCGAACGGCAGGCGCAGTATGGCGAGGTTGTCGTTCAATTCAAGCGGCATCAGCATGGATATGGAGACTTTTACCTGTGTATGGGCAGGGACGTTGCCGAGGGCCAGTTCAAGAAGGTTCTTTTCTTTCAGTTCCAGACGGCAGGCCGCTTCACCGGCTTCGAGGAGCCGGTCATAGTCGTTGTCCCGGTCGAAAACAGCCGTGACGCAACCGTGTGAATCGTCGGCGGTGAGGCGGACGGCCGCCGCGCGGTTCGGCAGGGGGAAACAGTAGAGAATTTCCACATTTTTGTCTTCGCGGTTGCTGAATTCGAGGTCGAAAGTCAGTTCCGCCAGGAAGTTGGCGACAGTGCCGGAAATGGTTACTTTTTCCAGGGCGACAGGATATTTTTTAGGGGTCAGATAGGAAACATCATTGTTCTTCGTCATTTTCCTGCTCTCCTCTGATAACTTCAATGATGAAATTCCGAATGGAATTGAGTTGTTGATTATTCAATAGATGCTGCGGAACGTTCAATTCGAGTCCGTGCGGCAGGTTTACCCGTTCGAACCGTTGACGCTGCTGCCGCGGTTCCGCCACCGGCAGGGCCAGTTCCCGGTCCGGGGTTACGTCAATCAGATTCTTGATCTGGATCAACGGGGTCCCCTGCTGAGACAGTTCATGAATCAATTTGAGGCGGGTAAGATGCTCCTCCGTATAATAGGAACCGCGCCGGTTTCCCAGCGGCGGGGGCAAAAGGCCCCGTTGGACATAATACCGGATGGTGCGTCGGCTGATTCCGGTTTCCTGTACGAGGTATTCGATGTTATACATGGGGCATGTTCTCTTTATTTGACATTTATATGACAATAATATGACACCGTAATGGCGAAATGTCAATATGCATTGTCAAAAAAATGACTTTTTTTCAGGTTTGCCGATTTTCGGTCGCAGCGGAAATGAATTTTGACGGATTTTGTTTTCGCGGTATTGCCTTCTCAGAAGCATGGTTGTATATTTGATTTAACGTCAAATCAAAATATGGTGTTTAAAAGTGTTGTGATGGCTGTAACCATCAAAACAATTGCGGAAAAAGTGAATTTGTCCAATCAGGCGGTGTCCGCCGTATTGAATGACAAGACCAATTGCCGGGTTTCGCCGAAGAATCGCGAATTGATCCTGCAAGTGGCCCGTGAACTCGGCTATACGTCCAGCATCAGCGCGCAGGTCATGCGCGGCAAAGCCACCAAGACCGTGGCGATCCTGTGCAGTTCTCCGTATATTCAGATCGACGAACACCTGACCCGGATCACCCTTGAACTCATGAACCGTTTCAATACCGCCGGATACGGCTGCCTCTACGCGCTGGCCGCGCTGGATGCCGCGGATAATATGAAAATGGTGCGGGAGCCGATCTCCCGCGGCGCCACGGCGTTTGTGTTTCTGGGCGAGCCGGTCGGGCGCGGAAAACTGGAGTCTCTGATCTGGAAATTCGGGCACACCGTTATTTCCTGCGGGGCAAACGGAAGCATGCGTTATGTCGAATCTTGCGCTGGAAGAATCCTTTGCCGGTGTCGCGAAGAAGAAAAGCTCTGGCCGAATCGGTTACGGCGATCTGGTTTACCTCAATCAATCATTCTTCTTATTTTGATTGGTATATTTCTTCTGCATATTTACTACATTCCACAGATATTATTGATCATTCATACATTTGTTGTTCCGATGCTTTTCAGTTCAGGCAAGGCATGGGGAGCTCTCTGACAAAATCCAATTGGATTACCGTTGTCGCCAGTGGAGGGAGTTTCGCGTGGAATATGGTGTTGCCCCCTTCCCGACTTCCTTCCATTCGGTACGGATTAAAAATATCGGTCACATTGATGATGTCCGCTTTCCGGCGTTTCAGGCAAAAAGAAATCTGTTCATACACGGATGAATCGTTCCGGATCAATAACGTGGCGGAGCCGTCTTTTAACTGGAAGTACGAATAGGGAATACGGATATTCCCGCATGGAACGATTTCGAGCATTTCATTTTTGATCCAGGCTGCGGCGGAAACAAAAAATTCCGATGGCGGCAGGAGGCAGGGCAGCTCAAGCAGCCATGATTCGGGGTCCGGCGGCAGCTCCCGGCGGTCAGGAGGGGTTTCCTGTAAAATTTCCGTCGCGGCACCATGTTGCCATGTCCCGGTGAAATGATTCTTTTCCGAACGGCCTATCCTGTAAACCGTTCCCTTCAGTCGGTTCAGTTCTTTCCCTGGAAAATTTCCCGGATTCAAGACCAGCAAAGGCGTTCCTGCTTGTTCCGCGTTCTCTATTCCGACGACACTGTTGACCGGCAGGCCCGCGGCCAGGAGGGCGCAGAGAAGCAGGAATGACGGGGCATATTTTTCATGGCCGTATCCGGCGAGTTCCGTTTCGAACGCAGCATCGGACCAGACGAGCGTAATACCGCTTCCCTCCTCAGGAGTGCCTTGGAACGCGGAAGCCCAATACCCGTCCAGCATATGCCATTCTTCCTGGCGGATTCCATCCGCCAGGCATACCGTAAGCCCGGAGGCGCAGCGCGTGAACGAAGACGAACCCCGGTAAAAGAGTTCCGCCATACCGTAAATATCCGATATCATCCCGGGGGTGGCGTGGCGCAGGACATTATATCCCTCGTTTCCGTCTTTGATATGGTTGATGAAGAAGAATTCCGCTTCCGGATTGCGGGCCTTGAGCATCAGGAGCGCGGCCCGGTATTGGTCAAGTGTATGGACCTTCGAACGGTTCCAGCCTTCCATTTCCACGACCGCGGCCGGAGCCTCGACCAGAAAACGGGTAACTCCCAGTTCAAACAGGCCGCGGTAATCAACTCCATAGCGGTAATACGCCTCGAACGGGTCGCGAGCCCATGCCGTGTTGAAAATCAATTGACGGTTTAATTGTCGCAGGACTGCCAGCGCTTTTCTCCAGAACTGAAGATGCCGCAGCGAGAGAAACTTCGTCCATTCCGCCTGATGGCGGGAAAGAATCCAGTTTGCCCGTTCCGGGACAGGAAGCGCCGGAACGGAAATATTCATAGCCGCGGAAAACTGGCCGGCCATGTCGTCGGAAAAATCGGCGGTCCAGACCGGATAACGCGGATGGGCATAGCCGTCGCCCGCATGAAAGCCGTCGAAGCCGTAATCGGTGAGTACTTCTTCCAGCTTCATCACAAAAAAATCTTCATACAATGAACCGTCGGCGAGCCTTTTCAGCGGACAAAGATAGTCCGAAGCGGTGTTCATGGCCGATACATAAATCAGTTCGGGATGGCGGTCGAGCCAGCGTTCCGGCTTCGGCAGTTGTTTCCGGCAATACCAGTTTTCCGGCATCACATGGTCGAAAACGCAGAAATAAACCTGGATATCTTTCGCCTGGAGCATGGCAATCAACCCTTTAAGCTGAAATTTCGTCCAGGTTTGACGCTTGCGCTCCTCATTTTCGGGGCGCGCGCCATAGGAACTCATTTCGTCCGTCAAAACGGCATCGGAACCGTCTGTTTTATGAGAAAGTACGAATTCCGATGTCCATAGAAATAACGAAACGATGTCGGGAATGAAGCCGGTTTTGTTCAAGAACGCATTGACCCCGAAATCCGGCTTCGTATTGTCGAAGCCGATGAGCTCGATCCAGAGAATTCTTGTGAACCTGTCCGGGACTTTCATTATTCAATGTCCGATCTGTCGAAGATTGCAAGTTCGTCGAAACGGCCGAATGAAGACCATTCGCCGCCAAGGGAAATACTATTTAATTGAGAAATGTCATAGAGGTTTTTCAATTCGAATTCAGATTTATCATCAATCCAGATTTGGAGCCCTTTATTTCCGATCGAGACCTTGAGTTTATACCATTTCCCCTCCGCCCAGCGGTCTGTTTGGCCGAGGCTGACGTTTTGCCAGCGGATGCGGTCCTGCTCCTGTACCCCGACGGCAATTGAAAGACGCCCCTTGGTCCCCGTTTCAAACTTCAGGCGCAGGAGTTGATGGTCATTGAAATTCAACACCAGAAGCGAGTAGTTGATTTTTATGCCGTCCACAATATTCCGGTGCGGGCAGAAATGGAATTCGGCCGTCGCATTCCCCGAAGATAATCGGGTGTTGACATCGCGGGTCCAAACCGCCTGATAATCTTTGAAGTAGAGACAGTGATTTTTCCATCCGTTCTGAGAAAACGAAAAGGAATGTTTTGCCGTGGCCGGGCGCCCCCCGGTTGTTCCGTCAAAAGATTCATAGAGGACGAGGTTTTCCCGGCTGGTTTCTTTCTTCTCCGGTTCCGGTTGTTTCGCCGGGGCAAAATCCGCGGGGAAAGAAACTCCGTCAAGCGCGCTCAGCTCCAGGAGAACTGCTTTGGCGCCCGGGGAAAGAACCAGATCAAGCGAAGAGCCGTTTGCGAGCGTTCCATAGGATTTTCCGGAAATAAGATCTTTGGCGCTGAAACGTCCGGGGAGCTGGAATCCGGCTTGGAAACGGATCGGATACGGGGAGTATTCGGCCAGGTAAACAAGCGCCTTGGAACCTTTCACCGTAACCCGCGGTTTGAAAAATGCCGGCAGTTTCAGTTCGGTGTTTTCGATATCGGAAAGCCAGACCGCGTCATCCGCCGGCGTCCCGTCGAAAATGATGTCTTCATTCGCCGCAATCAGATCGATTGCGCGGCTCATCTGCGCGAGCGGCAGGGCATCCGCCCCGGCAAAGCCGGGGAAAATATAACAGCCCGGCAGTTGCGCGAGAGCCGTTTCCAGCAATAAGTGAAACGTCGAATCGGGCGGTTGAATCGGATTGGAATCCCCCCATAGCCCGGTGCTCAGCGTCGGAAAAATTTTCGCCTTGCCCCCGGAAGCGGCCGCGATTTGTTTGAAAAGCTCAATCGCAGTGCGGTATTCCGGCATGGTTTTATAGACATTGTTATACAGCATCGGCATGTTGAAATCCAGAAAACGGCAAAATTCACGCTGGTCGCACAGATTGGCCGCCATCATGCCTTCTTCGGAGGCGCCGGGGATTGTGCACAGGCCGATTTTGAGTTCAGGATTGAGCTGGTTGACTTTGCGGGCAATCGTTTTCAGGAAATCGGCAAACTGAATGCACTTGAATTCCACCCACCGTTTTTCCTGTTCGGGGTATTTGCCGGGATTTCCGGCAATCGCCTTGGGGGGAATCCAGGGAACCGCCGGGTATTTTTCAGCCATGAACCGCTGAAACTTTTCCTCCGCAGAGGGGGTGAAGCCCGCCATCGGTCCCGAAAAATAGGGTTCGTAATCCGAAATGACCAGGTCGACGCCGTCGGCCCCGCCCCATTTCTGAAAATTCATGGCGAGCGAATCCATCCAGTCCCCCCTTGCGGAAAAATCAAGAAGCGGCATCCGGTTCCCGGATATATCCATCGTCTGAAGCTCCGGGCGGTTCTCCACCATCGGGTTGAAGTAGGCGGAACCGCTCATGAAGGCCGTCAGGAAAGACTGTTTTTTCAGGGAAGCAAGCATTTCCCGGATACTTCCCGGGGGCAGCGGGGCCCCGTAAATGGAGGGATACAGGCAGATGCCATTTACCCCCATATGTTTCAGGATTCCGGTGAGTTGCGGGTACGTTTTAAGCAGCATGTAGTCCGCGCCGAAAATCGTGGTGAATTTTTTCGGGATCTTTGCTTTCGGGATTCGGATATTTTTCAAGGGCAGCGTCTTTTCAGCAAGCTTTTTCCCATCATGAAACACCCGCCAGACCAGCAGGCCGGCATCGCCTTCGGCACGGCTTTGGAGAAAAACGCGCATGGCGGAGATATCCCACCGGGCGGTGGGCCTCACGTGGACCCGGAAACGGTAAATGTTTTTCCCCTCTTTTTCCGTATGGGACAGCAGTTCCATACGGTTATTGACAATGTCCATGAAGCCGCCGCAGTATGCGGTCATGGCGACATTCGGGGGGAGCTCCATTTCCACAATTCCTTCGGCGGAATCTTTTTTCAGGACCTTCAGGGGAATCGGCAGCGGAATGTCCGGAGAGATGAAGGCTTCCGGCAGGCAATACGCGACATCAAACTGCGGCAGTTCCTTTGCTTCGGCTT
Source organism: Lentisphaeria bacterium UBA5247 (assembly GCA_002408885.1). Lineage (GTDB taxonomy): Bacteria > Verrucomicrobiota > Lentisphaeria > Victivallales > Victivallaceae > UBA5239. Next base: position 3,923 of record DHTZ01000089.1, on the reverse strand, counting down.
CGGTGAACTTTTCGGCAAAACTCAAGGGGCTTGCCTCTGAATGCCGCAAGTCCCCGGGGATTTGCGGCTTGAATTGTTCTTTAAGGCTGAAAGCGCGTTCCTGCCAGTTGTCCGAAGGCAGAATGTAGTACGTCAATGATGTCCGGGGAATGGAGGCGGTCCGTTCATAAAGCATTTCAACCGATGAAACATTTTTTGAAAGGTAATCGTAAAACACCGCCGGTGGTGTTTCCGAGAGGAACAGCAGGCCGGTATTTTCCGGTTCCCAGAAAACGCCGGTCCAGTTCCCGGAAGCGGCCGTTGATATCTGGCGGGTCACCGGAGAATCGGTCCGGGTCATGGAAAATCCATCCGCGTGAGGGATCAGAAAAGTATCTGATTCCGCCGGTTTCCAGGAGTGATGCACCCACGGAACAATGGCAAGGTCACCCGCCAGCGGCTGTAAGTTGCGGAAAGTCAGATCGACCCGGATGTAATCCCCGGAGGCGGGAATCGAAATTGTTTTTTCAAGTTCGATCCGGTCGAACGGAGGCTTTGCCCCGTGGATTTTCATCGTTACAGTATCAGGTGTTTTCTTGATCACTTCCGCCCGGGAAATAATAAAATCATGGTTATCCCCGAACAGCCGCTCTTTGGCCAGGCCGAAAGAAGCTTCCGGAATCTCCGCCGGAGCCAGGCGGATCCGGACTTTTCCCGCTGAGAGTTCCGTGATTTTCCCTCCGAACCTCGGTTCCACCACGGCGGAAACCCGTCCGTTGGAAATGGGGACCTGTCCATAAAGACTGAGCATGGAAATTCCGAAAAAAAACAAGATTCTTCTGAACATATTTCAACTCCTTGGTTTGATATCAGAGAGAGACGGCATTTGAGCAAGGTATTTACGGATGATTTCCTGATTGAATCCGTTTGCGCGAATTATATCCCGGAAAAAAAAAGCACTTCGTTTGGGAATCCGCCGGAAGGTCTTGAAATCAACACCGACCAACCCGAAACGGGGTTTGAAGGAGATCCATTCGTAATTGTCCAGCAGGCTCCAATATAAGTAACCGCGGAGATCCACGCCGCGCCGGATCGCATCATTCAATGCGGAAAGATAAAGGATCATGTAAACAATCCTGAAATCATCATCCTCGCACGCGCAGCCGTTTTCCGTAATGAACACCGGACGGTCGGCGAAACGTTCGAGCATGGCGGTCGTCCCCTCCGGATACATTTCTTCCAGATAGAAATCCATATCGATCATTTTGAGCTTTTTATGCGGGAAGCGCTCTGCGCTCAAGTCGGCTTTTCTGGAATTGACCAGGTGGCGGGTATAAATGTTGAGCGCCCAGAAATCCATGGCGCCTTTTGCTTCGGGGCATTCTTCCGCATCGATTTCAGGGCCGATCAGTTCTCCGTGACGGATTGCATGCAGCAGGGTTTCATGCTGGCGGAAATCGTTGAGAGCGGCCGTCAGGTTGTCCAGTCGGTCATAAAACCGGTTTGGGTAATGCTGAAGCGCCATGTGGGCGGAGCTCACGGGGGCGTCCGAATACCGCTTGATGATATGATAGGCAAGTGAATGCGCCCGGATGCTGTTGAAGGTAAAGACCATCGAGCCCCGCATATAACTGAAGAACTCGTTCAGGACGTTCCAGTAATCCACATACGGAGTGATTTTCGGGACAACATACTCCACATATTTCGTGAAATAAGCGATATTTTCCCGTTTTCTGAAATCACCTTTGTCGACAAACCATGCCGGCATGGAAATATGGCACAGCGTCACCATTGTCTTGAGGCCATTCTTTTTCAATTCCTGAAGTTCATCAAGATAATGTTCCAGCGCCTTGTCATCCCAGCGGTCCGGCGCAGGCTGAATCCTGCACCATTCCAGGGAAAAACGATAACATTGATGGCCGAGCTCCTTGAGCAGGGCGGCATCCTCGCGATATAATTCATAGTGATTGCATGCCTTGCCCGAACGGTTTTCCTCTGTGTAACCCTGTTCAATGCGCCATCGGTGCGACAGAAAATTATCGCCTTCGATTTGGTGCCCGGCCGTGCCCGATCCCCAGAGGAAACCGTCCGGAAAAATCACATCGGGGAGACTGAAAATATCATACATTATACGCAATCCTTCTGTTCACTTACGGATGAAATAGTTGTAAATCAGGGAATCTTTCAGGTTTTCCACCCCGATGGCGGCCACATGTCCCTCAAGGAATAAAAGATCGGCCCGCCTGGCATGCTGCATGAAAATCACCTGATCCGTACTCATGCCGTTATAGAAAACGGAGGAAGCCGTCAACGTCGGAACATGTCCGGAGTCACCCATGTAGTTAAACCGGGAAGGAGTTTTGACCTTGCCGAAATGGTTGAAGTTATTGTTCAAATACCAGGTGCCGTCGCTGTTGTCATCCTTGTCGGTGCGGATTCCATAGGTTGCCGTCGCCCAGACGAAGTTTCCGTCGGTCTCGTATTTTTCATACCATTCCGTACACAAAAAACGCTTGGTAACATACCAGGTGCTGTTAAAGTATTTTTTCTCATTGGAAGCGGCATAACCATTGTTGATAAAAAAAAGACTCCATGCGATTCCGTCCGGACTTCTTCCGGGGCGCCATCCGTTGTAGTCGTTTTCATACTGGGTAGTCATCAGTCCGAGCTGCTTGAGGTTGCTCATGCAGAGGGTTGCCCTTGCTCTGCCTCGCGCTTTGTTCAGGGCGGGAAGAAGCAATGCGGCAAGGATCACGATGATCGCGATGACAACAAGAAGCTCAATAATTGTAAAAAACGTTCTTTCATTTTTAGTGGTTCTTAATCTTCCAGGTTTCATTTCCGGCTCCTTTATTTTGTTTCCAGGTTTCATTTCTGTTGCCTTGACAACAACTGTCATCCGGGGTATTTGCAGGAAGAACGTGTATGTCCGGCTGCCCGGAATTCCAATGCTTTATCAACCATGCGGATAATATCATAAGACGGATTGAATCCAAGAATTGAACGGGATTTGCTCAAATCATGCTGAAAGTCATGATATATAGGGTTGGTGAAGTTCAAAACGGGAATATCAAGTTTTTGTGAAATATATTCCGCCAGGACTTTATACGAAAATGCCGAGGGCGCGGCAACCGTAAATGCGTGTCCCGCTGCAGCCGGATTCCCCAATGCGCAGAAAATACTGGTGATACAGTCTTCCAATGCAACGATGTGTCGGATACAAGGTGTTCCGTCCGGATGGACCATACATGCGGCGGCATCCAGGTCTTGTTCAAAGAAATATTTCTGTTCCTGAGTTTCGGCAAGCTCTTTCCAGACCGGAATTCCAAAGTCCGGCTTCCTCAATGTTCCGTGCGCAAGAATATCGTCTTCATCATGTACCCAACTGAAGCGCAGAACCGTAACCGGCAATCCGTATTGGCAGCGGTACTGCTCGCACATGGTTTCCTCCAGGACCTTTGAAAACGGATAGTACCCCGGATAGGCCCGATGGGGGAAATTTTCATCCATGGTGTAAGGACGCGGATTATAATAAATTCCCGCCCGCGCGTCCGAGCCGGCCTGAATGAATTGCCTGACCTGTTTCCCCGAAGTATAAACGGCATCGAGAAGGTCGAAAGTTCCCTGAATGTTGGCTTTCATGAAACGCTCTTTGTTTTCCTTCGTATTGGCCAGGTGAATGACACAGTCCATATCCTTGATCAACTCCAAAGCAAGCCCCGGCGTTCCCAATTCTCCCCTGGCAAGTTCCACGTTTTCGACAGGATACGGCAACTCGTCCGTTTCGAATTCCAGGACACGAAGCCGGTATCCTTCGTGCAGAAGCCGCGGAATCAAATGCCGCCCGATTTTACCGGAGCCGCCCGTCACAAGGATGTTTTTGATTTTGTCCATATTTGTTTCCTTGTTATGTTATGAAAGTTGCCTCTTCTGCACTTTGTGAA
>DHTZ01000006.1 GCA_002408885.1 Lentisphaeria bacterium UBA5247 | reverse complement strand
CTGTCTTAAGCCTAAAGCTTGTGACAGGCCTTTTTTTGCCCTCGAAAAAGCCATTCGCCGCGGGTCGTACCCGCACGCTGGTCGCCCGAAGGGCGAAATCGGGGAATGGGGAATGTTCCGCTCTTTGAGCGGGCAGCGTTTCGCCGCTGCATTGGTGCCGACATTCGGCTACGCCGGGCACGGCCCGGCGCGGACGGATGCTCACGCATCCTGACTGGAAGAATTTCGCCGCGGGTCGTACCCGCACGCGGTCCGGCAGTCCATCGCCGCGGGTCGTACCCGCCGCTGGTCGCCCGAAGGGCGAAATCGGGGATTAGAAAAGATATGCCTCAATTTATTTGAGAAATAAATGTGGCATACAGGCATTGATTTAAAGGTAAAGGCAGAGATATTCCATGGCCAGCATGGATAAATCTTTATGGACGCGGCGGGTTTCCGGTTCAAATGCTTTTTCGTCAAATGTTTCCATATAACGTTCTGCCGGCGGTAAATAATTCCATATTTTATGGCACCAATCCACATAAATGGGACGGTCCAATGATTCTCCATTCAGGCGATTACTCATAAACGGATTCACTTCTCCAAAGGACGCCATGCCGCCCAGTGCTCCATAACGCTCAATCAATAAGACTTTGGTCCCGGCGCGCGCCGCCATGACTGCGGCTCCCATGCCGCCGGGGCCGCCGCCGATGGCCACGACATCGGCATGGGCAATAACCGGAATATCACGATCTGTTTCATATCTCATTTCATTCATCTTTGGTTTTGATATTTATTTTCCTGCTATATCGACTTCGATCAGCATCAATGTGCTTCCTGGTCTGCGGGCGGCAAATTCCAATTTCAGATAACGCGCGGTGGCGTTGATTTTATAATATTGAAAACGATTTTGTTTTTCCGCTTCGAATTTTTCTTGCTGATCAATTTGTTTCCAGTGTTCGCCATCCTTACTGATTGAAAGCGTCGTTGCCGGCAGTAAACCGCTGAACAGCAGTCGGAACAATTGGATGGGCTTTTCTGCTTCCAGGTCAAAGACCATATGATTGGCGCTGCATTCATTTTCGCCGAATTCGACCACCCAGTTTTTTTCTTCCAACGCTTCTTTATCGCGGGAGCTGCCCCCGCGGGCATTGCGGGTTATTTTTATGTCGGCAAAACTTCGGCGGTTGGTTAACTTCCCTTGATTGAACGGAATACGGGTTTCAGCGGTATCGGCAATCTGTTGAGGCGGCTGCAAATAGCTGTAAGTCCCATTTACCGGATCGGGATTCATGCTGGTATCCGGGCTGTTACGAACCATCAGCAGGCCGTTTCCGGTCCAAAAGGTGTATTGCCGTTCAGGAACAGGGGGAATTTCAGGAGTTGGCAGCACGGTGCGCCAGATGGGATAATCGATTTTAGCGCCAAGCTCGACCAGCCATTCGCGCCACTGGTTGATCCAATCGCTGTTGTCGACCGAAAAATTACTCCCGGGATTGAAGGCGAAATACCAGACTTTTCCTTTCCCGATCCGATTTTCCACGATCGCCGGTGAACCATCGGTGAAACTTGCAACCGCGCGCGTGTTTTCGGGATTGGATATTTGAAGTTGAGCGCTCAGCGCGTTGGGGTTTTCCAAAATTTTTTCTCCGATATTGATTTTAACTTGCGGTTTGCGTTCCGGAGCGATTTTGACGCCAAATAGCTGCTCACGAAAGGCAGACAGATTTTCTCCGTCAATGCGGTAACTGAACGCCTCCGGGTCGGTAACCAGCAGTATTCCGCCTCTTTCTACGACGCGCGACAGTGCTTTCTGCATGGTTTCGCTGATATATTTCGAATCATTTATGCAGACTACTCTGTAATCATCCCAGCGCTTTATATCGCGGTCAATGCCGAAATCATCCGTGATCGTAAACCAGCTGCGGGCGCGCGGCCCGAGAATTCCAAACATCGGAGCGATGTAATTGACGGTACTCCTGCGCCGGGCCATCATCGAATAACTGCCGAAATGAAGCGCCATTACCTGATCTTTCGGGCGTTCAAACGCCGTCGTTCTGCGAATGTTATCCATCAATTCCAAATAGAGTTGCCAATTTTCCGGTGCCGCAAATTTGGGATGATTGAAAAAGCGGTCAAACCATTCCACGGCGCCGACAAAAATTCCATCCGCACCGCATTGCAGGGATTGATCGACCCATTGCTTGAGCGTTGCTTTCTCCGGGGCAGTGGGATATGCGACAATCTGCAGATACGGATAAACCGGTTTTCTGGTCAAATCAGCGTAGAACTTGCTCATTAATGCGGAGGCAAATTGCGCGGTTCCTCCGAGCGTATGCAGTGCCTGCCCCGGTTGCAGATCACAGCTTTCGCCCATTTTCTCCCAATCCAGCGGCGTGACCGCACTCCATTCATCGCAACCGACCACTAAACCTTGTGGATTGACTTTCTTATAGGCATCGTAATATTTTTTGACCGTTTCCGTCGAAAGCGCAGCCTGGTAGCGCAGAAACGCAATCAGCTTGAACGGATCGTTGTCTTCATCGTTTTCAGGGATTCCATAACGCCCGAATCCGTAACTGTTTTTCACGATCTCATCCATGTTTTTCCAAAAATCGCTTTTGAACGGGCGTTCCTTCGGAATATGGGTCAAATTGGCAAACCACTCGTCCGTGATAAAGTAGAGTTCATTCGGGCGATGCCTGGTTGATTCAATCATTTTCAACGTGGCGGCAATCATTGCCGGATCATTATGATTGAGCCGGTTGCGTACGGTATCGCTGGATGCCTGCAATTTTTTATCAACGCTCAGATTGGTTGGCGGATAAAACATTTTGGAAACTTTTCCATCGCCGAAAAACGTAGACAAATTGTGTTCTTTGATTTCCGCAAATTCTGATTCCAACCCATATTCCGTTCCCAATATACGGCTGGTTTGGAGAAAATGGAGCGCATTATTACTGTAAGTCCAATATGGAAAAGGTGTTGAATTAACGATACTTTTTCCGGCAGGAAACAGAATCGGCGTATTATCGGGATAGGCAATCGCATTGGCGGCAGCGCCTGTAATTTCCCGCACGGATACGGCGTCGTAGAACATTTGTCCAGGGCCATAGCTTTCAAGACTTATCGTCATCGTTGCACAATTTTCCGGTACCGTGATGGTGCTGCGGTAATCGACCCAGATATTGCCGGTCGGCGGAATGCGGCGCTGGGCGGCATAACCGAGATGGCGGCCGGAAGCGTCGCTGAATTGCACACGTGAACCGGCATTGCCCGGAAAGCTGTTTTCGGTGAAGCAATAAAATGAAAACTCGTATTCATGCCCCCCTTTTACCGGCACGGTCTGCATGACGCACCAACGTGTATCCGGTTCTGCCAGATGCACCATCAGGCTGTATTCGCCGTCTACTTTGAATTCCTGGTTTTTGCCCATCCTGGAACCTTTGCTGGAACCTTTTGCCCACCATATTTTCCAGTTCGCGGTATATTTTTCGAATGAACCGTTTTGCAATAAATTCCCTGATGTTTCTTCTGCCGCGGCAAAAACAGCTACCTGTAAAAAAGCCAGTAAAATTAGAAAACGCATGTAATATCCTCCATGATGTTATTTGAATTAATCCAGGCTCCAGAGCTGGTCCCGTTCTTCATTGGTTCCCTGAAGATAATTGTTGACTTCGCTGCTGCCAGCTTTGTTCGATTCGTACCATTTGACATGTCCGTCAACGAATGAAAAAATCGCTCCGTTCAGGTGCCGCCAGTAATCAAACGCTCCCTGTCGGCTTCCGGTTTTCATCGGCGGCAAAATGACATAAGAACCACGTTCACCGGTTAAAATGGTTGCGGCGGGCCGGCGGACTTTGCTGGCATGGGCGCGTGCGACAAAATTCGCATTCGTCACGGTCGTCTGATCCAGGCCCAGGTAGTAGCCGTTATATCCATAGCTGGAGCCATTGGTTGAAGCAAACCAGTAATAATAATTGTAAGTGATTTGTTTTTCGGACCATTCACGATGCGCCGGGCAAACAAACAGCATTGGATTTCGTTCGTTGACGGCAATATACGGAAACAATTTTTGTTCCCACATGATGTTGTCATATACGCCCGATGCACTCCCGCCGCGGACTTGCAGCGCAAAAGGGAATAATCCTTTCTGGTCGTCAATAAAGTGAAACATGGCCAACGCGATTTGCTTCTGGCTGTTCTGGCAATTACTGATCATGGAACGTTGCCTTGCTTTGTTCAGCGCCGGCAGCAGCATTGCCGCTAGAATCGCAATAATTGCAATCACGACGAGCAGTTCAATCAAAGTAAAAATCGTTCTTCGCATGTTCTTCAATCTCCCTTGAAGTTAATTTTTGCATCCAGGTCTATCAAATGGCTGCGCGGTGTGCCCGCGACGCCGTTCAGCACATTGGTGAATACTTTCCAGGTCTCCCGCGCCAATGCCGGATAGCCGAGATGTTTGTAATACCAGCGACCTTGATTGTGCTGGGGGGTAATGGTTTTGACCGGCAGGTTTCCGGCATGGAAAATATCCGTCAATAACTGCGCATTCCGATGGTGGCAAATCACGATTTCCGGCGGCTCCGGCAGATGGACCCACTCTTTGGCGGTGGCTTCCAGATCATTGCCGAAACATAAATTGTCTTTTCCGCAGTAATTCGGCAATTCATATAAATCAGCGATGCCGCGCCAGCGTTCCGCCAGCCATTGATGCCTGGTATTGCTCCAGTTCGGGTCCGTAAAAGCGATGCGATGGTTGCCGGTATGCTGGATGATCTGAGTCACCAGCGAACACAGGAGCTGCTCAATATTAAAATCAACCCAATGTACACCATAATTAACCGGCATCCAGTTGGCAACGACGAACGGAATGCCGCTGAGCGCCAATTGCCGGTTCATCAATTTATAAAACGTGCTGTAAACGAAGATAAAACCGTCAACATGCATTGATTCCCAAAAACCGATGTCGGCCAGTGTTTTATCATCCGGAAGCTGCATCAAAACGGCATTGCATCCGTTCGCCGCCGCCAAACGCTTCAATTCGTTCAGCAATACATCTTTTTCCGGTGCATGATAAATAGGCTGATGATAGACAATGCCGACGGTGATGACGCGTTTGCGTTTGGGGTCATCCAGGCAGATTTTCGTCCCGGCTTTGCTGGGTTGGATCAGGCCGGACGCCGCCAGCGGTTTGAGGGCTTTGGTCATGGTGCGCATGGTGCTGTCAAATTCTTTGATCAGCATCCGCATCGGCGGCAGCGTATCGCCATAATGACGGTTGCGTATGCGTTCTTCCAACGCCGCAGTGATTCCTGTATGCTTGATCTCTGCCATAATTTCGTGCACTACACCTGATTTTCATTGCTAATAACATTAATTATACAGGGTTTAATGTATTTGTCAACAGCGAAAATGAAGAATTATGCGTGCACTACACTAATTTTGTGTTAAAGTCCTTCGCCGCGGGTCGTACCCGCACGCGGTCCAGCGCGCGGACTGCGCTGGTCGCCCGAAGGGCGAAAGTGGGGAATGTTCCGCTCTTTGAGCAGGCAGCGTTGCGCCGCTGCATTGGTGCCGACATTCGGCTACGTCCGGGCACGGCCCGGTGCGGACGGATGCTTCGCATGCTGACTTTTGGGGATTAAAATGTGTACCGTGTCGAAACTACGTCATCAACAACTCAGCCAGCTTGAGCGCCAGCCAGACTTCGGTACTGAGCACCAGGATAAACTGACTCAGCATCAACGCCCAGTGAATTCGTGAAATCGGCTTTCCTGCGCGCAGCCACGCGCCCAGCATGGTCAACACCGCCATCAGGGCCAGCAGGGGATAAAACCACACCAGGCGGTCGCCAAGCGTGAAAGCCGCGGTGACCGCGATCATCACAGGGGTCAAAAGCAGAAACAGGCAGGCGGCATGAAGCAGGCGGATTTTCAGGTCCTTTTTCATTCCGGCTCCCGGATTGGGGATTTTTACTTGGTGAAGTGGTCGATTTCCTGAAGCATGATGCCGGTGCCGGTCACGACCGCGTTCAACGGGTCCTCGGCTACCAGTACCGGCAGGCTGGTTTCTTCGCTGATCAGCTTGTCAAGGCCGGAAAGCAGCGCACCGCCGCCCGCCAGCATGATGCCGTGGTCAATCAGGTCGGCCGCCAGTTCGGGGGGGCAACGTTCCAGTGTCGTGCGGACCGCCTCGATGATGCTGGTGATCGGCTCTTGAAGCGCCACCCGGATTTCTCCGCCGGTGACCTTGATCGTTTTCGGCAGTCCGGAAACGAAATCGCGGCCTTTGACCTCGATTTCCATTTCGTCACGGGTCGGATAGGCACTGCCTACGTCGATTTTGATCCGCTCGGATGTCCGTTCCCCGATCAACAGGTTGTAAACCCGCTTCATATACTGGCTGATCGCCAGGTCAAGCTCATCGCCGCCTACGCGCACGCTGCGTGATTCCACGATCCCCGCCAGCGAAATCACCGCAACTTCGGTGGTACCGCCGCCGATATCGACGATCATGCTGCCGGTCGGCTCGGTAACGGGCAATCCCACGCCCACCGCCGCCGCCATCGGTTCTTCGACCAGATAGGGGTGGCGTGCGCCGGCGCGCTTGGCGCTGTCTTTGACCGCGCGGTTTTCCACTTCGGTGATGCCGGACGGCACCGCCACCAGAACACGCGGGGCGAAAATCCGTTTATACCACGGCATCACCTTCATGGCTTTCTGGATGAAATACCGAAGCATTTCCTCGGTCACTTCGAAGTCGGCAATCACCCCGTCTTTCATCGGGCGGATCGCCCGGATGTTGCCGGGGGTACGGCCAAGCATGCGCTTGGCCTCAATCCCGACTTTGATCACATCGCGGGTATTTTCCGTGATAGCCACCACGGAGGGTTCCGAGAGGATGACGCCGCGCCCACGGACGAATACCAAAATATTGGCGGTCCCAAGGTCTATGCCCAGATCCGTCGAAAAGAATCCAACTAATTTATTGAACATCGCATCATCCTCTGCGGTTGCATTTATATCATCTGGTGTAATTTAGACGAAATTTTCAATTTGTCAAAAGAAAATTCGTCAAAACCACCATATTTCCGCTTGTTACCAGCTGGGGTCTTTCGGCAGAGCCGCGTCGAACTCTTTTTTCAACGCATCCTGGTAAGCCCCGGCATAAGTGCCGTTGAAGAAATGGTCCAGCCCTTCGTTGTTCAACTGGGCCCAGGATTCTTCTTCGCGTCCGGGAATAATCGGGAAGAACAGGACGTCGTTGGCTTCGGCGGCTTTCTGATCCCCGGGCGCATCGCCGATCATCAGAATCCTGGTCTTGTCGTATTTGCCGACCGCACAATACTTCAGGTGTTCGGTCTTGGTGCCGTGTTCCTGGCCGCAGATCAGCTTCAGGTAGTGTTCGATCTTGTTTTCTTCCCATTCGCGGACCAGGGCTTCCAGCGGGGTCTGAGAGACCACGATCATGTCGGCCTTGTCCTGACAGGTGGCAAGCGTTTCACGCACGCCCGGGAACGGCGGCAGGCCGTAAACCATGTCGGCGATGCGTTCGTTGACTTCGATGCTCCAGGCCAGGAGTTTCTTCAGTTCCGCGTCGCCGGAGGCTTCGACTTTCTTGATCAGGGCGGGGTTGCCGAGCTTGGTTTCTTCTTTCAGCCAGGCGTCAAGGGAAGCGGTGTCGGGAATATTGAGGTTGCGGTCGCGGATTTCCTTGCGGGCCTTGCACAGGGCGATGGCGCGCTGGACGGCGGGAAAGCGGTTGCAGCCGCGGGTTTTGCTGTACAGGTTCACGAATTCCCAGACTTCGCGCGCATATTTGCTGGCGGCCTGAAGACCGAAATGTTTGATAAAGCACGGGCAAAAGCATTCTTTCTGCTTGATTTCCATCGAGTCGAACACACAGCCGTCGCTGTCGAAACCGATGAAGAAATCATGTCTTTTCTGCAGGGATACCATTTCGTCCATGTAATCCATAGCTACAAAACTCCTGTAATGAATTAATGATTTAAAACCTTGACCGAGTTACTATAGCGGCGATTTCACAAATCTCAACCGCCAATCCGAAAAAATCGGTTTTTATTCAACCGCCCGGTCGACGATTTCACGGTCAAAAAGATTCGTCGCCAGCCCGGCGTCCACCACCACCGTCTGCGCGTTGATCCCCGACGCCCGCGGGCTCAGCAGATAGGCCGCCGCATCGGCGACTTCTTCCGTTTTCAGCGCTTCCTTGCGCAGGGTGGCTTTTTCCGCGAACAGGTACGGTTTGATATAGCCCGGGATCCCCGCCGAAGCCGATGTTTTCAGCAGGGCCGCGCCCACGGCGTTTACCCGGATTTTCTTTCCGCTCAGGGATTTCGCCAGAAAACAGACGCTCGAGTCCAGCGCCGCCTTGACCGGCGCCATATAGCCGTAGCTCTCCGCCGCCATTCGCGTGGTCGAGATTGAAATCGTCAGCATGGCGCCGCCGTTTTCAAGATACGGCTCCAGAAGTCCTCCCAGCCGGATAAACGAATAGCACGAAATATCCATCGCTTCCAGGAATCCCTGCCGCGGCGTGTCATGAAACGCCTTCATCCCCTCGGAATAATCGGCAAACGCCACGGAATGAACCACGCCGTAAATCGAACCGTGCCGTGCCGCGATTTCGGCGGCGCAGCGCTGCATGGAGGCGTCGTCGCTGAAGTCGCACAGGATCACGTCGCGCCCCGGGAAAAAACGGCGAACCACCGCCGCCGCTTCTTCATTGCGCACGGAAAAGATCGGTTCCGCTCCGGCTTCTTCCAGGACCCGGCCGATATGAAAGGCCACGCTCTTGCGGTTTGCTACGCCGAAGATGACGATTTTCCGGTCTTTCAGCCGCAAGAAATCCATCTTATTTCTCCGTCGCCAGCCGGCTTTTCAGCCAGCAGTAGAACGTATCCCCGATCTGATTGTAACCGGCGGCGGCCGGATGGACGCCGTTGTTCTGGCGGGTGATTTTTTGTCCGTTTCCGGCATTGACCGGTTCATGGGCGACCGGGAAATTGTTTTCGCAGTCGAGATTGACGTACGTTGGAATCAATGAGATTTTCGGGTCGCCGTTGAATTTTTTCATCATTTCGGCGCAGAGTTTGTGCTGGTTTTTCTTGAACTGCCAACGGGTCTGCCCGGACTTGTAATTGTTGCCGAACGCATCCTGGCTGGCCGCGCCGGGCGTCGGGAAACCGATCCCGATCATCGCGTCCGGGGCCGCGGTGCGGAAAAATGCGATCAACCGGTCGGCGTCCTCGAGGATTACTTTGATCCGTGCATCCAGATTTTCGTCCGTGGCGAGAAATACGTCGTTAATGCCGAGCATGACCGTAATATAATCGGGCGCTTTGCCGTCGTTGTGCTGATTCAGGTAATTTTGAAAATCCGGGACGTATCCGCCGTCTTTTTTCACCAGAAAACGACTGGTGACCGCCCGCGGGTTCTTCGGGTCCGGCGGGTCCTGAATCCGGCTCAGGAAGCATTTCCAGGTCCAGCCGCCGAATCCTTCATGATAAACGCCTTCCGGAGTACGTTGGTTGGAGCCGATCATCTTCAGGCGCGGGTTTTTATCACCTTTTGACAGGGCGAAAATTTTTGCCGGATAGACCGAAGCCGCCGTCAGGCTGTCGCCGACCACCAGAATGGAAATTTCCTTGCCGGCTCCCGCGTCTTCGGGCACAACGACCAGTGTGGTGCGTCCTTCCGCCACGGTTTTAGAACCGTCGGAAACTTTAATCTTCCATTCAAATTCTCCGGTATCCTTGCTGGTGGGAGTGAACCGCCAGCGTTTTTCGTCATTGCGCCCTTTTGAGCAATCCACGTCAAAAATAAAGTTTCCGGGATTGGGGGTCAATACGATATTATCAAAATACACATTGCTCTCAATGCCGGGCACCGCATAAATTTTTTCCGGCAATTGCAGAAATAAATCTCCCGCATGGCCCGCCGCCAGACCCAGCAACAAAATCCACAGACCATAAAATTTCATCATCAATTCCCTCATCCTGTTTTTTCTGTTCAAGCTCTTTTTAAGGCGGCGCGCCGCCGCGCATGGGGTAAAAGAATAACCGGGCGCATCCGTTCAATCAAAGGCCGCCCGAAATTTCCACCACCGTCCCGGTAACATATGCGGCTTCGCGCGAAACCAGATAGCGAACCGCGTCCGCCACTTCTTCCGGTCTGCCGAAACGCTTTAACGGCACCTGTTTGCGGTAATCGCTTTTCTGTTCGTCGCTGAGGTCCGCGATCAAATCCGTTTCGATAAATCCCGGCGACACACAGTTGGCGGTAATCCCCCGCCGCCCGACTTCTTTGGCCAGCGAACTCATCAACGCCACCTGCCCGGCCTTGGACGCCGCATAGTTGGCCTGTCCGGCGAAACCGAGCCGTCCGGAAGGGGAGGTCACGCAGACGATCCGGCCATACCGGTTCTGCATCATCCGCTGAACGGCGAATTTCGTCATATTGAAACTGCCGGATAAATTGATGTCGATCACGCGCCGCCAGTCTTCAACGGACATCATGCCCACCACGGCGTCGCGGCGGATTCCGGCGGCGTTCACCAGAATTTCCAGATGGTCGCAGTCCCCGTCGAATTCGGTGAAAAACGCTTCGCAGGCGTTGTAATCCGCCACATCCAGCTTCACCGTCTTCAACGGATAATCCGCCCAGTCCCGCGCGAACGCGGCGGCGGCTTCGTCGTTGCCGCCGTAAACCGCCGTTACCCCGGCGCCGCCGCGCAACAGCATTTCACTGACGGCGCGACCGATACCGCGGGTGCCCCCGGTAACGATCGCGCGGCAATCTGCAAATGGTTTATCCATGCATTACTTCGAAGCGGTCAGGCTGACCTGGACATTCTTTTCGATCAGGAAAATCGGGAACCAGGTGCTGGAGGAGAACAACACGGTCATCGCTTCGATTTTCGTGGCGTTCTTGCTCCGGGCCGCGTTCGTCGCATGCAGCACGGCGTAGTCCTGACGCACCGTATGGGTGAAAACGGTGGTATTTCCCGGCGCGCTGGCGCTGCCGGAAAACAGCGGAATGAACCCGAACAGATACACGCCCCAGACTTCAGCATTCACCTGGACCAGTTGATTGGTTTTGGGCGTCCCCATGCGCATATCGCTCAGGCGGTCGGTGGTGGAGACGGAGGTGCAGCCGGTCAGGACTGCCAGCATTCCGGCGCATAAGGCCAGTACAACAGTTTTTTTCATAATATTTCCTTTGTAGCGGTTGAGTTATTTCACCAGAGCCACGGCTTCCGCGGTAAGCTCGCGAATCTTGTCAAAGCTCTGGGAGCTGATCAGATCGGTCTTGACCATCCAGCTGCCGCCGCAGGCCAGAACCTTTTTGAAGCTCAGGTATTCCTGAATGTTGGAGGCGTCGATGCCGCCGGTCGGCACAAAACGGAACGAGGAAAACGCGGCGCTCAGCGCTTTCAGGGTTTTCAGGCCGCCGTAAGCCGAGGCGGGAAAGAATTTCACGACTTCCAGGCCGTATTCCAGCGCGTAGCAGATTTCGGTCGGGGTGCAGATGCCGGGCAGGACCGGAATGCGGTTTTCCACGCAGTATTCCACCACCGAACGGCAGAAGCCGGGGGATACGATAAACTGAGCGCCGTTGTCGATGGCCTGTTTGGCCTGAGCTGCCGTCAGGACGGTTCCGGCGCCCACGGTGATATCGCCGCGGTCGGAGAGAATCCGGATGCTTTCCGCGGCGGCCGCGGTCCGGAACGTGACTTCCGCCACCGGCAGTCCGCCGGAGCAGAGGGCGTCGCCGAGTTTACCGGCATTTTGAGCTTCTTCGATGACCACGACCGGAACAATTTTCAGTTCCGCCAAACGATTATAAAACATTTCCATTTAAAGAACTCCTTGTTTCTATAATATATATTCCTTATGGCGGATATTACAAGCGTGAAGCGGAGAAAAATCGAAGATTCGCCCGCTCGGCCGCTCCCCTGTTTCGCCACCCGGAAACCGCGTTGGAATGAGAAACTCCGGAGTGGCCGGATTCAGCGCGAATCCGTATCGTCCCCATAGAAATCGCGGATCCGCCGGCGGAGCTCATCTTGCAAGGCCGGAGCGTCGGGTTCGGCAAGAATTTGTCTTACGGCGTTTACGACTGTTTCGTAAAAAGTTTTGTCCTCCGGCACCGGGATATTTTCGATCATTTCCGGCGTGAATACGACCCCTTTGTTGTAGGAACTGCCGCGATAGCGTTCGTTGACGTATTGCCGGACCGGATCGCTGTTGATGATTCCGAGGGCGAATAACAGATTTTCCGGGTCGGGCGAATGGAAGATCAGCGTTGTCTTGCCGGGGATGTATCCGGCTCCGAAATCCGGCATGGCATGGAGCAGGTTCAGTCCTTTGATAATGATTTTCGGGAGAGCCGTTTTGCGGCTGTAGGAGAACGGAAACGCTTCCATGAATTCACGGCGCGGACAGGCCGGGCGCTGAAAGGAATGCTTCAGATACGTGATCGGCCGCCCGCCCCAGCGCGATGCGAACGGCGCAATGGTGCCGGTATTGACGAGGCGGAGGTTGTCCGCCCTCGGGGAATCTTCGCGGAGAAGCGGCAGGAGTTTATAGGCGTCGGAGGTGGCGCAGGCGGATTCGCATCGCCCGAAATCTTTCAACCGCCCGGGCATGGCTTCCAGGCGGCGGATCAGGTCGAGCCGGGGCGAAAACAGATAGTCGAGCGCGTAAGGCCCCCGCAACGTGGATTTGTCAACCGTCTGTTCCCCGACCGTCATGACCGGCGAACCGGCGGAAGAGAGTACCGTAACGACCGAATCGACCAGCGCGTCCGGAAATACGTCCCGCCCCGCGGTCTCGACCGAAACGAGGTACGGCAGGCAGCGGGTGCGGAATGCTTCGCCGAATGATTTGGAGAGCCATTTGTCGGGTGTAATGTAAACCAGGTGACCGTCCGGTTCAAGCAGCTCGAATCCGCGTTCGAAAAATGGAATGTACAGATCCCAGTTGCCGCGGGCGCACGGGTAGCGCCCGGCGATCCGGCGGCGGTAGGCGGCGCCGGAATGGCGGGTCATGGTTTCCGAATCGACATACGGCGGGTTGCCGATGACGAGGTCGAAGCGTTCCCGGATGTCGGCGAACAGCGTATCGCCGCAGTGAATCTGCCCGCCGCCGAGGCGTTGACGGCAGATTGCCGCCGCTTCGGGGTCCAGCTCCATGCCGTGAAGGCAATGCGCCGCGATCCGGCGACGGTCGACGCCCGGCACGGCGGCGCAGATTTCGTCCAACATTGCCAGCAGGAGCTGTCCGGTTCCCGCCGCCGGGTCGAAAACCCGCATCGAATAGACGGCTTCCGCCGGTTTGCCGCCCAGGAACAGCCGCAGGGCGGTGCGGCAGAGCGCCGCCGCCGCCGTATCGGGGGTATAGATGACTCCGGGCTTGCGTCCGTCGGGCATCCGTCAGCCTCTGGGGGATACGCAGGACTCGCCGGAACAGTCGGCGCAGATGTCGTTGGTATACGGTTTGCCCTCGGCGAACTCCAGGATGTTGTCCAGCGTCGTCCGGGCGATATTGGCCAGGGCTTCGCGGGTGAAGAATGCCTGATGCGAAGTCACCAGCACGTTGTTGAATGAAATCAGGCGCGCCAATTCGTCGTCCTGTACGATCAGGTTCGAGTGGTCTTCGAAAAAGTAGGCGTCTTCTTCCTCGTAGACGTCGAGCGCGGCGGCGGCGACTTTGCCGGACTTCAGCGCATCGATCAGGGCCGCGGTCTCGACCAGCTTGCCGCGGCTGGTGTTCACCAGAATGACGCCGGGTTTCATTTTAGCCAGGGACTGGCGGTTGATCAGTTTGTAGGACCCTTCGGTCAGAGGGCAATGCAGGGAAATGATGTCGCTCTGCGCGTAGAGTTCGTCAAGGCCGACGTATTCGACGCCGTTTTCGGCGGCGAACTTCAGGTCCGGATAGGTGTCGTGGGCCAGAATCCGGGTGCCGAAGCCTTTCATGATCGTCATGAAGACCTTGCCGATCCGCCCGGTGCCGATGACGCCGATGGTTTTGCCGTGGATGTCGGCGCCGAGGAGCCCGTTCAACAGGAAGTTGTTGTCGCGCACCCGCAGGTAGGCGCGGTGGGTCCTGCGGTTCAGGGTCATCAGCATGGCTACGGCGTGTTCGGCCACCGCGTAGGGGGAATAGGCGGGTACGCGGACGACGGTGATCTTGCCGCAGGCTTCGCGCAGGTCCACGTTGTTGAACCCGGCGCAGCGCAGGGCGATCAGTTGGACTTTCATGTCCACGAGTTGTTTGATGACCGGGGCGTTGAGGCGGTCGCTGACGAACGCGCAGATGACCGGGAAGCCCTTCGCGTACCAGGCGGTTTTTTCGCTGAGTTTGTCGGCGATGAACGAAATGTTGAAGCCGTAATGTTTGTTGGCTTCCTCAAACGACCGGATATCGTATTCCTTGGCGTCGAAAAACGCCACTTTGATGTCTTTCGGGTTCATGGCCCCCTTCCTTTCGTGCGGTGCATACCTGTCATGATTTTCAGAATGTTCTAATTTATCACGGGAAAAAGGTTATTGCAAGCCGCCGTCGATGTTGACCACGATCTGTTCCAGCGGAATGTCTTTGCCGGACGCCGCCACCGCGTTTTCCGCCAGCCGCGCCAGCCCGCTGCAGCACGGAACCTCCATCCGCGCCACCGCGAGGCTGCGGACGTCGTTGTCGCGCAGGATCGCCGTCAGCTTGTCGAGGTAGTTGGCGGTGTTGTCCAGCTTGGGACAGGCGATGATGATCTGACGCCCCCTCAACAGATGCTGCTGGAAGCCCGCGTAGGCCACCGGCACGCAGTCCGCGCAGAGCAGCAGGTCGGCATTTTCCCAGGCCGGAGAGCTCACCGGCACCAGATGGAGCTGTACCGGCCATTGGCGCAGTTCCGAGGGCGGCGGAGCGCCGGCGGCGGACACGGCGGCGGGGCGCTCCCCGGCGGGCTGCTGCTGGAAGCGTTTCTGTTTGAGCATCTGCAGCATGCTCCCGGGGCATCCGCCGGACGGCGCCGAGTGCCCGCCGGGCTGGAGAATCCGGGTCGCGCTGCCGGGGCAGCCGCCGTGGTGATGCGGCGCGGGCTGGAGGGACGGCGCCGGGTGGGGCGCGGCATGAGAATGCGGTTTCCGTCCCTGGGATTCGAGATGGGCCTCCACCGCTTTTTCGTCAAAAGCATCCGCATCGCGCTCGATGATGGTGATCGCATCCATGGGGCAATGCCCGAGGCACGCCCCGAGCCCGTCGCAATATGAATCGGTGACCAGACGGGCTTTGCCGTCAATGAGTTGGATGGCTCCTTCGGCGCAGGCGCTCACGCAAAGTCCGCAACCGTTGCATTTTTCCTGATCGATATGGATGATGTTTCGTTTCATGGCTATTTCTCCTATTATGGTATTACAATACCATTATTTTCAGAAAAGTCAATTCCCGAATTGAAAAAAATGCTAAATATTGTATGTTATAGACGCAGGGTGTGCCGTTTTGAGGCGCAAGCCGCCTGGCGGCGGGGAATTGCGGGGGCCGGGCGCGGGAAAAAAATGAATATCCGGAAAGGAAAACAAAGAATATGGACAGAAAAAGAACGATTTACCTGAGCGGTCCGATTATGGACGAGCATGAGGGATACGCGCGCGAATGGCGCGAAGCCGCCAAGGAATTACTGAAAGACCGCTTCCGCATGCTGGACCCGATGCGGCGCAAATTCGTCGACCGCCAGGTGGACAGCGCCAACGAGATCGTCGAATTCGACCTGCAGGACGTGCGCGACGCCGACATCGTGCTGGTGAATTACAACAAGCCGAGCATCGGCACCAGCATGGAAGTGTTTTACGCGGCGCAAAACCTGGGGAAATTCGTGGTGACGTTTTCGCCGTTCGAATACAAGGACTGCAGCCCGTGGATGGCCCGTTTCTCCACGAAAATCCTGCATAGCCTCGAGGACGCCGCCGAATACATCAACACCCATTTCGCGGAATAGGCATGGACGGAAACTTCATATTACAAGCCGAGGAAAACACCGGTCCGTTGACCGCGCATACCCTGCGCGGCGAGATTTTGCGCATCGTTTTTGAGAATGATGACAAAACTTATGTAGTGATGAAGTTGATCGATTCCCAGGAAGTCGAACATACGGTGGTTGGAAGCATCACCGGGGCGTATCCGGGGCAGGATATCGAGGTCAGCGGGCGCTGGGAAACCCATCAGGAATACGGACGCCAGCTCCGGGCGGAGGCATACCGGTTCCTGCTGCCGTCGACCAGGGAGGGGATCGCCCGTTATCTGGCGTCGGGGGTGATCCCCGGGATCGGCCCGAAATACGCGCAGAACATTGTGGAGCACTTCGGCGAAAAGACGCTGGAAATCCTGGACCATTCCTCCGGGCGGCTCCGGGAGGTCCCGGGCCTCGGCAAGAAACGGATCGAACAGATCCGCAAGGCCTGGCAGGGGCAGAGCCTCCAGAAAGACATTTTCATTTTCCTGCAGAGCCTGGGCATCACCCCCGCCTACTGCATGCGGATTTACAAGCGCTACGGCGATGAAACGCCCGACAAGGTGCGTTCCAATCCCTACGCGCTGGCGAGCGAGGTGGACGGTATCGGCTTCACCATGGCCGACCGGGTGGCGGCGGCGCTGGGCGTGGAAAAAAACAATGTGGCGCGCCTGGCGTCCGGCATTAATTACACGCTGGGGCAGTTGACGCTGGCGGGGCATACCTGTTATCCCCGGGTGGAACTGCTGCGCAGCGCCGCCGAAACACTGGAAGTGACGGTGGACGAAGCCGCCGCCGGTTTGGAACGGGCCGCCGCCGCGCGGCAGATTGTGCTGTGCCCCGACCCGGAGTTCGGCGAACTGGTTTATCCGCGCCCGCTGTATATCGCCGAATACGGTGTGCCGGAGATGATCGCGAGATTGGCTTCGGTGCCGCGTTTTGCCGGGAAACGCCTTTTGAAAGTGCCCGCGCGGAACGACCTTGCGTTGAGCGATGAACAGCAGTTGGCGGTGGAGCGGGTCGGTGCTTCGCCGTTGACGATCATCACCGGGGGGCCGGGGGTCGGCAAGACCACCGTCATCGGTGAAATCGTCCGCCGCGCCAAGGCCGCCCGGCTCAAGATCATGATGGCCGCCCCGACCGGACGCGCCGCCCGGCGCATGTACGAATCGACCGAATTTTCCGCTAAAACCATCCACCGGATGTTGAAGTGGGACCCCGGCGAACGGCGTTTTGTTTTTGATTCGTCAAACCAGCTCAACTGCGATCTGCTGATCGTCGATGAAGTGTCGATGCTCGACGCGGTGCTGGCCTATTCGCTGTTTCAGGCGATTCCGCCCGGCACGTCGGTGGTGCTGGTAGGGGATGCGGACCAGTTGCCGTCGGTGGGGCCGGGGCGGGTGCTGCATTGTTTCATCGAATCGGGGATTTTTCTGGTGACGCACCTGTCGAAGATTTTCCGCCAGGGCGCGGGGAGCTTCATCATCCGCAACGCGCACCGGGTGAACAGCGGGCAGATGCCGGAATCCGGCGTCCAGAGCGATGAACTGACCGATTTTTACTGGATCGAACAGGACGACCCGGAAAAGGTGCTGGAGGTGATCCGCCGCCTGGTGTGCGAACGCATCCCGGAGCGTTTCGGGCTGCGCCCGGCGGACGATATCCAGTTGCTCACGCCGATGAACCGCGGCAATTGCGGCACGATCGGCCTGAACGCCATGCTGCAGGAGGTGCTGAACGGCGGCAACAAGCCGCAGTTCAAAGCCGGTGAACGGGTGTTCAAAACCGGCGACAAGGTCATGCAGATTTCCAACAACTACGACAAGGGCGTTTTTAACGGCGACATGGGCAGGGTGGCGCACATCGACGCGCACGAGAAGAAATTCATCGTGATTTTCGATTCCAACCAGTCGGTCGAATACGACATGGCCGAATACGATCAGTTGAACCTCGCCTACGCAATCACCGTCCACAAATCGCAGGGAAGCGAATTCCCGGCGGTGGTCATGCCGCTCCTGTCCCAGCACTACATGATGCTTCAGCGCAACCTGCTGTACACCGGCATGACCCGCGCCCGGAAACTGCTGATCCTGATCGGCAGCCGCCGCGCGATCTCGATGGCGGTCAACAATTCGCGCCTCGAGCCGCGCTTCACCCGCCTGCGGGAACGCCTTGCGGAGCGGATCGCGCCCCGCTCGGGTTAACGGTTTCCGGCGGACATGTCCTCGAATTTCCTGCGGATGCAGTTGAGGATGGTCATGGCGTGGTCTTCCGAAATCCGGTAGTGGATTTCGCGGCTGTCGCGCCGCGCCGCCAGAATGCCCGCGGTCCGCATTTTGTTGAGGTGCTGCGACACCGCCCCCTGCCGTCCGCCGACGGCTTCGGCGATATCGCCCGCCTTGCTCTCGCCGTACAGGTCCAAGTGCTCCAGAATCTGCAGGCGCTGCGGATGGCCGATGATTTTGATCACTTCGGCCACCGCATGGAAGAATTCCGGGGGTATTTTACGTTTTTCCGTCATCAGGTCCTCCTTGCGTCAGATAAAAAGCGAAGTTCCGGCTTTCCGGGCCATTTCGGCGAAGCTGGCTACGCCCGCCACCGAATCGACCTCGATCAATTCCTCGCGCTGGAGTCCCATCACGTTCATCGCCATTTCGCAGGCGATGAACTGTACGCCGAGTTCGCGGGCCTGTTTCAGCAGTTCTTCCAGCGACGGCACATTTTCGCGCGCCATCACCTGTTTCATCATCGCGGTTCCCATGCCCGCCATATTCATTTTGGACAGGGCGAGTTTCCGGGCTCCGGCGGGGAGCATCATGCCGAACATCCGGCTGATCAGGGTTTTCTTTACCGCCGGGGCCGGGTTTTTGCGCAGGACGCTCAAGCCCCAGAACGTGAAGAAGATCGAAACCTTGCTCCCCGCCGCCGCCATGCCGCAGGCGATGATCAGCGCCGCCAGCGCTTTGTCGAGGTCGTTGCTGAACAGGACCATCGCGGCGTCGCTGTTTGGAGCGGGGGCAGAGGCGGAGAGGGAACAGGCCGTCGGCGCGGATTTTTTGCGGACCACGGCTTCGAGGTGTTCTTCTTTCATCTCCATGCCCGCGAGTTCGTTGCCGCTGGACTGGACCCAGTTGGCCAGGTCCGGCGCGAAAGAGGTTGCGGCCAGCAGACGGACTTCTTCACCGGGGGTCATGGCGTCGATCTCTTTTTTCAGGCGGACCACCGGGCCGGGACAGGCCAGTGTGCGGACGTCGAGGGTACGGCTGTTCGCGGCGGCGGGCTCCGGTTTTTTCGGCGGCGGAACCGGCGCGGTGTTGCGGGGCTTGAAATTCATCGCTTCCCAGGTGAGGATGCCGCCGGAGAGGTTGGCGCAGTCGAACCCGTGCTGTTTCAGGATTCTCGACGCGAGATAACCGCGCAGCCCGACCCGGCAGAATGCCGCGATTTTGCGGGATTTGTCCAGTTCGCCGAGGCGTCCCCGCAGTTGGCCGAGCGGAATATTGACCGCGCCCGGAATGGTGCCGAGCTCGAATTCTTCCGGTTCGCGGACGTCGAGGAGCATAGCGCCTTCCGGGAGGGTTTCGCTGTAAACGGATTCGCAAAGCCCTTTCTGCATATTTTCGGCGATCATGCCGAGGAAGTTGACCGGGTCTTTGGCGGAATTGAACGGCGGAGCATAGGCCAGCTCGAGCACGGCGAGTTCCGGCGCGGTTTTGCCGCAGCGCATGGCGGTGGCGATGACGTCGATCCGTTTGTCCGCGCCTTTGGCGCCGACGGCCTGCGCACCGAGGATTTTGCCGTCCGGCGCGAACAGCAGTTTCAGGTGGAGCATGGCGCCGCCCGGATAATACGAGGCGTTGCTGCCCGGATGGGTGTAGATTTTGCGGTACGGCATCTGAAGCTGCTGAAGCTGGCGTTCGGTAAGGCCGACGGCGGCGGCGGAGAGTTTTTCCACCTTGATGACCATCGCGCCGAGGGTGCCGTGGTATTCGGAATCCAGCCCTGCCATGTTGTCCGCCGCGATGCGGCCCTGTTTGTTGGCCGGACCTGCCAGCGGAATCGCGGTCTGGCGGCCGGAAACCGGCTGGAGCACCTCGACGGCGTCGCCGGCGGCGAAGATGCCGGGCTGCGAGGTGCGGAGTTTTTCGTCGACGGTGATATGCCCGCGCGGGCCCAGTTTCAGCCCGGCGGCTGCCGCCAGTTCGTTGTTCGGCTTCACTCCGGCGCACATGATCACGAAATCCGCTTCGAGCTTCCGCCCGTCGTTCAACACCGCCCGGAATGAACCGTCGTTCTCAAAACTCACCACCTTGTGCCCGAGTTCGATCCGGACCCCGGTATTCAACAGTTCCTGCGCCAGGTACGACCCCATTTCGGCGTCGAGGGCGGGCAGGACCTGCTTCGAACTTCCGACGAGCGTCACTTCCAGGCCGCGATGGCGGAGGTTCTCGGCGACTTCAAGCCCGACGAATCCCGCTCCGGCGACCAGGGCTTTTCTCGCCCCGGAACCGGCCTTGGCGATGACTTTGTCCATGTCCGGGATGGTCCAGAAACAGAATACTTTGTCGGGGTCCGTTCCCGGCAGGTCGGACGCGACCGGGGTGGAACCCGTCGCCAGGAGCAGTTGATCGTAGGTTTCGGTATAGCGCCGGTCGTTGGCGGCGACGGTTACGGTGCGGGCTTCGGGGTCGATGGCGACGGCTTCGCTTTCCGTGCGGACATCGACGTTGAACCAGGCTTTGAAGCGGGAGGGCCCCATGACCATCAGGGATTTGCGCTCCGGGATGACGCCGCCGAGGTGATAGGGCAGTCCGCAGTTGGCGTAGGAAATATACGATTCGCGCTCCAGCAGGATGATTTCGGCGTTTTCATCGAGCCGGCGCAGCCGCGCGGCCGCGCTCGCCCCGGCGGCCACGCCTCCGATAATGATGACTTTCATGGTGTTCTGATACTCCCTTGATTATTTGGTTCCGGCCAGTTTCAGCAGCATCTCTTTGGTCTGCAAACCGCTGGCGCGATGAATTTCCTTACCGTCCCGGAAAACGATCCAGGTGGGGATACTCTGAACGCCGAACCGTTCCGCGAGCGCGGAGGCTTCGTCCACGTTGACCTTGGCGATTTTCACGCCGTCGGGGAGCGACGCCACCGTTTCTTCGATGATCGGCAACTGCACCTGGCACGGCCCGCACCAGGTGGCCCAGAAGTCCACCAGCGTAACGCCCTCCGCGACCGCGGCGGCGAAACCCGCTTCGGTCAGGCTCATTACTCCGGCGATTTCCTTCGGGGGCGGGGTGTTGCGGCTCTGGGTGAATTTGTACACCGCCCAGGCGACGACCAGAATGGCGACGATGATATACCAGTATTTCGTGAAAGGACAAACGGCGCAATTTTCCATAGGGTAATCTCCTTGTTTGTTTATATATTATAATATCATGATTTATTGATATATCAAGGGCGATAAATCGTTTTCTTCTTTTTTCGCAGGATTTTCCGGGGGATCAGGATTCGCAGGCCGGTTCGGGGGTGGCTTCGGGGGTGGCTTCGGGAAGCATATTTTCGGTGACTTGAAGAACCTCGCCGTCGCGGCGGAAGGCGCGTTCCATGCGGACGAAAATATTGTTCCGGGCCTGGCGTTTCAGGCAGTCGAGGTCGCCGACGATGTTGATCTCGCGGCGGCAGCGGGTATGGGCTACGTTGATGCGGTTCGGGTTGTCGATGAAGCCGATGCCGCCGTTTTCATTGCTGCGGACGTAGCAGATGATGACGATGTCGCTTTCGCCTCCCTGAAAACTGTCCACCGTGGCGATGCGCGAGGAGAGAAAATGCATCCACGTTTTGTCGCTGATCTCTTTTTCCGGAATCACTTCGCGGGCTTTTTCCAGCGAGATCAGCCTGCGGATCAGCTTGACCTGCTTGCGGTACGGGGCGATGATGGTGATTTCGTCGATGTCGTAACGCTGCAGCGCCCGGTAAAATGCCAGGCAGCAGATGACCGCTTCGGTATGGTTGGAGAGCCCCGGCTTGCTGCCTTCCAGCGAAAGGCATTCCGAACGGAGCTCCGGCGGCAGTGCCGAGGTCGAATAGAACAACAGTGTCCGCGGCGGATATTTGAGCTTGCGTTCATGAAACGACAACTGGTAGTATTCGGCGCGTCGGCTGGGCCGGACGCCCGCGTCGTAAAACAACGTCGAAGCGAACCGGAGCAATCGCGGGTTCTGGCAGCGGTAGGAGCGCTGGAGCATGATCACCGGGCAGTTGCGCCCTTCGATCAGCCATTCGAGGGCGCTCCGGGTGATCATGTAGTTCTGTTCGCGGGTGACGGGGCCGCACTCGGCGTGGAGGCGCTCGATCACGTTCTGCGGCAGCGGGAACGGCGGCAGCTGCTGGTGGTCGCCGAACAGGACGGCGCGGTTGCCGAGTTTGACGCAGAGCAGGAATTCTTCCAGATTGGACATACCGGCTTCATCGAAAATAATCACGTCGTAACGGCCGTTGCGGAGCATGTCCTCGACCACAATATTGTCTTTCAGCAGCCCGATGTGGGTGCCGGCGTAAATGCCGCCGATGCCCCGGCTGCGCCGGAGATCGACGAAACGCGCCACGTTTGCCGACTCCCCGATCCAGCATTTTTCCGCCACGTCGGGCGCCATGCTGTAGGTGGTTTTGCCGAAACGCAGGACCGGCAGGTCGGCGATGCGGCGGCAGATGTTGTCCACGGCGGTATTGGAGGGGGCGGCCACCAGGATACGGAGGTTCTTGCGGCAGAGGTGGCGGACCACTTGTTCAAGGACGTGGGTTTTGCCGGTGCCGGGGGGGCCCTGAATCAGCACCAGCGGGTTGGCCGGGTTGACGGCGGTGCACCACGCCTGGCGCTGGGACGCGTCCATATCCTGCGGCAGTTCCGGCTGGAGCGAGAAATCGAACGGAAGGTCTTTCAGCCCGAGCACATGGTCGAGGGCGCCGAGTTCCTGCGGCTGTTCCTCGCCGATGGCGCGGCAGAGATTGTCGGCTAGATTGGAGATGAAGGTGCGCGGGCTGCGCTGGAGCCGCCCGAACATCTGGGGGCGGCGCTCCGAGAAATGATCGGCGTCGTCGCAGCGCAGGCGTCCGAAAATCACGTCGCCGTCGAAAATGTCGATCCGGAACGTACCGAAGATATCGCGTTCGCCGCGGATATAGACATTCAGGATATCCCCCTCGGAAACCGGGGTGCCGGGATCGATCTTCAGGCGGATGCCCAGTTCATGCCCGGCCGGTTTGCCGAGGGATTCGGCGTCTTTGAAAACCAGCAGGAATTCGCGTTCGTTTTCGGCGGCGGTCCGGCAGGCGTCCGACAGAAATTGAAGGTTGCGGCGGACCTGCCAGCGGGTCTGCGCCGGGATGGATCCGCAGAGGTTGCGCACGGTGAACGCCGGGTTGAAATCCTCGTCCGCCTCCTGCGCGTAGTCGCCGTCCAGGGGAAGGCTCAACTGCCGGTCGACCTCGTCCGACGCCTGATCCGAAAGCGCCTGCTGGAACAGATTGCGCATGAAACCGACGGACATCAGCTTCATGGAATTGATGATCCGGGAGTCGTAATCGGCGGCGATCTCGCCGAGGTATTCGACGAAATCTTTTTTCTTGAGCTTGGCGATGTCGCAGCCCGGATGATTTTTGCGGAGGTGAGCGGCGAGGTCGTAAATGACTTCCAGCTTTTCGCCGTGCTTCAACTCGTCATCGGCGGCAAATTCGACGGGTTCCTCACTGATGAACGGTTCGCCGTCGCTGAAAAAGAGCAGGTACTTCTTGAGCCATTCGGAACACTCCACCGTCAATGCGGCGCAGCCGTTGCCCACGTCCCAGCCGAAACATCCCATCCGGGGCGATTCGGCGGCGGGGAGCTCAAAGACGCCGCCCATCAGTTCCAGCGACGCGGCATCCACCCGGAACGGGCTCGGCTGCTGGATGTTTTCCCAGAGTTCGTAGAATTCGCGGGACGCGACCTTTTCGGGCATGGCGGCCCACAGGCGCTTGCCTTCCTCAAAATAAAAACGTATCTTTTGCAAATCGGTCAACGGCATGGGGCTATTTCTTCTGGACCGGAGGCCGGTTTTCCGGCAACGGCAGGAGAATTCGAAACTCGGCGCCGCCGGTGGGCGGGTTGATCAGTTCGATCCTGCCGCCGTATTTATAGATGCTGTTGGAACAGAAATGCAGTCCGACGCCGTGAGCGGCGCTGCCGTCGTTTTTCTTGGTGGAAAAGCCGAACCAGAAGATTTTTTCGTGCAGTTCGGGGGGGATGCCGGGGCCGTTGTCGCGGATGGTGGCGACGGCGTAATTTTTGTTGTCAATAACCTCTTTTTTGAGGCTGAGAAAGAGCTCGTATTTTTTGCCCGGCGTATTTTCCTCGCAGATCGCTTCCACGGAGTTCTTGAACATGTTGATGAAGACCTGCATGATGACCGAGGGGTCGATCAGGATTTCAGGCAGTTCGCGGTTGAGGTCCTTGCGGATGGTGACGTTGCGCTTATTGAACGATTCCTCGAAAATCAGGATCGAGGCGTCGATCATGTTGCTGAGCTGGACCATGTTTTCCGTGCCGAGCTCGCCCATGAAACGCTGCTGGAGCTCGATGATCTCGCTGATGTGAAAGAGTTTGGCGGAGATCGAGTTGACCATGTCCAGCGCCTCCCGCGCGTTGCGGTCGGTGTACTGCATGAGGTCGCGGATGATCGGCAGGTATTGGCGCCCGATCTCGTCTTCGGTCAGGAAATGCTGGAGCGAATCGTCCTTCAGGTGTTTTTCCATGTTCGGGAGGATTTCGTTGAGCAGCAGCCGTTCGGGGCGGTCGTCGTCGCCGAGGTTCAGTTTTTCCTTGAGGCCGGAGGCGGTGAGCTTGGCGATGGTGATGGCGTTGCCGATGTTGTGGATGATGCCGGTGGTGACCTGCGCCATGCCTTCCTCGCGCGCGTCCTGCAGGCGGAGCTCGTATTCGTGGCGGAACTGGGCGGCTTTGATGACTTCCAGTTCCAGCGCCATCATTTCGGCCAGGCGGATCATGAAATAACCGTCGGAGCTGGCCAGCGGCGTACTTTGGGACACGATGACGATGCACCCGTAAATACTGTTGCGCAGTTTGATCGGGACCATAATCATGTAGGGGGCGATTTTGCTGAAATCCTTCGGAAACCAGGTGAGGGTTTCGTGTTCATAGGACGCGAAACCTTTGCGCGAACAGGCCTTTTCCAGTTCTTCGGCGTGGAGGCCGGTTTTCATGCCGCGGATCGGGTCGTCGTCGGAGTTCGGGTTCAGGATGTTTTCGGAACTGGTTTCGCGGATCGGCGGGAAAATGCCGGAGGAGACGCAGCCGTACAAATAATTGTCGTCGCCGCACAGCAGGACCGCGCCGCCGTCAACCTTCAGGGTTTTCACCACGAATTTGATGAATGTCGGCAGAAAGTCCTTTTCCCGCTCGGGATGGGCGATCATTTCGCGGGAACTGCGGAGCATTTCGGTGGCGGCGCTGCGCTCTTTGTTGATGCCCTTGCGGAGCGCGCGGTCGATGCGGCGGAGAATGACGGTTCTCGCGTAAAGAAGAATCACCATTACCACCAGCACCAGAATAACAGCGGACAAGATCAGGTTTAAATACATCATGTTCCTCCTTATCGTACCAGTTCGCCGGCACGGTATGAACTGCGCACCAGCGGGGCACTAGCCACCGAGGTGAAACCGAGTTCTCCGGCGAAACGTCCCCATTGCTCAAACACCGCCGGCTCGACATAACGGTCCAGCGGCCAGTGCGCGTCGGACGGCGGCAGGTATTGTCCGATCGTCAGGATCGAGACTCCGGCGTGGCGCAGGTCCCGGAGTGTCTGCAGTACTTCGCCGTCGGTTTCGCCGAGGCCGACCATCAGCCCGGATTTGACCGGGGTGCCGTCGCCGTCTTCGGCGGCCATGCGCAGGACTTCCAGCGTCCGGCGGTAGGTCGCCTTGTTGCGGATCGACGCGGAGAGCCGTTCCACCGTTTCCACGTTGTGGTTGAAAACGGAGGGGCGGGCGGCCAGCACCAGATTCAGGTGTTCGCGGTTGCCGTTGAAGTCCGGCGTCAGCACTTCGATCCCGGCCTCCGGCAGTTTCCCGCGCAGCTCGCGGATGACGGCGGCGAAATGGGCGGCTCCGCCGTCCGGCAGGTCGTCGCGGGTGACGCTGGTCACCACCACGAATTTCAGGTTCATTTTTGCCGCGGCCTCGGCCAGTCGCCGGGGTTCGTCGGGGTCAGGCGGAGCCGGGCGGGGGCCATGTGTCACCGCGCAGAACTTACAGTTGCGGGTGCATTCGTCGCCCAGGATCATGAAGGTGGCGGTACGGTGGTGCCAGCATTCGCTGAGGTTCGGGCACCTGGCGCTGGAACAGACCGTGTTCAGCTTCAGCCCGGAGAGGATCGAATGGACCTCCTCGCGGGCTCCGCCGCAGTTGACCCGGATGCGGATCCAGGGTGGCAGTCTGTTTTTTGTACCTTTTTCCAACATGGCTCCTTATCAGCGCTCCATAGAGGACAGGATCAGGCAGACGTTGGTGCCGCCGAACGCAAAGCTGTTGCTCAAGGCATGGTTTACCTTGACGTCGTTACGGCAGCTTCGCACCAGGTCCGCCCAGGCGAAATCCGGTTCGGGATTATCGAGGTTGATCGACGGGCAGATAAAGTTTTTCTCGATCATCAGCGAGGTGAAAATCGCTTCGACCGCGCCGGTGGCGCCGATCATGTGTCCGGTCATGGACTTGGTGCTGTTGATCGCGGCGCTGCCGCCGAACACGCTCTTAATCGCCAGCATTTCCTCGGGGTCGCCGATGCCGGTGGCGGTGCCGTGGGTGTTGACGTAGGCGATGTCTTCGGCTTTCAACCCGGCGGCTTTCAGGGCCAGGCGCATGACTTCGGCGGTGGAGGCGGCGTCGGGCTGAACCATATCGGTACAGTTGCTGTTGGCCGCCGAGCCGGTGATTTCGCAGATCGGGCGCGAATTGCGCTTGCGGATGCTGGCTTCGGATTCGAGAACGACCCAGCCCGCGCCTTCGGCGATGACGAAACCGTCGCGGTCCACATCAAACGGACGGCTGGCGATTTCGGGGCGGTCGTTGTATTTGTGCGACAGCGCGCGCATGGCCATGAAGCCGAGCGCGTGAATCCAGTTCAATTCTTCCGCTCCGCCGCAGACCACGATGTCGTATTGCCCCGACTGGATCAGGCGGCTGCCCTGCAGGATTGCGTGGGCGCTGCTTGAACACGCCGAGCTGATGTCGTAGCTTTCCCCGCGGAATCCGTAGATCAGCGACAAGTTGGATACGGACGACGACGGCATGACGCGCGGCACGATGAACGGCGATACACTGCGCAGCCTGCCGGTCCGGGCGAACCCGGTCGCGCTGTGGTAAAGTTCCAGATAGTTACTTCCGGCCACGCCGCCGATGACGGCGATGGGTTGTTCCTTGATCTCTTCCGGCGTCAGGTTCGCTTCCTGAAGCGCCTGATAAACGGCGGCCACGGCCATCCGGGCGTTGGCAGGGGTGAATCGCTTGGTTTTCTTGTTGAGCATCGGGCATTCGGGGTCTTCGTCGGCGGCGCCGGCCACGTGGCTTTCCAGCCCGCGCGCCCGCCATTCCTTCATCAGGACGGTTCCGGAACGGCCGTCCCGAAGCGCCTGCTCATTTACCGCCAATCCCGTGCCGAGCGGCGTAATCAGGCCGCGGCCGGTAATAAAAACTCTATTCATATCATATCCCTGTTAAATGACCCTATAGTATCTCTTACCATGACACTATAACGTGTTTTGTCGGGAATTTCAACGGAGATATAACTTTTTCATCGATTTTTATGAATGAAGCGGCGGTCGAAAAACCACCGCCTCCGGGGCCGGCGTATCAACGGAGCGGAGCATTAGAGTGATGACAGTAGCTCCCCCGAACGCACACCGTGATAAATAATTGAGTTCCCGATTCTGCACACCGGATTCGATCCATTCTGCGTAAACCTGGCGTCGAGCCATCTTGAGCGTGATTGAGTTATATCGACCAGCGTAAACCAATCCTGAAATCCGTCAGTCCCGGCTATGGGACTGACGGAGCTTTTATTTTTACCCCTTGTTGAATCAATTCGGTTTGAAAACAGGGACATTCCGTGATATTTTATTTGATATCGATATTAGCATCAACCATCCAGGAAAAGCTGATGAGTGAAAAAGTGAAAAAATCTCACCGGTGCGACATCATCTCCGATGAGTGCAAAGGCTGTGCCCGTTGCGTGAACGCCTGCCCGAAGCAAGTGCTTGAAATGGGAACCAAACTCAATTTCATGGGCGTGCCGTTTGCGGTGTACAAGGGCGAAGGGTGTATCGGCTGCGGAGCGTGTTTTTACAATTGTCCCGAGCCCGGCGCAATCACGATCATTGAAATAACCGCTGATGAAAGGCCGTGATCTTATGGAATATACCAACAAAATGTTATTGAAAGGCAACGAGGCGGTCGTTTTCGGCGCCCTGCTTGCGGGCTGCGACTGCTATTTCGGCTATCCGATTACCCCGGCCAGCGAAATCGCCCACACCGCCGCCGAATACTTCCCGAAACTGAACCGCGTCTTCCTGCAGGCCGAATGCGAAACCGCCGCCATCAACATGGTGCTCGGTGCCGTTTCCGCCGGGCGCCGCGCCATGACCGCGTCGTCCGGGCTCGGCATCAGCCTCAAACAGGAAGGGGTGTCGTACCTCGCCACCATGGAACTGCCCTGCGTGATCGTGGATATCATGCGCGGCGGCCCCGGGCTCGGCAACATCGCCCCGGAACAGTCCGACTACAATCAGGTGGTCAAGGGCGGCGGACACGGCGGGTACAAGGTGATCGTGCTGGCGCCGTCCTCGGCGCAGGAAATGTGCGACTTCGCCACCCTGGCGTTCGACCTGGCCGACAAATACCGCACCCCGGTCTATATCCTGACCGACGGCGTGATCGGGCAGATGCTCGAGTCGGTGACGCTCCCCGCGCCGCTCCCGCGCCGCGAATCCCCCGAATGGGCGCTGGACTACAAGGTCTGCAACACCACAAATTACATCACCTCCATCTATATGGAAAACGACGACCTCGAAGGCCTGAACCACCGCCTGAACGACCGTTACGCGGAGATTCAGCGGAACGAACAGCGCGCCGACACCTATATGCTTGACGACGCGGAGCTGGTGGTCGCCGGTTTCGGCATCTGCGGCCGCGTCATCCGCACCGCGGTCGAACAGCTCCGCAAGGAAGGGCTGAAAGTCGGCATGATCCGCCCGGTGACGCTGTTCCCGTTCCCGCAGGACGCGTTCCGCAAAGCCGCGGAACACGCCCGCGAATTCGTCAGCGTGGAAATGAACAACGGGCAGATGATCGACGACATCCGGCTCGCCATCGAATGCCGCAAACCGGTCTCGCTGCTCAACCGCATGGGCGGCAACATCCCGACCGTGGAAGAGGTCGCGGCGCGCTGCCGCCGCATCCTGAAAGGAGGAGAATGATCATGGGTGAACGTGTAAAACTGACCCGTCCGGAAGGCTTTTTCGAAACCTTTGACCGCCGCCCCGGCGCAGTCAAGAAAAATATGCACTACTGCCCCGGCTGCGGCCACGGCATTCTCCACAAACTGATCGCCGAGGCGCTGGCCGATTTCGGCATCCTCGACCGCACCACCTTGATTTCACCGGTGGGCTGCTCGGTGTTCGCCTATTACTATTTCGACTGCTTCGGCGTACAGGTGCCGCACGGGCGCTCCGCCGCCGCCGCCACCGGGCTGGTCCGCGCCAACCGCGGCAGCGTGGTCATCGGCTATCAGGGCGACGGCGACCTGGCGGCGATCGGGTTCAACAACTTTATCCAGGCGGCCAACCGCGGGGAAAACTACTGCGTGTTTTTCGTCAACAACGCGATCTACGGGATGACCGGCGGACAGATGGCCCCCACCTCGCTGATCGGGCAGAAAACCACCACCAGCCCCTACGGCCGCAGCGAAATCAATGAAGGCTATCCGCTGAAAGTCAGCGAAATGGTCGCGCAACTGCAGGCCCCGGTTTACGTGGAACGCGTTTCGCTGACCAGTACCCGGAATATCATGAAAGCCCGCCAGGCGGTCCGCAAAGCCATCAAGAACAATATCGAGAAAAAAGGCTTTTCGCTGGTCGAAGTCCTCTCCGGCTGCCCCGTCAACCTGAAGATGAACACCAAGCAGATGGATGAATTCATCGACACCCGGATGACCGATTATTTCCCGCTCGGCGTCTACAAGGACGAATCGGCCGAACGCCAGACCATCACCTACCCGACGCCGGTGTTCGACGCGGAAAAAGTCCGCGAAGCCCTTTACCCGGACAAAATCGGCGAAGGCGTGGCGGATGATTACCGCTGCGGCTCCGCGATCTTCGACCGCGAGCTCCGTATCAAGATCGCCGGTTTCGGCGGACAGGGCGTGCTCAGCCTCGGGCTGATCCTGGCGGCGATGGGCAAACAGCGTAATTTCAACGTTTCCTGGCTGCCGTCCTACGGCCCCGAAATGCGCGGCGGCACCGCCAACTGCGCGATCATCGTCAACCGCGGCACCATCGGCTCGCCGATCGTGGACAGCAACTGCGACCTGCTGCTCATCCTGAACAAGCCGTCGCTGGAAAAATACCTGCCGGAACTCGGTGAAAACGGCGTGCTGTTTTATGACAGCTCCACCATCGAGGAAGCCCCCGCGGTCAAGCCCGGCCAGATGCTGTTCGACCTGAACGCCTCCGACATCGCGGAAGCCTTCGGCAACCTGAAGTGCGCCAACGCGGTCGTGCTCGGGGCGCTGTCGGCCATCCTCAAGGCCCGGTTCCTGGACGAGCGCGACGCCGCCGACATCGACCAACTGGTGCCGGACGCCCTGCGCGAATGTTTCCACGGCAAGGAAAAAATCGTGAACATGAATATCGAAGCCTACCGGCTCGGACAACAGAAAATGTCCGAAAAACTGACGGACTGAAAGGAGTGCCATGACCAAAAAAGTATCCATTATCCCATGCCTCGACACCCGTGAAGGGCGCGTGGTCAAGGGGGTGCGTTTCGTGGACCTCGTGGACGTCGGCGATCCGGCCGAAGCGGCACGCCGCTATGAAGAACAGGGCGCCGACGAACTGGTGTTCCTGGACATCACCGCGACCATCGAAGGACGCGCCACCCGCCTCGACATCATGCGCCGCGCCGCGGCGGGCGTCAAAATTCCGATCTGCGTGGGCGGCGGAATCCGCACGGTGGAGGACATGCAGGAGCTGTTCGACGCCGGCATCTCCAAGGTTTCAATCAGCACCGCGGCGGTGCACAATCCCGGACTGATCCGCGAAGCCGCCGCAAAATTCGGTTCGGAACGGCTCGTCGTCGCCATCGACGTCCGCAAATTCCCCGGCGAAGAAAACCGCTGGGAAGTGCTGATCAACGGCGGCTCCAAGGGCACCGGCATGAACGCCGTCGAATGGGCGAAAAAATGCCAGGAGCTCGGCGCGGGCGCCCTGCTCCCGACCAGCAAAGACACCGACGGCGTCAAGACCGGCTACGACCTGCCGATGACCCGCGCCATCGCCGAGGCGGTGACGATTCCGGTGATCGCCTCCGGCGGCGCCGGGACGCTCCGGCACATGCTGGAAGCGGTGACGGCCGGCAAGGCTTCGGCGGTGCTGGCGGCCAGCGTATTTCATTTCGGAGAGCTTACAGTAAAACAAGTTAAAGAATATTTCAACAACCACGGCATTACGACCGGATAGGAGAAGAATTATGCAAAAGACACAAAAAGCGCGATTCGAGAAACAGAGCCTGGATTATCATGCCAAGCCTGTACCGGGAAAAATCAAGATCGTTTCCACCAAAGCCTGCGAAAGCCAGACCGACCTGTCGATGGCCTATACCCCCGGCGTGGCCGTGCCCTGTATCAAGATCAACAAGGAACCCGTAACCGTCTGGGATTACACCTCCAAGGGTAACACCGTGGCCGTGGTCAGCGACGGCACCGCGGTGCTGGGCCTCGGCAATATCGGTCCCGAAGCCGGGATGCCGGTCATGGAAGGCAAAGCGGTTCTGTTCAAACGCTTCGCCGACATCGACGCGATTCCGCTGTGCATCGGCAAAGTGTTCGACAAGTCCGGCCGCACCGACGCGAAGAAGGTGATTGAAACGGTGGAACGCCTGGAACCCACGTTCGGCGGCATCAACCTCGAAGACATCGGCGCCCCCGCCTGTTTCGAAGTCGAACAGACCTTGAAAAAGACCATGAACATCCCGGTGTTCCATGACGACCAGCACGGCACCGCGATCATTTCGCTGGCGGGCATCCTGAACGCCCTGAAACTGGTGAACAAGAATATCGGGGATTGCCGTTTCGTCGTCAACGGAGCGGGCGCCGCCGGCATCGCGTGCAGCGAATTCTACATCAGCGCGGGCGCCAAGCGCGAAAACTTCCTGATGTGCGACTCCAAAGGCGTCATCCACGCCGACCGCACCGACCTGACCCCGGAAAAGAAGCGCTTCGCCGTGAAGACGAAGGCCCGGAGCCTGGAAGACGCCCTGAAAGGCGCGGATATCTTCCTCGGCCTCTCCGTGGGCAACATCATCACCAAAGCCATGGTGCGCAGCATGGCGCGCGGCCCGATCATTTTCGCCATGGCCAACCCGGTTCCCGAAATCTTCCCGCAGGACGCCTGGGATGCCGGCGCGGCGGTGGTCGGCACCGGCCGTACCGACTTCCCGAACCAGGTGAATAACGTGCTCGGGTTCCCCGGCATTTTCCGTGGCGCGCTGGACGTCCGTGCCCGCGACATCAACGAAGCCATGAAGCTGGCCGCCTCCCGCGCCCTGTCCGAACTGGCCTGCAAGGCGGTTCCCGCGTCCGTGCTGAAAATGCTGAAAGCCGCCTATCCGGAAGACGCCAAGAACAAGGTCTTCGACGGCGAATGCCCGCTGAAAGCCACCTACGTGATTCCGAAACCGTTCGACCCGCGGGTCGTGCCGCATGTGGCGCGTTACGTG
This sequence comes from Lentisphaeria bacterium UBA5247, assembly GCA_002408885.1. GTDB lineage: Bacteria > Verrucomicrobiota > Lentisphaeria > Victivallales > Victivallaceae > UBA5239. Next base: position 9,673 of record DHTZ01000006.1, on the reverse strand, counting down.
GCCGAAGCGGCGATGGAAACCGGCATGGCGCAGGTCCAGATCGATGACCTCGACGCTTACGAAAAATCCGTTGCCGCCCGGATCAAACGCGGACTGTAACACGGTTTCCGCCGATTCAACGGCAAATAAAAAACCCGGAACATCAATTTGTTCCGGGTTTTTTTTCGCTCCGATTGCAAACCGGTTTACACCGGTGAGCAATCTGAAAGTTCGAAAAATTACCAGTTGGTCGCCTGGACTTCGAAATATTCCTGGGAATGGGCACATGCCGGGCACATGCCGGGGGCTTCCGGCCCTTCATGCAGATAACCGCAGTTATGGCATTTCCAGACGGTGGCGGCGTCCTTCTTGAAGACTTTGTCTTCTTCGATGTTCTTGAGCAGGGCGCGGTAACGGAGTTCATGCGCTTTTTCCGCTACGCAGACCTTTTCCCAGACGATGGCGATGGCGTTGAACCCTTCTTCGCGGGCCTTGGCTGCAAAGGACGGGTACATATCGCTCCATTCTTCGTATTCGCCGGCGGCGGCCGCCTGCAGGTTTTCGAGGGTGGTGCCGATCTTACCGGCCGGGAATGCCGCGGTGATTTCGAGGTCGCCGCCTTCGAGGAACTTGAAAAAACGCTTGGCGTGTTCTTTTTCGTTGTCGGCGGTTTCGATGAAGATATTCGAGATCTGCACGTAGCCTTCCTTCTTCGCGACGCTGGCGAAATAGGTGTAGCGGTTACGGGCCTGCGATTCACCGGCAAATGATTTCAGCAGGTTCTTTTCGGTTTCGGTTCCTTTGACGCTTGCCATGATTCTTTCTCCTTTTCCAATTCTGTTATCTGTTCACATTTATTGCAAATTCCGCGAATTTGCAGACTTACGGATTTCACCCGGCCATAATCGGCCATTTTGTCCTGAATCTCCTCCCGATCCTTCCACACCGGCGGCACATCCAGCACGTTGTTGCAGCGGACGCAGAAAAAATGATGGTGCGGCTCCAGGTTGGCGTCGAAATGCGCCCGTGCGCAGACTTCGTTCACCCGGTAAATCAAGCCGAACTCCTCCAATGTATCGAGTGTACGGTAGACCGTGTCCAGCGAAATCGCCGGAACCCGTTTCCGTACCGCCTCATAGATCATATCGGCGCTCGGGTGGTCCAGGTTCTCCGCGATTTCCCGGTAGACTTCCAGGCGCTGGCCCGTAACCCTCATGCCGCGTCGGCGGCACAGGTCAATGAACTCTTTCTGGCGTTTTTCCGGTCCTTTTAACACTAGCATGCGTCCTTTGTCTTTTCAAACTTAATAGGAATCATTATTAATAGTAACCCTTTTTTTCAGATTTTCAAGACAACTCCGGTAAAAATTTTGAAAAATCTTCTTGATCGCTTATATTAATCCCGAGAAAACAGAACAAACAAGCCATTTACGGAGGATTTATGAAATTCGTCATTATCGGCAGCGGCAGCATCGCCGGTACTTACGCCAGGGCGCTTGCCAATGCCCCGGACGCCGAACTGTCCGGCATCGTGTCGCGTTCCGGCAGGGCCCCGGCGGGAGCTCCGGAAGGGATCGAGGTCGCCCCCTCTCTCGACGCGATCAAGGCGCCGTTCGACGCCGTCATCGTCGCCACCCCGAACGGGCTTCACCACCTCGGCATCGCCGCCGCCGCCCGGCTGGGCAAGCACGTGATTTGCGAGAAGCCGCTCGGCATCAGCATCCCCGCCATGGAGACCGCCCTGCGGGCCTGCGCCGAAAACAAGGTTAAGCTGGCGGTTTCCTACCAGCGCCGCCTGGCCCCCGACAACATGATCGTCAAAGAACTGCTCGAACAGGGCAAACTGGGACGGGTCTTCGCCTGCGAACTGCAGGTGAAGTTCTACCGCGACCAGGCTTATTACGACAGCGCCCCCTACCGCGGCAACAAGGCGCTCGACGGCGGCGGGCCGTTCATCCAGCAGGGCAGCCACAACATCGACCTTTATGCATGGTTTTTCGGCCGCCCGGAAAAAACGGTCAGCATGATGGGGACCTTCCTCCATCAGATCGAGGGCGAAGACTACGGCGTCGCCATCCTGAAGCATGCGGACGGCATGATCGGGACCATCACCGCCTCCACCAACTGCCATCCCGGATTCCCTGCCCGGATCACGATCCACAGCGACCTCGGCTATCTGGTGCTGGAAAACGACGTCATCGTCCAATGGCAGATGGGCGAACTGCCCAATCCCAGCGTTTCCGCCGGGCTCAAACTGCACAGCGGGGCCGGCAGCGCCGCCGTCAGCAACACCTCCGGGCACGAAGCGGTGATCAGCGACTTCATCGAAGCGGTCCGGTTCGACCGCGAGCCCGCCGTTTCGGGCGAGGCCGCCCGGACCGCCACCGAAATCATCATCGACATCTACGGTGCGAACCAATATTGAGCGAGCATGTATAAACACCTGTACATCCATGTGCCTTTCTGCCGCAGCAAATGCGCCTACTGCGCGTTTTATTCGACCGCCGGGGCGGACGAAGCGCTGATCGACCGCTGGCTGGACCGAATCCTCGACCAATACTGGAAAAACGTCGCGGCGCAGATGCCCGAAACCGTATTCATCGGCGGCGGCACCCCCACCCTCCTGCCGGAGAAACAGCTCGAACGCCTCTGCGTGGCCTGCGATTCCAGATCCGAAACCACCATTGAGACCAACCCCGAGACACTCACGCCCGGCAAGGCGGCCGCCCTGCGCGACCACATCACCCGCATCAGCATGGGCGTCCAGTCGTTCAACCCGGATTTCAGGCGGATTCTCGGACGGCAGACCAGTTGCAAGGCGATCAAAGACGCCGTCAAAATCATCCGCACCATGCCGTGGCAGTTCAATATCGACCTGATCTACGGCATCCCGGGGCAGACGCTGGAGGACTGGCAGGACGACCTGCGCCGCGCCGTCGACTGCGGCGTCAACCATATGTCGTGCTACAACCTGACCCTGGAGGAAGGAACCATGCTGGCCGCCACCAGCGGCCATGATCAGATCGTGGATGACGAACTTGCCGCCGACATGTGGCAGATGGCGGGCGAATTCCTGTCCGCCGCCGGGCTGGAACGCTATGAAATCTCCAATTACGCCCGCCCCGGCACCGAATGCCGCCACAACAGCGCCGTCTGGTACGGTGAAACCTATCTGGGGCTGGGGCCGACGGCCTGTTCGTTCGACGGCAGCAAGCGCTTTGCCGAACCCCCTTCGCTGGAAAGCTGGCTGGCCGGCAAGCCGCCCGAAGAAGACCGGATCGACGCCCGGATGCGGCGCAATGAAATTTTCGCCTTCGGGCTGCGCACCACTTCCGGCTGGCGGCGCGCCCAATGGGAAAACTGGGATGAAATCCTGGCGGATTTCCGGCGCCTGCGCCTGCCGGACGGGCTGTTCGAAGCCGGCGAGGAGCGGATTCGCCTGACGCCGCAGGGGCTTTTGCTGTGGGACTCCGTCGCCGAAGCCTGTTTATCGATGTAAACCACGGTTCTCAACGCTGAAAAGAGGAATGACATGCAGATATTGAAACTTATCCGGCAACAGACGGAAAACCTGTGCCTGTTCGCGCTGGTGATGGTTATTTTCGGATTTTACGCCTTTCTCGACATCGACTACCACCACGACGGGCTGATGCTGAAAACCGCGATGGACGTAGCCGAGGGACAGGTCATCTTCCGCGACACGTTCAACCAGTACGGCGCGCTCACGACGTTCATTCAGGCGCTGGCGATCAAGCTGTTCGGTGCGGAACTGCTGACAATCCGGCTGGCGACGGTATTTTTCTACGGGTTGTCGATCCTCTGGCTGAACAAGTTATGCAAACTGATCCTGACGCGGCCGTTCCGGTATCTGGTACTGATTTTCTTCCTGGGATTGGCGCCGTTTTACGAGGTGACGCTCCATCCGTGGTCGTCCGTCTATGCGCTGTTTTTCATGCTGGTCGCGGAAGAACGGATGCTGGTTTTCCTGCGGAACGGACGCTGCCGCGACCTGTTCTGGGTGGGGCTCGCCACCGCCGGGGCATTCGGCTGCCGCCACCCCTGCGGCATGGTCATCCTGCTGGCGGGGCTGCTGGCGCTCGGCATGTGGAGCTTCCTCAACCGCCCGGGGCGGAACGGCCTGGCGCGGGCATGGGGGGCGTTCGCCGCCGGGGTCCTGGCGCCCCTGACGGTTTTTGCGCTCTGGCTGCTTTATGTGGGGGCATGGGACGCTTATCTGCTTCAGGCATTCGGGTTTACCGCCCGCTTTGCCGTGAAACGCGGCGGCGGGAGCTGGGCCGACATCAGCGAAGCGCTGTTCCCGTTCCTCAGTTTTTTCTGGGTTTTCCCGCTGGCGTCGCTGGGCATGCTGTGGTACTCGACCGCCCGCTTTTTCAAAGGCGGAAGAAACGAACCGGCCGCCTACCTGACGGTCTTTGCCCTGCTGATGTACGGGCTGGCGTCGTGGCACCAGTTTTTCCCGGTGCCTTGCGTCCGCCATCTTTACTGGGGGTCCATCCCGATGTTTCCCGTGCTGGCGCTGCTGGCGGAACGGCTCTGGCGGCGGACGGCATGGCCGAAGCCGAAACGGGTCGTTCTGCTGGCGCTGTTGCTGTTTGTACCGCTGAGCGGCGTCTGTTACCGCCTGCTCGTCGGCTCGCTCCGGGTCTATTACGCCCCGAACCGGGTCATGTCCGATGTCCCCGGAGCACGGGGAATGCTGATTTTCCCCAGCGCGGCGCGAATGCTGAAAGACGGGCAGGTGTTGTTCAACAAACTGCCGCCGGAACTGAAAAACCGCCCTTACCTGAACTATACGGAGGACGGCTTTTTCTCGGTCCTGTTCCCGAGCCGGCGCAATCTGCACCCGATGTCGGTGAACTGGCGGGATAACGTCTACCCGGATTACTCCGAGGCTGTCGGAAAACAGGTCCAGGAGTATAAGCCGGTTATTCTGTCCAAACAATATCCGGTGGATTTTCCCGGCTATCAGGTTTTTGAGGGTTTCCGGCTGATGCCGGCGTATGAGGAAATCTACCTTTACATCAACGTTCCCGCGGACTTGATGGCACGGTAGTTACTTTTGCGGGAAATTCGAGAAAAAAGGGGTGGACTTTTGCCGGTTTTCGTGCTAGATTGCTGTTTATCAATATTCAGGTTATGGGCATGTTTGAAAAATTGAGACGAAAAACCGCAGCCGCCGCCGAACATCCGAATCTGGCATTTCTATTAAAACGCCGGACATTCTTCATCCGTCTGGGCGCGGTCATTGCCTCCGGGTTGATGGTTACCTTTTCGATTCCGCCGCTGAACTGGAATTTCCTGGCCTTTTTCGCGCTGGTGCCGCTGTTTCTGGCGATTTACGACCGGCGGCCGTGGGTGGCCTTCGGTTACTGTTTCGTATTCGGCCTGACCTGGGGCTTCACGTCGTTTTACTGGCTGCGCGAGATCGAGCCGATCATTCCGTACCTCATGGCATTCCCGCTGGCGGCGCACCCGGCGGCATGGGCGCTGTGCGTGCCGTTTCTGACCCGCTATATCCTGAACTCGCCCGAAAACCTCCTGAAAGGCGAAAACGGAGCCGGAGAGCTCTCTTATTTCCGCACCCGCAAATTCCTGCTGGCCGCCGTGCTGGCCGCCGCCTGGTGCCTGACCGAATGGGCGCGTTCGTGGGTGCTCCCGTGGAACTATTTCTCCACCGCCATGTGGAACACCGTGCCGCTGATCCAGATTTGCCGCTTCACCGGGACTTACGGGCTCAGTTTCCTGCTGGTGCTGTTCAACCTCTGTGTCGCATTTTACCTGCTCGGGCCCAAATACAACCCGAAAACGCGCCGGTTCGTCTACCCCCGCCCCCTGATCCTGGCGGGACTGCTGATCATCTTTGCCTACACGGAGGGAGTAACCCACATCGTCCGCCAGAAAAAGCGCAGCACCAAGACCGTAATCTTCAACGCCGGGCTTGTCCAGGGCGATATTTCCCAGCGCCGCAACGCCGATATCTCACAGGCGCAGGAAGCGCTGGACGTTTATTCGAAACTGACCGACGACCTGCTGAACGCCCGGCCCGCGCCGCACGTGATCATCTGGCCGGAAACCGCCGTGCCGTACTCCTACCGCGCCGGCAACCCGGTCAGCAACGCATTCCGTTACCGGATTCAACAGATGATCCGGAAACACCAGGTGCCGTTCCTGATCGGCACCATCGACTTTGAGGATGTGCCGAAGGGCACGGACTACCGCAAACAGAAGACGTACAACAGCGCGTTCCTGCTGAACAAACGCGGCGAAACCGCGCATATTTACAACAAAATCCAGCGGGTGCCGTGGGGCGAATACGTTCCGTTCCGCCGCTTCCTGCCGGAATGGGCGATCCGCCTGGTGGATATGGACCGGGACCTGACGCCGGGAACCTCCCTCGACCCGGTGCCGATCCTGCCGGACGTGCGCGCCGGGATCAGCATCTGTTTCGAAAGCATATTTCCCTATATTTCGCGCGGCGAAGCCCGCCGCGGCGCCAATCTGCTGCTGGTGCTGTCCAACGACGCCTGGTATCCGACCAGCAGCGAGCCCGCCCAGCACCTGGCCAACGCCGTGTTCCGCTCCGTGGAAACCGGCCTGCCCCAGCTTCGCTGCGGCAACAACAGCACCGGCTGCCTGATCCAGCCCAGCGGCTATATCTCCGACTGCCTGTTCAAGGAACAGGACGAACGGACCGGCCTGATGCTGCCGGAGCCGATCCGCCGCGGCCGTACCGCGGGCGTGATCCCGGTGACAGTGGAGCTGGAGCCCGCTTATGCGCCGTTTGTCCGTTACGGCAATGTCTTTATTGTGTTCTGCTGGCTGCTGACCGGGGGGGGCTTCGGGCTGGCGCTGTCGAACTGGTGGGCGGAGCGTTCGGGGCGGCTGGCCGTGTTCGACCGGAAGGAGGGGCGCGGATGATGCAGTCGTTCTATGTACGCACGGCGGCGCTGGCGCTGAGCGTGATTTCGATCCTGATCCTGCGGGCGAACCTGATGATGACGGAGTATCTGGTCTGCTGGTTCTCCGTATTGTTCAATTTCCTGTTTCTCTTTGAGTTCAGCCTGCTGGCCTGTTCCGGACGTTCGCCGTCCGCCGCGCTATTCTCGAAAGTCCATTCCGGAGTGATTCCGATTATTGTGTTTACCGGGGCGCTGAATGTGCTGGCGGCGATGGTGTTCTTCGTCTGGGCACTGCTGACAGCCATGAAAACCCATGCCGCCAACGATTTCATCATCACCGCCATTCAAGGGGTTTACATCATGGCGCTGGGGGTGGCGCTGGGGATCAATAACCGCTATTATCACGAGATTCCGGGGGAACGGCTCCATAATCTGCTGCTGATCGGCGGCATCACCTATACGGTATCGGTGTTCATGGCGGCCAGGTTGCTGCAGGGAAGCATCATCATGCCGTGGCAGGTTCTCGCGTCGGCAATGGGCAACATCGTGCTTGCCGTGCTGGCGATGGTGGTTACGAATCCTTCAGGGCCTCAAGGCGATTGACCAGCAATTGCCGGTCGGCCCGGCTGAACTTACCGCGCTTCAGCTCGTTTGCGTAACAGTGGGCGGCGGTTTCGTTTCCTCCCGCCCCATACAGCAAATCCCCGTAAAGCAGCAGCAGCCCGAGGCTGACGGAACCGGAAACGTGTTTCGGGGACTTGAAGAATGCCTCCAGAAGCGCCCGGGCGCCCTCCGCATCATCAAGCTTGTCCAGCCGAATCTGCGCCAGCAGCATCCGGGCCTCGGTCTGGTTGAAATCTTTCCGGAGAATATCTTCGAGCTCGGCGGCGGCTTCGACGGCCTCGCCGGACCCGGCCATGCCTTCCAGGCGGGTCAATTGCTCCGGGCGGCGGTTCAGCTTGTCGTGCGAATAATAAAACGAAGCGCCGATGGCGTCCGCGATATACGGCGACACCCGCCGGGCAATGATAAGGCCGCTGACCGCCATGCCGAACACGCCCAGCAGAGGCAACACTCGCTGCTGGCCGCTGAACATGAAAATCATCCCCCAGATGGCGATGACAATCGCGATGAAAACCCAGATGGCGTCCTTGATCATAATGCCTCCAGGCGGTTTTGCAAAAGCTTCCGGTCATAGGTTGAATAACGACCGCGTTTGAGCTCGCGGCGCAGATATCCGGCGGCTTCATCCGGCGGCAGGGAATCGCTCAGGGACAACAGCATGTCGATGCTGTCATGGTTGGACGGATGACCGGGGTGGTCGAAAAATTCGCGGCAGATTTCGACTGCGCCGTCCTCATCGAGCAGGGATTCCCGGCGCACCCGGATCAACAGCATCCGGGCGTCGATGTCCATGAAGTCGCGGGCCAATACCTGACGCAGTTCGGCGGAGGCTTCGTCATAACGCGCCGCCTCGACCAGGCCTTTCATCCGGTCGAGGCGATCCGGAGCGCGCTCCAGTTTGTCGCGCTTGAAATAAATGGCGCTGCCAAGCCCCTGACCGAACAAGTTTCCGATCCGGGGCGCAAGGATAAACCCGCAGACCAGCCCGCAGAAAAGCATGATGAACAAGGCATATATGGCATCAAAGCCCGTCGTGGATTGAAAATAGGCGATACCGGCAAAAGCCACTCCCAGGCCGAACGCCACCAGGATAGCCCCTGCAAGTTTCGATTCTCTGTTCCACCACATGAAAAGATATCCGCCTGTTTGCTTAAGCCCTCACAAATTTCAATATATTGCCGCCATGAAAAAATACAAGTACACCGGCAACTATTTTACATCCCACTCCCAAACCCCCCTTTTTCGCCAAAGTCTCTAGATACTTTTCAAATATTATAATACTTTTCACGGCGGCGTGCCGATTTCAATCAGGACTCCGTAGCTGAATTCCAATTCTTATAACCCATTCGAGTTTATTTTATTAAGCTAATCATCATAAATAATTGAATAATAACTTCCTCCATATGCCGATACCGATATGAGGAATCTGCGCCAAGCGTTGATTTCTCCATCCGTGCATGACTCTGCGGATTCGTTGCCGAATTTCGTCGCATCCGTTTTCGATGGTTTTCGCGCCGTGAACCAATGGCTTCAGCCAACGCCCGGATATTTCAGCAGGAATTTCCGGATATATTTCGAACCGTGAATCGAGGCGTTGTCAAGAATGACAACCACCGTTTTTCCCGGGAAAGCCATCCGCGGTTGATGGAGAAACGCCTTGAAAATTTCAGCATTGCTTTTCGGGGAACTTTTCCAGAAGAAAGATTTTGTCCTTGGCGCGTAGGCCCCGAAAATGGATAACCCCGCTTTGTTTTTCGGCGTCGGCAGGGGAAAAAGGCTGACCTTTCTTATGCCATCCACGAACCACATAGGGCTCATTGGAAAAGTGCGATTCATCCAGATAGACAACCTCAATATCATTCGTGCCCGCAAGCTCAACGCCAAGGACAATATGCAATACGAGGTTGTGGGACAGCACAGCGCACCTCAGGGGAATATTATCCGGGACGTGGTAATTCGCCTGACCGGACAACGGACGGCATTGTAGTATCCGGAAACCTCGCGTCTGGTCGAGGCAATTGTCGAAGTGGACGGCAAGCCGAAACGGATGACCTTTATCACGGACAATTTTGAGTGGGCGGCGAGTTCCATCTGCGATCTTTATAAAGCCCGTTGGGCCATTGAGGTGTTTTTCAAGGAAATCAAACAGAC
>DHTZ01000060.1 GCA_002408885.1 Lentisphaeria bacterium UBA5247 | reverse complement strand
GGCTTGAGCTTCGGGTTCCGCGGTGGCCTCGGCCTCTTTTTTCTCCTTGCGTTCGAGCGCGACCCAGGATTTTGGTTCGGGAATTTCCGTGACGGTTTCGGCAAATGCTTTATCGATATCAAAGTCGATGAGGTCGCTGACCAGACGGGCCTCTTCCCACTTCGGATTGGTCGAAGGTTCTTGTCCGGTTTTGAGTTCGGAAATGATGTGGCCGATGACTTTATTCCAAAGCAGAGAATAGATGTCGTCACGCTCGACCATGTCTTTGTAATTCATGATTTGCGATGTATTTACCGCGCCGACACCTTTGGCGGCGACCATTGCGACAATCGATTTCCGACCGGGAATTTCATAATCCTTTTTTTCGATGAAGGTGATCAGCTTTTCGATGGTTTTCTTCTGGCGCTTTTTGTTGAGCGCTTCACGGCGTTCCGCGAGGGAAGATGAGCGTTGGATCGGCTTTGCTTTGGCGGAGGCTTCGGGGCGTTTGATCAGAGTCTTTGTGCCGGCCTGGGGACCATCAGCGATGATCGCTTCGACCGCTCCGGCTTCACCTTTTTCGGCGGGACGCCAGTCGCCGGGCGGCAGAATCGCACTACCGGCCAACGGATGCTCGGGATTTTTCTCACTGTCAGGCGTAGTGAAGCTCTGCGATACCAATACGGTTTCCGGCTCCTTGGCAGCCTGCGCGGCGACATACTCCTGCCGTTTCCGTTCCAGATACGCATGGTTCATGCAACGTGGGTCGGGAATAAGAAACTTAAACAGATAACCACTGTCAGCACGCTCTTTGCAGGTCGGGCATTCGCCGCAACCGCTTTCCTCCCAGGGTAATGCGGACAGCAGCGTCGCGTAGCGGTCATAAAGGATCTGCGCGAATTTGATGATACTCGTGCCCTTCAAGGTGTTGCGGCCCTCTTCAGTACGAATATAATTGAAGATTTCCTCCTGGATATTTTCCGGGAACGTGGCAATGGTTTCATAATGCCCGAGCGCCAGGAATCCGAAGGTTTTTTCGGTCATCGCCTGCTTCCAGAGCGGGCAGAGATTCAGCAGGTTCAATCGGCGCGCCACCCACGTGGCCGAATGCCCGATGGCACTGGCCAGAGCGTCGAGCGTCTCAAACTTTTCGCGCATATGATGCAGCTTGGTAATCTCCTCCGCCAACGCAAGTTCCGTATGCTGGTTACCCAGATATGCATTGATTTCCGAGTCGCCGTCGATAACCACCGCGTCCTGGCCGATTTCGAGCTCTTTGACTTCCAACGCCAGCAATGATTTGAAGCGGCGGCGCCCGTCGTCAACCACATAATCATAGTCCGGATCACCGGTCAAAGGCTGCAGCGCAATCGGCTGCATCAGCGGTTTCAATCCATTCGCCATACGGAAACGGATGGTTTCCAACAAATGCGCATCTTCCGCTTTGTTGTAGGCACGGTCGGCCACACTCTTGATTCTGTTTACTGCGATTTTCTGCATGATACTTTCTCCATGTTGATTGATTTTTATGGGAATTTCCCGGCTCACCCTTGACGCCGGGAAATTGCGGCAACGTGCCGCCTCGATGATTATTTAGGCGCTCTGCGCCATATCTTCTTCGTCATTGGCTTCGATGATTTCGATTTCTCGGAAGATGCCGGTGTTGGAAAGTTCCGGGAAGTAGTTTCGCAGGCTGGGCATTTCGCCGGATACATAATTTTCGCGCTGACCTTCGCTGGTTTTGTTCAGGTCGAAAATGATCTGGTCCAGCTCAACGGTCAGTCTGCTTTTCTCTTCAATGCTGGAGAATTTTTCCGGTGGGGCGGATTGCAGTTTATCCAGCTTGGCGGCTTTGGCTTCCAGTTCGATGCGGCTTTGTGCCAATTCTTCCGGTTTGTCGGTGATCATTCTACGGATGTTGTACAGCAGTTTGCCGGGCTCTCTGGCTTCGCCGCTGGTTTCGACCGGCAAATTTGTGATATCGAGGTCCTTCAACTGGTATTGGATGCAGCATTTGCTGTGTTCCAGTTGATTGTAGTAGTTCAGCGCGGCTTTGGCGATCAATTGCACCCGGATACCGTTGATATACAGGTCGTTGAGGGCATGGACGCCGTTCTGATTGACCGCTTTGTAATAGGCGCGCTCGAACAATTCATCCAATCCTTTACAGATTTCGGAAATACTGCCAGTCAGGATGTTTTCGCCGTATTTGATCTGGGCATCGCTGTAATTGACTTCCGGACAGGTTTTGGCAAAACGTTCCAGCCGTGGCAGCTCTTCTTTCATTCGCGGAATAACTTTGTTCAGGAATGCCAACTGGTCGGAGTTGTAGCGGACGTTGCGGCGGTGCTGGCGCTCCAGGGCGTCGAGTTCCTTCAAACGAGTTTCGATTTCGACCTTGCGACGCAGTTTGGGATTGCCGGAAATGGCCGCGCTGAAACTGGCGAAGTCCAACGCGGTATCGTCGTTGATTTCCTTGATCGTGCGGGCACAGCGACCCTTCATGGCGTCGTTGATGAATTTCTGTTTACGCTCCAGAATCGCGTACATGCCGGAATCCAGCGTCTGTTCGATGCCGTAGCGGATCACTTCGATCGAGGAAATTCCGTTCCCCTGCCGATGGATACGTCCTGATCTTTGCGCTACATCCGAAGGACGGTAGGGGCAATCGATATCATGTTCAACCGCAAGGCGTTCCTGAATATTTACGCCGGTTCCAAGTTTGGAGGTCGAACCGATGATAACCCGGACTTCGCCGCTGTTGACGCGCTCGAATAATTCGGATTTCTGCTTGTCGGTATGGTAGTCGTTGATAACGGCCACTTCTTCGGCAGGAATGCCGCCGTCGATGAGTTTGCGCTTCAGTTCGTTCCAGGCGTTGAAAAACTCCACTTTATCGCACACATTGCGGTAGAGGTCGCAGAATACAATCTGCGTTCCTTTGACCGAATCATATTCGTAATACTTCTCAATAATTTTATCTGCGCAAGTATTCAATTTCGAACCGGGGTCGTCGGCGAACCGGTGGTCGATCAGGCGCGGGTCGATGGTGACTTTGCGCGACATGCCGTAAATCAGCAATGGAATATGCGAAATTGAGCGTTTATCGGACTGGTTTTCAAACCATTCGTATACGTCCTGCAAATAGTTCATGAACTGCGAGATCGTGGCGCTGCGTGGCAGACTGATCTGCTGCGGACGGCCCCCTTTGATCGGCGGACGCTCCACTTCGGTCAGCTCTTCGGAAAGCACTACATCCGCCACGGTGCGGAACATTTTCGAGAGCTCAATTACGTTCGAATATTTCGCGAAGCGTGTCTGCATTTTAAAGCGTCCGGCGGCGTCGATTTCCAGTGCGGTTTCGGTTTGTGTGAACACGCTGGCAAACTTATCGAACGTGTTCACGTTGAACTCGTTCAGCGTCTCAGGAGACACATAGCGGATCATTCCCCAGAGTTCTCCTATGACATTCGAGACAATCGTTCCGGATGCCGTGTAGACGTTGCGGCCGCCGGTTTTTTTCATGATGTGGCGGATCTTCAGCGACAGCGAAAACGCCCGCTGGCTGGCGCCGCGGTCCAGCCCTTTGATACGGTCCATTTTGGTAACGAAGAAGTTCCGTTTATAGGCCTGCACCTCATCGATTATCAGCAGGTCAATGCCCAATTCGTCGAAATAAATGATGTCCTCCTCGTGTTTGCGCTCCCGCAGGCGGTCGAGAATTTTTTCCAGTTGTTTTTTCTGACGCTCGATCTCCTTGATACTATCGCGGCTCTCGCTCTCGGCGATGACGGTTTCGAGTTCCGCAATCTGTTCCTGGTAATGCTGTTCCACCAGATCCGGATTGTCCTTGACCATGTCAAATGAAGATTGTGCCATGATCACGATGTCCCAGTCACCTGTCGCTATCCTTGACATGAACCGTTTTCGCTTCGATTTTTCGAGGTCTTTTTTGGTGGCGACCAGGATTTGCGCGTTCGGATAAAGTTTCGGTGCGAACTCCGCAAACTGCTGCAGCGTAGCGTTCTGCACCACGATCAACCCTTTGGTGGCGAGCCGGAGCCGCCTGGCCTCCATCACGGCCGTGATCATAACGGCGGTCTTGCCCGCGCCGACGCAATGGGCCAGCAGGGTATTGCCCTCGATGCAGCGCGAAACCGCCCGTTTCTGATGAGTGCGCAGGACAAACCTTTTGCCGTCGATCACCGACACCGCGCCCGGGTAGACGTCGAACTCGGGCAATTCATAAGTCCGGGTCACGTGGCTGTTGAAAATCGAATTGTAGATATTTTCCAGTTCATTAACGGTTTCCGGCGAATCCAATACATAGTTGCGGAAGCGTTCCTGGAGCTCGTTTTTGTACTGCCGCACGGTCAAGGTGGCGTCCTGATCGACGATCGTTTTATGGTCCCGAATGGTTTCATCCCAGACCTTTTTATAGATCACGGGTTCCTTCAAATTGAGCGCGGTTTCGACCAGCTTGAACAAGTCATATTCCCCGATCCGGTACTCCATGATGCTGCAGCGGAAACGGTACTCGGCGTTGACGAACCAGCGGTCGCCCTTGTCGCCATAACTGACCGTACATTCGGTGTTGAACGCGGTCTCCAGCCAGGTCTGAATGATCTCCGCCGGAATCCAGAAACTGCCGAGCATGAAGTCGATATCCTCGATATGCAGCGGTGCGGGCTGTACCTTTTCCAGCGCATCGACATTGAGTTGATATTTCGGATCGGCCTCGTTCCGGGCGATGTCCAGCTTGCGGACTACATTGCCGCTGAGATATTTGCTTTTGAGTTCAATGTCCCGCGTGACCGGGTTTTCAAAGAATTCGCCGCTGGCAATCAGTTGATCGTATGCTTCCTCTCTCGACAGTTTCATGAGTCCGCCGATATACTCCAGGTCGATTTTATGGCGGTAGGCATGGGAGATCATGCCCGCCTGAACGATGCTTTCGGCGGTGTCCGGTTCACGCCACGGAAACTGCGTCCGCTTGAAGTAAATATCGCCCTTTTCGTACACATAACGCTGAGTACGGATGCCGTCCAACGACGTTTCAACTTCCTTGCGCATGTTCTCGGTTGCCGCCAGCTTCAGATAATCCGGGTCCTCCTGGACATTGCGGTGGACCAATTTATTGTTGAGCAAACCATAGTTTTTGACATGCAGGTCGTAGTGTTGATTCAGGCGCAGACGCTGCATTTCGATGACCCGGTCGGGTGCATCCGGATCAAGCTGGAGTTTCAGCAGTTTAGCCAAGACATCCTTGAATTCGATAAACGACCGGATTTTGCGCATTTCATTGCCGGTAAACTCCTTGCCGTTTTTGTCGGTAAACAACGTTCCCGTGCCGTTGTTGTGCTGATAAATTTGCCCGTTCTCAACGTATAACGCATATTCCTTGAGCGATAAGTGGCACTCGATTTCCGTCGGTGTCTCATCGAAGAAATCGGCCTCCGGCGTGGCAATTTTCTGCACCGGAATTTCAAACCGGTCGATATGAAGCGTTTTGAGCATGTTCGGCGTGACGGTGGCGCTGCCGGTACGTCCAAACATACGGCCGGTATTCGACAGGTCGCCCATGATATTTTCCGGGTGCCGGGCAAAATATTCATTGATCAGCATGGTGCCGGTATGGTCATGGGTTTCGACCTCCTCCAGATTCAGGAAGGACTCTTCCTGAACCGCGCCTTTCTGCAGGACCAGGATATCCGAAACCACCTCGGTTCCGGCGTTGCTGAACGCATTATTCGGCAAACGGATCGCGGCCAGCAGAGCCGCCCGGCTCCCGAAATTGGCCCGCGCGACCAGCGCCTTGGAGTCCATCGTACTCGCCGAAGTCAGTAGAATCGCCACGCCGCCCGGCTTCAGCGCATCCAGCGCCCTGGCGATAAAATAGTTATGCAGATTGTAACCGACATAATTGCAGTCATGCACGCCCACTTTGTCAAACGGCACATTGCCGATCACCAGGTCCAGCGAATCGCGTTTGATCAGAGTCTGCTGCAAGTTCTTGATAATGATATTTTCCTCCAGATAAAGTACCTTCATGATCCGTCCGGAAATATCATCGATTTCGACCGCCGTAAAATGTCCGTTGACGCCTTCCGGCACCAACCCGATAAAATGCCCGATTCCCGCCCCGAATTCGCCAATCTCGCCGCCCTTGAAACCGGCCTTTACGGCCAGTTGCCACATGAATTCAACCAAATACATCGGCGTATAATGACTGCTCAAAACCGAGGCCCGCGCCGAAACATATTCCGGGTGCGTCAGCAGCTCTTTCAACTGCCGGTATTCCTCCTGAAAATCCTTCTTGTCAGCGTCAAAAACCTGCGGAACCCCGCCCCATCCGCTATACTGAATCAGCGTTGC
>DHTZ01000064.1 GCA_002408885.1 Lentisphaeria bacterium UBA5247 | reverse complement strand
AACCCGCCCCGTACCCTTCGCCCTACGCTTCATTTCCTTTCCCATGACAACCTCCATGCTGTTGAAAATTTATTCTTTTGTCATTTGCGTCATCATATCGCAAATGACACTCTCCATTTCATTTCTTTTCCCTGCAAAGCCTCCATTTTGTTGCAAAATTTATTCTTTTGCCATTTGCGTCATCATACAACAAATGACGCAAATGGCAAAGGAAGAATTAATCCTTTTCAAAGATTAAATGATCTTTGTTTCTCCCTGATCCTCATGCACATAAGTACCATCAATCCATGACAACAAAACCACCCGCAATACCCCAGGAAAATCCATACCAAAAAACAATAAATCACCCCAGATTCCACCCGGAAAAATCTGCTTTCGTATGCTTGCTTATAACGCGGAGTGTCAAGACATATCACAAGCCATCCCTGCACAAAATCAAACCTTACCAACTCCACCCTCATTTTCCATAAGCAAGCCGATTCAATAATCACAACACGCTTATTATAGGTATGTTGAGATACATTTTTATCACATTCGATAATACAGATCATCGCCATTCTGGCAGCGATGCTGCTTCCGGCTCTGAACAAGGCACGGGCTACGGCGCAGAAGGCGCAGTGCCTGTCCAATCATCGGCAATGGATGGTGCATATCGCCAGCTATACCGGTGATTTTAAGGGCTGTTATGTATTGCAGGTCGATAAATCTCTTGATACCACTACCTGGTATTACTGGAACATGCTGATCAATAAATATCTGGGGCTGGGCACTTTGGCGAATAAATACAAAAATAATCCAATCGGAATCTGTCCTTCGGACCGTGAGAAGAACAGTTGTTCTTACGGAATCAATTATACCTGGGGAACGTTCAAGGCCGACAGCACCTATGAATATGTAAGCAGCAATATCCGGGAAAGCCAGGTCCGGGAACCCTCGTATCTGATCATGACGATTGATTCTCTGAGGCCGCCGGATTTTTCCTCTTTCTATTCCGGCTGGATGAGCAATATGCCGCTTCAGCGGCATGATCAATATATGAACATGTCGTTTGCCGACGGTCACGCCGCTTCCATGAAAGCGCGTGAGTTCGGACTGTATAATGGTTCGGTGGACGGCTGGGTAAAAGACAATAAACGCTGGAAACAGTGGGACTGAGAAAAAGGAGAATGGAAATGTATTCCTGGAAAGAACTGGTGTGTGTGGTTGTGGCCGCGGGCGGCTTGCTGGGTCTGGGGGCGGCGACCGCCGCCAAGGGGTCCGCGACATGGAAACGGCAGGTTTGCGCCGATAACCTGCGGCAGGTGTCGCAGCTTGGCGCGATGTATCAGAACGATCATGACGGGGCGTTTCAGCCGGTGATCGTGCGGACGAAGCCGAGCTGGACGTTCTGGTATTCGTTTCTGGCGCGCTACGGCAAGAATCCGGGCGTGTTTTACTGTCCCGCCAACCCGAAAGCGGAGAAAACCTTGAACGTGGACGAGGGCGAGAGTGATCTGTTGCCGGTGGTGCTGGACCCGGCGGCTGTTTCCTACGGCATGAATTTCAGCCTCAGTTCGTCCGGCGACCCGAAGGCGACTCCCCAGCCCGGCAATGTGAAAGAGCTGGCGGACCCGGCGACGATGATTTATTTCGGCGACAGCAACACGCTTCAGTTGCGTCCGACCAAATGGTGCTGGAACGAAGATTATGCGCCGCGTCACGAGGAATTTTCGAATTTCGTCTATGTGGACGGGCATACGGAAGCGCTGAACAAGAGCAATCTCGGAGTGCTTCATGAATTCGACGGTTGGAAAAAAGATACCAGGCCATGGAAGAACTGGAAATGAGGTGGGGGAAAATGTTGAAGATTTTTGCATTGATCGGATTATGCTCGCTGGCATTGCTCTGCCCGGCGGGAGTGCAGACCACGCAGTTGCAGGTGAACGATGATTTGACTGTCCGCAACCTGGGGGCTAACCGGAGTTGGGATTCGGCCCTGCTGCAATTTTATATGACGCTCGGCCCGAAGGGGGCGGCGACGCCGATGGGACGCCCGGAGATATCCGGCACGGACGGGCAGTTGAAGTTGCAGTGGAAAACTCCGGAATATCGTTGGCAGGTGACGCTGACGCCGCAGGGCAGAATGATTCAGGCCGCTTCCGAGCTGACCAACCTGACCGGAAACGAATTATGGATTGAGCCGGAAATCCGGCTTGAAAACGTTAAAAACGAATTCCGGCAGTTCTGGGACGGTTTCGGGCACATGTCCGCGATCAAACAGGACATTCTGAAGCGGACCGGAATCAAGGGAGAAGTGGAGAAGCATGTGGGGGCATCCACCATGCCGTTTCCGGTTTCGGGCGCCGTCGGTGAAAAGGATGTGCTGTTTGTCGGCGGCGTGCCGTTCGATCCGGTGAGTTATACCGCCGGTTCATGGGACCCGGCGAAAAACGCGCTGACCTATTCCATTCGTCTGGTTGTGGCGCCGAAGCAGACGGTTTCATTCCGTCACGTGCTGGGGCGGGCGGGCTCCGATTACGGCGCGCAGGAAGCCGTGGTGCAGCAGTATTATGAAGCGTATCCCGAATGCTGGGCGGTGATCATGGGGCAGGACAATCCTTATGTCTGGGGCGCTCACGGACAGTATATCAGCTGGTGGAAGGTACCGGACCCGGAAGTCAGCCGCCGGCTGGATGTGACGCTCGAATGGACCTACTGCCCCTATAAACGTTCCGGCGATATGCTGGGGCGGGAAGAATATTGGGATTACAAGGCCCATAGTCCGTTCCGGAGCAATAAGGCTGAAATCGGCAAAACCATCGACATGGGAACAATCGGCCGTGAAGAATACAACCAGCGGCGCAAGGAGATTTTTCATCGCTACGGACGCCGTTACGGGCTGATGTTCTACAACACTGTCGCCGGGACGTGGTGTGAACTTGATCTCGCCCGGAGCAAATACCCGGACGCCATTACCCATGACAAGGACGTCATGTACATCCTGAACGTCTGGTCTACGCACCATGACCGGGAAATCCGGGTTTTCCCGATGGGTACCTCGTTCGGCGAGGTTTTCGAATCGGACATGAAGGAACTGGTGAAAGAACTCGACCTGCCGGGTTTCGCGCTGGATTGCGCTTACGGCGGGGCCTTTTACCGGGGACCGGCGGTGGAGAAAGACCTGCCGGGGCGCGCCTGGGACGATCAGGGTAAATTCATTGACCAGAACGTGGCGATCAACCGGGAAGTCGATTTCATCCACAATATGGTCAAAGACCCGAAGCGCCGCCTGACGGCTTTTATCAACGGTTACCTGAAAGGCGATTACGTCATGGTGGAAACTCCGCTCCTGAATACCGGCAAGATGAAACGCTGGATGCCGCTTCTGCGCTGGTATATCGGGCCGCGCCCGGGCTGTTCGCACGGGCATGGGTTCCTGCTCAACGAAGTGATCCCGGACTGGCGCAACTGGACCCCGGAGGACCTCCGGGAACAGATGGTCAAACTGTCCGATTTTGTGATCTTGAACCAATTCAAATACGGCATCGGCAGTAGCTACCTGACGCAGTACGGCAACCCGCAGGAACTGTATGCCCTGACCGAAGCGCATGAACTGATGCGGGCCGGCTGGCAGGCCGAAATCCCGATGGTGCTGGAAGACGGAATGCGGGTGCCGTACCGGGCCCGTTACGGTCGCGGCGTGAACACTTATTTTTATCTGGCAAACTCCGGCGCGGATGACGTGAAGGGCAATGTCAGGTTCGATAATTCAGCGCTGGACGGCAACGGGTTAACCATGCTGTTCGTTCGGAAAATGCGCGACAAAGCCGAGGCGTCCAACCTCCTTTCCGGAAATTTCACGCAGCTTGCCGCGGAACTGCCGTCACGGGTACCGGTGGTTTATGAAGCGGTGGCGGGAATCCGTAAACCGGCGGAGGATTTTTCCTGTGAGGTTCGTGCCGACAAACAGTTGAACGAACAACGCTACCGGATTCAGTTCAATAACCGCCAGGCGTTTTCGACGCCGGTGACGGCGCGGGACATCCGGGGCTTTGAACTGGCCCGGATGACGCTCAATGGAGCGAATGTCGCGCCGGGGGCAACCGTGGAAATCAAGCCCGGAAGCGTACTGGAAATAACTTACCGGTCAACGGTTTTCCGGAATCCGGCGGCAGATATTCTGGCATTTCCCTTTACCGATGCCGGGAAACAGATCTCTTTCAACGTCCAGGCGAATACGGACGACGGATATGAGCTGGCGCGGCGTTTCAACGATTATTTTGACTTCTGCCGCAAGAACAAGGTGATTGACGCCAAATCCAAACCGGTGGAGTTGAAAAAAATTGCAAATCCGACGCCCGCCGCCGGAACGGTGACGCTGATGATCGGGGAAATGACCGGTTCCGGGCCGGACGGCGTTTCGGTTTCCCCGGAGGGCGGGATAATCATCAAAGCCGCCGATGCCGAATCTGCCGACCGGATGATTACCGCGTTGTTCAAGGTCATGGATCAACGTTATGAATACGTATTTCCGTTCAGCTACGTCATGGGACTGAAGCCGGAAATGATCCAGCATTTCCAGATGTGGAACAAGGCGTTTCCGTATAAGAAATATTTTGAGGTGAAACAATGAACGTCCGCTGGATTTTGTTGCTGGCGTTCATGTCCGCCGGATGGAGCGCCTTGTATGCGGAGTGCCGGATGGGGACCGTGGAGCGATCCGGGATTCCCGTCCGGGTGATGGAAAACCGTTTTCTGCGGGCGGAGGTGGTTCCCCAATCCTGCGGCGCTGTGATTGCCTTGCGCTATCTGCCGCTGGCGGCCGACTTGATGCCGCCGTTTGAGTACACGGTGGAAAAAATCGACCTGTTGCCGGACCAGGTGCAGGTCAGCAGTGGCGGCGGGCGGACCCTTTTCTGGGGAATGCCGTATCTGGCCGCGCAGAACATGGCGGTGGAGAACGAAAGCGCCGGAGCGGAGCGGGCGACGCTGGATTTACTCGGACGCTATTATCAGGGGATTTCCTGTACGATGCGGCGGCAGTTGTCGCTGGAGCATGACGCTTCGCTGTTGAAGCTCGGAATCACGCTGACGAATTCGGGCAGTACGCCATTGACCCTGCGCCCCTGGGATAATCTGGTGGTTTATCTGAATCCGGAGAAAAAGGACGACATCCTGATCCCTGGCCGGGGCGGTACGTCTAAAGTGGGAACGGTGGGCGTGCAACCATTGGAACAGGATCGGATTTACGTCCGGGGGATAAGCGATTTCGCCAAGGACGTGAGGATTGCCGCCGCCCGCAACTGGGTGGCGCGGCGCAACGATGCCAGCCCGCTGATTTTTGCGGTTCGCCTGACTTCGGAACCGATGTCGCCGGACGGCTTTTTCTATTCATGGGGGCAGGGCGGCAATTCGCCTCTGCAAACGATGGAAGCGGTTTTGCCTCCGGTTGAACTGGCGCCCGGCAAGGAACGGAGCTATGAACTGGAATACCTGGTTTTTCAGGGATTGAAGAACCTGAAGGAAATCTGCGGCGACCTCGGCATCAACTGCGAGGTTCAGGGCAAACAACTGGAATGGCAGTTCGCTGCGGTCCGGCCGTTTCCGGCGCAGGCCTTGACCGTCTATGCCGGTGAACAGCAGATCGGTGAACTGAATGTGCCGGCGTTGAAAACCGGAGAAACGGTACAATTGAGTATGCCGCTGGGGGATATCCCTTCCGGTAACCATCCGGTTCGCGGGACATTCAGCGGCGGACAGACGTTTCAACTGCTGGAGCCGATGCTGAAGCGTTAAAAAATCAAAAGACAAAAAAGCAGGATACGAACCTCAATCATGGTCCGTATCCTGTTTTGTTATTCAACGACGGTTATTTGTCGTGTTTCACGTGGCGGTGATATTCCTGCAGGCTGCAGACTTCGAGGCGTCCGAATTCCGCCTTGTCGCGGATTCCCGTCACCGTCGCGGCCATGCCGGAGAGCGTGGTGGTGATCGGAATGCCGTTGATCACGGATTGGGTACGCATCTGGATTTCATCCACCATGGCTTCGGCGCCGCTCTCGGCGGTGTTGATGATCCACTGGATTTTGCCTTCACGCACCAGATCGAGCAGGTTCGGGCGGCCGCGCGAAATGCGGAAAACGCCTTGCGCCGGGATGCCTGAATCGTACAGTTTGGTCGAGGTTCCGCGCGTGGCATACAGTTTGAATCCCATGTTAACGAGCTCGCGGGCGTATTCCACCGCCGGTTCCTTGTCTTCGTCGCGCAGCGAAATGAAGATGTTGCCGGAATCGGGGAGGGCGTTGCCCGCCGCCAGCTGGGATTTCAGGTAGGCCAGGCCTCGGTCGGTATCCATGCCCATGACTTCGCCGGTGGATTTCATTTCCGGGCTGAGCACGATGTCCACGCCGGGGAATTTGACGAACGGGAACACCGCTTCTTTGACGCAGGTGTAGGGCGGGATGATTTCGCGGGTGAATTTCAGCGATTTCAAGGATTCGCCGACCATGCACCGCGCCGCCAGCTGCGCCAGCGGCACACCGATCGCCTTGCTGACGAACGGCACGGTACGGGACGCGCGCGGGTTGACTTCGATGATATAGACTTCATTGTCTTTGATCGCGAACTGGATGTTCATCAGGCCGCAGACATTGAGTTCCTTTGCCAGCGCGTAGGCGTGGCTGTGGATTTTTTCCATGATCTCCGGCGAGAGGCTGATCGGGGGGATGACGCTGGCGGAGTCGCCGGAGTGGATGCCCGCCGGTTCAACGTGCTCGATGATGGCTCCGATCACGGCGGTTTTGCCGTCGGAAATACAGTCCACGTCCAGTTCGATGGCGTCTTCGAGGAAATGGTCGATCAGGATCGGTTTGCCGGGGGAAACGGCGGCGGCTTCCTCTACATAACGGCGCAGGTATTGTTCCTTGTACACGATGACCATGCCGCGGCCCCCAAGCACGAACGAGGGGCGGATCAGCATGGGATACCCCACGCCGTCGGCCAGCGCCAGCGCGTCTTCCACCGAATAGGCGATGCCGCTGGCGGCCTGTTTGATGCCGATCTTATCGATCAGAGCTTTGAAGTATTCGCGGTCTTCGGCGGCGTCGATGTCATCGGGGCAGGTGCCGATGATGTTGGCTCCGGCGGCCTTCAATTGTTGGGCGAGGTTCAGCGGAGTCTGTCCGCCGAATTGGACGATGACGCCGTCGCATTTTTCACGGTCGTAGACTGCCATCACGTCTTCCAGCGTCAGCGGCTCGAAATAGAGCTTGTCGCTGGTGTCGTAGTCGGTCGAGACGGTTTCCGGGTTGCTGTTCACCATGATGCTTTCGTAGCCGATTTTGCGCAGGGCAAAGGCGGCGTGGACGCAGCAGTAATCGAACTCAATGCCCTGGCCGATGCGGTTCGGGCCGCCGCCGAGGATCATGATCGATTTTTTGCGGTTTCCGCGCGGGCGTACCGGCTCATCGTATTCACCGTAAGTGGAGTAATAGTACGGGGTCTGCGCTTCGAACTCCCCGGCGCAGGTGTCCACGGTGGCGAAGATCGGTTCGAGCTTGATTGAACGGCGGGCATTGCGGATGTCCAATTCCGTGGCGTTCAGCAGGAACGCGAGCTGGCGGTCCGAATAACCGAATTCCTTGATTTGACGGAAAAAGTCCGGGTCTTGTGCCAGTTTTTCCGGCGAACCGGCGCTGCGGATGTCTTCTTCGTAAGCGGCCAGCTCCTCCAGATGACGGAGGAAGTAGGGGTCGATCGAACTGATTTTTGCGACTTTCTCCAGGCTCCAGCCGCGTTTGAAGGCGGCACGGATCACGAACACCCGGTCGGCGTTGGGGCGGAGAAGGTCTGTTTCAAGGGTTTCATCGGACATCGATTCAAACGGTTTGTCTTTGCCGTCGGCTCCGAATCCGGCACGTCCGGTTTCCAGCGAACGCAGGGCTTTCTGGAACGACTGTTTGAACGTGCGCCCGATGGCCATGGCTTCGCCGACGGACTTCATTTGAGTTCCCAGCGTCGAATCGGCTTTCGGGAATTTCTCGAACGTGAAGCGCGGCACCTTGGTGACGATGTAGTCGATGGCCGGTTCGAAACAGGCCGGGGTTTCCGAGGTGATATCGTTCAGAATTTCGTCCAGCATGTAACCCACGGCGAGCATGGCCGCGATCTTGGCGATCGGGAAGCCGGTGGCTTTGGACGCGAGGGCGGAGGAACGGGATACGCGCGGGTTCATTTCAATGATGATCTGACGGCCGTCGACGGGATTGACCGCCCACTGGACGTTCGAACCGCCGGTTTCGACCCCGATGGCTTCCATGACCTGCAAACTGCGGTCGCGCATCAACTGATATTCGGCGTCGGTCAGGGTCTGGGCGGGGGCGACGGTGATCGAATCGCCG
Organism: Lentisphaeria bacterium UBA5247; assembly: GCA_002408885.1. GTDB lineage: Bacteria > Verrucomicrobiota > Lentisphaeria > Victivallales > Victivallaceae > UBA5239. Next base: position 158,629 of record DHTZ01000064.1, on the reverse strand, counting down.
GTATGGACGCCCATCGGGTCGAAGTTTTCGATGGAACAGACGATGACCGAATTGCCTTTGCGGTCGCGCATGACTTCCATTTCGAATTCTTTCCAGCCGAGCAGGGATTCTTCGATCAATACTTCAGTGTTGCGGCTGGCGGCCAGCCCGCGGGTGACGATGCGTTCGAAATCTTCCGGGTTGTAGGCGATGCCGCCGCCGGTGCCGCCCAGCGTGAACCCCGGACGAATGACCAGCGGCCAATTGCCGAGGGTTTCGGCGATGGCCAGCGCTTCTTTCATGGTGTGGGCGGTGCCGGAGCGCGGCAGTTCCAGCCCGATGCCGAGCATGGTCTGCTTGAACAACTGGCGGTCTTCGGCGCGTTTGATCGACTCGGCGTTGGCGCCGATCAGTTCGATATTGTAACGGCGCAGGATGCCGCGTTCGGCGAGTTCCATGGCCAGGTTCAGAGCGGTTTGTCCGCCGAGGGTTGGAAGCAGGACGTCCGGGCGCTCACGGCGGATGATTTCGTGGATGATGTCGGCGGTCAGGGGTTCGATGTAGGTGCGGTCGGCGAATTCGGGGTCGGTCATGATCGTGGCCGGATTGCTGTTGACCAGGATCACTTCGTACCCTTCCTGCTTGAGCACTTTGCAGGCCTGGACGCCGGAATAATCAAACTCACAGCCCTGGCCGATGACGATCGGACCGGAACCGATCAGCATGATTTTCCGGATATCGGTACGTTTGGGCATTTTATTCTCCTCGTTGTGCTAAAGCCGCCGCGACCAGCCCGCTGAAAAGCGGATGCGGGCGGCGGGGGCGTGATTTAAATTCGGGATGGAACTGGCAGGCGACAAAAAACGGATGGGCGGGGATTTCCACAATCTCCACCAGATGGTTGTCCGGCGAGGTCCCGGCGATTTTCAGTCCGGCCTGTTCCAGTTGTTCGCGGTAAGCCGGGTTGAATTCATAGCGGTGGCGGTGGCGTTCGCTGATTTCAGCCGCGCCGTAAAGTCCGGCGCTGCGCGAGCCGGGCGCGAGAATACAGTCGTAAGCGCCGAGGCGCATGGTGCCGCCTATCCGGGTGGCGAGGTATTCGCGCTGGTTTTCCATCAGCCCGATCACCGGGTGAGAGGTGTCGGGGTTGAATTCGCTGCTGTCGGCGTCTTCATAACCCAGCTCGTGGCGGGCGAATTCGATCACCGCGCACTGCATGCCGAGGCAGATGCCGAGAAACGGAATGTTGTTGCGCCGGGCGTATTCGATGGCCTTGATCTTGCCGTCCACGCCGCGGATGCCGAAGCCGCCGGGGACCAGGATTCCGTCCATACCGGCGAGAATTGCCACCGGATCGCCTGTTTCGAGTTCTTCGGCTTCCACCGGCACCACTTTGACTTTGGCGCCGTGGCCGATTCCGGCATGGTCGAAGGATTCGTAGATACTTTTGTAGGCGTCTTTGAGTTTGCTGTATTTGCCGACCAGCGCGATGGTACAGGTCCGGGTCGGGTGCAGGACGCCGTCCAGCCATTGACGGTAGGAGTCCAGTTCGATCTCTCTTTCGGGCAGATTCAGGAGGCGCAGTACGTGAATGTCAAGCTGCTGGCGGGCCAGTTCGAGCGGCACTTCGTAAATCGAATTCTGCACGTCACGTTCCTCGATGACCAGTTCGCGGCGGACATTGCAGAACATGGCAAGCTTTTCCAGATGGCTTTCGTTCATCGGCACTTCGGTACGGCAGACGAGAATGTCCGGCGTGATCCCGATGTTGCGGAGAACCGCCACCGAATGCTGGGACGGTTTGGTCTTGATTTCACCTGCGGCGCGCAGGTACGGCACCAGCGTCAGGTGCATGAAAATCGCCTTGCCGCGTTCGGCTTCGAACACGAACTGGCGGGCGGCTTCCAGGAACGGCAGCGATTCGATGTCTCCGGCGGTGCCGCCGATTTCGGTGATGGCGATATCGGCGTCGGGCGCGTGCAGCGCCCGTATGGCGTCTTTGATCTCATTGGTGATATGAGGAATGATCTGGACGGTGGCGCCGAGGTAGCCGCCCCGGCGTTCGCGTTCGATGACGTTGCTGTAGATTTTGCCGGAGGTATAGTTGCTGGCTTTGGAGCAACTGATTTCGGCAAAACGTTCGTAATGCCCGAGGTCGAGGTCGGTTTCGGCGCCGTCGTCGGTGACGAACACCTCGCCGTGCTGAAACGGACTCATGGTTCCGGGGTCAACGTTCAGATAAGGGTCCAGCTTCTGCATGGCCACGCGGTAGCCGCGCTGTTCCAGCAGAAACGCCAGGCTTGCCGCCGTGATTCCTTTGCCGAGACTGGATACTACTCCGCCAGTGATGAAAATATGCGCGGTCATTGCTTGTTTGCCTCCATCATCTGTTTGAACTGTTCGAACAGATAGTGGGAGTCGTGCGGCCCCGGCGCGGCCTCCGGATGGTACTGGATGCTGAACGCCGGCAGGATACGGTGGCGGATGCCCTCGATCGTCTGGTCGTTCAGGTTCAGATGGGTGATTTCCAGACATTCCGGCAGTTCTTCTTTCTGCAGGGCGAAGTTGTGGTTCTGCGAGGTGATTTCGATGTCGCCGGTCAGCAGATTCTTGACCGGATGATTGCAGCCGTGGTGCCCGAAACGCAACCGGCAGCATCTGGCGCCCAGCGCGATTCCCAACAGTTGGTGGCCGAGGCAGATTCCCATCAGCGGCACTTTGCCGACCAGCCCGCGGATGCAGTCCAGCGCGTAAGTGACCGCGGAAGGGTCGGCCGGGCCGTTGGACAGGAAAACGCCGTCCGGCTGCATGGCGAGAATCTCGGCCGCCGTTGTTTTGGCGGGGACCACCTGCACCTGCATGCCGTTGTCGGCCAACTGGCGCAGGATGTTATATTTGATGCCGAAGTCGATCGCGACGATTTTCAGTTTACCGTTATTGCTCCAGATGAATGATTTGCCGGCGGTGACCTTCGCCGCATAGTCCTGGTTGTCCAGTCCTTCCCAGGCGCGGGCTTTGTCCAGAGCTTCTTGTTCGCTGAGCGGTTCGTCGCTGACATGCAGATAAGCCTTTTGCGTGCCGTGGTTGCGCAGGTGCAACGTCAGGCGGCGGGTGTCCACCCCGGCGATGCCGGGAATGTTGTTGTTGAGGAGCATGTCCGCCAGAGAGATTTCCGAACGGAAATTGGACGGCTCATTCAGGTTGTGGATCACGAGCCCGCTGAGAAACAGCGTGCGCGATTCCATATCGGCGCAGTTGCAGCCGTAATTGCCGATTTCGGGCGCGGTCAGGGTGACGAACTGCCCGGCATAAGACGGGTCCGTAATGATCTCCTGATACCCGCTCATACCGGTGTTGAATACCAGTTCGCCTACTTTGTCGATTGGCGCTCCGAAGCTCCAGCCGCGGAAAATTTCTCCGTCGGCCAGTGCCAGGAAAGCCTTCTTTTCCCGTTTTTTCTTCCAGTTGTAATCTTTAGTCATTTTAATACGCTCTTGTATTGACGTGTTCGAGATAATTTACGAGGGCCTGGTTGACCACCCGGTAGCCGCCGGGCGTCGGATATTCGCCGGTGAAGTACCAGTCGCCGGTATGGCCCGGGCAGCATTGCCGCAGCGATTCCGGCGTTTGAAACACCACGGCCAGTTCCGCTTTCAGTCCGGCGGGGCGGAGGCGGTCGGTGATTGCCCGCACCAGTTCGTCGAAACTGAACGCTCCGTAGAGTTCGCGGAGCGGGTCGGCGAGGGGGGCTTCGCCTTTCAATGCGGCACGGGCACGGACGCCCTGCTGTTCCAGGAACCCGGTTTGACCGGAGCTTCTCAACAGGTCGGCCAGCGCCTCGAACGCGACCAGTTCCTTCAGGCTGCCCATGTCGATGCCGTAGCAGTCGGGGTAACAGATCGGGGGAGCCGCCGAGGCGACAATGATCTTCTTCGGCGAGAGCCGGTCGAGCATCGGCAGAATGGCGTTGTGGATGGTATTGCCGCGGACGATCGAGTCGTCGATCACGATCAGGGTGTCGAGCCCGGGGCGGATCAGTCCGTAGGTGACGTCATAGACGTGCATGGAGAAATCCTCGCGCGCCACCGCGTCCGAAATGAACGTGCGGAACTTGGCGTCCTTGACCGCAATCTGCCCGAAACGCAACGGCTTGTTCAACTGCATTTTCATCAGTTCCTCGAGCATGCCGTGGAAACAGATCTGCGCGGTGTTCGGGATATAGGAAACGAAAGCGTTTTCGATGCCGTCGTCCAGATTTTTCAAGACGTTCGGAACCAGGGCGCGCCCCATCGCTTTGCGCTCCTGATGAATTTCCGCGTCGTTGCCGCGCGAAAAATAGATCCGTTCGAACACGCATTTCCGTACCGGCTTCGGGTCCAGGCACAGGCGGATTTCGACTTCGCCGTCCCGGTCGATGGAAAGCGCATGCCCGGGCGGCAGCTCCTGCACCTGTTCGGGGAACAGGTCAAAGGCGGTCTGGATGGCGGGGCGCTCCGAGGCAACTACCGCGGCTTCGTCGTTCACATAGTAGAACGCGGGGCGGATGCCGCTCGCGTCGCGCAGGGCAAACGCATGGCCGTCGCCGAATATGCCGCATAAAGTAAACGCGCCGTCGAACGATTCGGCGGCGCGTTTGAGAACGGCGGTGACATCGGGTTGTTGTTGTTGCATCAGGGCTTGTTCAAGATAATGCCCGATCAGATGGAGGATCAGAGCGCCGTCCTGCCTGCTGGACGGGTGGTGCCCGGTTTCCAGCAGGCTGTTGAATATTTCGGCGGTATTCGTCAGGTTGAAGTTGCCGGCCATGAGCAATGTCCGGTTCAGGCAGGAGCTCTCGCGGATGAACGGATGGCAGGCGGCTTCTCCCTGAATGCCGAATGTCCCGTAGCGCAGGTGCCCGAGCAGGAGTTCGCCGGCCAGCGGATAACAGCCGAGCTGTTCCGGATGGTCTTTTTTGATGGTTTCGATTTGGGCGCCGATGCGTTCAAGCAGGTGCGCCAGCGGCATTTTACGGGCGGATTTTTCCAGTTGCCAGGCGGGGCAGCCCGGTTCCTGTTTCAGCTTTACTCCGGCGATGCCGGCGCCGTCCTGTCCGCGGTTGTGCTGTTTTTCCAGCATCAGGGAAAGTTTCTGGTAACCGTAAAATTCGGTCTTGTATTTGCACAGATAATGCTCCGGCCTTTTTCTCAGCCGGAGCATGGTCACTGCGCATTCATGTTTGATTGAATCAGACATAATGCACCGGTATTTGGGTGATTAGTATATGAAAAGCATTTCCCGATACTTCGGCAACGGCCAATCGCCGTCGCAGACGATTCCTTCCATGCGGTCGACGATCGGACGCAGTTCGTTCATGCCCTTGACAATAGCATCGGCGTCGTTTTTGTCCAGCGCCTTTTCCAGCGCCGCCGACTTCTTATCAATGCCGTCGAGCCCTTCGCCGAGCATGGCTACGCGGCTGCTGAGCGCGGTGAAGCCGGACTTGACGCCCAGGGCTTGCGCATTCTGCATGGCGTGCAGGGCCTGGTTGAACTGTTCGGTGACGACCGGCATGATCATGTTGCGGACCATTTCCAGGGTGATTCCGCCTTCGATCCGGATCTTGCGTTCGAATTCATGCACGAACACGTCGCAGCGCGAAGCCAGTTCCTTGGCGGTGAATACACCGTGTTTTTCAAAGAGCTCGACGCTTGACCTGGTGGTCAGCGCGCAGAGGCCTTCGACGGCGTTCTTGGCCATCGGCAGGCCGCGGCGGACCGCTTCCTTGCGCCATTCGCCGCTGTAGTTGTCGCCGTTGAAAATGATGCGCTTGTGCTTGATGATCACTTCCTTCAGGAGCTTCTGCAATTCTTCGTTGAACGTCTTGGTCTTGAACGTTTCGACCTTCGCGGCGATTTCATCGACGGCGTCAGCCACGATCGTGTTCAGCACCATCATCGGCCCGGCGCAGGACTGGCTGGAGCCGGGGGCGCGGAACTCGAACTTGTTGCCGGTAAAGGCGAACGGACTGGTACGGTTGCGGTCGGTGGCGTCACAGGGCAGCGGCGGCAGGGTATCGATTCCGATCCGGAGCGACGTGGCCTTGCGGCTCGACATCTTGCTGCCGTTCTGGAGCTGTTCGATGATCTCGTTCAGCTGGTCGCCCAGATAAATCGAGATAATTGCCGGAGGCGCTTCGTTGGCGCCGAGCCGATGGCTGTTTCCCGCGCTCGCCACGCTGGCGAACAGCAGGTCGCTGTACTTGTCCACCGCCATGATGATCGCACTGAGCACGGTCAGGAAGATGGCGTTTTGTTCCGGGTCGTTGCCGGGCTGGAGCAGGTTCGTATCGCCGTAGCAGAACGACCAGTTGTTGTGCTTGCCGGAACCGTTGACGCCCGCGAACGGCTTTTCATGCAGCAGGCAGACCAGTCCGTTCCGTTCGGCGACCTGGCGCAGCACTTCCATGATCAGCATGTTGTGGTCCACCGCCAGGTTGGCCGATTCGAACATCGGCGCCAGCTCGAACTGGGCCGGAGCCACTTCGTTGTGGCGGGTCTTGGCCGGGATGCCGAGGCGCCAGAGTTCCTTTTCCACTTCGGTCATGAACTTCAGAATGCGCTGTCTGATGGAGCCGAAATAATGGTCTTCCAGCTGCTGGTGCTTCGGCGGCGGTGCGCCGAACAGGGTGCGGCCGGTCTGCAGCAGGTCGGGGCGCTGCAGGTAAAACATCTTGTCGATCAGGAAGTATTCCTGTTCCGCCCCGAGCGTGATGGACACTCTTTCTTCGGGCAGGCCGAACGCCTTCATCAGGCGCTTGGTGGCTTTGCGGAGCGCCACGCAGGAACGGAGCATGGGAGTCTTTTTGTCCAGCGCAATCCCGGTATATGAACAGAAAACGGTCGGGATGCAGAGCGTGGCGCCGTTGGCGTGGCGCTTGATAAAGGCCGGACTGGTCGGGTCCCAGGCGGTGTAGCCGCGCGCTTCAAACGTGCTGCGGAGGCCGCCGGACGGGAAGCTGGAGGCGTCGGGTTCGCCGATAATCAGGTTTTTGGCGGAAAAGGTCATGATGGCTTTGTCGCCGTCGGGCTCAATGAACGAATCGTGCTTTTCGGCGGTGGAGCCGGTCAGCGGCAGAAACCAGTGCGTATAATGGGTGGCGCCGTGGTCGATGGCCCACTTCTTCATGCCGTGGGCGACGTCGGCGGCGATTTCGGCGTCGATGGGTTCGCCGTTACGGACGGTGGCGAGCAGTTTCTTCGCCGTCGGACGCGGCAGGTATTCGACGATGGCGTCGGTATTGAAAACATCGGCTCCGTAAAAATCGATTCCGCTGTCGGGGTTCCGGTCCGGCAAGTCAATCGGACGGGCGCCGATGGCTGCTATGGCCTTGCTTCTGCTTGACATGTTCATTTGCTGACTCCTTACTTCAACTTCCTGAATGGTGAATTTTGGTTGCTATTGAATAAGCAAATAGCATGCCAACTTTATTTCAGCTCCAATTTCTGTTCAATCCTGTAATTTAGTACAAATTTGTAAAAATGCAAGAATTATGACTTTACAAATTTGTAAAAAACGTGTTATATTAAGAGTTGCCGTAAAAAACCGGTGAACCCTGTGAAGCCGCCGCCGCCGGGACGTCCGTGCTGGATTTTCTTCGCAGATACGGAACTTCAATGATTGTGCCTTGATTCTGGCATAATAATTGCTATGATAAACAAAGGCAAAAAATTTACAACTTTGGAGATAAAAGTTATGGAAGAACAAAACCAACAACGACAACGACAACAACCTGCGGTCCCTCCGGATCAGGGCTTGTACAGTTTTGCCAACGAACACGACGCTTGCGGCGTCGGCATGGCGGCCAACCTTAATAATGTACCCGAACACCGGATCGTGGAAGCAGGCTTGACCGTTCTCAAGAATCTGATGCACCGCGGCGCCGCGGGCAACGACCCGGAAACCGGTGACGGCGCGGGGCTGTTGATGACGATCCCCCACCGTTTCTTTCACCGCATCGAAAACCTGCCGCCGGTCGGACAATACGGCGTGGCGATGATGTTCGGCGGCGTGGGCCGCGAAACCGAGATCGAGGAAATTGTAAAATCCAAAAAGGCGGCGGTGCTGACCTGGCGTGACGTACCGACCGCCGCATATACCATCGGCAAAACCGCTCAGACGAGTTGCCCGGTGGTCCGCCAGCTGTTCATTGGCGGCGAAAGTTTCGCCGACCGGAATGAATTCGAGAGAAAGCTGTTTGTCATCCGGCGACTGATCGAAAAGAATGTGCCGGACGTTTATATATGCAGTTGTTCGAGCCGCAGTATCGTTTACAAGGGCCTGCTGCTCGCCACCCAGTTGGAAAAGTTTTATCCGGACCTCAACGAACCGGATTTCGAAGCCCCCGTGGTGGTGGTCCACCAGCGTTACAGCACCAATACGTTTCCGACCTGGAACCTGGCGCATCCGTTCCGCTATCTGGCCCACAACGGCGAAATCAATACGCTGCGCGGCAACCTGAACCATCTGCGCGGACGCGAACCCTACCTCCAGAGCGAATTGCTGGGCAACGACCTGAAGGACATCCTGCCGTTGATCGGCAAGGGCGTCAGCGACTCGGCGGCGCTCGACAACATGTTCGAGCTGCTGACGGCTTCGGGGCGCAGTCTCTGCCATTCCATGCTGATGCTGATTCCGCAGGCGTGGGGCAAGAAATATTATATGGGGCGCGACGTGCGGGGATTCTTCGAATACCATTCGGCGCTGATGGAGCCGTGGGACGGCCCTGCCGCCGTGGCGTTCACCGACGGCGTCAACGCCGGGGCGGTCCTCGACCGTAACGGTCTGCGTCCGGCGCGCTATACCCTTTGCGACGACGGTTTGTTCATTCTGGCGTCCGAGACGGGCGTCCTCGATATTCCCCCGGAAAAGATCGTCCGCAAGGGCCGCCTCAAGCCGGGCGAAATCATTTATTGCGACCTTGAGCACCACCGTCTGATCGAAGACGCCGAGCTCAAGAACCTGATCGCCCGCCGCCAGCCCTACCGTCGCTGGGTGGATGAAAACCGGATTTCGGTGCATGGGCTGTTTGCTTCGCTGGCGGCCTCGGAAGGCGAACCGGAGCTGCTGCCCCGGCAGAAGCTTTTCGGCTATACCCGCGAAGACATGGAAATGATCATCAAGCCGATGTGTTCCAGCGGTCATGAACCCCTGGGGTCGATGGGCAACGACGCGGCGCTGGCCGTGCTGTCGGAGCGCCCCCAGTTGTTGTTCAACTATTTCAAGCAATTGTTCGCGCAGGTCACGAACCCGCCGATCGACCCGATCCGCGAGGAACTGGTGATGAGCCTGACGACTTATCTCGGCAACCGCGGCAACATCCTGGCGGAAACGCCCGAGCACGCGAAGCTGATCCGGCTGCCGCGTCCGGTCCTGACCGATGACGAACTGCGCCGCCTTTACCATGTGCACGAGAAGGGATTTGAAATGATGGTCCTGCAACTGGGATTCCGTAAGTCGCTCCGGCAGGCGCTGGAGGAATTGGCGGACAATGCGCTGGCGGCGGTGAGAACCGGCAGCCGGATTCTGGTGCTGAGCGACCGCAGTCTGGCGTCCGGCACCATTCCGATTCCTTCGCTGCTGGCGACGGCGGCGGTGAACCGGGCGCTGACCGAAGCCGGGGTTCGCAGCGAAACGAGTATCATCGTCGAATCCGGCGAAGTCCGGGAAATCATGCACTTTGCCCTGCTGCTCGGCTATGGCGCCACCGCGGTCAATCCGTATCTGGCGCTTGCCAGCGTGAGCGAGCTTGTGCGGAGCGGTGAAGTACGGAAGGATGACGTGACGGCGGCCGGAAATTATATCAACGCGGTGGACAAGGGGATCTTGAAGGTGATGTCGAAGATGGGGATTTCCACGCTTCGGAGTTACCGTTCGGCCCAGCTTTTCGAAGCGGTCGGCCTGGATATGTCGGTCATGGAGCGGTATTTCCCGGGAACTGCCAGCCGGGTCGGCGGCATCCGCCTCGAAGATATCGAACAGGAAGCCCGGAAGCGGTATCAGGAGGCGCAGGTGCATTCGCCGCTGTTGCCGGAGGGCGGCAGTTACCGTTTCCGCCGCAACGGCGAGCATCATTTATGGACGCCGGAGAGCCTGTCGGCCTTCCGCCAGGCGGTACAGGGCAACGATGTCGCGAAGTATCGCGAATACGCCGCGCAGATCAACGATCAGGCGAAGCACCTTTGTACGCTGCGCGGGCTTTTCGAATTCGTACCGGGCAAGCCGGTCGATATCGGGGAGGTAGAGAGCGTGGAATCGATCATCCGCCACTTTGTTTCGGGCGCGATGTCGCTGGGTTCGCTGAGCCCGGAAGCGCATGAGGCGATCGCGGTGGCGATGAACCGCCTCGGCGCCATGAGCAACTGCGGCGAGGGCGGCGAAGACCCGAAGCGCAACCGTCCCGGCGAACACGGCGAGGACCGTTCGAGCGCGATCAAGCAGATCGCCAGCGGACGCTTCGGCGTGACGATCGATTATCTGCGCCATGCGCGCGAATTGCAGATCAAGATGGCGCAGGGGGCCAAGCCCGGCGAAGGCGGTCAATTGCCGGGGCACAAGGTAGATGAATTCATCGCGAGCATCCGGCATTCGACGCCGCAGGTGAGCTTGATTTCACCGCCGCCGCACCATGATATTTATTCGATCGAAGACCTGGCGCAGTTGATCTACGACTTACGCAATGCGAATCCGAAGGCGCGGGTGTCGGTCAAGCTGGTGTCCGAAGTCGGCGTCGGCACGATTGCCGCCGGGGTGGCGAAGGCGCACGCGGACGTGATCCTGATCAGCGGTCACGACGGCGGCACCGGGGCTTCCCCGCTGACCAGCATCAAGCACGCCGGACTGCCGTGGGAACTCGGATTGGCCGAGGCGCATCAGACGCTGGTGATGAATCACTTGCGCGACCATGTGCGGCTGCAGGTGGACGGTCAGTTGAAGACCGGGCGCGACGTAGTGATCGGCGCTCTGCTGGGGGCCGAGGAATTCGGTTTCGCCACCACGCTTCTGGTGTGCCTGGGCTGCGTCATGATGCGCAAGTGCCATGACAACAGTTGCCCGGTCGGCGTGGCGACGCAGGACCCCGAACTGCGCAAGTGTTTCAAGGGCAAGCCGGAATACATCGAAAACTTCCTGCGGATGCTGGCGGGTGAAATCCGGGAAACCCTGGCTTCGCTGGGGTTGAAGTCGCTGGACGACGCGGTCGGCCGCACTGAATTCCTGCAGATGAGCCATGCGATTGACTTTTATAAGCACAAGGGGCTGGATTTCTCGAAGATATTCGTCAAGCCGGAGGGCGGCGCGGTGCGTTATCGCGGGCCGCGGACGAACAAGCTGGCCAATTTCGACCGCAAGCATCTGCTGCGTCAACTTCAGCCGAACATCGAAAAGAGCGAACCGGCTGAAATGGACCTGAAGATTCACAATACCGACCGCAGCGTCGGAACCGAGCTGTCCGGCGAGATCGTCGAGCAGCGCGGGGCCGCCGGATTGCCGGAAAATACGATCCGGCTGCGTATCCGCGGCTGTGCCGGGCAGAGCTTCGGCGCGTTTCTGGCGCGCGGTGTGCGTCTGGAACTGATCGGCGAGGCGAACGACTTTGTCGGCAAGGGCTTGTCGGGCGGTACGATCGTGATCCGCCCGCCGGAGAACATCCGGTTCAAGGCGGAGGATAACGTCATCGCCGGTAACGTCATCGGCTACGGCGGCACGGCCGGCAAGCTGTTCATCAACGGACAGGCCGGGGAGCGTTTCTGCATCCGCAACAGCGGCATCACCGCGGTGGTGGAAGGCGTCGGCGACCACGGCTGCGAATACATGACCGGCGGCCGGGTGGTGGTGCTGGGGCATACCGGGGTGAACTTCGCCGCGGGCATGACCGGCGGGATCGCCTACGTGCTGGACGGCTCGAATGACTTCGACCTGCGCTGTAATATCGGTACCATCGACCTCGAAACGATCCAGCCTGAATCCGAGGACGAAAAGGAATTGCAGGGGCTGCTCCGGGAGCATCTGGAGGCGACCGGCAGCAGGCAGGCGGAAAAAATACTCGGCGACTGGGTGAACTATCGCAACTTGTTCGTCAAGGTTTACCCGGTGGAATACCGGCAGGCCATGATGGCCAGAGGAGGCAAGGCATGATGAGGATCAAGGAAATATATCGTCCGGTTTCATCCCGGTTGCAGGATTACAGTGAAGTGGAGCGCAACCTGACCGCCAGCGAACTGAACAGTCAGGCGAAGCGCTGTCAGGATTGCGGAATTCCGTTCTGTCACGGACGGGGCTGTCCGCTGGAAAACGTCATTCCCGAAATCAACGCCGCCGTTGCGGCCGGGGAATGGAAGCTGGCCTGGGACATCCTGAGCTCGACCAATGACTTCCCGGAATTCACCGGCAGGGTCTGCCCGGCCTTGTGCGAGGCGTCTTGTACGCAGGGCATCAACACCGATCCGGTGATGATCCGTCAGCTTGAGAAAGCGGTGGTGGAAACCGCTTTCGAACAAGGCTTCGCGCAACCGTTGATGCCGCTTTGCGACACCGGGTTCCGGGTGGCGGTGGTGGGCGGAGGCCCCGCCGGCATGGCCGTGGCCCAGCGCTTGAACCGGATGGGGCACAAGGTGACGGTGTTTGAAAAGAATGCCGAGGCAGGCGGACTGCTCCGTTACGGCATCCCGGATTTCAAACTGGAAAAACAGATTGTCCGGCGCCGGGTCGACCTGATGAAGCGCGCCGGAATTCGCTTTGAATGCAATACCGAGGTCGGCAAGGATATCACGCTGGAATATTTGCGGAAGCGTTATGATGCGCTGGTGATCGCCATCGGGACGCCTCAACCGCGCGACCTGAATATTCCGGGACGGGAACTGCCGCATGTTCACTTTGCGCTGGATTTCCTGTGCGGACAGAACCGGGTGGTGTCGGGCGAACAGACCGAACTGCCGATCAGCGCCGCGGGCAAGCGGGTCGTTGTGATCGGCGGCGGCGATACCGGCAGCGACTGCGTGGGGACCTCGCTGCGCCAGGGGGCGAAAGCCGTGGTGCAGTTGGAGATCATGCCCCAGCCGCCGGAAAACCGTTCCGGATCGACGCCGTGGCCGGATTGGCCGTATCTCCTGCGCACGTCCTCCAGCCACAAGGAGGGGGCGTCGCGGCTCTGGTGCGTCGGCAGCAAGAGGTTCACGGAAACCGGCGTCGATTACGTCAAGGTCGAATGGGAATTCACGCCGAACGGCAAACCGGTCAAATTCAAGGAAATACCCGGTTCGGAAGGGCATATCGACGCCGACCTGGTTCTGTTGGCGATGGGATTCGTCAATACGCCGCCGCCGGAAGTCCGTGGTGAAGATGTTTTTGTGTGTGGTGACGCCGCTACCGGGCAATCCCTGGTGGTACGGGCGATCACGGATGGGCGCCGGGTTGCGGAACGGGTCAATGAGTATTTAATCTCAAGGAGTAATGACAAATGAGATTTCAGAAATGGCAGGGACTTGGCAATGATTTTGTAGTCGTCAACGCGGACAAATATGCCGACTTTGACTTCGCCGGGACGGCGCGGAAAATCTGCGACCGCCACTTCGGCGTGGGAGCCGACGGCGTGGTGACGGTGCGTGCCCTCGGCGGGCATGCGTTCGAAATGCGGATTTACAACTCCGACGGTACTGAAACCGAAATGTGCGGCAACGCCACCCGTTGCGTCGGACTGTACATCCGGGAAAACAAGCTGGCTTCCGGGCGTGAATTTCAACTTCACACCCGCGGCGGCATCGTCAAGCCGCTGATCCTGGAAAACGGCCGGGTGCGGGTTGACATGGGCGAGCCGCGCCTGACCCGCGGCGAAATTCCAGTGGCGGGCGAGCCGGACGAAACGGCGCTGGAACTGCGTTTCGAGGCGTGCGGCAAAAAGTTTACCGGCACGGCGCTGTCGATGGGCAACCCCCATATCGTGATTTTCGTGCCGGACATCAACAACATCGAATTGGGCGAATGGGGGCCGCAGATTGAGCGGCACGAGCTTTTTCCGCGCAAGGCCAACGTCGAATTCGTGGAAGTCCTGAGCCCGCAACTGGTTCGGATGCGGGTATGGGAGCGCGGCTGCGGCATCACGATGGCCTGCGGCACCGGAAGCTGTGCGGCGACGGTGGCCGGTACGTTGACCGGGCGGACCGGACGCAACATCAGCGTTTTGCTGGATGGCGGCGAGCTCCATATCGAATATAGCGAAAAGGACAATCATGTTTATATGACCGGTCCGGCCAGTGAAGTTTTTGAAGGCGAAATCAGTAGTTGAAAATCCCGAAAGAGAAAGGGCGAGAATGAGCAAGATCAATGAGAATTATCTGAAGCTGGGCGGGAATTATCTCTTTGCCGAGCTGAAAAAGCGAACCGAAGCGTTTCAAAAGGAAAACCCGTCCGCCGACATTATCCGTCTGGGCATCGGCGATGTGACCCGCCCGCTTTCCCCCGCGGTGATTCAGGCCATGCACAAAGCCGTGGACGAAATGGCCGATCCCGCCACGTTCCGCGGATACGGCCCCGAACAGGGCTATGATTTTCTGATCCGGGCGATCATCGAACAGGAATACCGCACGCGCGGCGTCGAGCTGGATACGGACGAAGTATTCGTCAGCGACGGTTCCAAATGCGATGTGGCGAATATTCAGGAAATTTTTTCCGCCGGTTGCCGGGTGGCGATCTGCGATCCGGTTTATCCGGTCTATCTGGACAGCAATGTCATGGCGGGGCGCGCGGTGACGTTTTTGCCGTCCACCAGCGCCAACGGATTTTCGCCGGAACTGCCGGAGCAGGATGTGGACCTGATTTATCTGTGTTCGCCGAACAACCCGACCGGGACGGTGCTGACCCGTGCCGGCCTGGAACGCTGGGTCGATTACGCTTTGCGCAAAAACGCGGTGATCCTGTTCGACAGCGCTTACAGCTCCTACATCCGCGACCCGGAACTGCCGGGCAGTATTTATGAAATCCCCCGCGCCAAGGAAGTGGCGATCGAATTCAAGTCGTTTTCGAAAACCGCCGGGTTCACCGGCCTGCGCTGCGCCTTTACGGTGGTGCCGAAGGCGCTGGGGAAGCTGAACGCGTTCTGGAACCGCCGCCAATGCACGAAATTCAACGGCGTGGCATATGTGATCCAGCGGGCCGCCGAAGCGGTTTATTCCGAACAGGGCAGGGGCGAAACCGCGGAAATGATCGCTTATTATATGGGCAACGCCGCGGTGATCCGGGCGGGTTTGAGCAAGGCCGGATTTGAGGTTTACGGCGGAGAAAATGCGCCATATATCTGGTGGAAATTGCCGCGCGGACTTGATTCCATGGATTTTGCGGCTAAATTATTGAAGTCGTGTCAGGTGGTCGGCACGCCCGGCGTCGGGTTCGGCGCTTGTGGTGAGGGGTATTTCCGCCTGACCGCATTCGGCAGTCGCGCCAGGACGGAGGAAGCGGTGGCCAGAATCATGGATATGGAGATATGAAGGAGCGAATAAGAACTCAAATTACGGCATTGCGCGAAATCAGCGCAGTCATTGTTCATGAGCGGGATATCAAGGCGCTCTTGAACAAAATCCTGGAAATCCTGAACATACGCATCGGGATGGTCCGGGGGACTTTCGCCATCCTGCATGGCGATACGCTTGAGATCGAAGTGTCGCAGGGACTGGAGGACACCGCCCGGAAGCGTGGGCGCTATCATATCGGCGAAGGCATTACCGGGCAGGTGGCCGAGACCGGCAAGCCGCTGATGGTGTCGGATATTTCCCGCGACAAGCGCTTCCTGAACCGCACCGGCGCCCGCAAGGCCGATGAACAGATTGCGTTCCTCTGTGTGCCGATCATCCATATGGAACGGATCATCGGTACGTTGAGCATTGACCGCAAGGTCGAGGAAAAAACGGATCTGGAAGCCGACCTCGAGTTTCTGGAAACGGTCGGCAACATGACCGCTGAAGCCGTGGCCGCCCTGCTGGAATACCTGCAGGAGCACGAATCACTGCTGGAAGAAAACCGCCAGCTCCGCAACATGCTCACCGGCAATCCCGGCGAAATGATCGGCAACTGCCGGACGATGGGGATGATTTATGAAATGATCCGTCAGGTGGCTCCGAGCGACGCCACCGTATTGATTCGCGGCAGTTCCGGCACCGGCAAGGAGCTCTGCGCCCGGGCGATCGTCAAACTGAGCAGCCGCCGCGACAAGCCGTTCATCACGCTGAACTGCGCGGCTCTGCCGGAAAACCTGGTGGAGAGCGAATTGTTCGGACACGAAAAAGGGGCGTTCACCGGTGCGGTCAGCCGCCGGCTCGGGCGCGCCGAACTGGCCGATGACGGGACGCTGTTTCTGGATGAAATCGGCGATTTGAGTTTGTCCACGCAGGTGAAACTGCTGCGTTTTTTGCAGGAACGGACGTTTTCGCGGGTCGGCAGCAGCGAGGAACTGCGCGCGAACGTGCGTTTCCTGGCCGCGACCAGCCGCAACCTGGAAGAACTGATGACGCAGGGGAAGTTCCGCGAGGACTTGTATTACCGCCTGAACATTTTTCCGATCACGATGCCCGATCTGTGCAAGCGCCGCTGCGATATCATTTTGCTGGCGGAACACTTTATCGCCAAGCATAACCTGCGGTACGGCAAGCACATCGTCCGGCTTTCCACGCCGGCGATCAATATGTTGATGAGTTATCATTGGCCCGGCAACGTGCGTGAACTTGAAAACTGCATCGAACGCGCGGTCCTGACTGCTTCCGACGACTGCATTCACGGTTACAACCTGCCGCCGTCGCTCCAGACCGGCAAGGAATCCGGTACCGCGCTGCTGCCGGACGACAACGCTTCGTTCAACACGCTGGTGAACTCCTATGAACGCGAATTGATCGTCGAATCCCTGAAGCGCAATCACGGCAACATGTCCGCCGCGGCGCGCGAACTGGATCTGTCGCCGCGGGTGATCCATTATAAAATCGGCCGCCTCGGGATTACGCCCGACTGGTACGCCGACAAAACAAGGAAATAGTTTATGTACGGGTTTTATCGCGTAGCGGCCGTGGTGCCGGTGCTGAGGGTCGGCGATACGGACTTCAACCGTGAAGTCCTGCTGAAGGAATATGACGCGGCCTGCGGCATGGGCGCCGCCGTGGCGTTGTTCCCCGAATTGTCCCTGACCGGCTACAGTTGCGGCGACCTGTTTTTTCAGGAGCAATTACTGGCGGCGGCGGAGAAAAACGGCGCGGCGCTGGCGCGGCAAACCCGTGAAACGATTTTGATTTTCGGCATGCCCCTGCGTTATCGCGACGCGATTTATAATGCCGCGGTGGTGGCCCAGCAAGGACGGATTTGCGGGATTGTCCCGAAATCCCTGCTGCCGAATTATCGTGAATTTTATGAAAAACGGCAGTTTACCTCCGGCATGAACATCCGCCGGACGGAACTGGAAGTCGATGGTTGCCCGGCGCCGTTCGGCACGGATCTGATTTTTGACTGCGGACCGGATTTTACGCTGGGCGTGGAAGTTTGCGAAGACCTCTGGGGCGTGGTGCCGCCGAGTTCAAAACTGGCGTTGGGCGGGGCGAAAGTGATCTGCAATCTTTCCGCCGGCACCGGATTGGCGGGCAAAGGCGATTACCGGCGGGAACTGGTGCGCCAGCAGAGCGCGCGGTGTCTGGCGGCTTATGCCATGGCGTCGGCCGGAGTGCATGAATCGACCACGGACTGCGTTTTCAGCGGGCATGCGCTGATCGCCGATAACGGGCGGCTGGCGGCGGAAAATCGTCGTTTCAACCGCGAAAGCAGCACGATTTACGCGGATATCGACCTGAAACGCCTGCGCAATGCGCGTTATTCGGAAAGTTCGTTCAACGATGTCAAATGCGATGTGGAATTCCGCCGCGTCCGGCTTGAAAATGTACCCGAATCGCCGGACCCGGCTTACGCTTACCTGCCCCCCCTGCCGTTTGTGCCGGAAGATCTGGAGCATCGCCGGGAGCGTTGCCTCGAAATCCTGAGTATTCAAGCTTCCGCGCTGGCCAAACGGTTGGAGCATACCGGCGCCCGGAGCATGGTGCTGGGCATTTCCGGCGGGCTGGATTCGACGCTGGCGCTGCTGGTCTGTGTCGAAGCCTGTGACTTGTTGGAGCGCCCCCATTCCGATATCATGGCAGTGACGATGCCCGGCTTCGGCACGACCGGACGAACCTACAATAATGCGGTGAAGCTGAGCAATCTCCTCGGCGCGGAACTGCGCGAAATCGACATCAAAGGGATTTCTCTGAAGCACTTCGAAGACATCGGGCATGACCCGGCGGTGATCGATACCACTTACGAAAACGCCCAGGCGCGCGAACGCACCCGGATTCTGATGAACCTGGCCAACAAGCACGGCGGGCTGGTCATCGGTACCGGCGACTTGTCCGAAATCGCTCTTGGCTGGAGCACGTTTAACGGCGATCATATGTCGATGTACTCGGTCAACTGTTCGATCCCGAAAACCCTGATCCGCTTCCTGATCGACAATATCGCCGAAAATTCCGAAGGCGAGTTAAGCGCCGTCCTGCGGGACATTACCGATACTCCGGTCAGTCCCGAACTGTTGCCGCCCGCCGAGGACGGCAGTATTCAGCAGACCACCGAAACGTTGATCGGGCCCTATGAACTTCACGACTTTTTCCTGTACCATTTCATCAAATACGGCGCGGAGCCCGCTAAATTGCTCTATCTGGCCGCCCATGTGTTCCGGGAAACCTATTCGCCGGAAACGATTGAAAAATGGCTCAAGCTCTTTCTACGCCGGTTTTTCCAGCAGCAGTTCAAACGGAACTGCATGCCGGACGGGCCGAAAGTAGGCAGTATCGCGCTCTCTCCCCGCGGTGACTGGCGGATGCCGTCCGACGCTTCGGGCAATGAATGGCTCAAGTCGATTTCCTGAGCGCTTCCAACCCATTAAAAGAACGGCCCGGATATCAGAGTCTGACATCCGGGCCGGTTTGTTTGGTCGAAAGAACGGTTATTGCTTTTTCAGGGTCATCAGTTCGTTGCCGTCGGCATCGAGGAGGGAAAGGGTGTCGCCGGAAATTTTGTATGAAGCGACTTTCTGCAACGTCTGGTGGAAAATCCGTTCATAATCCATCGCATCCTGAGGCCCGGCCTTTCTGGTGCTGATCATGCGGTCGAATTTGAGCTGGTTGTTTTCGCCGGTTTTGTATTCGCCGCCGATGGTGTTGATGCCGCTGTTGCCGGAAATCCGGGAAGCGTCGCGGAAATCAATGTGCGGTCCTTTGCCGCCGGTCACGATATTCTTGGCTCCGGCCAGCCGGGTCACAACCCAGTCGCCGCTCAAGGCTTCATCGACGGCAACCGGAGTTTCCGTCTGCGGGACGGACGCGGGTTCAGCCGGTTTGACGGCTTCCGGGGCAGGGGCAGGGGCCGGAACAGGGGCGGCCTCGGCCTTGGTTTCCGGCACGGGTTCGGCCGATTTGGTTTCCTCCGGCGCGACGGGGGCGGTTTCGACCGCCTGGTCTGCGGCTGCGGCTTTCGGGCACTCCTGATTGCCGTTTTTGCATCCGGCGACGGACAAAAGCCCTGCCGCCAGTACGGTTGTCATCAAAACGCTCAACTCTTTGTTCATGATTTTCTCCTGATTTATTTTAGTTATCTTTTGGTCATAATTCTGTCAAACTTCATAAAAACACACGATTATCCACGAAAAATAGACTGCGGAATGCCATCCGGCTGCGCCGGAAAAACTCCGGGCAATCATTTGTCGCTGTCGGTTCCGGGTAGTGAAAAACAGTCGTTTTCACCTGAAATCGTACTATTAAACACCCTTGTTTTGTTATTGAAAATTCTATTTTAGCGAAAAAACAGAATTTTGTAATATAGCATTTCCGGGGCGAAATTCAACCCGGAACGGGCCGTGGGCGGGAAGCGCCGCCTACCGCGGCAGCTTTTGTTGACGGTAAATCCGGGGCGAGAGCCCCAGTTGGCGGCGGAACGTACGACTGAAATAGTTGCTGTCGTCGAAGCCGGAATGTTCGGCGATTTCGGCTATGCTCATGTCGGTATTGCGGAGGAGTTCGGCGGCGCGGCGGAGGCGCAGACGGTTGCAATAGTCCAGCGGCGTGGTTCCGACGGCTTGCTTGAAGGCGCGGCTCAGGGTGCTCTCGGACATGCCGGCGGAAGCGCAGAGCTGTTCGATGCTGATCCGGCTGTGGTAATTGCGGTGCAGATAAACCATGATCTCGCTCATTTTCAGCATTTTCTGCGGAATCGGGCGTTCAGGGTCTTCGTAATAGCGGATCAGGAGCGCCGCCAGTTGCATGAAGCACCCGGCCACCAGCATCCGGTAGCCTTTGCGACGGGACTGGAGTTCGCTTTCCATGGTATCGACCAGGGACATGGCCCGGGAGAGCTGTTCCGGGGTCAGGTGCAGGTATCCGGCGGCCTTGCATTGGTCTCGGAATTCGGGCTCGAGCGTGAACAGCAGGTGAAAGGCCGAAGACATCGGCAGGTCCAGCAGCGAAAGGTTCATGTTTTCCGGCAGGAACAGGATATTGACCAGGCAGAGGTCGCGGGTGTCGCGGTAGCCATGTTCCACGGAACCGTTGATGACAAACGCATCGCCGGCCTCGATCCGATGTTCGGTCTGTCCGGAGAAATGAAGTCCCTCGCCGCCATACACGATTACCAGTTCCGAAAAATCGTGATTGTGCAGCGGATACGGGAATTGCGGCGAACGGCGCAGGACGTTCAGCGGCTCTTCCTCCGGGATGAAATGATCTTTCGTCAATTTTGTCATGTCCATATTATGATCCGCAAAGATGATTTTTCAAGCGAAAATTATGGAAATCGATTTGATATTGCGGTGATTGAAGCGCAAATTATATAAACTATGAGGATTTACAATGCTTTGCTGGCTTAAAATAAAAAACCTGGCGCTGATCGCCGCCGCCGATGTCGAATTCGGCGACGGACTCAACGTGATCACCGGCGAAACCGGCGCGGGAAAATCCGTCCTGCTGGGAGTGATCACCCTGCTGCTCGGCGCCCGTGCCGACAAGGGGAGCATCCGTTCCGGCGAGGACCGCTGCGAAATTTCCGCCGGAATCAACCTGAACCCGGAAACCGCCGCCCTGCTGGCCGGCGAATTTGAAAGCGCCGGGCTCGCATTTGACGTTGGCAGCCGGGAAGTTCAACTGCGCCGGGTGATTACCCGGACCCAGAACCGCAATTTCATCAATGATACCCCGGTGACGCTGGAGACGCTTCAGAAGATCGGGGCGTTCCTGGTGGATGTTCATGCCGCCAACGAGCATCATTCGCTTTTCAGCAGGACCTGCCAGTTGAGGCTGCTTGACCGTTACGGCAAGCTGGAAAAAGAACGCGGGGATTGCGCTGCCGTCTGCGCGAAACTGAAATCGCTGCGGGAGCGGCGCGAACGGCTTTTCGCCGATATGCCGTCCGCGCTTGAGGCCGGGCATCTTCGGTTGATGATGGAGGAGATCGGGCGGGTGAATCCGGCGTCCGGCGAGGATGAACAGCTTTCGGCCCGGCACCGGCTGGCGGCTGACGCGCGAAAGATCATGGAGCTGTCGTCCGCATCGGTGCGGATGCTCAATGAATCGGAAAATTCGATCGCCGACCAGCTTGGCGCGGTGTACCGTCATATTCAGGATATGTTGCGCAATACGCCCGGGCAGGGGGAGGAGATGTTGCGTTTGTGCGATCAGGCCGGTGAATTGCTGCGCGACCTGGCGGGCAGTATTGAGGATTTCAGCCGCAATATCGAGATGAATGAAGAAGAATTCGCCGAGTTGGAATCGCGTTTAGCCGCGCTGCAGACGCTGAAACGCCGCTACGGGCCGTCGCTGGAGCAGGTGCTGGAAGCCCTGCAACAGGCGGATGAACGGTTGGAGGCTTATCAGAATTCCGAAAAATTACGACAGGAATTCGATGCCGAAGAAAAAAGCCTGACGGCGGAATTGCTGAAAAAATCGGAAATTCTTTCCGCCCGGCGCAAAGCGGTGGCTGACGAATTGACCGCCCGGGTCGTCGAAAAACTGAACCGGCTCGGATTTCTGCATAGTGCTT
Source organism: Lentisphaeria bacterium UBA5247 (assembly GCA_002408885.1). Lineage (GTDB taxonomy): Bacteria > Verrucomicrobiota > Lentisphaeria > Victivallales > Victivallaceae > UBA5239. The sequence continues at coordinate 136,528 of DHTZ01000064.1, read as the reverse complement.
TGGGGATGGATTTTTCGCAGGTCGACCCCGGCGAAAACGGTTTTGACCGGGTCGATATGCTGTTTTCCGCCAACCCGGGCGAGGCGATGCAACCGTTGCGAAGCATCGCCAGCAGCGGGGAGCTCTCGCGCGTCATGCTGGCGTTGAAAACGGTCCTGGCGGACGCCGACGAGGTGGCTGTCCTGCTGTTCGATGAAATCGACGTCAATATCGGCGGCGAAACCGCCAATCAGGTCGGCCGCGAACTGAAAGCGCTGGCCGCGACCCGGCAGGTGCTCTGTATTTCGCATCTGGCCCAGGTCGCCTCCTGTGCCGACCGGCATTACACCGTGGAAAAGGAAGTGGTCGAGGGGCGCACTTATTCCAGGATTACCCGCCTGACGCCGAAAGCGCGTCTGGCCGAGCTTGCCCGGATGCTGGGCGGCGGCAAGGCGGCACTGGCGCACGCCGGTGAACTGGTGAACGCGGCGGGGAAATAGGCTCACATCAATGGCGGCAGCGTGCTTTCAGCCTGCGCGCCGATGCTGCTGCGGCGGTATTGGCGGCAGAGCGCGGTCGGGGTCTGCCCATAGTGCTGTTGCATCAACGCATTCAGGTGCGTCACATGTTTCAGCCCGGTCTGAAAAGCAATCTCTTTCAAACTCAAATGCGTGTAGGTGATCAGGTGCATGATTTCCTGCAGGCGCCTCCGGGTCCGATATTCGCCGGGTGAAATGCGGAAGCGCGCCTGAAATTCGCGGCGCAGGTGGTCGCGGTTGTAACCGGCTTGGCGGCAGAGTTCAGCGAGCGCGGTTTCCTGCCGGGGATCGTCGTCGATCAGTCGTTTCAGCGCTTCGGCGGGGGAGTCGGAGATCCGGTCGCGGAAAAAGATGGAGAACAGATAGCCGCACAGCAGGTCGGCCCGAAGTTGCTCCTGCGGCAATGCGCTGCGAAATGCCGCGGTGATCGAGGAAAACAGGCCGCGGACCGCCTGGAAATCCGGCGCCGGTACCGCAATGGCGTGGGGCAGGACAAAACGCCTGCCTTGGTTTTCCAGATAAATTTCATGCCGTTCCGGGTCGTAGTTCAGGGCGGGGAAATCCAGCATCAGCACCCAGTTTTCGCGTTCCGGCCCGAAAACGAAATCCATGACCATGCCCGGCGTGTTGACCAGCAGTTGCGGGCAATCGTCCGGGCCGAAGGTACGGCACAGCTTGCCGTCCGGGAAATAGCTGGTGCTTTTCACCAGTCCTTTCACATAAAGCGAAAGCCATTTGGCCGGGACGGTCTGCCGGTATTTTTCGGCGTGCCGGTATACCCCGGCATTGGTGACGTGGAGCATTTGCATAAGTCGCAATTTTATAATAATCAGGTTTTATCTGTAAATATAATGGAAGACATCGGAATTACAAACTGTAAACGGCGTGTTATAATAATAAAAGAAACGGAACTTTTTAACCGGACAGGAGAACATGATGAGCAAAAAAATGAAACTGGGGGTATTCGGCGCCCGTCGCGGCAGTTATCTGGGCAGCGTGGCCGATCAGGTCGGATTCGAACTGACGGCGGTTTGCGATACCTTTGAACCGCTGTTGAAAAATGCCGAGAAAAAACTTGCCAACCCGAAAGTTACTTTTTACACCGATTACGAGGAGATGCTCCGCCATGATCTTGACGCGGTGATTGTCGCCAACTATGCCACCGAACACGTCTGGGCCGTGACCCGTGCGCTGGAGGCGGGCAAACACGTCATGAGCGAGTGCCTGGCGATGTTGACGATGGCGGAAGGTGTACGTCTGGTCGAGGCGGTGGAGGCCTCGGACAGGGTTTACATGCTGGCGGAGAATTATCCGTTTTCGGCGGAGAATCTGGAGATGGCGCGGTTGTATCAGGCCGGTGAAATCGGCGAATTCAAATACGGCGAGGGGGAGTATGTCCATCCGATCTCCGCCGAGGAAATGGCGGGGTTGGTTTCAGGTCCGGACCATTGGCGCTCGTGGCTGCCGGTGACTTATTACTCGACGCATTCCATCGGGCCGGTCATGCTGATTACCGGCACGCGCCCGGCCAGCGTCAATGGTTTTGTCGTGCCCTACGATCACGCCGACCCGCTGAACTTCGGACGGCCCAAAATGAGCGACCTGAGCAGTGTCCTGATGTGCCGGATGGATAACGGCGCCCTGGTCAAGATCATTCCGTGGTCCGAACTGCGCGATCACGGCAACCGGGTCCGGATCTGCGGCAATCGGGGAACGATGGAATCCAGTCAGCAGGACGAACGCCTGCGGGTGCATTACGAGCCGTTCGACTACGATCCGCCGCGGGTGAAGACGATGCATTATAAACCGAATTTTCCCGATTTCGCGCGCGGCGCCGTGCGGTATGGGCATGGTGGAGGCGATTACTTCACCAGCTATTATTTTCACCGGGCGATCGTCGAACAGTCGCGTCCGATCATCGACGTTTACAAGGCGATTGACATGACTTCCATCGGGATTCTCGGTTATCGTTCGGCCCTGTCCGGCGGCGTACCGTTGGAAGTTCCGGATTTCCGCGACCCGGAAGTACGGGAGCGCTGCCGCAACGACGATTGGACCCCGGACCCGGCGGCGTATCGCGACGGCATGCCGCACCCCAGTGTTCTCGGCAAGATTGAAATAAGTGGGGAATCACAGGCGAAGTTCCGCGAACTCCGGCAAAAATTTGTCGATAAGCTTTGATTTCCGGTTCAAGCCGGGCAGGGCGGGTAAAAATTTCAAACGCCTTGCTCCGGCTTTCCGGACGGCGGATATTGAGTGTTTGCCGGAAGCCGTTATATCGACATGATCCACTGCCCGGGGATGTCGCGGAATGATAAGAAAATTCTTATTCCAGCCGGATTTTCGACGAATTTGACTTTTCCTGAAACTGCATTATATTACAGAACATTGTCCGTGGTGATTCGGCAACACCACGGACAATGTCGTTTTGCAGGGACATTGGAATAAGAGATGGACATTCGAAGAAATGGGTTGGATTGTCCGTGGTTTTGATCGCGATTTCTCCGGCCGGTGCTTGAATGGGGCTGTTCTCTGGTTATATTACATTTGGATTATGATAAAACAGGAGACGGTTATGATTAAGTCCATTTTGCTGCATCTGGGATCGAACCTGTGGGAAGATCACATGCCCGACAGGCCGGAATTCAAAAAATTCGAGAAATTACACGACCGGGCTTATTCGCCGGACCTGCAATTCGACGAAAAGCTCTGGCGGAAAACCCTGACCCGTTTCGCCGAGGCCGGCGGCAATATGGTGATTATCGACGTGGCGGACGGAATCCGCTACCAGAGCCGTCCCGAGCTCGGCGTCAACGGAGCCTGGAGCGGCGCCAAGCTCCGCGAGGAACTCCGGCGCTGTCGCGATCTGGGGCTGGAGCCGATTCCCAAACTCAATTTTTCCTCCTGCCATGATACATGGCTCGGCATTTATGCCCGGATGCTCTCCACGCCGCAGTACTACGACTGTTGCCGGGATGTGATCCGCGAGGTGGGCGAACTGTTCGACGGCCCCCGTTTCCTGCATATCGGCATGGACGAGGAAACCGGCGCCCACCAGCGTTATTACAATTATGTGGTGGTGCGGCAGGGGCAACTCTGGTGGGATGACCTGAATTTTTATATCGACACGGTTCGCGGCGCCGGTTGCCGGTCGTGGATGTGGTCCGACATTCTCTGGCATTGCGATTCGGACGTTTTCCGCAAAAACGTGCCGCTGGATGTGGTTCAGAGTAATTGGTACTATGGCGCGGAATTCAACATCGATGCCTTGCCGGAAGCCATCCGCCCCTATGTGCTCACGTATCTGAAACTCTCGGAAATGGGGTATGAGCAGGTTCCCACGGGGAGCAACTGGTCCTTCGATTCGAATTATGCCGATACCGTGAAGTTCTGTCGGGAACACCTGCGGAACGACCCGAAATTGCTCGGTTTTATGACGGCTCCCTGGCTGATGACGGAAGATCACAATGAAGAAAAATTGCTTGCCGCGATCGATTTGTTCAAGGCGGCTCATTCCGGCGAATAAATTTTTGCTCCCGGGGCTGTTGCTTGCCCTGAGCGGCTGCGGCGGCGGGCTTGATGCCGGCCGCTTCAGCGCGCAAGGCGTCTGGGAGCTGCAATCGGATGATGAAAAACACTTTAAAGTGTTGATTTATTTCGGTGAATGCGATTATGCGTATATCCGGCAGGATTTCAGGCGTGATCTGGCAAAGCCCGATGGTAAATATGCCTATCGGATTGTTTACCGTGATCAGGGCGTTTATGTGCGGACGGAGGCGGCGCTCGAGGAGCCGGAGTTCGGTGTCCGGCGCGACGGAACGGAGGTTTATCTGGAACAGCGGACGCCGCGTTCTTTTTTAATGCCGGACAAAGTCACGCGCTACCGGAGGATTTCGCACGGGAAAGCGGATGGTCTGTTGCGGCGTTGGACGGTTTCGGAGATCGATTTTGAAAAACTTCCTCTGAATTGAGGAAATCATGTTGTTTTCACTGCCGAGCAAGGTTATATTGATCTTTTTGAATGCACAAAACAGGCTAAAGGCAAGTTATAATGAAAATCGGTTTTGACAGCGAAAAATATCTGAACGAACAATCCGAAGCGATCCTGGAACGGGCGAGCCATTTCGGGGATAAACTTTACTTGGAGTTCGGCGGCAAGTTGATTTGCGACTACCATGCGGCGCGCGTCCTGCCCGGATTCGATCCGGACGCCAAGATCAAACTGCTGCAGCGGCTTAAAGACAAGGTGGATATTGTCATCTGTATTTACGCGGGGGCGATCGAGGCGCGCAAGATTCGCGCCGATTTCGGGGTCTCTTACGATATTGACACGCTGCGGACGATTGACGATCTGCGCGATTGGAACCTGAACGTGCGTGCCGTGGTAGTGACCCGGTATTGCGACCAGCCCGCGGTCCGGATCTTCCTGAAACGTCTGGAACAGCGCGGAATCCGGGTCTACACCCACCGTTCCATCGAAGGATACCCGACCGACATCGACACCATCGCCAGCGCCGCCGGATACGGCGCCAATGCCTATATCGAAACCGAACGCCCGATCGTGGTGGTGACCGGCCCCGGGCCGAGTTCCGGCAAAGCCGCGACCTGTCTGTCGCAGGTCTACCATGAATTCCAACGCGGCGTCCGGGCCGGATATGCCAAGTTCGAAACGTTCCCGGTTTGGAATCTGTCGCTGAAGCACCCGGTGAATATCGCCTACGAAGCTGCCACGGCCGACCTGGGCGATGTGAATATGGTCGATCCGTTCCATCTGGAAGCCCGCGGGCGGACCGCGATCAACTACAATCGCGACATTGAGATTTTCCCGGTCGTGCGCCGTATCTGCGCCAGGATCATGGATGCCGACCAGTTGTATGCTTCGCCTACCGAAATGGGGGTGAACCGGGTCGGCTTCGCCATCACCGACGAGGCCGTGGTCCGCCATGCCGCCGCGCAGGAGATCATCCGCCGTTATTTCCGGTCGTTGCGCGATCATGCTTCGGGACATGGCGACAAAGCCGCGGCGGAACGGGTCAAGCTGCTGATGGATGAATTGGGCGTGACCGAACTGGACCGCCGGGTGGTGGCCCCGGCCCGCGAAGCGGCCAAGGCCGCCGAATCCCAGCCGGGCAAGGGGAGCGAAAACGTCTTCTGCGGCGCGGCGCTCGAATTGGAGGACGGGACGATCATTACCGGCAAAAATTCCCCGCTGCTTCATGCGGCGTCCAGTTGCATCTTGAACGCGATCAAGCATCTGGCCGGCCTGCCGGACGGCCTGCACCTGTTATCGCCGGAAGTCATTGATTCGGTCAGCAAGCTCAAGCGCGATGTTCTTCACAACAAGCAGATCAGTCTGACTCTGGTGGAAACCCTGACTGCGCTCAGCGTGAGCGTACCGTCGAACCCCGCCGCCAGTCTGGCGATGGAAATGCTTTCCAAGTTGCAGAATTGCGAAATGCACATCAGTCATTTGCCGCCTCCGGGAGACGAAGCCGGTTTGCGCCGGCTCGGCATTAACCTGACCAGCGAACCGGTATTCACCAGCCGGAATATCTTTATTGAATAGAAGTAGGCCTGTTTCCGGTTTCACGGAATGGGGAAATAAAAAGCCTGCCCGGATGAAGGGCAGGCTTTTTCTGTTTAAAGGCTGTGCTCAAACCAGGAAAATGATTCCGATGAGCAATGCGATCACTTCGAAGATGAACCCGGCAAAGCCGATCATGTTGATCGATATCCCGCCGACCTTGTTTTCACTGAACCGGCCCAGCCACTGTGTGCCGAGAAACGCCAGGGCAAACGTGATCAGCGTGGCGAAGATGGACCCCGGCATCGCATAAAACATGACGAACAGCGAAATGAACCCGGCGATATACCAGATTTGCAGTACACCCTGCGGCGGAACCGCGATCAGCGGCTTTTTGTCGCCGACCGACGGCACGGTGGCCAGCGTTCCCTGTATGGTGAACGAGAGCATGAAGACCAGGAGCATCCAGAAATAGCAATTGTAGATGATCATGAGCCCGAACATCAGCAGGTAAAAGATCATGACGAGGAAAATGCTCAGCACCGCCACCAATGATTGCGGCTGGCGGATATTGATATTGCCTTTCATGTTGTACAGGGCGGTTACGGTGGCGACGTTCTCGGTTTTGAGTTCGATGAACGACACCAGCGAGCCCAGGCTGCGGGCCGAATCCTTAAGCACGATGAAAATCGTCATGATTGCCGCAAACAAGATGGCGGCGGCGCTCATATTCATCATTTTGCTGAGGAGTGCGGCGAGGATGATCGTCAGCAGCCCGACCAGCAATCCGACCAGCGGAAAACAGCGTTGAGCATTGATGTCATAGGATTCGTCGTCGCTGAAGTCGACTACTTTTTTGGGTAACGGCAGGTCAATCAGCATATCCCAGGCCATGCCGAAATATTTCAACCAGTCCTTAATGTTCATTCGCTTGCTCCTTATTTATGTTTTCTTTCAATTCTTTGTATTTTTTCTCCATCAGTTCATGCATGTACAGTGCCAGCTCCTTGCGGTTTCGTTCTCCGGGAATGACTTTGGGCAGGATGAATACTTCAACCTCCTGCCTGCGGTAACCGATGATATGCCAGTAATGCGGAAACAGTTTCATCTTGCCGAACCAGGGCAACGGAAATCCGTCCGGTGTTTTCCGGTAAATCAATAATACCGGCAGGATCGCAATATCCTGCCCGCAGACCGCCTCAAACGCGGTCGATTTAAACGGCAGCAGCCCTTCTTCGCCGCTGGTGCTGGTGCCTTCCGGATAAACCAACATGTTAATGCCGTTTTTCAGGGTTTCGCGGCATGCCTCCATGACCTTTACCGACTGTTGGGGGGATTGACGGTCGACCCATACGGGCAGGCTCAAACCGAGGTACCAGCCCAGAAACGGCCACCACCGTATTTCCTGTTTGGGCGCAAAGCGGATCGGAAACACGGCGCCTTGCGTCATGACATCCAGGTATCCGCAGTGGTTCGACACGATCAATACGCCGTTCGCCTCTTTCGGGTCGCCGTGGACCCGGATTTTCAAACCCATGCAGCGAGCCAGCCCGCGAGCCCACCTGTTGACACAGAATGAAAGCCGGTAGACCTTTTTCCAATAGGTCCCGCTGAACAGATGCTTCCACAGGGCCGGGATCATGACCACCGGCAACCAGAGGAGCGATATCGTCAAACGGTAGATTTTTCTGATAAAAACCAATATTGCCATGCTTTCTCCGCTTCATCTTGCATTTACCCTATAATATTAACTTTGTTTGCGGGAATTTCCAGTTCAGAAAGACATATTTTTACTTTTTATTGGACGAAGCGGATTTTTTTTCTTGACAAAGCGAAAAGGCGGATGTATCATATAAAAACAACCAGTTGGTTTTATTCTAAATATGTGAATGCTTTTTAGATCAGAATGAAGTTAATTTGATTTGTCTTGAATAACCTTCAAGGATTAAAGAAAAATGATGATATTTAAAGAAATGCGGAAATGGGAAAACCTTATTTGGTATCTTGACGCTGACTCCGGTCGGATGCGCGGAATAGCCATTGAATCCTGTGATAATCCGGGCTGGTGGGTGAAAATCGATTTACATGGCACAAAATACCTGAATTGTCCGTTTGAACCGATACAGGTCAATGTCGGAGAAAGCGGTCATCCGGAGTCCAGATTCGACTGGTTGGCTTGTTACCTGAAAGACGGCATATTCAATGGAGCCGGTGATCCAGGCAAACTGAAAACTGTTTTGAATATTTTTTTTGAATGGATCAAAAGAAATGGGTTTGACCATGATTACGATCATGACAAAATAGCCTCCCTCCTTGAAAAACGAGTCTTGGGCTTTCCCGTTGCTTCGGCACAGAAGCCGGCTCAAAAAGTCGTTGTCGCGGTATCGAGTAACGAAGAAACGAGAGATTTAAATAATTATTTCGATAATTACCGGCTGGTATGGCTTTGCTGGAGAACTGCGGTCACAGGTAATTCGATCGAGCTGACACTATTATTGCGCTCCAAACAGGGAGAGCATTTTGAGCTGGAATTTTATGATTGTGAAAATATGTCGTTGGAACTTTGTCGTGATGCCATTTTAAACAAAAATATTTATGTGACTGAAAATATGGAGATCGATGGTAAGATCAAAATAAATCTATCATTCGGGAAAGACGCAAAAGCTGAAAAGAAGGAAAAGATTTCAATTCAATGCCGAAAATGGAAGCTTCAACGCCATCAGAACGATGATGAAATTATGAAAGCATCCGGTCTGTCAGGAGATGTTAAAACATGAGGTGATCCACAAAAAAAGATGCCAGTCAAAAGTGTGCCTCCAGTCAGGTACATCTTTAAAATTGATGGTAGTGGTGGTAAATTATCTCTATAGTTCAAATTCGGAGGTATGTAGTTATGGATTATCCGCTGAACGAGGAAATGCTCGACGGTCTGTTGTCGGAACCGGATTTCGAGCTGATCGAAATGATGAAACGGCTTCCCGGCGATATCATGATCCTGGGAATCAACGGCAAAATGGGCTTGACCCTCGGCCGCCGGGCGGTCAACGCCATCAAGGCAGCCGGTTGCGCCAAACAGGTAATCGGCGTGTCGCGTTTCAGCGACGCGGAGGGACGGCGCAAGCTGGAGGAGTGGGGCATCAAAACCATCAGCTGCGATCTTCTTGACCGGAACGCGGTACGGGAACTGCCGCAGGTTCCGAATGTGATTTTCATGGCCGGGCGCAAATTCGGCACCGGCGGCGCGGAAGACTTGACCTGGGCGATGAATGTTTTGGCTCCGGCTCATGTTGGAGAACATTTCAAAGACAGCCGGATTGTGGTGTTTTCGACCGGTTGCGTGTATCCGCTGGTCGGCGCGGGAACCGGCGGCTGTACGGAATGCGTCGTGCCGGACCCGGTGGGGGATTATTCGCAGTCCTGCCTGGGGCGCGAGCGGATTTTTTCCTATTGTTCCCGGACATACGGCACCAAGGTGTTGCTGTTCCGCCTGAACTACGCCATCGACCTGCGTTACGGCGTACTGCATGATATTGCCTCTAAAGTCTGGAATAATCAGCCGGTTGACAACTCCGTCGGGCATTTCAACGTGATCTGGCAGGGCGACGCCAACAGTTTTGCGCTCCGTTCCCTGGAGCAAGCCGCTTCTCCGGCGGTCGCGCTGAACATCACCGGCCCGGAAACGATACCGGTGGAATACATCGCGGAGATCTTCGGCCGGCTGCTGGACCGTTCGGTAACGTACGTCGGGACACCCGGCGATAAATGCTATCTGAACAACGCGTCGAAGTCGTTTTCGCTGTTCGGCTATCCGCGGATGCCGCTGGAGAAGATGATCGAAATGCAGGCCGAATGGTTCAAGAACGGCGGGCGCTCGCTCGGCAAACCCACTCATTTTGAAGTAAACAACGGTAAATTCTGAGGTGAAGAATGACGGACGTGATTTTAAATAATTTCCGCAAAGGGATGGTCATTCCGGCCATGCCGCTGGCTCTGAACGAAAAGCGTGAATTCCAGCCGCGTTACCAGCGGGCGATGGCGCGTTATTATATCGACGCCGGAGCGGGCGGCGTGGCGGTGGGCGTTCATTCGACCCAGTTCGAAATCCGGGAACCCGAAATCGGCCTGTTCGAGCCCGTGCTTCGCCAGACCGCCGGATTCATCGACGAATGGAGCGCGCGGCGGGGCAAACCGGTGATGAAAGTCGGCGGTATCTGCGGCCCCACGGCGCAGGCTCTGAAAGAAGCCGAGTTCGAGCGTTCGCTCGGTTACGACGCCGGACTGCTCAGCCTTGCCGCCCTGAAAAACGCATCCATCGATGAAATGCTGGCGCATTGCCGGAAGGTATCGGAAATCATACCGGTGATCGGATTCTATCTTCAGCCGAGCGTCGGCGGACGGATTCTGCCGTATGAATTCTGGCGTGAATTTGCGACCATTAAAAACGTGATCGGTATCAAAATGGCTCCGTTCAACCGCTACCAGACGTTCGACGTGGTGCGCGCGCTGGCCGAATCGGGGCGCGAAGACATTACCCTCTACACCGGCAACGACGACAATATCGTCATCGATCTGCTCTCCGAATATCAGATCAACGACCGGAAATTGCGCATCAAAGGCGGGTTGCTGGGGCATTGGTGCTGTTGGACTCGGAAGGCGGTGGAACTGCTTGAGGAGTGCCACCGGATCGTGGACGCAGGCGGTACGGTGTCGGCGGAAATGTTGACCCGCAATATTCAGGTGACGGACTGCAACGCGGCGTTTTTCGATCCCGCGCACCAGTTCGCCGGGTGCATCCCGGGGATACACGAAGTGCTGCGCCGTCAGGGGCTGCTGCCCGGAACCTGGTGCCTGAATCCGAACGAAGTCCTGTCGCCGGGGCAGTCGGAGGAAATCGACCGGGTCTGGCGCGCTTACCCGCACCTGAACGACGATGGCTTTATCAATACTCACCGCAACGAATGGTTTGAAGATTGAAAATCGTCCAGGAACGCGCCCGGAAAACCCGTGACCGCATTTTGAGCACAGCCGTGAAGATGTTCGCGGCACAGGGGTTCCACGGAACCACCGTCGATGCGATCGCGGCGGAAGCCGGGGTGAATAAACAGCGCATTTATGCGTATTTCGAATCCAAGTCCGGGCTTTTCGAAGACTGCCTGATGCACGTGCTTGCCGATATGAAACTGATTTCAGGCAAAGTGCTGGAGGAGGTCGGCGAAGACCCCGGACGGCTGACCGAAACCCTGCTGCGCGAATATATGTCGATTCATAAGCGGAACCCGTTCTTCTGGCGGATGCTCGCCTGGGCGAACCTGGAGGAGGAGACCGCTTTGCCGCACCTGCCGGGAATCAATCAGGAACATTACGCCGAACTTGCGGCGATCTTCGAACGTGCCGGGAAACAGGGCGCGGTGCCCGCCGGCATGTCGTTCGAAGTCTATATTTTCCTGTTGATGGGAATATCCTTCTTCTACAGCTCGAACCGTAAAACGTTGTCGCGGACCCTGTCGGAGGAACTCTTTACCGCCGCCGGACAGGAAATGCTGATGCGTCAGTGCCTGGCGCTCTTTCGCTGAATTTTTCCGGCTCTTAGAATTCCCTGCGCAGGATGGAAAGCACGAACTGCTTGACCCTGTTGTAGAGTTGTTCCGAATGGTGGATTTTGACGGTGGCGACGCGCCCCGCCTTCATCTCCGGCATCTCCTGAAACGCGAGTTCGACCCGGTAAAGGGTCTGGACCGAGGAATAGGAGCCGGACGGGGCGCTTTCATCGATATACACCGGAATGGGGCCGCCGAAATGCTGGAGCAGCGGCGAGTTTTTCAACTGTGCCGCAATGCTGTTGATGGCCGTGATTCTGGCCGGATAACCCGCAATGATGTCCTGCAGATAAACGGTGGCTTCGTCGCCGACCTGAAGTTTGCTGATTTCCCGGTCGGTGGAATAGGCGTAAAGCATGATCTCCGGCGACACGACTTCGCCGGTCCGCTGCCCTTTGTTCAGGTGGAAACCCGATGACAACGGGGGCAATTCGGAAACGAAAATTCCGTTCATTCCGGCGCGCACGGCGAGGTCGCCGCGGCGTCGGCTCATTTCCTCGAGGCTCAATTGATCGGAGGCGATTTTCTCGGCGGTCACGTGGCTTTCGGAAAATTTTTCTTCGTATAGCCCGATGGAGTGAAAATTGCAAGAAGGAATCGGCAGTTTTAAATGAATTGGCATTCAGAACTCAATTGCTTCGCATAAATGAAGGGATTTTTAATCAATAATATTAAAAAAATTATCAAAAAAGTTTAAATAGATATTGATATTATTTATATTTGTATTATAATTATTAATGTCCATTGATTATGCTTGAGGTTAAGGTTATGGCCAGAGATTCTTTTTCGCACAACTGCCAGAATTGCGGCGGTGAATTGAAGATCAACCGGCTCTCCTGCGGGGACTGCGGATTGTCGGTGGCGGGGCGTATCGCGCTACCGCGGTTGGCACGGCTTTCCGGGGCGGATCGCGAATTTGTCGAAATGTTTGTATTGGCTGCCGGTTCCCTGAAAGAGGTTGGACGGATGATGGGATTATCTTATCCCACGGTGCGTGCCAGGCTGGACCGGATTATTGGCCGTCTGAAAGAGCTGGATGAAGGAAGCCAGGCGGAACGCATGGGGATTATCAGACGCCTCGAGCGGGGCGAAATTTCTGTGGAAGAAGCGGCCAGGGAATTGGCTTTGCAATGAAGGATTAAGGGGGCTGTCGATGTACTGCGGAGCGAAATGCTTTTCAATGGTTTTTTCCGGGCGGCTGCTCGAGGGGAAGTGTATTGGAAAATGACTGACAGTGATATTATTGCGTTCATTATTGATATTTGGAAACTGGTTGAATATCTGTTGCCGGCAGTGATCACGGTATTTATGACGGTCACCGTCTGGAAATTGATCCGGGAGGAACGCGCCTCCCGGAAGTTATCGCAGATGCGTTCACCCGAGTGGCAGATGGTCCAAAGCCTGGTGGAGGCCAAAGCCATCAGCCGTGAAGAAGGGGATGTACTGCTGCTGAACAGCGCGGGCGACGAGGAACGGAACCGGTTTGCAGTACCGGATATCCAGCTGAAAATCGTTTCGGTGTTCGGACGGATTTTCAGTGTTCTCAAATTCACTTATTTATTGATCCGCCTTGTGATCGTGTCCGTGGTGACGTTCTGGCTGCCGTTCGATCTGAAAACTTCCGCCAACCCGGAATTGTCGATCCTCATCATCGCGGCCGGATTGACGTGGGCGCTGGTGGAATATGCGGCGTCGGTCAATATTCTGCAAAAGAGCGTCTGGAGTCGAAGGTTCCTTATTTTCAGTTGGATCGCCAATATGGTGCTGGCGCGCGGGATTTTTTCGGACATCAATACGATTTTCTTCTATATTCCGCCGATCTGCGGAGGGATTTACACCCTCTACGTATTAGTGCTGAGGCGCGACGCCGGGAAATATACGGCACACGATGAACCCGGCATATCGTTGCCCCGGAAGATCGCATTTGTCCTGATCATGCTGGCGGCGATCGGCTGGGGCGTCTGCTACTCCAAGCCGTATTCCGCCCGGAGTATGGTAAACGATCTGAAAGTGTCTCACGGAAACTGGACCTCTGTCCGTACCCGCGAAATCATTCTGGTGGAGGGGAGCCGGGATCGGGAAACCAGACAGTTCTGCAGACTGCTGGCGGAGGCGGTCCGCGAAGAACTTGGAATTCCATGCCGTGTACTGGGGGAAGAACGCTCGCCAAAACTGGAGCTTCAAAACGGCTTGTTGACGTTGTTGATCATGAGAACCAAAGTTATTTCGCCGTCCACTCCCTGGAACGGCCTTTCCGCCGGACCGGCATCGTCGGATTATGATTTGTTGAAAAAACTTGCGCAACGCCGAAACCTGCTGGCGTTCAGAATTACAACGCTGGATGACGATAATTTCGGGTTGAGTTCGTACAAAGGCCTGCGGATCATGACGGCAAATGCGGCATTGGGCGGCGTTATTACCGGAGAGGCGAGCTTTGCCGATACTTCCGGCACACTGAAGGGGATGGTTCCAGTGGTTTTAAGCCGGATCCGGGAAGCCGCCATGCCCCGGGAAGGGCAGCCAGCCCTGGATTTGCCGGATATCCGGTTGCGCAATGCAACGAAATTGCCGCCATTGCCCGGCAGTTTGCCGGAACCGGAATTGATTTATCTGTCTCACAGCATCCGCCTGAATACGCTGGCAGTTTACCGGTTCAAAATCCGGGATGCGGAGAGTCTATTGAAGTATCTTGTCCGGGAGATGGAGGCGATGGGATATCTGCTTTTCCAGACCGGAAAGCAGGATGGGCGTCTGGTTTTTCATGGAAAAGATTTCCGTCAGAAATATATCTTTGAAATCCGGGAAACCGGAGCCGGACGGATCAACAGTCAGGGGCATTACGGTTCTCTGGTCTATCTGGACTCAAAACCCCGCAATGATACGCCGGGCAAGAATTTCCTGAATCGTTTCCTGGCGGACGATCCACGTTCTTTTGCGCTGGCCTGGGGATTGAATATCCTGTCCGGAGAGGAGTTCCGGCGGGCCTTCGAGAAAGTGAGCCGTCTGGACAACCTGATGTTGCCCGAAAAATTGGCCGTATTGCGGATTGCCCCGTATCAGCGGGAGGAGGCGGGAGGCTTTGAGCGTTATCGGGAATTTTACCGGTTGACGGTGGATGAACTGATGGCGGACTCCGGGGCGTATGAGTTTATGGGGCGTGTCGGCGAAATGCTGCAGACCGGGCGATTGGTCGGCCTTGAAGATTATCTGCTGGAAAAGCTTCGTCCATTCCGGGTGCGGGTGAAGTATCCCGCCGGGAAAGATCGTTTCCGTTTTGAGATCGAACAAAAACCGCTGACGGGTTCCCGGGTGATTTGCGAAGTCGCCATGCCGGGTGGCTCGTCGATTGTGATTCCGATGGCGGTGACGGCGCTGAAAGGCAAAGGATATCATTTTCACAGTTCGTCCGTCGAGCTGGATTTTATTGATGGCGGGATGATTTCCGGGGGCGTGTGGTTTGATGGTGAACGGTGGCTGCCGGCGCCGGTACCGGCCCGTCCGGAAGACGCTCCTCCGGGTTCCGTCTATTATACCACCCGCTTCAATCCGGCGGACAGCCAGTACATTGTTGATATGTACTGGAAGGACGGACCGAAATAAAACATGGTTGACCGCATCGCCATTGTCGCAATCCGGCATAGATAATCCGGTTACAATATTTCACCGGCTAGCCATCGTTCAAATCTGCAACATCAGAATATCGGTATTAGAATAATTATTTTTCTAAAAATATCATTGTCTATGCTGTTGCCGATTCAGCATAGACAATGATTATTGTAATATAACGGGATTTTTCAGGAAGTCAAATATTTTATCTCCTTTGCAATGACTTTTTGAATTCAATGATACAAAATTCCGAATTCATCGGCACGATGTCGGTACATTGGAACCGTTAGAACGATTTTCTGTAAAAATTCTTTGATTAAGGTATTGCAATATCTTCGAATGGACGTTATAATTATAGCAAACAACCTTATTAAACAACCTTTTGGTTTGTATTTTATGCACAGTCGGAAGAAGCAATTGAAACAGGATGTCGTCGCGGACGAATTGCGGCGCCGGGTTCATGCCGGGGATTTTCCGGACGGGCGTCTGCCCCGGAAAAATGAGTTGATTGACTATTTTCAGGTCAGCCAGAAAACCGTGGAAGCCGCGTTGAAGCGACTTACTGCCGAAGGGCTTCTCCGGGGCGTCAAAGGGACCGGGATATTCGTCAACGATGAAATGCCCTCGGAAGTCAACCTGACCCACCGCCTCGTGATGCTGGTGATGCCGTTGAGCGGGGACTATTACGGTGAGTTTTATGAGGCGATCCGGGAGTGTCTGCTGGAATCGAACCTCTATCCGGTCAGTTATCATATCAAACCGGGCGGGAAGGGCGATTCGCTGTTCCGCCGCGCCAGTGTGACGACATTTCTCAGTGCTCCGATCAAAGGGGTGCTGGTGCATGGTTTCGGGTACTGGCGGCATCCGTTCCTGCGGGAATACCGGAACATGAAGTCCGTGATTCTCGACGGTTTCGACGCGGAGGGCAAGCCGCCCGGCGCCGCCGTGTTGGTGGATTACGAAGATGGCGGGTTTCAATTGGCGTTGCGTTTTTTGCAGAAAGGACGGCGAAAACTGGTGTTCGTTCATCACAAGATGGCGGAGGATTTGCCGAAAACCGCGTCGTTCTGGAAAAATCATATCAACACCCAGCTCCTGAACGGGATGAAGCGGGCGATTCAGGAATACGGACAGGGAGCTATTGACGGACTCAGCCTGAATGTTCGAGACGATTTGCGCGAAAGAGATTTGAAGGATTTGCTGAAACGCGGATACGATGGATTTTTCTGCGGAAGCGATTATATGGCGAACCGCATCGGCACCTGTGCGGAAAAGATGGGAATGAAGTACCCGGACGATATTTTTCTTTCCGGTATTTTCAATACGCTCTGGAGTCAAGGCGCGGCCAAGCCGATCAGCAGCCTGGACACCAACCGTCCGGAGATCAGCCGCAATGCGGTGGAACTGTTGAATTGCGGCGGGCGGGAAGTGATAAAAGTGAAACCACGGGTCATCTGGCGACAGAGCACCGGGGATTAAATTTACAAACCAAGGAGTTCGAAATGATTGGAAAAGTGGTGAAAATCGGGATATTGGCGATGGCGGCAAGCGTATTTCCGCTGTTCGGGCAGGCCAACTACACGTTGGTTTCGGGCGATTACCGGCTGGTGATCAGCCCTAAACTTTGCGACACGGTCCGCAGTATCAGTTATCAGGGGCGTGAATTGGCAAAAGAGACTGGTTATTACGGAACGGTTGTCGCCACGGCCCCGGGGATGTTTATCGGCGCCGGGCATACGGAGGGGGGCGCGGAACAGGTTCTTTCCCGTTCGTTGACCTGTGACGGTAAAAAAGTGGACTTGGCCGGCGGTCAGGTTTATCAGGGGGAGCTGGTGGTATTGGAAAAAATTTCCGCTTTTGACCAGGCCGTGTTCTTCAATCGGATTCAACTGTCGCCGGAAGGGATTGTGGAACAGAAATACTTTATCACGCGCGGCGAGCAGAAGCTTTATTCGCTCTATACGAGCATGTTCTGCTGGGGCAAGGAGATTACCGACTACTATGCCCTGAAAGGCAATGGCGAACGGACAAGCGGCAAGTTTGACGGCAAACAGGATTGGCATCTGTCCAGCGAAATACGCTGGTGCGCGGTGTATGATGCGAATGCCGGGAAAGGGATGATGATGTATTATCCGGAAATTCTGAAAGGCGCCCTGCGGAGCGCCTGTTTCTGGGAACGCCCCGTCTACAATAAGTTTTATATGATGACGGCGGTTCCGGCGTCGGTTCCAGCCGGGCATCGTTCGCAGGTTTATACGCTGGTGCTGCGTGGTTTCGACAACCCGGACAAACTGGCCGAGGTTGCTGCTGCCGCGGCGGAAATCAAGCTGCCGGTCCCCGGCGAGATTCCGGCGGCGTTGCTGGCCGGTAAATAATGGTCGATCGCCAATAAAACAGGAAAAGTGGAATAGGAGGAGGATTAACGGATGAGAAAATTTACATTGATTGAACTCCTGGTCGTGATCGCGATCATCGCGATTCTGGCGGCAATGCTGTTGCCCGCCTTGAACAAGGCCCGGGGAAAAGCCCGGCAGGCGACCTGCTCGAACAACCTGAAAACCGCGGCGACGGCATTTGTCGTCTACAGCAATGATTACGCGGAATTCATGGTGCCGTTCCACACCAGTTCCTCTTATGGGGAATACACCAACAAATACTGGATGCAACTGTTCGCTTTCCTGAAAATCGTGTATCTGGATGAAGACCTGAAAAACTTGAGCCGGAATATGTACAAGTACATGTGCCCGTCGTTTCCATACCCGGGGATCGAGGGGTTCGCCGCCAACTCCGGACCCGTGAGCTGGGGGATGAATCTGAAAGTCCAGACCTTCAATGATTGGTCCGCCCTGCGGAAGCTCAATTCCATCAAAAAACCGTCGCAGGCGCTGCGCATGGGCGAAACCGTGAACGGCGATTGGAACGGCTACAGCCACGCTTACAACCTGTATACCAAATATCCGGGCGTGGCGACCGGGGCCCGGTTTGACTATCCGAGGCATGACGGACGGACCAACGCCATGTTCTTCGACGGTCATGTCAATGCTATATCGGATAACGATGTGCCGGATAATTCGTCCTTGGCTCAGTCTGACTTCTGGCGGGGGAACTGATGATGCGGCGGTATGGATTGATTCTTCTGACCGTGATGCTGGTGCCGTGGGCTTTGCCGGGGCAGTTCGTTCGTCCGACGGCGGCGGAAGCGCTGGTGTTCGAGCTGGACTTTGACCGGGATACGATTGAGGCCGGGCTGGCGGAGGGGGGGCACCAGTCGATTTTGACATTCGGCAAAGTATCGTTTCGGGACGGAATTCGCGGCAAGGCCCTGTTTTGCGGCGAGAATGGCGCCAAAATACGGTACCGGACCGCCGGGAACCTGGATTTCGACCGTTCCGGTACGATTACGCTGTGGTTCAAGCCGGTGGAGTGGGATACGGCGGCGCATACGCGGCGTACCATGTTTTTCGGCACCGAATCGAACAGCGGTTATTTCGGGCTTCAGATCGCCAACGACCCCAAAACGAAAAAGCCTTATGAGCGTGACGTTCATGCCATGATCATGTTCAGCAGCGTGATTCAGAACCAGACGATTATCCGGCCGCCGTTCATGGCTGCCGGAGATGACGGATGGCACCTGCTGTCGCTGGCCTGGTCCGGCAACCGGGTGTTCGTCAGCCGGAACGGCGAACCTTATTCGGAACGCGAAGTGTCCGCGCCGATATCGAAAAAAGCCTTTCCGTCCGACCATTTTTCGGTGGGGGCGGATAGCGAATGGAATTATCTGCTTGACGAATTCAGGATTTATTCGCGCAAGCTGACCGACCGGGAAATAAAACAGGTTTATCAGGAACATAAGAAAACAGGAGAATAACGAAATATGTTAAGGAAGATATTGATTTTTGCGGTATTCGCCGCGATGCTGGCGGTTGGCGCAAACGAGACGTCGCTGCTGCGGGTTCCGATGATGGCGAAAGGGCCGGTGATCGACGGAAAATTCGGCGGGGACGAATGGCGTGACGCCGCGGAAACGTTTGGCGTATTGCGCCATAACAGCGCGTTCCTGACGCAGAGAAGCGCGTTTTTCCGGATCGGTTACGACCGGGAGAATCTCTATTTCGCCTGCCGGAGCGAGCTGCCGCCGTCGCCGATGACACTGGTTTCGCGCGTCAAAACGGACGGCGGCAGGGTATATCTGGACGACGCGGTGGAATTGCTGTTGATGCCGCCCCGCGGCAACAATGTGTATCAACTGCTGGTCAATCAACACGGCAGTCTGCTCGGCTTGAAGTATCCGGTCCGCAACGGCGGGACTTCGTTCGAAATCAACACTCCCTGGTCACCGAAGATTCAGTCGGCATCCACGACGGAAAACGGCTGGTGGATCATGGAAATGCGTATCCCGCTGGCCGAACTGGAGGTCGATTCCCTGCCGACCGGCAAGGAATGGCGGCTGCAAATGGTCCGCGACTGGAAACAGCCGAATCAACAGGCGAGCTGGAACCGCAGCATGGTTTTCTGTCAGCCCGACCAGATGGGGATCATGATCATGGACCCGGAAGCTCCGGCAATCCATTTCAAAGGACTGGGCGAGAATTACCGGCAGGGTGAGTTCGATATCCGTTTTGCGGCGTTCAACGGAACAGCGCTGGCGCAGGACCTTCAGGCCCGGGTGGTGGTGGATTCGGATGCTTCGCCGCGTTTTGTCGACAAACAGGAAAAGGCGGAACCCGGCAAAAGCGTCGATTTCGCCCTGAAATATACGGAAGTTTCGCATACGATTCGTAACTTACAGGCCGAAATCAAAGACAATGGGGGCAAAGTCCTGTTGCGCCGTTATTTCTCCTGGGAGCTGCCGAAGGGAGCGCTTTGGGAAGACCTCCGGAAAGAATCGGCCCAGGATTTTGATTTCGCGTTTTATCCTTATACCCGCACCATCAAGGCAAAAGTTGATCGGTCCGATGATATCGCCGGGGTTGAATTTCAGGTGACGGACGCAACCGGCAAGCCGGTGGGGGATAAGATTGCGGCGCCCGGTTTCCGGGCCGCCTGGACATTGCCGGAACTGGCGGAGGGAACTTATAAAATTCAAGCCGGGATTCGGATGAAAGACGGTACGGTTAAAACTCTTTTTCATGAATTCCTGGTGAAGAATTTTCCGTGGGAGCACAACCGGATCGGTCTGGAACGGGTGATCGTTCCGCCGTTCAAGCCGCTGAAAACGAATGACCGGGAAATTCATGCCCTGATGACCGGATATGCGGTCCGCGACGGATTCTGGGACCGGGTTCTGGCGGATGGGGAAAATATCCTGAGCTCGCCGGTCGTCTTGAAAATCAACGGAACCCCCGTCCGGGAAAAATCCTTCGAATATACCGAGACTTCTCCCGACCGCGTACAGGCTTCCTCCACTCTCGGTTCGGACGGAGTGGAAATCCTCAGCACTCACGATTATGACTATGACGGCATGTGCAAGATCACGATGCGGATCAAGCCGGCCCATCCGGTCCGGGTGGAGAGCGCCGTAATCGAAATCCCGTTGCGCGGGGAGGTTGCCAAACTGCTTCACGCGGTGGGCAATGTCATGAAGCATAACCCGGCGCTGGACCTGCTGCCGGAACAGACGGGATTGCTCTGGCATACGCTGATGCATCCGCGGGGACGGATCGGGGATATCAATTTCCGTCCGTATATCTGGCTGGGAGGCATTTCCAGAGGATTGAGCTGGTTTGCCGAATCGGACATCAATATGAGCCTCGACCCGGCGAAACCGGCGATGGAAGTTTACCGGGACGGCGATACCGTTCTGCTGAAAGTCTATCTGGTGAACAAGCCCTGCGAATGGGATAAGCCGTTCGAACTGGTCATGGGGTTCCAGGCGACGCCGGTGAAGCCGCAGCCGGAGGATTGGCGGAAACTTTCTTCGCGCCGCAGTACACCTGAATCGGTGGGGCTTTCGACGCTGGCCGGATCGAGCACGTTCGGCTCCATGAGAGAGGGCGACCCTTTCCCGGCCGGGTATGACTACAGCATGGTTCGGAAGCTGCTGCCGGAACAGCGCGCGTCCGCCCATGCCGAAATCGCCGACATCGACGCCTTCGTCCAGAAATATTTCAGCGGAGAAAGCCAGGACCGTCAGGCGTCCCTGCGTCGCCACCTGGTGCGCGGACGCAATTTCGGCAAGGTTTCCAAATACCTGGTCCCCTACCTGAATTCGCGCAATTTGAACAGCCATTGGGCGGAGTACCCGGTGTATCAGGATGAATGGTGGTGCTCCGATTACCGCGCCAACAGCTTCGACGAATACAACAATACGCCGACGCGGAGCTATCAGGATATGATGCTGTATTATGAACGCGAACTGGTGCGGAACGGCTTTGACGGCATCTATTTCGACAATATCCGCGACTGGCCGGTATCCGATACGACGACCGGCCCGGCATATGAATTGCCGGACGGTTCGATCCAGCCGTATTTCGACATTTTTTCAATGCGCGAACTGGTCAAACGGACTGCTGTCATGCTTTATGTGGAGGGCAAGACGTTTCTCGACGGACGTCCGCTGGTGCTCTGCCATATGACCAATACCAACATCGCGCCGTACATGAGTTTCGCCACCATGACGCTTGACCTGGAAGCAAAATACGGCAGCAGCGATTTTCAGGAGCGTTTCCATAACGCGTGGTTGTTGACCAGCGTGATCGGAACCCAGATGGGGTGCGTGCCCGAGGTACTGGTGCAGAACACCGGACGCGAAACCGAATGGCTCACCCGGACGTTCCTTGCCGTTACACTGCCGTATGACCTGCCGGTGGTCATGAACGCCGGAGGCATTACGACGACGTTCCATAAGATCTGGGACATGCTGCGGAGCTTCGGTTACGGTTCGGCATCGGTAAAAGTCTATCCCTGCTGGACGGAAGAGGACGCTCCCGTGTCCGTCGCGGACCGGAATGCCCGTGTGGCCTGTTATGTGAAGAACGACGGTTCCGCCGCCATGCTGTCAATCGGTGAATTCGGCAACAGTGACCGGACCGTGAACCTCGATCTGAACAAGCTCGGTTTCAAGTCCTGCCGGGTGACCAATGCCGAGACCGGAGAACTCCTGCCGGTTGAAAACGGCGTGGTGAAACTGGCGCTGCCGCGGCACGATTTCCGGTTGCTGAAGATCGAGAATACCGGACGTTGACGTTGAAAAAGGGGGGAGGTGGGCAAAGGCTCAACCTCCCTCTCTTTTTACCATTGGTTGCGGTCGATTTTTTTTTGTATTCCCCGCATTTGGCGATACAGGCGTTAAGTCGGACGGACGGTGAAATCGATGTTTTTCGTTGAAATTTTGAAAGCGTATTTGCTTCCTGAGTTTTCTTCTTTACATTAACCCTGTACCGGAAACAACACGATGAGGAATATTTCATGGATACCAAAGTGCGCATGAAAAGCGGGAAGATTTATTTTTGCACCGACCCGGAACTGGCGAAAGAACAGCTTCAGTGTCTGGACAAACTTTATGATTTCAACCATACCCGTCCTTCCGAAATGGAAAAACGGCAGGCGTTATTGAACGAACTTCTGGCCGAAGTCGGAGAAAATTGTTATGTGGAGCCGCCGCTTCACGCCAACTGGGGACGCAATACCCATTTCGGCAGCAACGTTTACGCGAACTTCAACCTGACTCTGGTGGATGATACCGATATTTATGTAGGGGACAGCGTGATGTTTGGCCCGAACGTGGTGGTGGCTACGGCCGGGCATCCGGTCGATCCTGACTTGCGGCGGCGGGTGGCACAGTTCAATTTGCCGGTCCGCATTGGCGACAATGTCTGGATCGGCGCGGGGGCGGTCATCCTGCCGGGCGTGACCATCGGCAATGATTCGGTGATCGGCGCGGGCAGCGTCGTGACCAAAGATATTCCGGCGGGCGTGGTCGCGGTCGGAAATCCCTGTCGGGTTTTGAGGGAGATTGGCGAACGGGACCGCCAATATTATTATAAAAATCTGGAAATCGACCTTTGACCGTTGAAAACGGCGGTTCCCGGAATTTTCCATTCATGCCGGGAACCGCTTGAAGGTCATCGGGCGGATACCGAGGTGCCGAGTCCGGCGAGGTATTTCAGCACTTCCTGCGCCAGCAGGGAATGACCGGCAATGGTCAGGTGGGTTCCGTCGTCAGGCAGATAAAGACTGCGCTTGTCGGAATGATTTTTCGTCGGCGTATAGAGATCGATGATATCGATGTTTTCCTCTTTGGCGATTTGCTCCAGCGTTTGGTTGAAGCGGACGATATGCCGGTCTTCGCCGAAACGGTTGTGGGCGATGCCGGCGGCCATTTTTTTTGCGGCCAGCTCGGCCTGTTCCGGCCAATAACTGGACTTCGCGTTCAGAAAAACGATTTTGGCGCCGGTCTTTTCCCGCAGGTGGCGAATGATCTTACGGTAAAGCTCCACCTGCTCCTCCGGCGGCGTCACCGGAACTTCGTATTGATTGGCACTGGACGCTTTGGTGTCATTGCCGCCGAGAAGAAGGAAAACCAGGTCGGGTTTCGGTTCAAACAGCCGTTCGTACATTTCCTGCCGGTGAGCGTTATCGCCCTGAAGCCGCTGCCAGAGGCGGGCGGCGAAGTCGCCGCCTACGCCCGCGTTTCGAACCGTAACGCCGGGCGGCAGGTTGGCGGAGACCATGTCGATGTAATTGCGTCCGCGGTCATAGTCGCTGATGCTGTCGCCGAGGAAAAGGATATGACGGAACGGCAGATTGGCGATCCGGGCGCGGCGCTCTTGTAATTCTTTCTGTAAAACTGGCGGGACCAACGTAATGAAAAAACTGTTTTTCACGCCGGTTTCCGGGTCGGATGCGGTAATCCGCAAACCATCGCGGCATTGGGCCGGGACTTTGGTTTCCAGAAGGATTATACCGTCCTTGTCCGTGGTTCTCATCTCCTCGGTGAAGCCGTGGGCGATCCGGGTATGGCCGTCGTAAATGCGAATCGCCAGCGGCTGCGCCGGGCGCCCGGTTTCAATCTTCAGCCTGATGATGTCGCCGGGAACAGCCGTAGCCATGGAGGGAGAAAAACGGATGGAAAAATCATTGCGGTCGGGATAGACGAATGAAACGTTTTTCAATTCCGCTTCGCCGCTGCCGGTGTATTGGATCATCAGTTTATTGTGGAAAATTGTGGCGGGATTGGTTTCCTGTCGTTCAAAGCGGCATTCCTGCCATTCCCCGGACAGCCTGAACGGTTCGCTCCAGCGGGTTTCCTGTTCAAACGAAAACTTGCCGGTCATCGGATACGCGACCACTCCCAGCCGGATTTCCCCGGCACCGCGCGCCATGACGGTCATCCGGTAAAAACGGTCGGCGGTTACAGTATTCTCCGGGGAAGAATGTTCCACGTAATCCAGGTCTACCCAGTGTTCCAGTTGTCCTCCGGACAGGCGGACGACCGTATGGCCTTCCACTTTTATGCCGCCTGGTCCGGAGTGCTTCCATTGGGTCAGCTTCGGCGCCAGGTTCATTTCCCGCGCCGGCGATGAAATGATTCCCGCCGCCAGAAGGAGCGCCAATACCGGTTTCATCATCATTTCACTTCCGCCGTATTATGCTGTCCCGTCAGCACATCGCTGACCTGTACCGTCCAGGGGCCGTCCGGCGCGTTCAGCGGCAGAGTGAACTGGTATTCCGCCTTGCCGCCTTTTCCGAAAACCAATTCCGAATAGGCGGGGTTGATTTTTCCGTCCGGGCCTTTCAGCTCGAAGCGGAAGATGTGGTCGGCCCAGGTTTCCGTTTTGGTATCGAGCCGGATATCGAGATGACAGCGGCCGTCTTGCCGCCTGACCTGGAGTTCCGGTTTGCCCGGCCGATAGGGCAGGAGCACGAAAACGCATTGGCTGTCCGGTCCGAATTCATAATCGAATTGCCTGCCGTGACCGAGGTATTTGCCGGTCAGCAGGTCATAGATGTAATACTCGCCGTTCAGTTGGACGGTATGGCTTTGGGTTTTGGGGTCGATGTTGGCGGCGTGGGCGGAATCGCGGCCGACGCCCAGCAGGAACGCGGGGCCGTTGCGGCGGGCGCTGACGGTGGCGGCCTTTAAGGTCGGGACCGTGGCGACGGGTTCTATGGCGGCCCGCTTGAGGATCGGGTTCAGGAATTGGTTCAATAGCCCCAGCGATTCCTGGTTTTTTGGGATATAACGCATTTCGCCCCAGTCGGCGATGCTGTTCGGCAGCGCGCAGCCGAGGTAAATCGCCAGCCCTTTGCCGTATTGATTCACCAGTGCCGCCGGGTATTGTTTGCCGTCGGCGGAGACCTGGGCCAGCGCCCGGGCCGTGGTGGGGACGAGGCCGCTTTCGAACGATTTCACCGGAATTTGCAGATTTTTCAGGGAAAGCCCGGCGACTTCCACGTCCAGCCCTTCCAGTTGCCCCGGCTGTTTGATGAGCTGGAGCCGTTCCGCCCGGACGCCGAACAGGTCCGCCAGCGGCGATGCGGCATAAGGCTTGCCGTGTCCGTCATAGACGGCGCACATCTGGTCGGCGATGACGATGCCGCCGGATTGCACGAAACGGCGGATATCGTTGAGTTCCTGTTCCGACAGGGCGGAAATCACGGGCAGGACCAGAATCCGGCAGGCGGCCATGCGGGCGGCATCGTTCAGGTGCTCCGGCGCGACATAATCATAATTGAGCGCCAGCCCGTTCAGCCAGGTCTTATAGCCCTGTACGGAGCCGAGCCGCAGGTCGGCATTGCCGGTGATCCAGTCCACTTTGATCGACGAGGGGGAGTAGAGAAACGCGATCGGGCTGGCGACGAAATCGGCCTGCATCAGAGCTTCCGCCGGGCCGTTGCGGTAAAGGCCGAGGGCTTTTTTCAGTTCCAGGGCGCGGGGCGGCAGCGTGTAGTCCGGGTTGACATAAAAATCGCCGCTGTAAACACTGAACCCGGTGGCTCCCAGCATCAGGTCATTGAGAATCTGCTGGTTCAGGGCGTTGAACGGACGGTCGTAGCCGAGCCATGTCTGCCAGATCAGCTTGCCGTCATGGAAACAGCGCTGTTGAACGGCCTGTTCGCCGCCGTAGCTCTGGAGCGCGTCGAGATGCTTCATCAGCCGGTTCCAGTCCCAGGCGTTGAACGCGTTGGTTTCCTGGGTGCCGGAGAGGGAATAACGCTGTCCGGGGTCTGCCTGTTTCATCCCTTTGACGATATGGCCGATGGCGTCGGCGTGGTTCCAGTCGTTGAAGGTGCGGTGGTCCACCCACGGAGCGAACGACGGGGCGTTTTTCACTTCCTCGGAAGTCAGGGCGTATACCTGATCCCAATCCGTGTAACTGGTCAGCCAGCTTCGGTTCAGGGCGTCAAGCGAGCCGTATTCCTTTTTCAGCCATTCCCGGAATTCGCGCTGGCAGTCCGGGGAGAAGCAGCCTTCCCAGGCGCCGACGCTGTTGGCTTCGTCCGGGCCGGAACGGAACAGGACGCCGTATTTCTCAAGGTCCGTAACCTGATTGGATCGACGGGCCAGTTGATCTTTGAAGCCGGGAACGCTGAGGCACGGTTTGCGGATCAGATCGAACTTGCTGTTGATTTTCGCCTTGGCGTCGAACGGAAACTTGCCGCCGGAGGATGCCGGGGAGTTCGAACCCAGAATCGGCAGGTTGTTGCGGCGTGCCGCCAGCAGTTCGGCCGGAGTGTCGGTGCGGAACGTGACGAGAGCGTTCGCCCCCAGTTCCATCAACTGGCGGTAGTAGTGTTCCAGCAGGAAGCCCTGAACGCCGCGCTGGGACAGGGTGGGCCAGCCGAAAATCACTTGCAGTTGCCGTTCATCCGGCTTGCCGTACAGGACGATGTCGCGGCTGATCCGGTCGGTGGTTTTGCCGTCCCGGCGGGTTTCCGCCACGAGGCGGCAAGTGAGGGTACGGCAGTCCCGCAGGGAGAAATCAAACTCCGGTTTTGAGCTGCGGGCAAATTCATTGCCATAGGAGTCGAACAGGGATACCTGCACTTCGCCGGGGGCGGAGAGCTCGACCGAACCGGTCAGATGGTCCGTTTTTTTCCGGATGCCGTCGGCGAGTTTCAGGGCTTTGATTCGCAGGGGAGAGGCGGTTTCAAAAGAGGCCGTGCCCCACCATTCGACGCCCGATTCTCCGCGGATGATCAGGTCCGCCAGATGCAGTCCGGACATGGACGGAACCTCGAAATCCAATTCAACGGCATTGATCCCCGGCTTCAATTGCAGGGGGCGGTTGAGCTGTTGTTCCGGGCGGGAAAATTTGTCGCGGATGGTTAGTTCGGCGGTGACGGCACGGGCTTCCACGGTTTCCAATTGGACCGTGAGCTTGCCCGGAATCGCCCGGAGCTGCGTACCGGTGACGCCGCCCGCGCGGTCGGCGCTCCAATAGATCATTTTGCCGAACAGCGACATCTGGTATTCCCAGTAATGATGATCAAGGTTTTCCGGCATGTTGAACAGCATCAGCGGGAGGAAAACCGGGTCGGCGTTGGTCTGGTGATACTCCTTGCGGTCGCGCCCGTCCGTGGCCCAGGCCGCCGCCGCCACCCGTCCTTTGCCGTACTGGAAAACGCTTAACAAGGGGCGTCCATCGATTTCCGCCAGAACTGTTCCGCCCTTGGCGGTGTAGGGCAGGGCGCGGGTCGGCGGCAGGGCTTCGAACGGTACGCCGGAGGTGATGGGGTGTTCCGCCGTCGCCTTCCAGTTTCCGGTGAAATGCTGCGGGTTCGCATCCAGGCGGAACGAATCGGCGAGGTCTTTCGGCAGCCCTTCCGGGGCGATCAGGACCAGCCCGGAGCCGTCGCGGACCTGTTCCAGAATGGCGTCGCGGACATTGTCGGGCATTTGCCGCCACATGCGTGACGAAACCACGATGGCGTCGAATTTATTCTTCAACTGTTTGGCGAGTTCCGTATAACAGTCATTTTCGCTCAGGGTGGTGGTCAGTCCGCTGATTCTCCAGATGCCGCCGATATAGCTGACGGTCAGGTCGATATCGAAACGCTGCGCCATTTCGACCATGTCACGGATGCCGCCTTTGCGGGAGGAAATGGAGAGGACGCGCGGCTTTTTCCCGGCAAACGGCTTGGCCCATTTCACGTGAGGCGTGACATAGGATTGCGAATTGAAGTTCAAATCGAGCTTCCGGGCTTCGACGCCGCTTTCCGGACGCTTGGGTGATTCGGGCGGACGCGCATAGGCGCCGCCGGACTGTTCGCAGATGGTGGAAGCAGACATTTCAAATATCTCTTTGCCGTGCGAACTGACAAGCGCCTTGACGACCCATGTCCCGGAAGTCAGGTTCAGACGGTAAGGGATTTCAACCGGGCGGCCGTCGGCCTGAACCGTGACGGTCTGCAATTCGGTGAATGTCACCTTGTCCCGGACCAGCTTGCCCGCCAGCAGCCGGACTTCATAAGCGCCGGGGCGGAACGGCAGGAGCCGGGCGGTGGCGGACGGCTGCGCGCCGTCGCTTTGCGGAGCCAGCCCGAGGCTTCCGGCCATGGCGGAGTTCAGGTTGTCCGGGGTGCCGACGCCGTAAAACGGTGCCAGGGCAAAAGCCGTCTGGAGGCTTTCGTTGGCTTTGATGGCGTAAACACCGAGGCGGCACTCCATGGTGGTACTGCGGTCGTTGTTGCTCCAGAAATAGAATGTTTTGAGCAGTTCATAGTCGCAGAGCAGGGCGACCCCGTCGCCGTTCTGCCGCATGGCCGCGCACCAGCCGTAAACAGACCCGGGGGCGAAATGGCTTTGCGCTTTGACCGGTATCCGTTCGACCCGGTAAACGCCCGGATAGATCAGTTCGAAATCTTGATCGGTTCCCATGCCGCCCATGATCCACAGCCCGTATTGCAGCGGGATGACGTTGGCCTGGTCGTTGGTGACTTTGTAATGGACTTGCAGGACCGGCGACGCCGCATCCAGCGTGTAGATTTTTTCGATGGTTACATTGGTGAAAATACCGCTTTTGCCGTTGGCGGCGGCTGAAACGGATTTCCGTTCGGCGGTGTCCGCCGTGGTCTTCAATTGGTAGGGAATGCCGCGGAAACTGTCCCGCACCGCATAACTGCCGGGCCAGAAACGGTCGTTGAACATGCCGCCGAAATTGTCGCGGTCGCCGTATTTCAGGAAGTTGAAACCGGCTTTTTTGTCATAGGCGAAATTCACGCTTCCGCCGTTTTCGGCGTCGATCACGTAGACGACGAAATCATTTTCCAGGACCGTGTAGCCCTGTTTTTCAAGCAGGCGCAGGCCGGTTTTTTCGGCGTTTGCCAGATTCTGATACGGATTGACGGACGGCGCGCTCACGGCGGCAGGCGTCGGCTTGGCGGCCGGTTCGCCCTTGAAGGTGACTTCGGCCAGGCCGAGATAGCCGCCGGTGCCGCTGATTTCCACGACGATCCGCTCTGTCGGGCGGGACGGGTCAACGGTGATCGTTTCGGATTCCGGCAGGGAAGCCGTCTGGCTCTCGGGCAGGCTATAGGGCTGGTTCAACAGGACGCCGCCCAGCGGGGCTTGCGAACCGTCTTCCTGCTGGCTGAAAATGTTGATGCGCTTAATGCCGTAGCTCCGGGCGCCGCGGAAATAATGAACCGTCACTTCCTGCAATTTGACCGGTTCGCCGAACTGGAAATCGATTTTGACCGGCTGGTTCTGGTTTTCCCGGAAGCGCCAGACCAGGCGGCTCGGCGGCTTCATCACGCCGTCGGTCAGTTTGGTCCGTTCCGGGTCGGCGTGAGCCGGGGAATCTTTCAGCGTCGGCGCGGTAAACTGATAACTGATCGGCTTAAGAACGTCGTCGGCCGTCAGTGAGGCCGTGGCTATCGCGAACATCAGTAAAAAAAATCTCATATCGTTTGTAGCTCCTTGATTTTTGGTAAAGTATTATATTATTTTAATAATATGTATAGACTTTTCGATCAAAAACATCGGTCGTGGAGAACCGCTATCCCGTTTTTTCCTTGCAGATGACCGGCGCTTTCGCGCATTGGACTTCTGGTTTATTACAGCTTGTTAAAGAAAATATCGGTATCTGTGGAGGGAATAGTTTCCTGTTGTTCTCCGACATGCCCGTCCAGATAAGCGGTGTTGTTGCGGCCTGGCGAATGACGCTGTCCCAGACGGTAGGACTGGAGCCGGTCGGCGGTGCTTGCCTGGTTCGCATACCACGGATAGCCGCCGCTCCCGCTGGGGGCAAAGCCTTTTTCAACAAAAGACATGGTGGCGCTGGGAGAACGATGCGTAGTCATCAGGTTGCTTTTGTAAGTGCCGCCGTGTCCGCCGACGAAATAATTGTAGCCGTAAGCGATTTTGCTGTAGGTTTCGGATTCCGGAGCAACGGAGGGACAGCGGTAAAGGAAGTCGCCGCTGGTCTTGACGGTAAGATTGTCGCGCCCTCCGTCGTAGGCGTATCCGATATAATCCTGAGCGAAACGGTTGCTGTCTGAAATATTGCCGCAGTAGCTTTGCGCGAGGGTGGTGCCAGTACAATAAGGCATCCGGTCCCCATTGTCCTGCGTATAGAAAAATGCGGCTTTCATGATCTGGGAGAGGTTGTTTTTGCATTTACTGTCGCGGGCCTTTTCACGGGCTTTGTTCAGGGCCGGCAGCAGCATGGCCGCCAGTATGGCAATGATGGCGATCACGACCAGAAGTTCAATGAGTGTAAAATTCCGTTGCTTATTTTTCATGTGCTTCCTCGCTGGATGGTTTGGCATATGTGATGGATTTTCTCTGGATGAAATTGCTGGCGATGGTCCGGTGCAGAGCGTCCCCCGGCGAACCGTGGTCGAACAGTTCCGCGATGATATTCACGGCCTGCGCTCCGATGGCGGCGCGGGAATGGTCGATGGTGCTCAATTCGTCCGCCGTGCTGAGGTTGTCGTAACCGATCAGGGAGATATCTTCCGGGACACGGAGGCCGCGGCGGGAAAGCTCCTCACCGAGATACCGGGCGAATTCGTCGTTCTGTATCCATATCGCCGTGGGGCGGTCGGTCAGCAGGCGGTCGATCAGATGCTGGTAGTCGAACTGTTCCGGCACCGCCAGCGCGTCGATGGGGATCAGACTGGTGCTGATGCCGTATTTGGAGGCGAGGCGGACGATGGTTTCGCCGCGTTCGAACGCGCAGTTCTGGAATTGGTTCTGCGGATATGGCGAAATGGCGGCGACGGCCAGATGCCGATGACCGAATTTTTTCAGGCATTGGAGCATCTCTTTCGCCCCCTGCGCGGTGCTCGATGTGACGCTGCTGACATGAGGCAGCGGGCTGGTGCCGGAGACGAACACATGCGGCAGCATCCGGCATTGCAGCAGTTCCCCGAAAACCGGGTCGAACGCCCGGGAACGCAATCCAAGGGTGATGATGCCGATTGAACGCGGGATGAACATTTCCAGCCAGTTTTCGATTTCGTCCTTCGGGAGCGTGACTTCGGGCAGGGCGGTGATGTTGACCGAAATATGGAGCTCGGCGGCCCGGTCCATGATGCCGCCGATGATTTCCAGCCCCTGAAGATTCGAAAGTTTCAACTGCTCCGAAAAACGGTAAGGCAAAATCAGGTTCAGCGACGGAAACGGCGCCCGGTAATACTCGGAGGCCGTCGGCGCGACCACCATGCCGCCGCCGCGCAGTTCCGAAGCCGCCAGATAGCCGTCTTCCGCCAGTTGTTCATAAGCCTGATGGACGGTGTTGCGGTTGATTTCCAGCTTGTTGGCAAGCTGGCGCTCGGAGATCAATTTAGTACCGGCGGCCAGGCGGTTGCGGATAATTCCCTTGCGCAGTTGTTCCACAATCTGTGCGCGCAACGGAATTACCGAATCCCGGTCCAGGCTGATTTCCGGTTTAAACTTGCTGATCTTCATACAACGGTCCTTCGTTCAATTACTAATCTGGCATAGTTTATTATACCAGTTTTGTTTTGCTTTGTCAATAGGCCGTCGCGAAAAAAGCGCAAAATAGTTTTTCGTATATAGTGATCGCATATCATGCCGGGGCGCTTGTAAATCATTGTCCGGCATGCTATATTACCGTTTAACTTTGTCACAATACTGACTCCTGATTTGCTGAGGTCTTCAGCCGTTTTCTGGAAAATCAGAGAATGACAGATAACGACATGAAGGATTATCATGAGTAGTAACCTGGAAAGTTTCCGTTCGCTGGGCATCAGCGAACTGACCCTGGCGGCGCTTGCCGCCAAAGGCTTTGAACAGCCTTCTCCGATTCAGCAGGCAGCCATCCCGCTGCTGCTGAGCGGATGCTGCGACGTAATCGCACAGGCGCAGACCGGCACCGGCAAAACAGCGGCGTTCGGGATTCCCATCATTGAAACAGTCACGCCGGGACTCGGGCATGTACAGGCGGTGATCTTGTCCCCGACCCGCGAGCTGACCGTGCAGATTTCCGATGAAATGAACTCCCTGAAAGGAGAACGGAACCTGATCATCGCCCCGGTTTTCGGCGGGCAGTCCATCGAATTGCAATTGCGCCGCCTGGCTCAGGGCGTGGATATCGTCATCGGCACGCCCGGACGGGTGATGGACCTGATGCGCCGTCAGGCGCTTGACCTGAAGCAGGTCACTTTTGCCGTGTTGGACGAAGCGGACGAAATGTTGAACATGGGCTTCCTCGAAGATATGGAATCGATTCTGGCGGAAACCCCGGCGGACAAGCGGATGCTGATGTTTTCCGCCACCATGCCGGAGGCGATCATGAACATCGCCGCCAAATTCATGCGCGAGTATGAAT
This sequence comes from Lentisphaeria bacterium UBA5247, assembly GCA_002408885.1. GTDB lineage: Bacteria > Verrucomicrobiota > Lentisphaeria > Victivallales > Victivallaceae > UBA5239. The sequence goes on along the minus strand of DHTZ01000064.1, from coordinate 103,542 downwards.
TGATCACGGTCGCCAACCGGCAGACGACCGTATCGGCTACCGAACAGGTCTGTTACGAGGTCCGGCGCGAGCAGAAATTCGACGCCCTGACCCGGATCATCGATATGGAATTGAACATGTACGGCATGATTTTCTGCCGGACCAAAAGCGATGTGGATGAACTCGCGGCGCGGTTGAACGAACACGGCTACGGCGTGGAGGCCCTGCACGGCGACCTGGCGCAGGCACAGCGATCCAAAGTGATCGACCGGTTCAAACGGCGCAAGTTTTCGCTGCTGATCGCTACCGACGTGGCCGCGCGCGGCATCGACGTGAACGACCTGACGCACGTGATCAACTATTCGATCCCGCAGACCACGGAGGCGTATGTCCACCGGATCGGGCGTACCGGGCGCGCCGGCAAGACCGGCAAGGCGGTCACGTTCGTCACCCCCTCCGAAAGCAAGCGGCTGGCGCAGATCCGCCGGGAGCTGAAAATCGAGGTCCGCAAGGAACGGATGCCGTCGCCGGAGGATATGGTCAAACGGAAGAAAGAGCGGGCGTTAGGCTCTTTGAATGATATTATCGCCAAGGAAATGCACCTTGATTACCTGAATTTCGCGGAAGAACTGCTGGAGAAGGTCGGCACGGTCGAACTGGTGTCCGCAATCCTGCGGATGGCGTTCAAAAAGGAACTGCTGCCGGAATCCTACGTCGAGCTGGAATCGGAAAAAGGGCGCGGCCGCATCGAATCGGAAAAAGGCGAACAGGTGCGCCTGTTTGTCGCCGCCGGCAAGATGGACGGGCTTTCTCCCGGAAAAATCCTGGACCTGATCTGGGAGAAAACCGGCATCCGCAGCCGCTATATCGGCAAAATCGATTGCCTTGAAAAATTCTCGTTTATCAACGTGAATGCGCCCGATGCGGAGAAATTGGTCAAAGCGTTCCGGAATTTTGAGCCGGGCCGTCCTCCGTTCATGGAAGTGGCGCGCGAAGACAGCGAGCGGGACGAACACGACGCTCCTGCCATGTTTGATTACAGGGGAAAGGAGGAAGCGGCGAAGTTCGAAGATGATTCACCGGAGAAGGCGAAGAAGAAGCCGAAAATGGTGAAAACGGAAAACTTCAAAACGGAAAAGCCCCGGACCGAGAAGTCTAAGGCGGAGAAACCGAAAGCCGCGAAGCCTAAAACCGAGAAATTCAAGGCGAAAACGGAAACGGCGCCCGTTGAACGGCGCCCGCGTAAATTGAGCGCTCCGCCCGAGCCGCCGCCGGACCCGAAAAACCGGGTTCGCCAGAAAACGGAAAAAAAGAAAAAAGGCCCGCCGGCACCCCCGCCCGCCTGGGTGGCGAAACGGACGAAAAAGGGATTCGGTTCTTCGGTCGAATAAAGATACGGCGGCGGATTTCGGGTAAACCGCGGTCCGCCGCTTGACAATCATCCATTGTCACGTTATAATATGCCGGACCGTTGATAAGAGGTGATTGCATGAAAACGTACTTTTTGAATTTATTGGCAGCGCTGGTCGTCTGTTCGTGGACTGCCGAGTGCAGTTTCAACGACGATGGAGAAAGCAAGGGCGATATTACGGTGAACAGCCGTTCCGACAAGGATTCATCCGGGAGCGAGAGCATTTCGGATTCAAGTTTGTACGAAGCCGCCTTGCAGATCAGCGCCGCCAATCAGGCCCGCTGGGAGGAATACTCCGCCAAATTGACGGACGCCGAACGTTCCGTGGAATATCCCGGTTTTACCGCTCGGAATCCCGTTGATGTCAACTTGATTTATGAGCAACTCAAAAAAGAAGCCCGATCAAAGGAAAAGGATTTGATATGATCAACAAAAACATCAATACGCTCAAAGACTCCATACAGAACGCGGACGACATCACCCAGCAGCGCAAGGCGGAACTCATCGCCCAGCTGGATGAAATGCAGGCCAAAATTCCCGTGGCGGAAGAAGCCGAGCTCAAGCAGTCCAGCGATTCGATGAAGCATTTGGTCGGCGAATTCGAAACCAACCACCCGGAGCTGGCGGATCTCATCAACCGCATCAGCATGATGCTGGCGAATATCGGGCTCTGATGTTTTGCGCCGGCATGTCCGGCTTATTTTTTCTCGCATGGAACTTTTTTCCGAAGCATTGGTCTATATTATTCATAAATGAATACCAATGAACGGAGGTTTTGTGCATGATGAAAAATATGATGTTCGCTATTCTGGCGTTCCTGTTGCTGCCGGTCGAATTGCCGGCGCAGTCCGCCCGCGCCATTCAGGATGAATTCGCCGCGGTCGCGGAAAAATCCACCCCCGCCGTCGTCGTCGTCCGTACCGGGCGGCATATCAATCGCCGGGTTCGTACCGGCGACACCTACGAAGACCTGTACAATTACTATTACGGACAGGAACAGGTGCGGCGGCAACTGGTGCCGACCGGGCAGGGGTCCGGATTTTTCGTCAATGCCGACGGTTATATCCTGACCAATTATCACATCGTCAAGGAACAGGATTATTTCCGGGTCACACTTTATGACGGGCGCGAGTTTGACGCGGCGCTGGCGGGTGAAGACCCGCTTTCCGATCTGGCGCTCCTGAGGATCGATGCCGCCGGAGAAAAATTCCCGTATCTCACGTTCGCCGATTCCGACAAGGTCAAGCCGGGGCATTGGGCCATCGCCATCGGCGCGCCGTTCAACCTCTCCTATACGGTGACGGTCGGCGTGGTCAGTTTCAATCGCCGTACCGTCGGCATGAATCCCCACGAAAACTTCATTCAGGCCGACGTGTCGATCAATCCCGGCAACAGCGGCGGCCCGTTGCTGGACATTGACGGCAAGGTGATCGGCGTGAACGATTTTATCCTGTCTCCGCAGGGCGGCAACATCGGGCTGAGCTTCGCCATCGCCGGAAACCTTGCGCAGCGGATTTACGAGGACCTGATCAACTACGGCAAGGTGGAACGTTCATGGGTCGGCATCGGCATGGCGGAACTTCCCGCCGCCGTCAAAAAAGAATACAAATTGACCCACGGGGTTGTCCTCAACCAGCTCTACCGCAATTCACCGGCGCATCAGGGCGGGCTGAGGACGGGCGATATCATCCTCGAAGTGGACGGGCAGAAGGTTCAGCAGCTCAACATGGTCCGGCTTCAGATTCTTTCGCGCCGCCCGAACGAGAAAATCAAGTTCCTGATCCGGCGCGACGGGCGGGATATGGAATTCATCATCACCGCGAGCGTTATGCCGAATCAGGCCGGTTGATTTAATCCAGCCGGTAAATGAGCGTGGAACTGGGCTCCATAACCACTTGGACCGTATCGGTATTCTCCGCAATCACGCGGTTGCTGAAGGCGTCGCGCACGGTTGTCCGGCGGGGCAGGGCGAGCTTGAAACTGCGTTCCTGATCGTAGCCGTTGTGCAGAACGACGAAGTTCCGATTGGCGTCGAATATGATGTCGGCGTCGATATAAAGATGGACGCCCGCCAGACGGCAGATATTGCGCAGGACCGGGCGCTCCAGCCGCGGAACCACCGAATAGACGGATTTCCAGTCGCCGAAATCGCGGACCGCCAGCGCGGCTTTGCCGTCGGCGAACTGCGCCGCCGTTTCCGCCGCGGGATCGATAATCCGGAATTTCGGGCCGAACTCGTCCGCGTGCATTTTGCGCGTGGCGGTCGCCGGGAAAATGGACGCCGTCAGGCGGTATTGAGCGGGCAGTCCTTCGGTGAGCCGGTGGGGCAGGGGCGTGGCGGACATTCTTTCCTTGCCTTCGATGGTTTCGACTTTGATTCCGGTCAGTTTTTCGACCTGCCGTACATCCAGGCCGTTTTCGCCGACATAACCGGGGGCGTAGAACCAGAGGAACGTGGTGCCGGATTTTTTCAATTCGTCGATCCGTTTGCGGTCCGCGTCCGACAAATAGAACGCATTCATCATGACATAGAGTTTGTATTGGCGGGGGAAGTCCGGATGATGCAGATCGCTGGTCAGGTAAACATCGAACGGCGCGCCCAACCGGAAAAATTCCGGGTAGTACATCCAGTTGATCAGGTTGTTCGAGAGCGTCGGCCCGTGGAACATATCCAGATAACGCGGCGAATCCGCGCTGAAAATCACCGCAATCTCGGCCGCCGATCGGTAGCCGGTCTGTTGGGCCTGCTGATAAAGGCGGTTCATTTCACCGATCATTTCCGCGATTTCGCGCTCGCCGGTCCACGATACCGCCAGCGCGCCCGTCGCCTGTGACATGTCCGCGAACCAGGAACCGAAATTCCGGGTGATGTCCGCCCCCAGGTTGCGGCGGGCGATCGCTTTCGATTCGCGGATACTGCGGTTGTGGCCGTAGTTTTTGGTGCCGGACTGGTAGTACCGGTTGTCGTCGTCCGGCAGGTACATGCGCCCGTTCAGCCGGAAGCTGGACCACGGGAAATAAGTCAGGAACGGCGTTCCCGCCAGCCGTCCGGAATAGCTGGCCGCGCCGACATAACCGTCGATCGCGGAATCGCGAAGCAGTTCCGGCAGGTCGAAATTGTTGTTGTTGAACAACCCGCCGGGGTTGTTGTAACTCTGCATATGGGCGATCAGGAAGCCGTAATGGACAAAGTTGATCCGGGTGCCGCCGGTCATTTCCTTGGTCAACCGGCACATCTCCACCGTCAGGGAGCTCAACATGGTCGGGATGAAGTCCATGTAGTCGAACGGCATGCGTCCCGCCGCGGGGTCGCGGAACACGCCGTCGTCCGCGGTTGGAGCCGTCAGTTCTTTAATATCGGGGGTGGCGGTGTCGAAGGTAATGTCGGGCTTGCGCCAGGCGCGGCGCAGTTCGTCCGCATTGTTCTGATAACGCTTGCGCAGGAAGTCGCGGAACCGCTCCAGCGCCTGCGGATTGAAGTCGCCCACCGTGATCTTGGAACGGTCGGTCTGCCAGAGGTTGTCCGCGACGCCGCCGGTCACGCTGTCCGGCATGCCGCAGGTCCACGGATGAAAGCCGATGACCCGGTCCCAGTAAGGCTGCGCTTTCAGGTATTCCACCACGGCTCTGGTGAAATCCAGGCATTCGCGGCGGTACCTGGCGGAGGCAAATGAAACGCCCTCGGGTTTGCCGAACGCCGTCACCAGCATTTCGCCGGGGTTTTCCTGAAGCCACTGATGCGTCGGGCGCAAGTCCCACAAGACCACAACCAACGCCTGCGGGTTGACGCCCAGCAATGTACGGATACTGCGGTCCAGCTCGGCGAACCGTTCCTGCCAGTTCGGGGGCCCGGCGTCGATCAGCCTGCCGTACAACAGAAATTGGTGAATACGGATGCCCGAATAATGTTCGGTCATGTAAAGGCGTTCGGGATTGGCCAGCGAAATGTAGCGCCAGAAGAACGGCGTCGTCACCTGATTGTCAAGGAGAAATGCCGCTTGTCCGTTCGGATAGCCGATTCTGGCGTTTGTCACGCCTCCGGCCGCGCTGCCGCGTTCGGCGACTTCGATTTCGGCGATTTGAATTTTGGGGGAATTGTTGAGGTTCAACGAGAGGCCGTTTTCCTGTCCCGCCGCCGAGAGATATACCGGCTGGCGGCCCGACGGCGTCCATTGCGGCAGAGTCAGCCCGGCGGTGATGGTGACCGGTCCGGCGGCGCCTTTGGTCGCGGGGGATTTGGCGTACATGGAGGTGAACAGATGGCGGTCGCCCCGGATGCCGGGGATGTCGGAACCGGCTTCCAGCAGGAAATCGTAATTCTGGTTCAGGCGGTGGCGGGGCGCGAAGGTGAACGACAGGTTGACCGTCTCGCCGGGGGCGGCGCGGTGGACGGGGATTTTATCGCCGGAATCGGCCTGTTCGCAGATGCTGCTGGAGTAGTAAACGATTTTTCCCCACGGACCATCCGGCGGACGGGTGTAGCAGAACGGCTTGACCCAGGCGCTGTCATCAAAATCTTTGCCGGTCCATCCGGTTTCGGCCTGGGGTGCTGTTTTCCAGTCTTCGCCGGTGCCGATTTTGACGGTTTTATCCGGGTAATTCAGGCTTAACTCGGTAATGAATTCGCCCCATCCCCATTTGCCGGGATTGCGGCTCAGATTGGCTTCGGCGGCAATGACGTTTTCGCCTTTTTTCAACAGGTGTGCCATCTGGCGCGGACGGATTTCAATCGAACCGTTGTCCACTTCGGTACCGTTTATGAAAATCTTGTAGTAATCGTTGGACCGGGCCTGGACAACGGCGGTGGTTGGAAGTTCGTCAAGCTGAAATGTTTTGCGGAAATAGCGCATTTGAGCGGCTTTGTGTATTTTATCCGGTTCCGGATACCAGACGTACCACGCATCCCAATAGGGTTCGCGGAGGTTGCTGCCGGGCTGTTTCGGACCATAGGCTTCCAGTTCGGACGCCGCCATTTTTTTCCCGGCGGCGGGAATCAGGTATAGGCGCAAGCGGGTGGTGTCCTGCAGCGGAAATGAGAATTTACCGCCGGGATATTCGCCGGGCTGGAACGTCTTGACCACCTGCCAGGAATCGGTGGCAAGGGAATAGGATTCGAGCCGGACTTGCTCCGGTTCAGGGCGCAGGTCGCGCAGGAATAATTGGTCGATCTGCCGGGGAAACGGCCAGCGCAGTTCGAGAAAAAGCGGTTCACTGTCTTTGGCCTGCCAGAACGTGGACGGATTGCCGTCGAACAGATTGTCGGTGTAGCTTGGCCCGTAATTTTCGAATGACGAGGCGAGGAGGATGCAGCGGTTGCCCGCGGTCGCCAGGTTCGGCGTGGCGGGGACTTCCTGAACGGGCGGCTGCGGTTTGGACGGGGCGTATTTTGCAAAATGTTCAAGGATTTCAGCCGGGGGCAGGGGGCGGTCGTAAAGATTGATCTCATCGTAGACGGTGGAATCATTACCCAGTCCGGCCCAGCCGGGCAGGACTTTGCCGAATACCGCGCTGTCGATTTTCAGCGCGGGGACGCCGTTAAGAGTTCCGGCCTCTTTGCCGTCCACATAAAGCGTGTAAAGCCCGTTGTCCCAGGTGAACGCCAGATGATGCCATTCATCCTTGCGCCAGGCGCGGGCGTCGTAATCCGTTAGTTTTTGTTCTTTGGCGGCGGGGTCCTGATACAGCAGGCGGATGGCTCCCGTTTTGTGCGGTTTGTAAAGCAGCAGCCGTTTGCCGCCGATAGGGAGCAGGCTGAAGAAATAACATTCCTCCGTGGATGGAACCCATTGCGGGCGAACCCACATCGTCACGGTTCCGCGCGAACCGTTGCCAAGCAGTTCCCCGGCGGCAACGGTCATGGTGCCGCCGTCCGCCGACATGCCCTGTCCGGCGATCCCTTCGGTTGTACTCATTTTGCCGGAAATTTTGACTCCGGACGGTATGCCGCCGTCAAAGGAATATCCGGCGCGCGGTTTGCCGCCGTATTCGCTTTCGCGGGCGCCGATCGTCTGGAGGCCGCGGCGGTATTCTGCGTTGATCTGCGCAGCGGATGGCGCTTCAGTATAAAGTTTGACATTGCAGACGGCGCTTTTTTCGCTGCCGATATAGCCCCAGGAATCGTAGGGGGTGCCGATGATCATGGTTTTCCACTCGATGGGTTTCATGGATTTTTTTTCTCCGATCAGTTCGCCGTCCAGATAGTATCGGCAGGTTTCTTCGCGGAAGGTGACGGCCAGTTGATGCCATTTGCCGGTTTCCCACAGCGAAACGTCGTGGCGGAAATTATGGGGTTGCGGGTTCCGCAGATTGAACGCAAGAGAGGTCTGTTTGCAGAATTTGGAGACGATCAGGTCTACCGGTTTATTGTCGATGTTTTCCCCTTGCAGGGTCACGAAGAAGACGAAGTTTTCACAGCGCGGCTGCCAGTCCAGCGGTTTGACCCACAGCGAAACACCCCAACTGTCGGCTTTCAGCGCGCCGTCCAATTGGAAGATCGCTTTCTGTTTGCCGGAGAATACCCCGGCGGGAGCGTCGAGACCTTCCGCATACTGAAGTTGCCCTCCGGCAATACGGCAGTTCTTTGCCGTGAACAGGCAGTCGAGTTCCTGCGCGCCCAACGGCAAAGCGAGCGCACTGAATAAAACGGCGGTAAGTATTTTGAACATGATTTTTCCTTATCGTTATGGAATTTGGCGGTGAAAAAGTTTACGGTCTTGGGTTTTCGCCCTGTTGGACGCCCCAAATCTCATCTTTGTTGGTAACGAAATCGAGAACTTTGAGACTGGTTACGCCGCCGCCGGCCAGAGCGGCATTGGCGGTTCCGGCGTGGCGGAATTTCATAAAATTGTATTGATATTTGGGAAGGGAGTTGCTGTAGCTGTCATTGATGCCGTCGCCATCGGTGTCGACGGTGAATTTGAACCAGCTTTTGCCGGGATTGGCGACATAGCGGGTATCGGCCATCGGGTCCACATCGGCCGCCAGGAACGTGGTGGCGGGCACCCGGCTGTATTTCCGCGAAGCAGTGCCGAACCCGCTGTTCGGATAAGCGAAAACCGCAGGATAATTCAGGGCGTAACTCAAGGTAGCCAGACTGTTCGAGGTATCCTTGAACGAAGGACAGGGGAGGTAGCCCCGGACTACGCCGAAGCCGCGAATAGTCAGGTAGTCCGACTTCATGGAGGACAGGAGTATCCGTTCCCAGTATTGCCCGGACGTGATGAGGTCGCGTACCGGCGGCAGGTCGTCGTTATAATCCGAGGCATAAAAAGCGATGATCGTATTGAATTGCTTGAGATTGGATATACAGGATGCGGAGTGGGCTTTTTCACGGGCGGCATTCAGCGCCGGCAGCAGCAGCGCCGCCAGGATGGCGATGATGGCTATAACAACCAGCAGCTCTATAAGTGTGAATTTTCTTTTCCGTTTCATGGTGTTGAAATCCTTTCGTTTATGGTGCTTTCCCGCAGGATCAGCTCCGGTTTGATATATATTTGCTGGAGCGGCATTTCCTGTCCGCTGATTCGTTTCATCAAAATATCAAGCAGGAGGCGGTTTTTTTCCTGTTTATTGAAGTCCACCGTCGTCAGGGACGGTACGTAATAAGCGCTTTGCTCGGTGTTGTCCATGCTGACGATTTCGAGATCTTTGCCGGGGGTCATGCCCAGGTCGCAGGCGGCCCGGATCACGGCCAGCGCCACAAAGTCGGAACGGGCGAACACCGCGGTCGGAGCCGGAGTGCGCTTCAACAACTGCATGGCGATTTCATACGCATCCCGGTAATGGGCCAGGGTCTGGCGGACGTGGCAGTCGGGCCGGAACTCAAGGTTGTACCGCGCCAGCGCGTCGCAGATGCCCTGTTCGCACAGCGATTGGCGGGGGCTGGAGAACGTCGCGATTTCGCGGTGCCCTTTGGCTAATAGATGCTCCATGGCCAGCCGGGCGCCGCTGCGGATGTCGGAAGTGACGAAATCCACGTCCGGGGCATCAAGGTAAGCGGAAAAGACGAACGGGGTCCGGCAGCGGCGGAACTGTTCGATCAGCAGTTTCTGGGTTTCCAGGTTGGACGGATTGTAGAGAATGACGCCGTCCACCGAGCCATGAATGGCCTGGACCAGCGGCCTGACGGTTTCCGGTTGGTGAATGTCGTTCCAGAACAACCGGAAGTGATAATTCATCTGTGCCGCCAATCTCATCAATATCAGAGAATTTTCGGTATAGAGCGGGTTCAGGCTTGGCCATTGCAGCGCGCCGATCGAACAGGTTTTCTGCCCCAGCAGCCTGCGGGCCATCTGGTTCGGAACATAGCCCAGGGTTTCCGCTGCCTTTTCCACTTTCTCGCGGGTGGCGGCTTTGATGGCGGTGTTGCCGTTCAGGGCCATGGAGGCGGTCGATGTTGCGACACCGGCCAGCCGGGCCACGTCGATGATGGTGGGCTGTCCGTTTCTGGTTGTCGGCGTATCGGTCGGATGGCTCATGATTTCCTGTTGCATGACTATTTTTGAAACCTTTCAAGTATTATAATCCATGCTTTCGATTTTGTCAATATGCGATTGTCGTTTTTTTCGGAAATCGATGGAAAATCTGCGGTTTGACGGGGCTTTACGGTGGGGCATGCACGGCAATGAAACTGGTATTTTATTTGGATTCATCCTTGACAAAGTGCCCGGAAAAGGTTATTATGTTATTCTGATATTAATATTTATTGGAATAATTAGTTATGGCTGAGGAAAAAATGTTGCATGCCAAGGTTCTGCGGCTGCCCACCATCAAGCGGCTGCCCACTTATCTGCATATCCTGAAGCGACTGGAGCAGGAGGGCCATGAGTTCGTGTCAACCACCGCGTTGATCAACGAGTTGGACTTCAAGCCGATTCTGGTCCGCAAGGATCTGGTGCTGATGGGGATTCCCGGCAAGCCGCGGATGGGGTATTGTCTGAAGGACCTGATCGCCGCCATCGAATCCTTTCTCGGCTGGAACAAGACCGACGAAGCGTTTCTGATCGGCGCGGGTTCGCTCGGCCAGGCACTGATGGGGCATAAACCTTTTGAAGAAAACGGCCTGAAAATCATTGCCGGTTTCGACGCCGATCCGGCCAAGACCGGACAGACGATTCACGGGAAAAAGATCTTTCCGATGGATAAACTGCCCGAACTGGTCCGGCGGATGGGCGTGCGGGTGGCGATCATTACCGTGCCGTGGCAGGAGGCGCAGAAGATCGCCGATTTGCTGGTGGAGGCCGGGATCTGGGGTATCTGGAATTTCTCGATGGTCAAGCTGAAAACGCCGCCGGAAGTGGTCTGCCATAACGAAAACCTAAGCAGCGGGCTGGCGGTATTTTCCGTCCGGCTCCGCAAAATGCATCAATAGATGTGACGGTGTCTCATGAGCGGCGAACTGGATGAAAAAATCGAACTGATCCTGCAGCGGGACGACCGCTATTCGTCCGACGCCTATGAATTCATCGGGCGTGCGGTGGCGTTTTCCGTGAAACGGCGCCTGGATTCCGGCAGGGAGTCCAAACACGTCAGCGCGCGGGAATTGCTGGAGGATATCGTGGTGTTCGCCGCCGGGGAATTCGGACCGTTTGCCGAACGGGTCTTGCGGGGATGGGGGATCGAGGCATCCGCGGATATCGGCAATGTCGTTTATAATATGATCCGGGTGAGCGCGCTCAGCGCCGACGAGCGGGATTCCCGGGATGATTTCGATACGGACTTTGATCTGTTTGCCGGTTTGCGCAAGGCGGGCGAGCTCAAGTCGAACGCCAAGGTGGAGGTACCGGTAATTGCCTGATCAGAATATGGACCGGATGGCCCGCGAGGTTTTCAGCGGGGTTCGCAGATTCACTTACGACAACGATTTCACTTTGTATGTGCTCGAACGCCCCGCTTCGGCCTCGGTTTCCGTACAGGCCTGGGTCAAGACCGGCAGCATCCATGAGGAGGAATACCTCGGGTGCGGCTTGTCGCATTTTCTGGAACACATGCTGTTTCAGGGGTGCGAAGGGTACAGCGGGCAGAAGTGCGCCGATACGGTCAATGCGCTCGGCGGCGGCATCAACGCCTACACCTCGTATGCCGAAACCGTTTATCATATCGACATGCCCGCCGCGGAAGCCGAAACCGCCATCGATATCCTTTGTTCGATGCTGAAAACGCCGGAATTCCCCGAAGCGAAGTTCGCCTCCGAGAAAAACGTGATTCTGCGCGAACGCGACATGGGGCGCGACAGCCACTCCCGCATGTTGTTCGAAAACCTCTGGCGCGGTGTTTTCAGCGTTCATCCGGCGCGGCACCCGATCATCGGCTACCACGACAAAATCGTGTCGGTGACCCGTGACATGATGATGGATTATTACCGCCGCCGCTATTCGCCGGTGCGCTCCTTTATGGTTATCTGCGGCCGGGTCGACGCGGACGCCGCCGCCGCCCTGGTGGGCGGGCGGATCGCCTCGTGGGGACTCGGCAACATCCGCGAAACGGCTCTGCCGGTGGAACCCGAACTGACCGGGCTGCGGGGGATCGATACGCTTTTTAAAGACCCGTTGAGCCGGATTACGCTCGGTTTCAAATCGCCGGGCGCGGCGCATCCCCGGCTTGCCGCCATGGATGTGCTGTACGGTGTCCTGGGGGCCAGCCAAAGCTCGCGCCTGGTGCGCAAACTCCAGCTTGAAAAGGAATTGGCGCTGGGGTTGAGTTCGTTTCACTATTCACCGTATTTCGGCGGACTGTCCGGTATTTTCGCGGTCTGTGTGCCGGAGAAGCTCGGGCGTTTCGAACAGGCGGTCCGGCGGGAATTGCAGGAGGTGGCGTCCGGCGATATTTCCGGTGCGGAAGTCGAACGCGAAGTCCTGCAGCAAGCCACGGATTACCTGCGGGTACTGCGGACGGATTCCGGGTTGGCCGGTGTGCTGGGCAATACGGTAAGCACGTACGGCGACCATAACGCCGCGGGAATTTATTACGACCGGCTCTGCCGGACCGGGCTGGAAGAAGTAAAGGAAGCGGCGGCGGAATGGCTGGATGAAAATCAGATGTGCATCGTCCGCCAGCGCCCAGCCGACGCCGCCGGGCAAACCGCCGCCGTCACCGCACCGGGCGCCCGGAAGACCGTGATCGAGAGTACCGGCCTGAAAAACGGCGGGCGGCTGGTCATGCTGCCGCGCCGGGACCTGCCGTTGCTGGATATCTGTGTGGTCCTGCCCGGCGGCGTGATCCTCGAAACGGCGGAGAACAGCGGCATCACTTCGTTGCTGTGCTCGCTGCTGACCGCGGGAACGAAGCGCTGGAATGAAGCGGAGCTGAGCGAATACATCGACAGCAACGCGCTGGATGTGAGCGTCACCTGCGGCAACAACTCGATCATTATCCGGATCAACTGCCGCAGCGACCGGTTCGAGGCGGCGATGGATGTCCTGCAGTCGATGATGGCCGAGCCGCTTCTGGAGGGGAAATCCCTGAAGCGGGAAAAGAACGTGATGCTGGAAAGCCTGAAAAGCCGTCGCCTGAGCCCGCAGAGCGCCGCTGCCGATAAAATGCTGGAGCTGATGTTCGGCAAACATTCGTATTCGCGTTCCTCCGCCGGGACCGAGGCGAGCATCGCCGCGGTAACGTCGGCGAAAATCCGCAATTATTACCATTCCTGTCTGATTCGCGATAAGATTGTTTTCGCCGTCGGCGGGGCGTTCGAGAAAAATGCCGTCAAGCGGCGGTTCGAACAGCTCGCGGGGGCGCTTTCCTGGAGCGGTAAGTCGTTTCAGGATATTCTGCCGGAGCCTCCGGTTTTCTCCGCCCGCCGTCGGAACGGCGTACTGGAACTGCCGCGCGAACAGAGCGTGGTGATGCTGGCGGTGCCGGGATTCGACAATGTCGCGCCGGAACGGTATGCGTTTGACCTGATCATGTCGGCGCTGAACGGGCTGTCGTCAAGATTGTTCAAGACGATCCGGGAAGACGCGGGGCTGGCGTATTCGACCGGCGCGTCGTTTTTCTCCGGGATTCAACCCGGCGCATTCTGGGTTTATGCCGTAACTTCCCGCGCCGGGGTGGAACAGGTGGAGAATCTGCTCCTCCAGGAACTGGATCGTCTGCATCGCAACGGTTTGGACGAAGACGAGTTCGACGCGGCGAAGCGCTCCGTGATTTTTGACAACGAGCAACTGATCGACAAACAGGATATGCTGGTGTTCCACTGTGCGTTATCCGAGTTTTACGGTAATTCCGCCGTCCGGGTATTGGCGATGCCGGAGGTTTACCGCGCCATGACCCGAGAGGAAGTCGCGGATGTCCTGCGGAAATATATGGGAAGGCGCGGGAAAATCACCGTAACAGTGCTTTCGGGGCAGGAGTAATTATTTGCATATTCGGAAAATACGGTTACATTATGATCGTATTTCTGGACGGCAATTATAACTGATTCGGACCATGGAAGATTTCGAGAAAAGAATAGAAGACATCGATTACAGCAGAGATATCCAGAATGACGGTTCCGGTGATCTGCTGAAAACCTATTTGCGCCAAATCGGGTCCATTCCCCTGATGGGCATTGAACGGCAGGAGGCGCTTTCACGCGAAATTGTGGAAGCGATCCGGGATTACCGGCGCAAGCTCTACACGCTGGGGTTTGTGGCGACCGAACACATGTTGATTTTGAAGGAAATGGAAGGGCTCCCCGCCGCCGAACATTTCATGCCGACTTCCCTGAAAAAAGAGAATACGGAAGAATTCAGCAAGTTCCTGATTGGCGCTTCAGCCTGGATCGATGAAATTCAGCAGGCTTATGCCGCTTTGAAGAAAGCTTTTGCCGGACAGCCTGCGGCACGGCGGAAATGCCGCGGAAAATTGGTCGACGTGCTGGAGCGTTACGCCATGAACTATGACCATCTGGAAGAATGGTTCAAGGTGGCGCAGGAGTATATCCGGCTGACGGTTCCCGCGTTGGAACCGATGAAGGTTTCCGCCGCGGACATACCCGCCGCCCAGGCCGGTTTCCTCGAAGAAAAAATGCTGATGAGCCTGAAGGAGTTTTTTACCGCGTTTCATGAAATCGCTGCCGCGCGGGAGAAAGTCCATTCCATGCATCAGGTCATGCTGGAAGGCAACCTGCGGCTGGTGGTGAGCATCGCCCAGCGCTACCGCAACAAAGGACTGCCGTTCCTGGATATGATCCAGGAGGGGAACCTCGGGTTGATGCGGTCGCTGGAGAAGTTCGATTTCGGGCTCGGCAACCGTTTCAGTACCTATGCTTCGTGGTGGGTCCGGCAGAGCATCAGCCGCGCCATCGCCGCGCAGTCGCGGACCATCCGCATACCGGTGCACATGATCAACACCATCATGAGCATGAACAACGCCGAAGCGCTGTTTATTCAGGAACACGGGCGCGAACCCGGAATCGAAGAACTGGCGAAAATCATGGAAATTCCAACCTCGCGTATCAGCGCCATCCAGAAAATGGCGCGTCAGGCGATTTCCCTTCAAGCCCCGCTTGACAGCGGCGAAGACAGTTCCTCGCTGGAGGATATTCTGTCCGACGCCGATTCCGACGACCCCACCGCCGCGCTGGCGGCAAAGATGCTCAAAGAGAAACTCTACGAGGTGCTGGGGCTCCTGCCTGAACGTGAACAGCAGATCATCATTATGCGTTTCGGATTGATGGGGCATTCTGCGATGACGCTGGTGGAACTGAGTTCCCGTTTCGACCTGACCCGGGAGCGGATACGCCAGATCGAAATCAAAACCCTCGAAAAACTGCGCGCTCCCGATATTCGCCGCTATTTCGACGGCATTCAGCAATATAAATAAAATGAACATACGGAGAAGTCATGCGAAAGGAACTTGAACTGATATTCAAACGCCGCAGCATCCGCAAATATACCGATGAAACAATCAGCGCCGAAACGGTTCAGGCTTTGCTGGAGGCCGCCATGGCCGCTCCGTCCGCCTGTTGCAAAGATCCGGTTCATTTTATCGTGATGGATGACCCGGAGGTCAAGGCGGCGGTCGCCGCTTTTCTGCCGAACGGGCCGTTCCTGAACGATGCGCCGCTGGGAATTGCGGTTCTCGGTGACCTGGATGCCGCGCATGGCAACAGCGAATCCTACATGCTTCAGGATTGTACGGCCGCCATTGAAAACATTTTGCTGGCGGTGGAGGCGCTTGGGCTGGGAGCCTGCTGGCTGGGCGTGCATCCGCGCCCCGAGCGGATTGACGGGCTCCGGGAATATTTTAAACTGCCGGAAAACATCGTGCCGGTATCGGTGATCGCGGTCGGACATCCGGCGGAACGGAAAGAGGCGCGGACCCGTTTCGATGCCGCCCGTGTCAAATACAACGCCTGGAGGTCATAAGCGATGATCAGCGTCAGGCTTGAAGGCGTCGGCAAATCCTATGTGCCCGGCAAAACCGTGTTGGAGCCGCTTGAACTGGAAATCAAAGGCGGAGAGCTGTTTTTTCTGCTTGGCCCGAGCGGCTGCGGCAAATCCACGCTGTTGCGGATGATCGCCGGGTTTGTGCCGCCGAGCTGCGGACGGATTTATTTCGGGGAACGCGACATTACCGATATCGCGCCGGAAAAGCGCAACACCGCGATGGTGTTCCAGAGTTACGCGTTGTGGCCGCATATGACCGTGCGCGAAAATGTGGCGTTCGGGCTTGAAACGCTCGGCGTCAAAGGCGCGGAAAAAGATTCCCGGATCAACCGGGCGCTGGAAATGGTGCAGTTGAACGATTTCGCCGACCGCAAGCCGCCCTCTTTGTCGGGCGGGCAGCAGCAGCGGGTGGCACTGGCCCGGTCATTGGTGGTGAATCCGCAGGTGTTGTTGCTGGACGAACCGCTGTCGAACCTTGACGCCAAGCTCCGCGATTCAATGCGCGTGGAAATCCGCCGTATCTGCAAGGAAGCGAAGCTGACCGCGATTTATGTGACCCATGACCGCAAGGAAGCATTGAGCATGGCGGACCGGATTGCGCTGTTGGACCGCGGGTGTTTGCAGCAGGTCGGAACGCCGCGCGAGATTTACCGCCGTCCCGCCAACCGTTTTGTGGCGGGGTTTATCGGGGACTGCAATCTGTTGCCGGGAGTGGTTGCCGCTTCCGGGCTGGCGGCTACAGCCGCCGGTGAATTTCAGGTGACGGGCGCGCCGCCGGCCGGAACCGGTGTTCAGTTGATGATCCGTCCCGAATCGATCCGGGCGGGGCAGGGGGCCTGCAATAATTTTGAAGCCGCGGCGTGCGGCGAGAGTTTTATGGGAGAGGCGAGTTCCTGGCAGTTGCGGGGGGATGGTTTCACGCTGGAATGGCTGGAAACGGATTCGCATCCGCACGCGGAAAAAATGACGTTTCACGTACCGCCGGAGAATATCGCGGTGCTGCCGGAGTGTTGAACGATGATCAAACACCTGCTGATCGCTTTTGTGCCGTTGCTGTTGCTGTTGGCGCTGCCGTTTGCCTTGAAGCCGGAGCAGCCGCCGAAGATTGCCGGGGCTGAAACCGAAAAACTGGTCGTCATCTCACCGAATTCCGAATCGATCCGTCATGAATTCGAGGAAGCGTTCAAACGCCATTACCGGGAGAAATTCGGGCGCGACATCGTGCTGGAATGGCGTAACGTCGGCGGTACTTCCGACATCATCCGTTATGTGAATGACCGTTTCGAGGCGGTTTTTCGCGAATGGTGGCAGTCGAAACCGGAACTTGGGCCGTGGAACCCGGAAATCGCACAGGCGTATAAATCGAAAGACGGCGGACGGGCACGGGAGATATTTCTCGCTTCGGACCGCGGCATCGGAATCGACCTGATGTTCGGCGGCGGACAGTACGACCACCACAAACAGGCCGAACTGGGCGTGGCGGTGGACGCGGGACTTCTGCAAAGCCATCCGGAGTGGTTCAAATCTTCGGTGATTCCGCAGCAGTTCGGCGGCGAAGTCATGTACGATCCGCAGGGGCGCTATTACGGAACCTGCCTTGCCACGTTCGGAATCTGTTACAACGAAGACCGGATCCGGGAACTCGGGATTGAGGCACCGCACAAATGGGAGGACCTGGCGAACCCGGCGCTGTTCCAGAACATCGCGCTGGCGGACCCGACCAAGGCGGGATCGATCACCAAATGCTTTGAAATGCTGATTCAGGAACAGATGCAGAAAACCGGCGCCGACCGCGACGCGGGCTGGGCGAACGCCGTCAACCTGATCAAACGGATTGCCGCCAACGCCCGCTACTTCACCGATTCCGCCAGCAAGGTGCCGAAAGACGTGGCCTCCGCCAATGCCGCCGCCGGGATGTGCATCGATTTTTATGGCCGCAGCGAAGCCGAATGGAGCGCCGAACAAAATGGTGGTGTGGAACGCATCCGCTTTGTCCCGCCGGAGCGCGGCACCTCGCTTTCCGCGGACCCGATTCATCTGCTGAGGGGCGCGCCGAACCGCAAGGCGGCGGTGGAATTCATCGTTTTCGTATTGTCGGAGGAGGGGCAGAAGTTGTGGAACTACCGGTTGAATACGCCGGGCGGCCCGTCGAAATACGTGGTCCGGCGGCTTCCGATCCGGCGCGACATGTACACCCCGGAACACCGTCAATATATGGCCGACGCCGGGACCGAGCCGTATGAAGACGCCTCAGGGTTTGTCTACGACCCAAGGTTGACGGGTCGCTATTTCAATTTTATCCGACTGGTGGTCAAGTGTTTCGCGTTGGACCCCATGCCGGAGCTGCAAGCCGCGTGGAAGGCTATTCTCGACGCGGGCGGCCCCGAAAAAGTGCCGCAGGCGATGGCGGTGTTCAACCGGCTTCCATTTTCGTATTCGGAACTGGGGGCGATTCAGAAAGAGCTGGGGCAGAGCCGCCAGGACGGCGTTTTGGCCCTGCTGCGGCATCAGCGCCAATGGAGCGAATCCTGCCGGGCGCAGTACCGCGAAGCCGCAAGGCTGGCGAAGGAGGGGAAATAAATGAAAGTCAAACCGGTACGTTTGTTGATATTGGCGCTGTTGAGCGTGTTTTTTTTCGTGTTTCTGATCATGCCGATTTATTCGGTGGTGAAGAACGGGCTGGACCCGGCGGTGCTGGCCGAATGCTTCCGCAACCCGATCTACCTGGAGGGACTGTTCAATTCGCTGAAAATCGCGCTGGTGACGACTTTTTTCGTATTCCTGATCGCTTTGCCTCCGGCGCTGATCTATGACCGTTACGAATTCACCGGCAAAAAACTGGTCAATACACTGATGCTGATTCCGATGATCCTGCCGCCATTCGTCGGAGCGCTCGGATTCATGCAGATTTTCGGGCATTACGGCACGGTGAACACCATCCTGACCGCCTGCGGGCTGCCGCGGATGGACTGGCTGGGCGGGGAGGGGCGCTTCTGGATGGTCTGCATCATCGAAGCTCTGCACCTGTACCCGATTCTTTACCTGAATATCCTGACCGCGCTGGCGAATGTCGACCCGGCCATGAACGAAGCCGCCCGCAACCTCGGCGCCGGGCGCTGGCGCCGTTTTACCCGGATTACCCTGCCGATGATCCGTCCGGGGGTATTCGCCGGGGGGACGTTGATCCTGATCTGGAGCTTTACCGAGTTGGGGACGCCTCTGATGTTCGGATATAACCGGGTGACCACGGTTCAGATTTTCAACGGGATTACCGAACTGGAAACCAATCCGCTGCCGTATGCGTTGGTGATCGTTCTGCTGGTTGCCGCCGCCGGACTGTATGCCGTCAGCCGTCTGCTGCTGGGGCAGTCGTCCGCCACCGCCATGACCAAGGGGATGGCCGGGAGCTCGGCGAAAAAACTGAAATCGTGGCGGAATATCGCGGCGTTTGCGCCGTTTGCGGCGGTGGCGGCGGCGGCGGGGCTGCCGCATATCGCGCTGGTGTTGACGGCGTTCAGCACGGACTGGTACAATTCGATTCTGCCGCGGGAATTCACGTTGTTGAACTTCGACAATGCCCTTTCGCACGACATGGTGACGGGGAGTATTGTGAACAGCCTCAAATATTCGTCACTGGCCATGCTGATCTGTCTGGTGGTCGGCTTGGCGGTGGCGGTGGTGGTGACGCGGTGGAAGCCGCGCGGCTATCAGGTGTTCGATATTTTGAGCATGATGCCGCTGGCGATTCCGGGGATCATCATGGCGTTCGGGTTTTTAAGCATGACGGTGAACTATCCGGTTCTGCGTACCTGGCTGGACCCGGTTTCAAACCCGCTGATTCTGCTTGGCGCCGCTTACGCGATCCGCCGGTTGCCCTACGTGACCCGCGCCGCCTGCGCCGGGCTGGAGCAGACGCCGGTGGATCTGGAGGAGGCGGCACATAACCTCGGGGCGTCGTCGTGGACGGCGATGCGGCGGATTGTGATTCCGCTGATCAGCGCCAATATCGCGGTGGGGGCGTTGTTTGCGTTCAGTTTCTCCATGCTGGAAGTATCGGATTCGCTGATTTTGGCGCACAAGGAGGAGTTTTACCCGATCACCAAGGCGATTTACGAGCTGGCGAGCATTCTCGGCTCGGGCACCTGGGTGGCCTGTGCGTTCGGCGTCTGGACGATGGCGTTCCTGGCCTGTACACTGGCGGCGGCGAACGCCATTCTCGGCAAGAAAATGGGGTCATTGTTCCGGTTTTGAACCGGAGTTATTCACGAAAAAATGACATTTCCACTTGTTTTATCACCTTTTGGCTGTTATGTTACCATTTAGCCTAAAGGAATATTATGAGTATTGAATTGAAAAATGAAACGGATAAGCTGGGCTATGCTCTGGCGATGAACGTAGTCGGTTCCATGATGCAGCTTCCGGTTGAGTTCAACCGGGAGATTTTCGTAACGGCGATCAATGATCTGGTCAGCGGGGGCCAACCGGCGCTGCCGCCTCAGGAATATCAGCAGATCATGCAGGATTTTCAGCAGAAATTGCAGAACGCCGGACAGGCTGAACTGAAAGAAGTCGCCGGGCACAATGCCTCGGAAGCGAAAGCGTTCCTGAACGAAAACCGCAAGAAAGACGGCATTAAGGAAACCGCCACCGGCCTCCAGTACGAAGTGCTGACGGAAGGAAACGGCGCGGCTCCGGTTGACGGGCAGAAAGTTCGTGTCCATTACGAAGGCACGTTGCTGAGCGGTCAGATGTTCGACAGCTCGGTCAAGCGCGGCCAGCCCGCCGAGTTCGGCCTCAATCAGGTGATCGCCGGTTGGACGGAAGGCTTGAAGCTGATGAAAAAAGGCGCGAAATGCCGGTTCTTCATTCCTCCGGCTCTGGCTTATGGCGAGCGCGGTGCGGGTGAAGTTATTCCGCCGAACGCGGCCTTGATTTTCGAAGTCGAATTGCTCGAAATCCTGTAAAATTTCATTTCCTTGCGCCAGTCGCGGCGCAGTCAAAAAGGAGGTGCCGATCCCGGCGCCTCCTGATTTTTTTGCCTGAAAACGGTATATTTTTCCTGTTGAATGAATTCTATACCGTTATGGTTGTGTTGGATAAATACTATTAATAGAAAAGTATTAATATTTCTCATATTCAGCTTGAAGAATGGGGCATCGCAGGCTATATTAAGAGAATATTAAAAACTCAAAAATGAACCAGAGGAAAAGAGGATTATTATGTTTCTTGAACCGACATTTCGTTGGTATGGACCGGACGATCCGGTTCCGTTGAGCCACATCCGTCAGGCCGGAGCCACCGGCATTGTCAATTCGCTGCACCAGATTCCCTATGGGAAACTCTGGACGGAAGAAGCGATTCTTGAACGCCGGAAAATCATCGAAGACGCCGGGTTGACCTGGAGCGTTGTGGAAAGCCTGCCGATCCATGAAGATATCAAGCTCGGCGCTCCCACCACCGCGCAATACCTTGAAGTTTACAAGGAATCCCTGCGCAATCTGGGAAAAGTCGGCCCCAAAACCATCGTTTACAACTTCATGCCGGTGCTGGACTGGGTGCGTACCGACCTTCATTACCGTCTGCCGGACGGCTCGACCACGCTCTATTTCAACCAGATTGAATTTGCCGCGTTTGAACTGTTCCTGCTGAAGCGCAAGGGCGCGGAAGCGGATTACTCGGCCGAAGTATTGAAAAAGGCGGAAGAATATTTCCGCACCCTGAACGCGGAGCAGTCATTGAACCTCCAGCGTTCGATCATCGACAATTTCCCCGGCTTCAAGGGCGTGACGATTGAAGACGTCCGCGCGATGCTGGCCAAATACGACGGATTCACCCGTGCCCGCCTGGAAGAAAACCTGTTCAACTTCCTGAGCGCGGTCGTGCCGGTCGCCGAGGAATATGGCTGCCGTCTGGCGATTCACCCGGACGATCCGCCGAGGAGCATTCTCGGACTGCCGCGTATTTTCAGCAATGCCAAGGATATCGCAAACCTCCTGAAAATGGTGGACAAACCGGCCAACGGCGTCGCGTTCTGCGCCGGCAGTTTCAGCGCGGGCATCGACAACAATGTCGCCGAAATGTTCAAGGGCTGCTCCGACCGGGTTCACTTCATGCACTTGCGGAGCACCCAGGTGATCGACGGCGACTTCTTCGAAGCGTCTCACCTCGGCGGTCGCGTCGATATGTACGAACTGGTCAAGTCGGCCTGTGAAGAACAGATCCGCCGCCGCAAGGCAGGCCGGAGCGATTGGCGTATTCCGATCCGCCCGGACCACGGCCACGACATCATGGACGACTTGTTGAAGCCGTCTTGTCCGAACCCGGGTTACTATGCGTTGGGCCGTATGCGCGGTCTGGCCGAATTGCGCGGGTTGGAAATGGGCATCATGCGGGCGTTCCATCCGAACGAAGAAGTTCCCGCGATCCAGTTTTAAGTTAAAAATTCTCCGCGGCGGCATTTTGTCGCCGCGGAATTTTTTTTCGTGAATTCATAAAAAAACGAGCCAATGCCGAACATTCCGGCATTGGCTCGTTTACTGTTTCGGCGGAGGGGGATTATTTCCCGGATTTTTTCTCGGGCGGGAACTGGTAAATCTGGTCCGCGGTGGGATACTCGAACGCAGTCTTTTTACGGATATGCTCGCTGACCCGGACGATCTCCATTCCTTCCTCGATGGTGATCGGGAACGGAACGTTTTCACGGACGGCCTGATAGAGGCATTTGTAAATGTCGTTCATCGCCAGACCGGAGGAGGGGTTTACCGGAATGGTTTTTTCCACCCACGGAATCGGCTCCGGATTGTACGATACCGCGCCGAACGGCGGAGTGCCGCGGTCGGCTTTACCGACTTTGAACTTATAGCCCGGTTCAACGTATTTGAGCTTGATCTCTTTGGCGTCGGCGGTCAATGCGCCGCGGTCGCCGTAAATCACGTATTCCGGCATCAGGATCGCCGAACCGTAAGAAAGCTCGAGGTCCACGACGCGGCCGTTGGCGCCCTTCAACAACAATTTGATATGGTCTTCGGCGTCGCCGAGAGAGGAAACCAGTTGCAGGTCGCTCCAGATTTCCTTGATCGGGGCGTCAACCATCCGGATTGCGTGGTCCACCAGATGCGGACCCCAGTTGTTGAGCAGGCCGCCGCCGCAGTCGAGAATGGTTTGCCAGTCTTTGCGGCGCTGGAAGAAATGGCGGTGGAGCTTGACCAGATGGATTTTGCCGAGCAATCCGGACGCCATGATTTCACGCACGTGCTGGAACGTCGGTTCCAGACGGCGGTTGTGGCGCAGGAACAGTTTGCCCGGATATCGGTCATGCAGGGCTTTCAGTTTTTTGGCTTCGCCGTAATTCATGGCGACCGGTTTTTCCAGGAAAACGATTTTTCCGGCTTTCAATGCCTGGCGCGTGTGCTTGAGGTGGTCTGGAGAACGGCTGACGATGGAGATCAACTCGATGTCGGGATTCTTCAGCATATCTTCGTATTGGCCGTAGACGGCACAGCCGGTGGCTTCTTTGGCGAGCTTCCGGCGCTTGGCGTCAATGTCGCAGCAGCCGGCCACTTCAAAATACTTGGCGTAACGTTTGAGTTCTGGGATGTGCATCTCGTAGCCGGCGCGGCCGATGCCGAGAATGCCGACCTTGATCGGATTGATTTTTTTCATTATTTGACCTCAAGAAAAATATATACCGGTTTTTATTAAAATAAGATATCATGCTGTTTTTATTTTGCAAAGCAATTATCCATAAAAAATCTTGAATTTATCCAATGTGATGTTATCTTCAATTCAGAGACTAATTCAGGGGAAACCGCATGAGCGTCAGATGGAGAAATTTATTTTTGGCGGGAATCGTCCTGGGAGCTTTGCTGTCGGCTTCCTGCCGGTCTTCGGAAGGAACCGTGGAAAACGCGGAGACCGCCCGGAAATTTGATTTTGCCGAAATGGCGGTGGGGCGGGACCCGATTGAGCCGGTCAACCGGGTGTTGAGCGGCGGCGAACATATTTTTCTGCGCTGGGTATTCCGGCCGATCGGTTATGTGTACGGATCGATCATGCCGCGCCCGGTCATTACAGGATTTAATAATTTTACGAAAAACGTCGGGTTCCCGGTGCCGATGTTCAGCTCTTTTCTGCAGGGGAAATTCGCCGATGGCGGTACTGTTTTCGTCCGCTTCCTGGCCAACACCACGATGACTGCCGGTTTCTGGGACCCCGCCGACTACTGGTTCGGGCTGCGCCCGGTGAACGAGGATGTCGGGCAGGCGTTCGGGCGGTGGGGGATCGGGCGCGGTTTTTATATCGGAGTCCCGAGCATGAGCGGCAACAATATCCGCGACACGGCGGGAATGATCTTTGATTTCGCGCTCGACCCGAAAACCTATGTGTACGGCGGGCAATATTTTACGTTCCTGAACAGCACGATGGCGCGTTATGACAGCTACGAGGCGGCATCGATGGGGAACTGGGATGACTATCTTTTTTTCCGCGACATCGGAGGATTCTACCGGAATATTCTGGTTCGCGACTGGGACCGCCACGAAAACCTTTACCGGGATGGGTTCAAATATCACGGCGAAAATTTCATGCCGCCGTTGATTGCACCGGTCAAGTCTCCTCCGTCGGTGGAATCCCGGCTGGAGCCGATGCCGACCTATGGCTCACAGGGGGCTTCTACCGATACGTTGCGGGTGGCGATGTGCGGAGTACAGGGGCGTGATGTCGGCATCTGGCCGCATTTGTCGCTCTGGAGCGGCGATCTGTTCCATAAGTTCAAGCGCAAAACGGTTGAAATTCTGCCGGAACGCCGCCAGCTTCAATACCGGTTCCTGCCGGTGGAAGGGGAAAAGCAGGCTCCGCTGGTGGTCCTGATCCCCGGATTGGGCGGCAATAACCTCAGCTCCATGTCCGAAGCCATTGCCGAAATGCTGTGGATGAATGGATACTCCGTGGTGCTGATCAGCAATCCGTTCAGTTGGGAGTTTATCGAAGCGGCCGGTTCTTCCCGCGCGCCGGGCTATGCGCCGGATGACGCGGCGGATTTGCGGAAAGCGTTGCGCAAAGTGCTGGACGATATCCATAACCGTTATGGCATACAGCCCAATTATCGGGTGCTGGCCGGGTATTCGCTGGGCGGTTATTACGCGCTTATCGCCGCCGAGCAGGAGGGCCGGGAGAACACGCTGGGCTTTGACCGGTATCTGGCAATCAACCCGCCGGTGAACCTGATGAATGGAATGGTGACGCTGGATGAATTTTACAATACCTGGCGGAATTGGAGCGGCGAGGAGGCTTACGACCGCGGCCTGATGGCGGCCGCCAAGTACCTCGGCCTGCTCAATGCCACGCATCAATGGGAAGGTTATTCGCCCAAAGCTCCGGTGCGGAATGACTACCTGGTGCCGGTTCATAATGACGAAGCCAGGATGCTGATCGGTTATTCCTTTAAGCGAACATTGAGCGAAGTGCTGGGCCTGATGAAGAAGCGCAGTGCCTCGCCGGATTATAGTTGGGGAAGGCGGAGGGATGTATATGACCGCGTAAACGCTTATGATTTCCGTTCCTATGCTGAACATATCATCATCCCGGAAGTGAACCGGCAAACCGGAGGCGAAATTACGTTGGCGCAACTGGCACGGAAAACAAGTTTATTCACGCTGACGGAGTTCCTGCAGGGCAACCCCGATGTGCGGGTGATTCATTCCGCCGACGATTTTCTGGAAAGCGAAGCGGAGCGGAAATGGCTGTCCGGTACGCTGAAAGACCGCATTGTGTTCATGCAGCACGGCGCGCACCTCGGCAATCTCTATACCCGGATTACTCACGACCATATCCTGAAGATGTTGGCTCCGAAGCAGGATGTCTACGCAAATCTGCCTTATGTCGCGGCTCCCTGAAGCCGGTTGAATTTCATCCTGTCCGTGTACGTGTTTAACCACGTTTGGCAATGTGCCGTTTTGAAATCTTGAAAATCTTCTGCCAATCATTTTTATTATATTTATTGAGGTTAAACGGCCCGTTTTTCATTGAAATATATTTGTTTATTTGGCGGATAGTGCTGGTTTATTGCCGGATAGTGATGGTTGTTTGTGAGAATCTACAGTATAATATCAGCAGGATATGACGAAAGTCCGCAAACAACATAAGGAAGGTTGAAAAGGAGAAAAATATTCACACTTATAGAGCTGCTGGTCGTGATTGGAATTATTGCAATATGTGCCGGTCAATTCGGTATTTGACTGCTTCAGCATCGGAGCGGTTCGGATTAGCCTTTTGATGGTTTTTGGCGGGAATTACGGCTTGAAAAAGGCAGGGGATGAAGTATATTACCCTTTCGATTGTTTAACCTAAAACCCATTTAGAAATCAGAAATTATGAATTGCAAAATCGAAACCTGGCTCGAATGTGTCTCCTGCGAAAAAAAGTACGATCTCAGCGAAGTACGTTACAACTGCACTTGCGGCGGTATCCTGGACGTGAAGCGCGATCTCACCAAACTCGACGGCGAAAAACTGAAGAAGACCTGGGAAGACCGCTGGACCCTCAAGCGCGGCAAACTCGCCTCCGGTGTCTGGCGCTACAAAGAACTGATTTTGGATGTGGATGACGACTATATCGTTACCCGGCAGGAAGGCTCCACCCGGCTGTATGATGCCGGGCTGGCGGGCAGATATGCCGGATTGAAAAATTTCCTGTTGAAGCACGAGGGCGAAAACCCGACCGGCAGCTTCAAGGACCGCGGCATGACCTGCGGTTCCACGGCGGCGAAAATCTACGGCGCCAAAGTGGTCGCCTGCGCCAGCACCGGCAACACCAGTGCGAGCATGGCGTCTTATGCGGCTGTTTCGGGCATGGAGTCGGTGATTTTCATTCCCGAGGGCAAAATTGCTTACGGCAAGCTCGCGCAGGCGTTGGCTTACGGCGGCAAAACACTGCAGATCGAAGGCAATTTCGACGATGCCATGACGCTGGTACAGGAAGTCTGTGAAAAATTGAATATCTACCTGCTGAACTCCATCAATCCGTTCCGGATCGAGGGGCAGAAAGCGATCGGTTTTGAAACCCTGCATCAGTTGAACTGGCAGGTGCCGGACTGGTTCGTCATTCCCGGCGGCAATCTTGGCAACAACAGTGCGTTGAGCAAAGGGTTGCAGGAACTTTACGCGCTCGGCATCATCAATAAGATTCCGCGCATCGCCGTCATTCAGGCGGAGGGCTCCGCCCCGCTGTCGCAGATGTGGAAAAATGGAACGCCGTTCAAAGCCGTCAAAGACCCCGATACCATCGCCACCGCGATCAAGATCGGCAACCCGGTTTCCTGGGAGAAATCCCTGCGCGGCCTGAAATGGTGCAACGGTGTGGTCGAAGACGTGACCGAACAGGAAATCATGGATGCTAAAGCCATGGTTGACGCCGCCGGAATCGGCGCGGAGCCCGCCTCCTGCTGTTCGGTGGCCGGAGCGAAAAAACTGGTCGATATGGGCGTGATCAAGCCGGAGGAAACGGTGGTCGGTATCCTGACGGGCAATATCCTGAAAGATCCCGACGCGGTCATCGGTTATCATCAGGACAAGCTGGGAAATATGGGGATACGCGGTACTTACGCGAACCGTCCGCAGGTGATCAAGCCCACGCTGGAAGCCGTGAAAGCCGCGCTGGGGAAATAACCGGCCCCGAAATATCTTCGATAATTTTTCTGGAACGGGTTGCAAAAACGGGTTTTTGCGATATAATAGATAGTACGCACTATTAAAGTGTTTTCAAGGCAGGAAAATGGATTTGAAGAAACCCGCAAAAATCACGGCAAAGGAAATCGGCAGGATCGTCGGCTGTTGCCAGCAGGCCGTTTCGTCTGTCCTGAGCGGGCGCGGCAACAGTAAGGTCTCCCGTGAAAAACGCGAGCGGATTCTGGAGGCTGCCCGCAGTTTCAATTACCGCCCGAACCCTTCGGCGCTGCGCCTGGCCGGGCGCCCGACCAGGACAATTGGGATTATCCCTGAAAGTTCGGTGTTCTGCGCGGAAATCCTGGCCAAGCTGTCGACTTCGCTGCGGGTGCTGGGGTACCAGTCCATCGTTTTTCCGTTGATTATGAACCATGAGGACGAAATGGTGATGGACTCGATGTTTCATTACGGTGTGGACGGAATCATTTCGCTGAACAACAAAAGCGGGAATTTCGAGCATGACCGCTTGAAGATTCCGGGTGTGCTGATCAGTTATGACAATTACGATATTGATTTTGACTGGCGCCACGGTTTCGGGGAGTCGGTCCGCCATTTGATCGGGCACGGGCATTCGCGGATCGGATTCATTCTGGATGCCTGGTCATACAGTTTGACGAAAATGCGCGAGGGATATGAAGCGGAAATGATCGGGAACGGCTTGAGCTGTCCTGAGGATTGGACGGTTGAACTGCTCTGGAATGCCGATTTCGGGCGGAAACTGGCCGGGTTGATCGAAACGGAAAAGGTGACGGCGTTTCTCTGTTCTTCGGACATCATTGCCGGGCGCCTGATGGTTTATCTGAAGCAGCACGGATGGCGGGTTCCGGACGATGTGGCCGTCATCGGATTTTACGGGACCTCTTTTGATGAGGTCATGACGACATCCCTGACCTCCATCGTTTACCCGATCGGCGAAATCTGCCGCAACGCCGCTGAAATGATCGTGGCCAAAGTTGAAAACAAGGAATTGGCGCGGACCGCGAAACCGCTGGATATCCGTTCCCGGCTGCATCTCGGTCACAGTTGCGGTTGCCCGGAGCGCGAGATGAAAATCGTCTGGTGGGAAGGCGTTCCGGTATCCGTGGAAAAGATGCATTGCTACCGGAAACCGCCTCCGGAAGGCTGGCTGGATTGATATTATGAAAACCAAGGAGAAAGGATGAAACCGGGCAGGAAAAAATTTACACTCATAGAACTTATGGTAGTTATCGCGATCATCGCCATTCTGGCGGCAATGCTGCTGCCTGCGCTGAATCAGGCCATGGAAAAAGCCCGCGGCATCAAATGCGTCGGCAACCAGGGGCAGGTCTATAAGGCGTTCCTTTTTTACAGCGATGACAGCGATGGCTACCTGGTGCCCGCCTATGGCGACGTGGACAGTTGGGGCGGCAGCATGTATTGGCCGAAACGTCTGGCAGACCATAAATATATGACCAATGTGTTGAAGCCGGATTCGCGATGTCCGTCGCTGAAACTGAAAACGGAATCCAACTACGGCGAACACTATGCAAACATGCTCTACAGCAATGGGTCGAAAATCTCCGCTCCCCGCTATGTCGGTTTGCCGCAGTCTCCGTCTCCGCCGCAATCAAAGCCGGTCAAGCCGGAGGCATTCATGATGATCGTCGATTCCCTGCTGTCTTCATTGCCTCAGCAGACGACTTATATTCAGTGGACCGGGTCTAATTCATTCGGGCCCAACCGGGTCATCCACATGCGGCACGGCGGCAGGGCCAATATCGCCACGGCGGCCGGAAACGCCGTTTCATGCACCATTGACGACGTCGGTGCTCAATTTCTGGAAAGCAGTTACGCCAAACGCTTTGATTTATGTTCATCCGCACCATATTGAATCAGGAGGATTTTTAATGAATAAATGGTTTGTTCTTGCACTCGCCTTGTCCGTTACCGGCCCTGTTCCCGCCGGGATTTCTATCGAAAACACCGAAAAGATACTGGCGGAAACCTGGGACGGCAACGCCACTGTCGAACTGCCGGTCATTGCTCCGTCCGAAGCTCCCGTCATCGACGGGCGCATCGATGAAGACGAATGGCGGAGAGGCGCAAAACTGGCCGGTTTCATCCGTCACAGCAAGGGACTGCTGCCGGAACAGCGCGGCTTCGTCTACCTGATGACCGACCCGGAATACCTGTATGTCGGCGTCAGGACCACGGCGCCGAACAATGACCCGGGCGGCGGCCTGCTTGCCAACGCGACTGAACGCGACGGGAGCGTTTACAGCGACGATTCGGTGGAACTGATTCTCCATCCACAGGAGAAAGACAAGGATTCGGCATACCATATCATCATCAACAACAATGGCGCCATATTCGACCGGAAGCACAGTTACCCGGCGAATCACGCCGACCTCGCCTGGAATATCAGCGGCATGAAAGTCGGGACCCGGGCCGAAAGCGGCTGGTGGGACCTGGAAGTGAAAATCCCGCTCTCGGAAATCGGGTCGCCGGGATATCATTTCAAAATGAACGTCGCCCGTAACTGGCGCAACGGCATCGGCTCCACCGCCATTATTCCGTCCGGGGATCATCTTGACGCCAAACGGATGCTGACGGTGATCCGGGCCAAACAGGCTCCGACTTTCCGGATGGACGGCTTGGGCTCGCCGGAGGAAGGAGAGTGGCAGGTCGAACTGAACGCCGACAATCCGACAGGACGCCCCCTGATTCTGGCGGCCGTGCTGCGAAAGTTCACCTGGCCCAAAATTGACGGTAAGACACAGGTGAAGATTGAAACCGAAAAATTGGGGACCGTGGAAATTCTCCCGGGGAAAAACGGTTCCCTGAAGCTGGACTTCGACACCACCGATCCATATATCCGTAAATTGAGCGTGGCGCTGATCGATGCGGAGAGCGGCAAAGTGTTGTGCCGGCGCTTGATCAGTGCGCAGCGGGAGGTTTTCGCCGGGAATCATCCGGCCACCGGAACCTTTGAAATGAACAATGCCGGAAACGGTGTCTGCTGGTACTATCCCACCTATGACAAGGCGGCGCTGAGGATCAATGTCAAAAACGGCCTCCGGGCGGCCGGGGTCACCGCTTCGTTCGGCGGCGAAACCGTCGCGGTCCCGCGCCATAAAAACCATTACCGGGGAGTGATCCCGGTCCCGCCGGGCGCCGGGAAGCATCCGTTGACGGTGACGGTCACCGACGAGAACGGCAAGGCGCACCGTTTCGAAAATCTGTTCAGCGTGACCCGTACAATCTACCCGTGGGAAAACAATCGCCTGGGTATGGATCGGGTCGTCCTGCCGCCGTTCACTCCGGTCAAGGCGGAGGCGAACCGGGTGGATTTGCTGCTGCGCAGCCACCGGGTCAACGCACAGGGCGTATGGGATTCCCTGTCTGCCGATGGCGTTGAAATGCTGGCGGAACCGATGTATTGGGAAATTCGCGTGGATGGTAAAACGGAGCGATTGAGCGGTGCGCTCCCCCGTTTCGCGGCGACTTCCGAAGGCTGCGAAGCCCTGGCGGAGACGGCGGCGCGCACGGATGGCGGAATTTCGGTCAATTCCAAGGTGAAATTTGAATACGACGGTTTCTTCTGGTCGGATGTCCGGCTGGATCGGGTGGACGGCAAAGTTGTTGAACAGATGACGCTGGTAATACCGTTGAAAGACGCGGAAGTTCCTCTGTTCCATGCCGTGTCCAACACCATCCGGAGCAATCCCGGCGGCGCGGTTCCGCAGGGGGAGGGGGAAGTCTGGAACGGCGCGAAACTGCGGCGGCCGACGGATTCGATCCATTCCCAGCTTGTGCCTTATATCTGGCTGGGGGGAATTGAGCGCGGACTTTGTTACTTTACCGATTCGAGTTATGGATACAAGCTCCAAAAAGACCGGGGCGCCCTGCGGCTGGTCCGCCGGGACGGCGTGCTCCGGGTGGAAATCGATATCATCAACCGCCCGGTCCGGCTGGCGAACGGGCATTCGTTTTCTTTCGGGTTGCAGGCTACGCCGGTCAAGCCGGTGGATCGCGGCGCCCGGCGGCAGACGTACGACGCGTCCGGGGTCGGCATCAAAGGGATGCGGAATATCCAGAGTTTGTACTACGGGCTGATGGGCTATCCGTCCGGATGGTCGAAAGCGCCCGCCGGCGGAGATTACGGCATGATGCGTTTCCTGGCGGCCCTCTCCCGCAGCGGGAACGACGGTGATGTGGCGGGGGAAACGGCGCAGTTCGCTTTACGGCATGATGCGGCGGTGTTGTCGGCGATCTCGTCATTGCCGAAGCCCCGCGACCTCGATTATAGCGAACACTACAAGACGGTGCGGCATAATTTCATCAAAATCAATATGGGGGACGGACGCGGCGAATCCCTTCCGAGCAAGTATTCCGATCCGCGCCTGATTTTCATGGCGGACGAAACCGTGCAGTATTTCAAATCGGAATGGTGGATCAACAATACGGGGTATTTCGGCGGATGGCGCAGTTACCCGGTTCCGTCGAATCTGGATTATATGGTGGACGCCTACAATCGGGAGCTGGAAAACGGGATGCACGGCATTTATCTTGACGATATGTTCCTGATCCCGAACACGAACCCGGACACTGCGGCCCGGATCGACGGCGAGGGCGAAATCCACAGCGAAATCGGTATCCTGGCCCTGCGCGAACTGGTCAAACGCCTGGCGGTGCTCCAGCACCGGCACGGGCTTTATCCGCGGCAGCTGGAAGTCCACATGACCAACGCCCAACTGGTGCCTTGCTTTTCGTTTGCGACGGCGCAACTGGCGTGGGAAAGCATGTTCGGCGAAACGCCCCATCAGGAACGTTACAGCCTTGATTCGATTCAGGTAGAAGGGATCGGGAACCGGCTGGGGCTTGCATCGATTGCGCTCGGCGGAATTCTGCGGCAGACGACTCCCTGGGACGATTGGCCGAAACTGCGTGCCAAACTGACCCGTTCATTTCTGGCCCTGACGCTCCCGCATGACGTGAAAGCCAAAAACCGCATGTCGCCGGATGACATCGACTGGCGGACCGTCGTGCCGGTTTATGAGAAAATGAGCGAATTCGGGTATTGGCAAGAGGATTGCCGGTTTGTTCCCTACTGGCAGAAGGACCCGGCGATCGGAGGCGGTTCCGAGTCGTTGCTGGTGTCGTCTTACCGGCGCCCCGGCGAAGTACTGCTGGTCATCGGCAACCTGGGCAAAGAAACCGATTTTGCCCTGACGCTGGATCGCGGCAAGCTCGGCTTGGCGCCCGACAGCCCGGCGTTCAATCTGGAATCCGGAGAAAAAGTCGATTTGTCTTCTTTACGGATCGGAACTTATGATATGCTGTTGATCCGGGTCGGAAAATGACGGGGGCGTGGCGGCGCAGGATGTCGGGCGGATGGCTTGATTCCGAAAACGCCGCCGGAAACGCAACCGCCGCCAAGGTTGCGGAATTTTTTACCTAAAAATACTTGAAGAACAGGGGTTCCCGGCCTATATTATCTTTTCAGAATATTCATCGAAGCAGTCTATCGAAAGGTAATTGGTTATGGGTGATGCCGCAGGCAGCGTCAGGTATGGAAAATCGGCGTTAAAAAAAGGGTTCTGGTTTCTTGTCCGGATTCTTTTTGCCGCAGGCATTATTTTCTGGCTGGTCCGTTCGAATATGGACGGCATCCGGACCGGTTTCGCCAATATCGGACGGTACTGGTACTGGCTGATCCCCGCCGTGTTGTTGTACGTTTCTCATATGCTGGTATGCGCCTGGCGCTGGAAAGTGCTGGCGGATGTCATCCATATCAAATTGACGTTGTGGGAAGCGGTTACGCTGACGATGAAGGGGTATTTCTTCTCTCTGGTCGTTCCCGGCGGGGCGATTGGCGGGGACCTTGCAAAAATTGGTTTCATGACCTCGCGCTCCGCTCGCGGAACCCGGGTGGAAGGGGCATTTTCGATCCTGATGGACCGGATTACCGGCATGGCCGCGTTGTTCGGGATTGCCATTGTGGTGATTTTGCTTTCGATCCCGCAACTGATGAAGATCAATCTGCCGGGAACCGGGATTGAGTTGACGGAATCGCTGCGGGTTTTGTTTATTCTGGGACTCCTGGGGCTGTGCGCAGCGGGAATTCTGGCGATGTTTGCGATTTTCAACCACCGGACGCTGGAAAAAATCAAATTGCTGCGGCTCATCAAAGAATGGATGGACCGCAAAAGCGGCGGCGCGGCGAGCCGGATGTGCGAGGCCACCGATCAATACGCAAACGGCTGGAAAACCGTGCTGTGGCTGTCGGTCATCGGGATTGTTTTCGTGCACCTGAATCTGGTGGCGGTGGTGGTCTGTTTGATGGAAGCGATCGGCGTGGAGTCGTATTCCCTGCTGGGAGTGACTTCGGCGGTGATTATCGCCAGTATCGCCGGGCTGATTCCGTTTACGCCGGGCGGCGTCGGACTGCGCGACGTGACGATGAAGGAACTGCTGGTGGCGGCGGGCGTGGGCGCGTCGGCGGCGACGGTGCCGATTTTGTTTACTTCGATTATGATCATCTGCCATGTGGCGGCGGGTCTGTTTTTTATCGTCGATATTTCCGGACGCGGGGAGAAACGATGCGATGGATAGCGGCCTCCAGCTGGAGATGAATTTTGAACTCGGGATCAACCGTTTCCGGAACTGTCTGGACAACGGCGTGTTCTCCCTGCTGATCGAAACCAACGCCCCCGCGCTCGATACCGAGCTGGACCATGCCGTCAGCCGTCTGGCTGAACTGGACAAGGCCGCGGCCGCGGTCAGCGCTTTTCTGGTCGGGTTGGCGATTACCGACAAATTTCCTTATTCGAACTCCTGGAGTGTGATTGACTTCATCCGGAAACTGCCGGCGGAGCGTCGCGACCGCCACGTGATTTACCTGAGCGGCATGGGGACGACGTTGCAGGAACAGTTGAATACCGCCAAAATCTGCGCGGGCGAAGGCTTTCTGAATGTGGTTCCGGTGTCCGGCAGCATCCAGCCGGGGGACGGCGAGCGCGATGTGCGCAAACGCAATTACGTGGAAAGCGTCAATGTGCTGGATATTTTGCGGCGCGAACCGGTTCGCCAACTATTTCCGGGGTGCGTCGTCAATCCGTTCAAATATACCCGAGGTTCCAGTTTCTCGCAATATTACAAGCTGATCCGCAAGCTCAATCTGGGGGCGTCGTTCATGGTTACGCAGTTGGGCTGGGATATCGCCAAGCTTCAGGAACTGCGCTGGTATCTTTCCTGGCGCGGGCTGTATTATCCGTCGCTGGCGCGGCTCTGCATGCTGACGCCTGAGCGGGTGGAGGATGTTTTGCGCGGCCATGTGCCCGGCATCTTGATCCCCGAAAGTTTCAGGCGGGTGTTGGTGAGTGAAAGCCGGTTCTCGCTGAATCAGTTCGAAGCGGCGCAGTGGCGCCGTCTGCAACTTTGCGTGGCCGGTTGTAAGATGCTTGGGTTCAGCGGCGTGCAGATCGCCGGCATCGATACGCCCGAGAAATTGAATGTGGCGGTCCGGCGGATTTCTGCCGCGTTAAGCGAATTCGACAATTTCCCCCAGTGGATGGCGGCTTATCGGGAGCACCTCGGACAGCTTGACATGTCGCCTTATCCCTATTCATTCTATGTATTCGACAAGTTGCTGGCGCAGCCTTTCCCGATTCAGGAGTCGCCGAAAATGCGGCATTCGGGCGAAGCGGTCGTGGGCAGATGGGAGAAGTTTGGCTACGGGCTGCGGGAGTTCATGTTTTCACAGGCGCACGAACAGGCGCCGAACGAACGGATTGCGTTGAAAAAACTGTTGGCGGGCTGCCGGGGGTGTTCGGTTTGCCGGTTGCCGATGACCATGTACATGTGCCCGGAGAAATGCCCGAAGGGAATGGCGAACGGTCCCTGCGGCGGCACCCGCCCCAACGGCGATTGCGAACTGGCGGGGCAGGGCGAGTGCGTGCATTTGAAGATTGCCCGTACCGCGGTTTGGCGCAATGAGGTGGACTTGCTGGAAGAAGGATGCCTGGCGCAATCCCCGCGATTTGAAAAAAAATAAATGTGATGTATACTACTTAATACTATATCAGGAGATAAAAAATGGCTGAAGTTTTACCTTTTAATGGACTTTTACCGCGTCCCGACATGGCTCCCCAGGTCGCCGCAGTACCCTACGACGTCGTCAACAGCGAAGAAGCCGCCGTGCTTGCCGAAGGCAATCAATACAGCTTTCTCCGGGTTTCCCGCCCGGAAATCGAAATGGAACCGGGCATTGATCTGCATTGCGACGCGGTTTACGAGAAAGCCGCCGCCAATTTCAAACGCCTCTGCCAGGAAGCTCCGCTGGTCGTCGATTCTGAAAAACACCTTTATATTTACCGTCTCCAGATGGGCGCCCATGTCCAGACCGGTATTGTCGGCGCCGTATCCGCCGAGGAATACCGCAAGGATATCATCAAGAAACACGAAAAGACCCGCAAGGACAAGGAAGACGACCGCACCCGCCACGTCATGACGTTGCGTTCCCATACCGGCCCGGCGTTCCTGACCTACCGTGACGACCGTGAAATCAATCGGTTCATCGAACAGTTGACCATTGAAAAGCCGTATTTCGACTTCACCGCGGCGGATGGCATCGTCCATACGCTGTGGCGGATCGGCGCGGCGGAAAGCGAAAAGTTGAGCGGGATGTTCAAACGGGTGCCCTGTTTGTATATCGCCGACGGACACCATCGCAGCGCGGCGGCGGCCCGTACCGCGGCCGAATGCGCGCCGTTGAACAAGGATCACAATGGCAGCGAAGATTATAACTATTTTCTGGCGGTGACGTTTCCGCAGTCTCAATTGAAGATTCTGCCCTACAACCGCGCGGTGAAAACCCTGAACGGACTGAGCAAAAACGAGTTTTTCAAAAAAGTCGAACTGCATTTCAGCATCCTGCCGACTAAGGAACAGATGCCCAATAATCCTGGCGAGTTCTGCATGTACATCGGCGGCGAATGGTTTCTGATCCGTCCGAAATTCGATCCGGCCGCCCGCAGTGTCATCGCCCGTCTCGACGTGAGCGTGCTGCAGGACGATATCCTGGCTCCGATCCTCGGCATCGACGATCCGCGTACCAGTACCGGCATCGATTTCATCGGCGGCATCCGGGGACCCGGCGAGCTGATCAAGCTGGTGGACAGCGGCAGATACGCGGTCGCGTTCTCGATGTACCCGACGACGCTGGAGCAGTTGATGGATATTGCCGACGCGGGCGAAATCATGCCGCCCAAGTCCACCTGGTTCGAGCCCAAACTGCGCGACGGCGTAGTCTGCCATAATTTTTAAGGCGGGGGCAAGGGGATGGCTTCGGATTTCGTTCACCTGCATCTGCATACGCATTACAGCCTGCTCGACGGCGCCTGTACGGCAAGCGGTCTTGTCGAGCTGGCCAAGGAACATGACATGGGGGCGGTCGCCGTCACCGACCACGGTTTTCTGGGCGGCGCTCTTGACGTTTACAATACGTTCAGGAAAGCCAAGCTGAACCCGATCATCGGCTGCGAAGCCTATGTCGCTCCCGGCAGCCGGACCGACAAGAACCCGACCATTCCGCATATCCGCGGCTACCATCTGGTCCTGTTGGCCAAAGATATCACCGGCTACCACAGTTTGTGCAAGCTGATGGAGGAGGCATACCGTACCGGGATTTACTACAAGCCGCGTATCGACAAGGATTTGTTGAGAGCGCACCACGAGGGATTGATCGTCATGTCCGCGTGCATCGGCGGGGAGATTCCGTCGGCGATTCTGGATGGTGACATGGGGCGGGCCGAGCGGGTGATCACGGAATATTGCGACATTGTCGGCAGGGAAAACTTCTACCTTGAAATCATGGACCACGGCATGGAGGAGGAGAAAAAGGTCAACCGCGCCATGGTTGAGCTTTCGAAAAAATTCGAAATCCCGCTTATCGCCACCAATGACGTTCACTATATGCGCAAGGCGCATGCCAAAGCCCACGAAATCATGCTTTGCATCCAGACGCAGTCGAAGTTGAACGACCCCCGGCACATGAAGTTCGATGGCGACGAATTTTATTTCAAGTCCGCCGATGAGATGAAACGCCTGTTCGCCGAAGTCCCGGAAGCCGTGACCAATACCCGCGAAATTGCCGAACGGTGCAATATCGAATTCAAATTTGCGCCGGATGTCAACCATTATCCGCGTTTTGAAGTGACCAATTTCGACGGAACGAACTTTGAGTATTTGCGCAATATCTGCATGACGAATCTGGACAAACTTTATTCGGACCCCGCGCAGATGCCCGCGTCACGCGAAGATATCATCAAACGAATGGATTACGAGCTCGGCGTGATCGAAAAAACCGGGTTTTTGGACTATTTTCTGGTGGTCAGCGACTTTATCCACTATGCGCGTTCGCAGAATATCCCGGTCGGCCCGGGGCGCGGCAGCGGTGCCGGCAGCCTGGTTGCTTACCTGACCCGGATCACGGACGTTGAACCGCTGCGTTTCAATTTGCTGTTCGAACGTTTTCTGAACCCGGAGCGTGTCAGCCCGCCGGACTTCGATATCGACTTCTGCGAAAAACGCCGCGGCGAGGTGATCGAATATGTCCGGGGAAAATACGGCTACGACAGCGTCTGTCAGATCGGTACTTACGGCACCCTGAAAGCCAAGGCGGTGATCAAGGACGTGGCGCGTGTGCTGGACCAGCCGTTCGAAGTCGGCGACCGCATTACCAAACTGATTCCGAACGATCCGAAAATGACGCTGGCCAAGGCCCGCGAGATCAAGGAGCTTCAGGAGCTCATCAATAATGACCCGGTCGTCAAACAGATTTTCGAATACGCCGAAATTCTCGAAGGGCAGAACCGGCAGATGGGGATTCATGCCGCCGGCGTGATTATCGGCGACCAGCGCCTCGACAATCTGGTGCCGCTGGCGCGCGGCGCCGACAATGAAGTCATTACACAATTTCCGGCGGGCCCCTGCGAAAGCCTCGGCCTGTTGAAAATGGACTTCCTTGGCTTGAAGACATTGACTATTATCCAGAATGCCTGCGAATTGATCAAGAAATCACAGGGTTTGGAGATCGATATTGCTAAGATTCCGCTGGACGACCAGAAAACCTATGACTTGCTGAACCGCGGCGACACGATTTCGGTGTTCCAGTTGGAATCCGGCGGAATGCAGGGCCTGTGCCGTCAGTTCGGGGTGGAAACCATCGAGCACATCATCGCGTTGATCGCGATTTACCGCCCCGGCCCGATGGAGTTCATCCCGGACTTTGTCGCCTGTAAGCGCGGTTCCCAGCCCGTGGAATACGACCATCCGAAAATGGAAAAAATTCTCAAGGAAACCTACGGCATCATGCTCTATCAGGAGCAGATCATGCAGGTGGTTCAGGAGCTGGCGGGGTTCACCCTGGGCGGCGCGGATATCCTCCGCCGTGCGATCGGCAAAAAGAAAGTAGACGTGCTGGAAGCCCAGAAGGTCAAATTCGTCGAAGGCTGTGCGGAACACAACAATATTCCGAAGGAAAAGGCCGAGGCCATCTGGGAGAAAATCGGCAAATTCGCCGGATACGGATTCAATAAATCGCACAGCGCCGCCTATGCGTTTGTCGCTTATCAGACCGCCTGGCTGAAGGCCAATTACCCGATCGAGTTCATGGCCGCCGTGCTGACAAGCGAACTTTCCAACGCGGAAAAAATCGCGTTCATCATTACGGAATGCCGCGAAATGGGCATCCCGATCATGCCGCCGGACGTCAACAGCAGTTATATCGACTTTTCGGTGGACAAAGGCGCCATCCGCTTCGGGCTGGGGGCGATCAAGGGGGTGGGCGGAGCCGCCGCCGGTAAGATCATCGAATCCCGTGTCGAAGAGGGACCGTACAAAAACTTTGCGGACTTCTGCGAACGCTGCGGCAGTTCGGTGAACTCGCGGATGCTGGAGCATTTGATCCGGGCCGGAGCGTTTGACGAATTCAAAGTGCGCCGCTCTCAATTGCTGGCGACCGCCGAGGAAACCATGAAGTTCGCGCAGTCCAAGGCCAAGGACCGTTTAAACGGGCAGGGGTCGCTGTTCGATATGCTGGATGATTCGGAACAGGTTGAAATGTTTTCCGTGGTCCTGCCGGATATTCCGGAGTTCTCCCGCGAGGAAATGCTGCGGAGCGAAAAAGAACTCCTCGGTTTTTACGTCAGCGGGCATCCGATGACGGATTACAACGAGCTTTCCCGGACGTTCTCCAGCGTCAAAATCGGGCAACTTGAGGAGATGGGCGATAACTGCGGCGTCCGGCTGGCGGCGTTCATCAAGACCTGTCAGTTCAAAATCAGCAAGAGAAACCAGAGCAGTTACGTGATTCTCGAACTCGAAGACGTGGGGGGGAACAGTGTCGAATGCATGGTTTACGAACGCTGTCTGAACGAAGTGAAGGCCGCCGGCATCAACCTGCAGGCGGAAATGCCGATCTTTATCGAGGCCTTGACCAGTCAGCGTTCCGAGGAGGAACGGGTCAAACTGGTGGCGGAGAAAATTATGCCGATCGACCAGGTCTACGGCGAATATACGGTCGAATTGCTGTTGCATGTCCGTGAAGACGATGAACAGGCATCCGGTAAAATCAAACAGTTGCACCGGGCTTGCTCGAATTCGCCGGGAGCGGCGCGGCTTGCCATCGGGGTTCACTGTCAAAGCGGCGAATCGATCTTCGTGGAAACACTTTCTCAGGTACGGATGTCCTCCGAACTGTTGAAGGAGTTCAAAAATACTCTCGGGGAGAAATCCTGCGTGGTGATTCCGCACAATCGGGTGCCGGAACCGCGCCGTCAGTACAATGGGCCGCGCCGTGAAACGCCCGCTTCCGTAGAAAGCACCGAATGATTGCGTCCTTTCCGCCGTCGGCCGGGGATTCCTGCCGGATTCTGGTACTTGGCACCATGCCCGGTGTGGAGTCTCTGCGACAGCAACAGTATTACGCGCATCCACGCAATGCGTTCTGGAGTATTATGGGAGATATCTGGGGATTTTCTCCGGAGCTCCCATACCCGGAGCGTCTTGCCGCCTTGAACGGGCAGGGGATCGGGCTGTGGGATACGGTCCGGTCCTGTGAACGGCGGGGGAGCCTGGATTCCGATATCCGAAATCCGGTGTTCAACGATTTTGCCACGCTTTTCCGCCGCTGCCCGAACCTCCGGAAAGTCTGCCTGAACGGAAAGGGAGCCGGGAAGTTTTTCCAAAGTTACCTGAAGACCCATGCGGATCGGTTGCCCGAACTGGAGGTTTGCATTTTGCCGTCCACCAGCCCGGCTTATGCGTCGATGACTTACGGGCAGAAATTGAAAGCCTGGCGGTTGGCGCTGAAGCCGTGAAAACACAAGTTTTTCATGGTTTGAACTTGATTTTGCGGATTCATGCTGTAAACTAATACACCATAATGATATAAGGACTGCCATGAATTATATAGTCAAATTGGATGGCGCGGAGTACGGAC
Organism: Lentisphaeria bacterium UBA5247; assembly: GCA_002408885.1. Taxonomy (GTDB): domain Bacteria; phylum Verrucomicrobiota; class Lentisphaeria; order Victivallales; family Victivallaceae; genus UBA5239. Next base: position 62,598 of record DHTZ01000064.1, on the reverse strand, counting down.
CGGTCGATGAATTGACTTTGTCCAAATGGGTGGAAGAAGACCGGCTGACCGGTAGTTCGGAAATTCGCCCGGAGATGATCGGGGCGTGGTCGACGGCTTCCGATATGCCTTTTCTGAAGGACGCGCTGGAGTCTCAACGGAAGCGTCTGATTGAGAATGGTTTCATTGATCCGGACGAGAAGACGGAGGAATCCTTCATCTTCCGATTCATTGCCGTGATCTGGGGGCGGAAAATTGAAAAACCTTTTGAAGTGAGCAGTAAACCATGCTTTACCGGGTCAGGCAACCGCTTCAGTGCCTTCTGTTTTGACGCTTTGATTCTGCTGGCGATCTTTGCGGCGATCTGCATCGGCGGCCTGGGATACGCTCTGAATCAGGCGAAAGCCGTGACCGAACAGGCCCCGCTTGCGGTGACCGACAATCTGAAAATGCGCAAGGAAACGGTTGAAGAACGAAAAGAAAATCGCTCAACACCCGCTTCTGCCGCGGCCGAAAAGAAACCGTCCGACCCCGACAGCAACGAGGCGTTGCTTCGTGAAGGCATGGGCAAGGCCGGAGAAGCCCGTGACCGGGCGTTGGAGGAACTTCACCAAAAATTCGGCGAGGATTTTACCAAGTTTCAAAAAGGAAATTTCGAGGCGCTGACGCCGCCCACCATCTACGCCGACCGTTCGGCCGGATACCGTCGTGGCTATTTGTGGGTAAACACGGCGGATGATCATAAGCGCTATGTCTGCCTCAGCGCCGCCGAGGAAAACGCTGTCTGGATGGCGGCGTCTGACTTGAGCCGTATCTTTACCATGTCCGTCATGGCGTTCCTGCCGATATTGCTTTTGTACTATGCGTTTTCGCTCGGTTATTATGCACAGACGCCCGGCATGTGGTTTTACGGCATTTTTATCTGCCGCCGTAATGAAGAGGAAGTCTACTTTTTCCGGGCATTCTGCTATACACTTATGCTTTTGACGCTGGGGGTGCTGACGCCGCTGTTTGTGCCGTTGTTCAAGCGTGGACCGCACGATCTGCTCTGCGGCGTTTACGTGTACAACGTTGTGGCGGGGTCTTCGGGGCGCTGATTTTTAATGGACCGGCATGACCAGTTCGGCAATGTCGGGCGCCGCCTGGCGAAGCATTTTCAGCGAAATTTCCAACGCATCTTCCGCGGTACTGCCGCGCAGGGCTTTTGACACCGCCACTTCCGCTTCACGTTTGTTCAATTTGCGGATGACCCTGCGGATAACGCCGATTGAACCGGGGCTCATGCTCAATTCTTCAATTCCCATTCCCACCAGCAACGGCGTATAAAGGGGATTCCCGGCGATTTCGCCGCAGATGGCGGTTTCGATGCGATGGTCGCGTCCGGCCGCAATCGTCCGCTGGATGAGTTCCAGAACCGCCGGGTGCGTCGGCTGGTAAAGATAGGAAACCCGGTCGTTGGTGCGGTCGATGGCCATGGTATATTGGATCAGGTCGTTGGTGCCGAGGCTGAAGAAATCAACCATCGGGGCCAGCGTATAGGCCAGCAGGGCCGCAGCGGGCACCTCGATCATGATTCCGGTTTTGATGTTGCGGTTGAACGCGTGCCCTTCGGCGGTCAGTTCCCGCATCAGTTCCTTGACCAGCTCCTGAATTTCCCGGACTTCCTCGGTGCAGGAGATCATGGGGTACATGACCCGGATGTCACCGTGCGCGGAGGCCCGCAGGACCGCCCGCATCTGAGTGCGGAAAATATCTTTGCGGGCTTTCAGGCAGAGGCGGATGGCACGCAGGCCGAGAAACGGATTGGCTTCCACCATCGCGTCAATGTGACTGGCCAGTTTATCGCCGCCGATATCGAGGGTACGGACCACCAACGGGGCATCCGGCATACGCCGGGTCAGTTCGCTGTAGGTGTGGTATTGTTCTTCTTCCGTCGGCAGGGTGTCTCTGTTCATGAACATGTATTCCGTACGGAACAGCCCCACGCCGGCTGCGCCGGAATGAGTGATGCCGTCGATTTCATCCGCGGAGCCGAGGTTGGCCATTAATTTGATCCGATGTCCGTCGAGCGTCTCTACCGGCAGGTTTTTCTCCGCGGAGAGGCGGATTTCAAAATCGTGATTCTGTTCGATTCGTTCACGATAACGCGTCATGGTCTCGGGCGCCGGGTTGATGATGATGTCGCCGGTGGCGCCGTCGATGATCACCTGCGGTTCCCCGGCCCGGCGGATCGCTTCATAAGCTTCGAGCGGCAGCCCGACCAGAGCGGGAAGCTGCATGGAACGCGCCAAGATCGCCGAATGGGAGATGGTGCTTCCGGTCACCACGGCCATTCCGAGAATGGTTTCACGGTTGAACATGGCCGTTTCCGACGGCGTCAGGTCCATCGCGATGATGATGTGCGGCTCGGCGGAATAAAGAAATGCCGGTTTGTCGCTGGTGGACAGGTGGTTGATGATCCGGGATGCGACGTCTTTGATATCGTCGGCCCGTTCTTTAATATAGGAATCGGGCATGACCAGCAGGGCGTCGATGTATCGTTTGATGGTGCGCTTGTAGGCGGTTTCGGCGTTCAGGTGTTCGTTGCGGATGCGTTCGACGACCTCGTTTTTCAACATCTGGTCGTCGACGATCAGCAGGTGAGCGTCAAAAATGTCGATTTCGCGCGATCCGAATTTATTGCGGATCTGCCGCTGCATGGCGATGATTTCCTGGCGGGTGGTGTCGAGCACGTGCTTGAAACGTTCGACTTCCGCTTCGGCCATGGCGGGCTCAATGGTCTTTTCCTTCATGTCTTCATAGGACGACGTGCGGCTGTGAACAATAACGGCGTTGCCGATCGCCACGCCGGCGGAAGCGGGAATACCCCGGAATTTCAATTCCTGAAAAAGGGAATTGCTCATAAGGTTATCTTATCCTTCATGAAATTTATTATCGGCCAGTTCCTGGAGGGCGGCCAGCGCTTCCTCGCTGTCGTCGCCGATGGCGGAGATCCGCAGTTTGCTGCCGATTCCGGCGGCCAGCATCAACAGGGCCAGAATGCTTTTGCCGTTAACCTCTTCGCCGTCTTTCTCCACAACGATATCCGACTTGAAAGCAGAGGCGATTTTGACGAACAGCGATGCCGGGCGCGCATGGAGCCCGGAAGGGTTTTTTATCATTATCTCAAGCTGGCTGTACTTGTTTCTCGACATAGTTTTCGCCTCTTTCACAACTTAAGGATACTTTTAGAACCATTGGCGTATAATGTAATCCCATTTTGCCGTGAATTCAAGCTCGATAAGATATTCGAGCGTAAAAATATCCGTTAAAAGTCCCGGCAGGAAGCATTTTACGGCATGAAAGAGTAAATTGGTTCAACCAATTTAACATTTCGTGGGGGGCCGGGCCGACGGTTCAGGCCGGTTGCCTGCCCATGAATGAAGAAGTCATCGGAATGATTGCCGGACGGCGCCGCGGCAATATTCAGGTTGTGATATTGCCGCGGCGAAGCCACGCCTGGCATTCGGTTTTATAATTCGAACGGAACGAATTTTCCTGCCGGAATGTCGAAGGAGCGCTTTTCAGAAACAGCGGTTTCAATGTTTACGCAGATATCTTTCGGCGTGGGATTGTACCTTTCAGGTTGTATTCGGCGGCGTCGCCATAAAGCATCCAACTGCAATCAGCGTAAACCAATCCTCATTCTATAACGGCTGCAAATCGGGGCGGACGGAATGACGTTAATTGAACTGCTGGTCTTGAAAATATTATGGGAGATGCTATATTATTTAAAAACTATTCATTATCGGAATTGAAAGCCTTATATTTTGTCAAGGGAATAATCATTTATGGACGAATCCTGGAAAATTGAAACACGTGCCGTTCAGTGCGGCTATGAGCCCGGTAACGGCGATCCGCGGATTGCTCCGATCGTGCAGAGTACAACTTACAAATATGATACCGCCCAGCAGGTCGCCGATTTGTTCGACCTGAAAACCGCCGGATTTTTCTATTCGCGCCTCGCCAACCCCACCGTCGAGGTTTTCGAAAAGAAAATCACCGCGCTGGAGGGTGGCGTGGCCGCCGTGGCCACTTCCGCCGGGCAGACCGCGAACGCCATCGCGATCCTGAACATCTGTACCTGCGGGGAGCATTTTGTCGCGGTTTCGAGCCTTTACGGCGGTACCGTGTCGCTCTTTTCCAACACCCTGAAGAAGATGGGTGTGGAAGTAACTTATGTGGACCCGGAAGCCGATGCGGACGAAATCCGCAAGGCGTTCCGTCCCAATACGAAGGCGATTTTTGCCGAAGCGGTGGCGAATCCGGCCATGATCGTGCTGGATTTCGATAAATTCGCCGGACTGGCCCGTGAATTCGATGTGCCGCTGATCGTGGACAATACCTTTCCGTCTCCGGTCCTGTGCCGTCCGTTTGAGCTTGGCGCCAACCTCGTCACCCATTCCTCCACAAAGTATCTGGACGGACACGCCACCAGCGTGGGCGGTGTGATTGTCGAAGGGGGGAACTATAATTGGGCGAATGGTAAATTCCGCGAATTCGTGGAGCCGGACCCGAGCTATCACGGGCTGATTTACACGGAAGCCTTTAAGGATTGTCCGTTCTCGGTCAAGGCGCGGGTGCAGTGGCTCCGTGACTTCGGCTGTATCATGGCCCCCCAGAATGCCTGGCTGACCAGCCTCGGCATGGAAACGCTGCACGTCAGGATCGCGCGCCATTGCGAAAACGCGCTGGCGCTGGCCGGGTTTCTGGAAAAACACCCGAAAGTCGCATGGGTGAATTATCCGGGGCTGAAAAGCAATCAATATTATGAACGCGGCAAAAAATACATGCCGTCGGGCGTGGGCGGCGTGTTGACTTTCGGCGTCAAGGGAGGACGCAGGGAAGGGGAGATCGTCATGGACAGCTTGAAGCTGGCGGCGATTGTTGTGCATGTGTGCGACGTTCGTACCGGCGTATTGCACCCCGCCAGCATGACGCACCGCCAGTTGAGCGATGCGGAGCAGGCCGCCGCCGGAGTTACCCCCGATTTGATCCGGGTGACGGTGGGGCTTGAGAACGTCGATGACATCTGCCGGGATTTCGATCAGGCATTGAATAAAATTTAACCAACTCGTATGTTTATCAGACATTGAATGAACCGCGCGAAAGTTGCAGGTTGCGCGATTTCTATATCCGGCAACGGAAATTCCGGATATGACAGGAGACATGAATGCATAGAAATTACTTGAAACGAACTAAAATTGTGGCGACGATATCTTCTTTGAACTGCGGTGAAGAGTTGATTCGGAATTTATTCGAAGCCGGGATGAATGTCGCACGCCTCAATACCGCTCATATGACGCCGGACGAAGCCGCCGTGGTGGTGAAATCCATCCGCAGCGTTTCCGACCAGATCGCCATCCTGATCGACACCAAGGGGCCGAACATCCGTTCGGGCAGCATGGAACCTCTGGCGGTGGACGAAGGCGAAGAAGTTCAGGTGCTCCGGAATACCGAAGGCGCCAGCGGCAAGTTCTTTCAGGTGAATTATTCCCGGTTTATCGACGAAGTGACCCCCGGAGAACACATTCTGATCAACGACGGCGAGGTGGATCTGGAGATCATCCGCAAAGAACGTGAAATGCTGGTCTGCCGCACTCTGAACAGCGGCGTCATCCGGCAGTACAAATCGATCAACGTCCCCGGCGCGAAACTGCGCGCTCCGGCGTTGACGGAGCGGGACCGGGAGTTCATCAAGTTCGCCATCGACAACAATCTGGATTTTATCGCGCATTCTTTTGTGCGCAACCGCGACGACATCATGGCCGTGCAGAGCATTCTCGACACCGCCGACAGCCCGATTCATATCATCGCCAAAATCGAAAACCGCGAAGGCGTGGACCATCTGGATTCGATTATGGACGCCTGCGCCGGGATCATGGTGGCGCGCGGAGACCTCGGTATTGAAATTCCTTTGGAAGAAGTGCCGATCATTCAAAAGAGAATCATCCGCGAATGCATGACCCGCCGCAAGGTCGTGATCACCGCCACCCAGATGCTCCAGAGCATGACCGAGCATCAACGCCCGACCCGGGCGGAAGTGAGCGACGTGGCCAACGCGGTATTCGACGGTACCGACGCCGTCATGCTCAGCGAAGAAACCGCGCAGGGCAAATATCCGGTCAAGGCCGTGCAGATGATGTCCCGGATCATCCGCGAAACCGAACTGATGGGAAATACCCATTTCGTCCGGCCCGAAAAAGTTTATGACGCCGGTGAACCGATCACCAGCTATATGGTCAAAATGGCCATCGCTTCCGGCGATTCCCTGCCGGTCAAAGCGATTATCTGCAATACCGCCAGCGGTAATTCCTGCCGGACGATCGCCGCATACCGCGCACCTATCCTGGTATTTGCGTTGAGCTATCGCCCCATAGTGGTGCGCCAGCTTGCGCTCAGTTACGGCGTGTATGCCGGCGGCAGCGAATATCTGGATTCTCCGGATAAATTGATCAAACATTCCGTCGGTCAGTTGGTGGCCGAGGAGAAAATCACCAAAAACGATCTGGTGGTTCTGGTGGGCAAGCATCTGGCGCACGGCGAAGCAAGCCTGTGCGGGATTTTCCGGGCAGGGGCCGTGCTGGAAGATTAAAGAAGCAAGAGCGGATGAAATCTGCCCGATCGAAGAATTACGAATTTAATAAAACGCCTGAATGTCGGTTTATGATGTTCAGGCGTTTTCCAGTACATGGCGCAGGATTTGCCAACATTTTCGTACGGATTCGATATTGACGCGTTCGCCCGGCGCATGGACGTTCTCCATGGTCGGGCCGAAAGATACCATTTCCAGATTACGGTTCAGGGCGCCGATGACACCGCATTCCAGTCCGGCGTGAATGGCCGCGATTTCCAGTTCTTTGCCCAGTATTTTAACGGCTGCTTCCTGAAAGACCCGGACCAGATGCGAGTCCGGCTGCGGTTCCCAGCCGGGGTATTCGCTGCCGATGTGAGTGACGGCTCCGTAACGCTCGAAATGAGCGGTCAGCGAGGTGGTCAACTGTTTCCGGCGGGTGTCGTTTTCGCTGCGCTGGGAGGTACAGATGACGATTTCATCCGGGGCGGTGTTGATGACCGCCAGATTGGTTGAAGTTCCGACCAGGCCGGGGATATTCGTGCTCATATCGACGACGCCGTGGCGGCAGTCGTTGACCGCTTCCAGCAGACGCTGCTGGAAATCGGCGGAAAAGGTTTTTTTCACGGCCGGATGAGTCGCCGCTGCAAATTTAATGTTGGGTTCGTTCGCGCCGAATTCGGCTTTCAGCGCCGTTTCGTAGTCTGCGGCAAGCTTGAGCAGGGCGTCGCGTTTGGCGCCGGGCACGATGCAGACGGCGGAGGCCTCGCGGGGGATGGCGTTGTCACGGCTGCCGCCGTTGACCGACGAGATCCGGGGAGCCAGCGCTTCCGCTTCCTTGAAAAAACGGGCCAGCAGTTTAATGGCGTTGCCACGGGGCAGGTGGATATCCGAGCCGGAATGGCCGCCCAGCAGGCCGGTCAACGAAATTTTCAGCGTAAAATGACCGGGCGGCGGCGGTTCCCATGCCGGGACAAACGAGAAATTGGCGCGGATGCCTCCGGCGCAGCCGACGAACAACTGGTCCAGATTCTCCGAGTCGAGGTTGATCATCATATGCGGATAGCTGACCCATTCCCGCGGGAGGCTGAACGCTCCGTGAAGCCCGATTTCCTCCTCCACCGTAAAAATAGCCTTGATCGGCACATGGTTGAAGTCATCGGCGAGCAGGGCGGCCATGGCCAGCGCCACGCCGATGCCGTTATCGGCGCCGAGGGTCGTATTTTCCGACACCACCCAGCCGTCTTTAATGGCGGCGGGGATCGCGTCCACGGAAAAGTTGAAATCGTATCCGGCCACCACTTGCGGCACCATGTCCAGATGGCTCTGGAGGATGACGGTACGGCATCCGCTCCAGCCCAGCGAGGCCGGTTTTTCGATCATCAGGTTACCGGCTTCGTCGGCCCGGCAATGCAGCCCGGCCTGTTCCGCGGTGTGGCGCAGATATTCGCGCAAGCTGCCTTCTTCCCCGGATGAATGGGGAATATTGCAAATGGCGGCAAAGATCCTCCAGACGCACTCCGGTGCGAGTCCGGCGATTTGCTCATTCATGGTAAAAAACTCCGTGGCAAAAAATTGATTTTTTGATTATGCTTAATTATATCATTTTTCTGCTGAAAGTCAAATTTTTTCCGCAAATAATTTGAGGTCTGTGAAATTCCGCCGGAAATTTTTCCTTTGGATTGGAAAATCCCGGGGTGAGTGAGTATGTTATCATCTATGATGAAACCGATTGAACCGCGGAGATGAAATGTCCGACAGCAACCTGACGCCGATGATGAGGCAGTACCGGGCGGCGAAAGCGGAGAGTCCGAAAGATTCGATTTTGCTTTTTCGCCTCGGGGACTTTTATGAAATGTTTTTTGAGGATGCCGTACAGGCAAGTAAACTCCTGGACATCACCCTGACCAACCGCCAGGGCTATCCGATGTCCGGCTTCCCCTGGCACGCGCTGGATACGCATTTGCCCCGGCTGATTGCCGCCGGGGTCAAAATCGCCATTGCCGAGCAGATGGAGGACCCGCGCGAGGCCAAAGGCATTGTAAAACGTGAAATTACCCGGATCATTACGCCGGGGACCGTGATTGACGCGGTGGCGCTGAACCCGGAGTGCAACAACTTCCTGATTGCCCTGGTCATCCGCAAGGAGCGCTATGGACTGGCATCGCTGGATATCAGTACCGGGGAGTTCCGGGTGACGGAGATTGAGAGCGCCGCCGCCGTGGAAACCGAAATGAACCGCTTGAACGCCCGCGAATGCCTGATCGCCGAATCATTGCTGGACGAATGGGACGGCAAACAGACGAAGCCGCAGGAATTTGTCCGGAAAATGTTGTGGACGCCGCTGCCGGACTGGGTGTTTTCCACCGAAAACAGCACCGATGTCCTGAAACGGCAGTTCAAAACGGCTACGCTTGACGGATTCGGCTGCCGGGAACTGCCGCTGGCGGTCTGCGCCGCCGGAGCGGTTTTGTATTACGCGATCGAAAACCTGAAGCATCCGGCCGGGCATATCCGGCGGCTTCAGAGCTATCATAACGGCGACTATATGACGCTGGATTCGATCTCCCAACGCAATCTGGAATTGGTCGAGCCGATGTTCGGCAACCGTGAAAGCACGCTGCTTTATGTGCTGAATCAGACCAATACGCCGATGGGCGGCCGGTTGATGCGGGAATGGATTCTGCGCCCGCTCTTTAATCGTGTCCAGATCAACGACCGGCTGGACGCCGTCGAAGCGTTGAAGGACGATCCGCTGACGCTGGCGGAAACGCTGGAGGTGATCGGTACGGTCCGCGACCTGGAACGCATCATCGGGCGGCTGAATATCGGCAGCGCCAACGCGCGCGATCTGGTGGCGCTCGCCAACAGTCTGGCGATTGTTCCGGCAATCCGTCTGCTGCTGGATAATTTTCAGACACGGCTGCTTGATGAATTGAAAATACGCCTCGAACCTCTGCCGGAACCGGTGGATAAAATCCGCTCGGCGATTGTGGATGAGCCGCCGCAGGGGATTACCGAGGGCGATATCATCCGCGAGGGCTACAGCGCGGAATTGGACGAACTGCGGCGCTGGGCCCGCGAGGGGAAAAACTGCCTCAGCGAAATTCAGGCCCGCGAACAGGAGCGCAGCGGCATAAGATCGCTGAAAGTCCGTTACAACAAGGTTTTCGGCTATTATATCGAAATCAGCAAGTCCAATTTGAGCATGGTGCCGGAGGATTACATCCGCAAACAGACGCTGGTGAATGCCGAGCGTTTCATCACGCCCGAGCTCAAAGAACTGGAAAGCAAGATCCTCGGCGCCGAAGAAAAATCGAAAGCGCTGGAACATGAACTTTTTCAGCAGTTGCGCGAGTCCACCCTCGAATATACCGCCCGGATACAGGATATCGCCGCCGCCATCGCCCGCGTCGATGTGATCGGGGCTCTGGCGGAATGTGCCCGCCGTTACGGTTATGTGCGCCCGAAAGTCACGGACAGCAACCGGCTCCATATTTTCGGGGGGCGGCATCCGGTACTGGATGCCGCGATGCGCAATGAACGTTTTGTGCCGAACGACGTGCTCCTGGACGGTGAAGAAAACCGGATGATGATTATCACCGGGCCGAACATGGCCGGTAAATCGACCTACATCCGGCAGACCGCGTTGCTGGTGCTGATGGCGCAGATGGGTTCTTTCATTCCCGCCGAATCCGCGGAGATCGGGCTGGTGGACCGGATTTTTACCCGGGTGGGGGCCGCGGATGACATTGCCCGCGGGCAAAGTACCTTTATGGTCGAAATGGTCGAGACCGCCAATATCCTGAACCACGCCACCGACCGGAGCCTGGTCATCCTCGATGAAATCGGGCGCGGAACCAGTACCTTTGACGGGCTCAGCATCGCATGGGCGGTGGCGGAGTTTCTGCATGACGCTCCGGGGAGCCGGGCACGGACCCAGTTCGCCACGCACTATCATGAACTGACCGAATTGGCCTTGTCCAAAAAAGGGGTCAAGAATTACAACGTGGCGGTAAAGGAATACGGCGATCAGATTATTTTCCTGCGGCAGATCGTGCCGGGCGGCACCGACAAAAGCTACGGGATTCATGTCGCCAAGCTGGCCGGGCTGCCGCAGAGCGTGATCGAACGCTCCAACGAAATTCTGGAAAATCTGGAAAACAGCGCTTTAAGCCGGAAAACCGGCAAACCGCTTCTGGCCGAGAAACGCCACCGCCGTCAGGACCGCATCTGTGAAAAACGCGGCGAATACAAGACCGACAACGAGCCCGAACAGATTCAGCCAACCTTGTTTTGAACAGGACGAATATGAAAAAACATCAACTCGACACTCCGGCGCTGGTCCTGGATATTGATATTCTGGACGAAAACTTGCGGAAAATGCGCGATCTGGCCGCCGCCGCCGGGAAAAAATTGCGCCCGCACACCAAGACCCACAAATGCACCCGGCTTGCCGCCCGGCAACTGGAAATGGGCAACTGTGCCGGAGTATGCGCCGCCAAATTGAGCGAGGCGGAAGGGCTGGTCAAGGCGGGAATCGGCCCGGTCCTGATCACTTCTCCGGTGAGCACGCCGCAGAAAATCCGGCGTCTGCGGGAACTGGCGGGGCAGGCGCCCGGCCTGATGGTGGTGGTTGATGACCTGGACAATGCCCGGATGCTGGACGGGGCGATGGAAAGCGTCGGCCGTTTGGATGTGCTGATCGACATTGACCCTGAAATGGGGCGCACCGGGATCGCCTATGACCAGGCGGCGGCGTTCGCCGGGGCATTGAAGAATATTCCGAATCTGCGCCTTTGCGGCATTCAGTGTTATGCGGGGCATCTTCAGCATATCGCCGATTACGGGGAACGGCGGCATCTGACACTGGAACGGATGCGCCGGGCGGCGGTTTTGAAAAAAGAACTCGGTGTGGAGATTCTCACCGGGACCGGCACCGGGACCGCCGACATTGATATCGAAATACCGGAGCTCACCGATATTCAGGTGGGTTCTTATTGCGTCATGGATTCCGAATACACTTTCATCGGCAGCAGAGATGGCGAGGAAAATCATTTTTTCCGTCCGGCACTGACCTTGCTGTGCAGTGTGGTCAGCCGCAATCAGCGCGGTTTCGTGACGGTTGACGCCGGTTTGAAAAGCCTTTATTTCACTCCTCACGCACCGCCGCGAGTGATTATGGACGGCGTCATGCGCGCCGACTACAACTATGATTGGTTCGGTGACGAACACGGCAAGCTCTGTTTTCCCGGAGAAAAACCGGCGTTGGGAACTGTTTTTGAACTCAGTCTGCCGCATTGCGACCCATCCATCAATATGCATGACCGTATTTATGTGGTTCGTGCCGATGAAGTCATTGATACATGGCCGATTGACTTGCGCGGGATGGCGCAGTAGTGAAATTGCACTTCAGGGAGGCGAAGGGTGGATAACCGGAAATTTTATGGCGTACTGCTGGTGATCGGTGCAATCGGATTGATCCTGCGGGTTTACGGATTTGTTTTTGCCCTGGAGTACGATGAAATCTGGACGATGGAGAATTATGCGGTCAGATCGGTGCATCACATCTTTACGGACATTGCCACGCCGAACAACCATCCGCTGAATTCTCTGCAAATGAAGTATACCGCGGATATCCTGTTTCCCTGGAGCATCCGCCTGATTCCATTTCTGTGCGGCGTACTGTTGATTCCGCTGGCCGGGGCGGTCGGACGCCGCTTCTGGAATTGGCCGGCGGGGTTGAGCTGCGCATTGTTGGTGGCGGTGTCGCCGCCTCTGATCCAGTATTCCTCACTGGCTCGCGGGTACAGTATTCAGGTATTTCTGCTGGCGCTGGCCGCCTATGCGCTGGCTTGGCTGGACCGCAAATCGTTTGAGGCGAAGTATGCGGTCTTGTTTGTGGCGTGCGGAATCGGCGCGATCCTGACCGTGGCGACATCGGTTTTATATCTGTTTCCGTTGGGGCTTTATCTGCTCTGGCTTGCCCGACAGGCGTTGTCCGGCGCCGATCAAAAACAACGGCGGAACGGTTGGATTCTGCTCGGCGCCGCGGGAGGGCTGGCGTTGTTCACCCTGCTGTGGTTCCTCGGGAATCTGTCGCAATATCAACAGTTCAAGGGATGGGGAACGCCTTTGACGGCGGCATCGTTTTTCCCGTGGGTGGTTGAGGTGTTTTCAGCGCTGGGCGTGCCGGTTTACCTGGTGGCCGGCGCCGGAATATTCGCCGTGTATCGGAAACGAACGAATTTGATCCCGGTATGGATGATTCTGCTGCCGTTGGCGGCGGCGTTTTTTACGAACGCGGGCCCGGCTCGGACATTTCTGCCGTTGCTGTTATTGTCTTTTTTGGTGATGGGGGCGGCGGTCGGGGAAATATGGGACCTGAAGCATCCGAAAGCGAAATGGCTGGCCGGTATTTTGCTGGTGTTGGCGTGTGCCGGGTGTTTGTCCACGTACCGCCAGTGGAAATCGACGGATTGGGTGCAAATGTACGAAACCATGCGGAACATATCCGATGATACGCTGATTGTGTATGATGCCAATGATTCATTTCCGTTGCGCTGGAACAATGGCGACGCGATTCTGGAAGATTATTTGAAACGGGTGCGGTTGCCGTCCGAACAGGTAAAAATGCTGGCCGTTACGGGCGATACAAGTGGGATCAACGGGCTGGATCACACATTTTCGGTCCGGTCGGAAAAACTGGGGGGTGGCTTTGTTTCCCCCCAAGGTCCGTTTCCTGTGATTTTTTACGGATTGGAAGCATTGCGGGATGCGGCGCTGCCGGGTGAACTGTTGTTGATCCAGATCCGTCCAATGGCGGACTACGTTTTCAAGTATTGGATGAACAATCTGGATAGGGCGAGAAACCTGCTGACATGCTCGGTCTGGCTATCCTCGCAAGCTTCGGGCATTGCTCCCGGATACCGGTATGCATTGGTGGTTATGAGGGTGACGGAAGCAGCCGGAATTGAGTTTCTGGAATTGGCGGACCGGACGAATGGTGCTGTCTCTGTGTACCGGATCAAGCCGATGGCGGAGCTTCGGTAACGGTCGCGATCAGATGTTGAATGTCGTCGTCGGTGATATTTCCCATCGTGGCGATTTGAAAAAGCCCGCGTGCCTGTAGATATTCCGGCGCGGTGTAGAGATGAATGCCGTTCCGGTTCAATTTTGCGTCTAAGACTCGCCAATCCTGTTCGGGCGGCCGCCTGAACGTGGTAACCATCGGGCTGTTGCTTGCCGGCAGGGCTTCGATGCCGAGCCGCGCGAACGCCTGAATGATCTGCTGTTTATATCCCCGGTGCATGTCGCGGTAATGCGGCATGGCGGAAAGTTCTTCCAGACTGGCCGCAAGGCAGGAGAGCTGAGGCGAACCGAGGGTATTTCGGACCATGCCGGGGGAGGATTCCGCGGCAATCAGGCGGAGCAGATTCAGCGAATCGGGCGCTGTCTTGGATGGACGGAATTCCAAAGACGGGTCGTGAAAGATCAGGGAAATGCCGGGCAGGGCCGCCAGTGCCTTGCCGCTGGAAGCGGTGATGACCGCGATCCGGGATAAATTGAACAGTTCCGGGGCCATGCCGATGGCGCTGACACCGTCCACGGCCAGTCGGATGTGACGGGGACGGCAGAGCCGGTCAAGCATTTCGAGGTCGTTGCCCATGCCGCAACTGGTTTCGGTGGCAACGGCGAAAATCCAGTCGATTTCGGGGTGTTTATCCAGGCAGGCATTGATGGTTTCCGGATCGAACGGCGTTCCCCAGCCGAACTCAAGCGCGATGGTATCCGGACGGCAGGGGAGGCACTGGTTGTATAACCGGGAGCCGAATTCTCCGTTGATCAGGACCAATCCGCAGGAGGCGTGGGGGAGGGTGTTCCAAACCATCAGTTCATTGGCCCAGGTACCGGTGCCGGCGGCGATGACCGGATGAAAACGGCCGCCGTTCATGGCGGTCAGGAGTTCCGACGTCCGGCGGAAAAGCTCGGAGAAACGATCGCTCCGGTGCGAAAACAACGGTTCATTCAATGCCCGCCGCGCCTGAGGGAAAAGATGAGGGACGGTGGGGGTCAGTTCCAGCGATTTCATTTTTGACACCTCGCGATGATATTGGTGCTCCACGCCAGAACATCGGGCAGGCTGGCGGTCATGGGGTAAAACCAGGCGCCGCCGTTCCGTACCGGTTCACCGATGGCGCGAAAACCGATGCGCTCATAAAAACGCTTCTGTTCCGCCACCCCGGAAATGATCAGTTGCGTGATGCCGTGTCCGGCCAGATAGGTGAAAATCCGGGCGCCCATTTTCGGCATCACCAGCGAATGGCGGTAGGCCGGTTTGACTGCCAGCAGGCGGATTTCGGCGGTAGCGCCGGGGATGATTGCTGCGTTGATGGCCGCGCCGAACTTCTCCACCGCTGAAAACGGCGGCTGGAAATGCGCGCAGACCATGCCGACCGCTTCCGTGCCGTTCCAGGCGGCGATGTAGTAATTTTTGTGATGAAACTTATCCACCAGGCAACCGTCCCCGTGGACTTCATGCTGCTGCAATTCGAGTGAAAAAACATCGTGATTCAAGGCCCACAACTGCCGGATTTCCTGTTCCGTCGCCGGCGGGCGGATTTCGAGATGGTTCATCATTCATTCTCCCGGTTAACGGCCCGCTGCATGCGTTCCATGAAATGGATCAATGTGTCCAGTTCCTGCGGCGAAAACTCCTCCATCAACTGTTTGACCTTTTGATCATACGGAGGCTCCAGATGCTCCAGTATTTGGCGTCCGAGCGGGGTGAGTTCCAGTTGGTAGGCGCGGGCGTTGTTCGAGGCGACTTTGCGGATCAGCAGGCCTGCTGTTTCCATGCGTCCCGCCACGCCGGTCAGGTTGGATTTATCCACCAGCAGTTTTTCGCTGAGTTCCTGCTGGCTTAACGGATGGTCGGCGTATTTGAGCAGGAGCATGATGTTGAACTGGATTTCGCTGGAAAGGTAATCGCTGAAAAAGCGCCGGGCGCGTTTCTTCAGCATTTGCCCGACCCACCAGACCCCCATCAGGGCTTCATGTTCCTGCGAGCTGAATTTGACGATTTCATTGTACGTTTTATCGGTTGTCATAGGGCTGATTTTCCTCCATTTTAATTAGTTTACATCTAAACTGTTTATATGTCAACTAATGATTCAAAAAAAATCAATGTTTTTTAAAGGACCGGGCAGGGACCCGGTCCGGAAGCTGAAATACTACTCGTAACGCAGGGAGTCGATCGGGTCGAGACGCGAGGCTTTCCACGCGGGATAGAACCCGAACACGATGCCGACCACCGCCGACACCCCGACCGCCGCGATAATCGCTTCGGTACTGGTTTCGATGGGCCAGCCGAGTTTCATATTGACCAGCAATGCCGCGCCGTGCCCCAGCAGGATGCCGACGATCCCCCCGACCAGGCAGAGGATGATCGATTCCACCAGGAACTGCTGGAGAATATCCCGCGACCGTGCGCCGACCGCCATACGCAAGCCGATTTCGCGGGTCCGCTCGGTGACGGAGACCAGCATGATGTTCATGATGCCGACTCCACCGACCAGCAGCGAAATCAGGGCCACCACCAACAGCAGATTGGTCATGATGGCGG
Organism: Lentisphaeria bacterium UBA5247; assembly: GCA_002408885.1. GTDB lineage: Bacteria > Verrucomicrobiota > Lentisphaeria > Victivallales > Victivallaceae > UBA5239. The sequence continues at coordinate 46,381 of DHTZ01000064.1, read as the reverse complement.
ACGTGCTGCTGAGTGTTTTCATGAATTCGGCGGCGTTGCGGATCCAGAAGTCATCGGCGTCGCCGGGGCCCAGGCGGTGACGTTCGCGCAGCAGGGTGGTCAGTTCATTGATGGCTTCGTTCACTTTTTCCGGCGAAGTCGCCATGACCATGATCTGATCGACGTGGGTGAATTTGGGAACCAGCAGCGTGTCCGTGCTCAAGGTATCGGACTGTTCCGGGTAAAACGCCACGCCGGTTCCGGGGTACAGCGCACCGGGAGAAGTGGCGGCGGTGCTGGTGGTGTTGGTGGCGGTGCCGGTTTTCAGGCCGGTCAGGCGCAACCGGACGGTGGTCCACGGGGCGATGACCACATCGTCTTCGTCGGACCCCATCATGTTGGCCCCCTTGGCTTTCAGGACGCCGATCACTTTGAATCCGGTGTTTTTGATCCGGATTTCACTGTCGATGGGGGACTTGCCTTTGAATACTTCGCGGACGATGGTCTGGCCGACCAGGCAGACCCGGGCACGGGAGTCCAGTTCGCGGCGGGTGAAATTGCGCCCTTCCTCGACATCCCAGTTGCGGATGTTCAGGAACTCTGGACTGGTGCCGACGATCTGGTTTGGAATCCAGTTGGTATTGCCGAAAATCAGTTGGCTGCCTTTGGCGCCGATGACCGGCACCGCTTCGGTCACGTGGACGCATTCGCGGGCGATGGCTTCGCAGTCCTCGGGCGTCAGGGACATCTGGGAACCCATGCCCTGGCTGATACCGCCGTGCCGGGGAGCCCCCGGCATGATGACAACCGTGTTCACGCCCATTTTTTCAATGGAATTGCGGATTGAGGTGGAGGACCCTTTGCCGATTTCCATCATCGTGATGACGGCGGCGATGCCGATGACGATGCCGAGCGTGGTCAATAACGCCCGGGTCGGGTTGCGGCGCAGGGCTTTCAGGGCGACGAGTATGGTTGAAAAGAGTGTCATGCCGCTGTTCCTCCTCCGCCGTAAGAACCGGCGACCAGCATGCCGTCGTGGATATGGACGGTACGTTTGGCGAACTGTGATACCTCGAGGGCGTGAGTGACGAGAATGATGGTGATGCCGTCGTCGTTCAATTCGCTGAACATTTTCATGACTTCATCGCTGGTGCGGGAATCAAGGTTGCCGGTGGGTTCGTCGGCGAACAGGACCGGGGGGCGGTTGATCAACGCCCGGGCGATCGCCACGCGCTGCTGCTGTCCGCCGGAGAGCTGGGACGGATAATGATGCATGCGGTCGCTCAGTCCCACCCGTTCAAGCATTTCGATGCCGCGCCGCCGGGCTTCGCGGTTTGACAGCGTACCTGCGGTATAGGAGAGCGGCATGATCACGTTGTCGAGGGCGCTGGTACGCGGCAGCAGGTTGAAGCTCTGGAATACGAATCCGATCTGACGGTTGCGGACCAGGGCGCGCTTGTCGCCGGAAATATGACCGACTTCCTGCCCATCGAGAAAGTATTTGCCGTCGGTGGGACGGTCCAGGCAACCGAGAATGTTCATGAGCGTACTCTTGCCGGAGCCGGAAGCTCCCATCAGGGCCACGTATTCGCCGCGTCCGATGCTCAGGCTGATGCCTTTCAGGACGGGTACGTCGATTTCACCCAGAAAATAGGTTTTGGTGATGTTGTTGGTGACGATCAGACTCATTTCTGTCCACCTTGCTTGGCGTTGGCGCGGGTTCCGGGGCGTTGCGGCGGCTTCGGGAGAAATGGGCTGCCGGCGCCGCCACCGGCGGAGGGCTGCGCCGCGATCGTGGCGATGCTGGTGCCGGTGACAACCTCCATGCCTTCTTCCAGCCCGCCGGAAACGATTTCCGTGGAAACGCCGTCATTGAGGCCGGTAACGACTTTGACCGGCTTCAGCATATTGTCGTCAAGAACCCACAGGGTGCGTTCGCCGCGCTTATTCTCCGGTACGACGGTGTCCGGCGGCAGCAGGGTTGCGTCCGGCGTGTAGCGGAATGCCGAATTCGGTACGCGGAGGGCGTTTTCTCGGCTGGCCATAATGAATTTGACGTTGGCGGTCAGATAGGGCAGAAGGGTGCCGTCCGAATTGTCGGTGCCGACTTCGACCACGTAGGTGACGACGTTCTGTGACATGGTGGCGTTGAACCGGATTTTATGGACGCTGCCTTTGAATTCACGGTTCGGAAAGGCGTCCACGGTAAAGGTGACCGGCATGCCCTGTTTAATTTCGCCCACGTCGGCTTCGTTCACGGATACCCAGACCTGCATTTTGCGCAGATCCTTGGCGATCAGGAATAAGCTGGGGGCGTTCATGCTGGAGTTCACCGTCTGGCCGACGCTGACGCGACGGTCGATGATGATGCCGTCCACCGGGGATTTAATAGTACAGTAACTCAGATTCCGGGCGCTGCGGTCGCGGGATGCTTCGGCGTTCGCCAGTTGGGCTTTGGCCTGTTCCAGATCGGCTTCGGCCACGGCGATGGCGGCTTGCGCTACGGTATATTCGGAAAATGCCGCGTCGTAATCGCTCTGCGACATGGCGCCTTTCGGCTGCAGTTGTTTGGCGCGGGTGTAGTTGGTTTCGGCCAGGCCCAGGCGGGCCTTGGCCTGACTGATGGCGGCGCTGGCACTGATCAGGGAGGCTTTGGCCTGAAGTTTCTGGGCTTCATTCTGGCGGAGGTCCGCCACAAACAGGGAATCGTCGATCTGGGCCAGCACCATGCCCGCGGTGACCCGTGAGCCGTAATCAACGGTTTTGCCGTCGGCGTCGAGCCCGAATTTTTCGATCATGCCGTTGACCTGGGCGCCGACGTTGACGAGCTCCTCGGGTTCAACCGTGCCGGTGGCGCTGATGAAACTCGACATGTTTTCACGAATGGCTTTTTCCGTACGGTAAACCACATGCTCGGTTTTGCCCGAATATCTCTGATACCCCAGATAGCCGCCGGTGGCGATTCCGCTCAAAAGAACAATCCAAACAATCCATTTAATCCATTTTTTCATTCATCTGCTCCAGTCAATCTTTATTGCTAATAACGGTTATCCGGAGTGATTTATTGTATCGGCCTGAATGAAAACCGGAAAATAATTTTCAGAAAAGTGGATCGCAAATCATAAACGGCATCCGTGAAGTCCGGATGCCGTTCGAATTCCGGAATGGCAACGCCCCGGGAACCGGCGGCGTTTACGGAAACGAGTAACCTTCGATCATGTCTTCGAGGTCAAAGCTCGTCCACTGCATGGCGCGCTCGTAGTTCATGAACGCATCGTTGATCGTGTCCGCTGTGACGGCTTCGCCCTGAAGGGTCAGCGGGGGCGCGTGGCTGCTGGAATCCAGCAGGTTCAGCGTGACCGGCCCTTTGATCTTGTACGGGGCAATGCGGTCGCGCCGCGCCAGGGCACGCTTGACGCCTTCGGCGATTTCCGCGCAGGCACGGGCCGGAATCATGGAACAGGCCTGATAGGGAGAAAGGGCCTGTTTGACGATGACTTTCTCGATGTCCGGTATTTTCTCGCCGATTTCGGCGGCGATTTTGTCGTCGCCGCTCATCATGACGGTCGGAACGCCGAAGTCGCCGGCGATGGCGGCGGCCATGGAGCCTTCGCTCAGGTAAAATTCACCGTTGTTGACCTCCCATTTCGAATGCGGGATGATTGCTTTCGGGGTGCCGCCCATCGCGTGCATGCCGATCAGGATCATGGCGTCGAACGACGAATCCAGGAGCGGCAGCCAGTGGGGACCGCTGCAGTTGCGGCCGTGGATGATCCGGCAGCGCGGGTCCAGTTCCTCGAACGCAATGTTGTAGCCGGAACCGTGGTTGTCGTTGACCACGACCTCGGTGGCGCCGGAGTCGAATGCGGCCTTGACGGCGGCGTTGACTTCATTGGTCAACAACCGGTACATCCGGTAACGGTGCCGGACATTTTCATAACTTTGATTGGCACGGTTTTCCCGGAAGCAGAAACCGGCAACTCCCTCGATGTCTGTCTGAACGTAGATTTTCATGATAATAGACCCAATATTATTTAAAACTCTTAATCCGGCTGGCCGGAATGCTCACTATGGCAATGGCCGCAACAGGAACTTGCGGGCTGGTTTGATTTGGGCTGAAGCGGGGTGGTTTCGATGGTCGGGCGGCGCTCGGATTCGAACTGCTCCATCGCTTCCTTGTACCGTTCCTTCTTCACCAGGAACAATACTTTGGCGTCGAAACGCTGGATCGAGATATTGCGGACACTGCGCGAAGTCGGTTGCCCGAACGAATCATACGGAGTCCAGACACCGTCGCGCTGCGAAGAATACTGATTGGAGCCGAATTGGGCGAACCCGCTGTCGTTGACTGTGGTTTTCTTGACGGTTTTCAAATCGGTTTTGACCACGGCTATGGCGTCGACGCCGCGCCGTTCCGCTTCTTCGATCAGGGCATGGCGGACATCGTCATTGGTGCGGTCCGATCCGCAACTGGCGGTGGCGCGCCCCGCAATTTTATAGGTATCCGGCGGCACTTCCTGTTCGGAATTGAACCAACGGACGTGCCCTTCGGCGGTTTCCTCATAAGTCTGTCCGACATATTCAATATCGATACAGCCGGTCAGCCCCAGCAGACAGAGCGGCAACAACAATAATTTACCCAATTGCATGGCAGAATTCCTGTTTTCTGTAAAAATACCATGAGGCGCGGCGATTTTCAAGGAGCGAATCATGAAATATTCGTTTAAGATTTGGATATTGACTTTTGGCGTGTCCGCGCTATATTAGCAGGAAGAAGCGTCACCTGGAGTTTGATATGGCAGCATCGCATAACGATAATAACGATAAAAAATCATTGATGATGGGAATCGGCCTCGACAACGAGGACGGTCACAAGCGCGTCACCAAAGGCGATAACTTTTACCTGGTCGGCGGCAGCGAGGAAACGCATGACCGGATGACCGAAACCGCCATTAAAGTCAATGAAAAGCTTTCTGTTAAAGGCAAGGCTCTCCACGAGATTTCCCGCAAGGAGTTCATCGACCTGATCCATGAGGCTTCCGGCAAATAACGCCGCGCTTTCGTTCCGCTCGTTCAATCCGTTAAACGGTACGGCACGAATTCCCGGATTCCCTCGCTTTTGCCGTTGAGGAAGACATCGGCAAGGCGTTCCCCCATTTCCCGGTAATTCTGGACTGCGGACAACAGCGGTATCCCCGTGTTGCGTTGCGAATGGCCGTTGTCGAAATCCGAATAGAAGATATCCCGGTTGAATTCCAATTTACGGTCGCCCGCCATTTTCAGGACGGCGCCGGTGAAGCCGAGCGTCGGCGACACCATGACGATCGGGCGGCCGGGGGCGAAATCGATATTCATCAGCGTGTCGTAGATGTCCTGATACGAAAGGCTTTTAATCTCGATGATGCGGTAGAAGGCATTGCCTGCGGCGCAGGCGTCAACGAAGCCGTCGCGCCGTTCGCGCGCCACGTAAAAGTTCTCCGGCTGGGCCAGAAAGAAAATCTGGGCGTTTTTCCCGGCGCGTTCGAGGTTGAGCCGGGTCATTTCGCGTACGGCTTCGCGGTGGTTGGTGGAGATGAAATTCATCTGCTCCGGATAGCGGTTCAGGATGATGACTTTGTTGCGGTACTGGAACAAATTGCCCATGATGGCATCGTTCGGCATGGAAACGGCGGCGAAATCGTAACGGTCCACCGCCGACGGATCATTGACGAGGACTTCGATATCGACGAAAATCAGTTCCAGTTCGGCACTTTTGGAAAGCAGGGGGCGCAGCAGGTCGCCGCGGTCGGATTCCTCTTTGCCGAGTTCCTGGGCGACGATCTGTTCGCCCAGCGTGGAAAAATAAGCCAATCGCCGGACCGGAGAGCGCCCGGTCACGGTGGTCCCGCCGCGCTTGGACGTAGCCAGTACGCCGTTCTCCACCAGTTCTTTGAGCGCATGGTTGATGGTGGTCCGGGTGACCTGATATTTTTCGATCAGTTGTTCGCGGGTCGGGATCCGGCTGCCGGCGGGGTAACGCCCGCTGCGGATGTCCTGCAGAATCTGATTTTTCAGTTTTTCATATTTCGGTATATAAGCCATGTCGTAAAAAGTCCTTCAAAATGCACTCATGCTATATAATGCCACGAAAAAATCGAAAGTCAACGATATAAACCGGTTTTTTAATTGATTTTTTGCAAAAATAACATAAATGGTTCGAAAATGAATCGGACATTCGCCCCGCTCCTGCAAATTTTCCTGATTCACGGCTTTAAAACCGGCTGCTCCGTGCTATATTAACCGTATATGGAATTCGATGGAAACAATGAGGTTATGAAGTGAGGTTATGAAGTGATGAAAATGGATTGGCGGAAGCTCCTTTCACCGCAGAGGCTGGGTAAGAAAGCGCCGGACGAGATTACTCCGGGACGCTCGCCTTTTCAACAGGATTTTGACCGGATCGTATTTTCCCCGGCGTTCCGCCGCATGCAGGACAAAGCACAGGTCTTTCCGCTGGCGGACAATGACTACGTTCATACCCGGCTGACGCACAGCATGGAGGTTTCCTGCGTGGGGCGTTCGCTTGGCGCGGCGGTCGGCGCCACGATTTGCGCACGCCATGACCTCGGGCACATCCAGCCGTCGGATATCGGCGCGGTGGTCGCCGCGGCGGGGCTGGTGCATGACATCGGCAATCCCCCGCTCGGACACTCGGGCGAAGAAGCCATCCGGTACTGGTTCCAGCACTCCGAGCTTGCCGCCGAAATGAAAGCGGGCATGACCGAAAAGCAACAGGCGGATATCGCCGGTTACGAAGGGAATGCGCAGGGATTCCGGGTGCTCTCCAAGCTTCAGATGCCGGACAATGCGGGCGGCATGCAGTTGACCTGCGCCACGCTGGCGGCATTCGCCAAGTATCCGGTCGAATCCCGGGTGCGGAATCGTCCGGAAGGAGTGGCGTCGAAGAAATTCAACTTTTTCCAGTTGGAACGCGATCTGTTCAAAAGCGTTGCCGAAACGACCGGCCTGTTGCCGTTGGTGAATTCGAACGACGATTACTGCTGGTGCCGTCACCCGCTGGCGTGGCTGGTCGAGGCGGCGGACGATATCGCCTACCGGATCGTCGATTTCGAGGATGCGTGGGTCATGGGGATTCTCAATTACAGTGAGATTGAGGAAATTTTTATGGCATTCGTGGACGATTCGTCCAAGGAAAAGCTGAACAGGCTCAGCAGCAAGGCGTTGAAAGTTCAATTCCTGCGGGCGAGGGCGATCAGCCGCCTGGTTTCCGAAACGATTGATATCTTCAATCAATACGAAGATGAAATTCTGTCCGGGACGCTCGACCGCCCGTTGATTGAGCTGATTCCCTGCGCCGATACGATGGAGAAAATTTACCAGCGCAGTTTGAAAGACGTTTACAATTTCCCGCGCGCTGTGGAAATCGAAGTCGCCGGGTATGAACTGACCCAGGGGCTGCTGGATGTCTTTGTTTCCTGCGTCAACGAAGTGGCGACGGCGAAACGTGAAGGCCGGAAGCCCGCCCATCGAAATTTCAAAATCATCCAACTGATTCCGCAGGAATACTGCAATCCGGAACTTCCTGAATGGCAGAATAATGATTATGTCCGGCTGATGTCGGTGCTGGATTTCATATGCAGCATGACGGATACCCGCGCGGTGTCGCTTTTCAAGAAAATCAAGGGCATTTCTCTGCCCGGACAATAAGGAACGCCCCTCATGCCGGAATTGCCGGAAGCGCACACCGTAGCCAATGCCCTGAATCTGTTTTTGCAGGGGCATTCGTTTGAGAAGATCGAAATTTTCATCGACAAATTACGTTATCCGCTGGCTCCGCTCCTGGATGCCGGGCTGTTGAATCAGCCGGTGCTGGAGGTGCGGCGGCGGGCTCGTTATATCATCATTGAGCTGGCGAACCGGCGGGCGCTGGTGGTGCATCTGGGGATGACCGGAGTGTTTCGCCAGTCGGAACCGGGGGACGAGCGACGCAAACACGAACATGTGATTTTTCATCTGGACAACGGGCGGCAGTTGCGTTTCGAATGCACCCGCCGGTTCAGCTCGATCACGGTCTGCGAACTGGATGCGCCGGGGGCGGAGCCGGAATGCCTGGCGGCGCTCGGGGTGGAGCCGTTGAGTACGGATTTCACCGCGGCGTATTTGTACCGGGAACTGCATCGGCGGAAATGCCCGGTCAAAATTGCCCTGATGGATAACGCGGTTGTCGTTGGAATCGGCAATATTTATGCCGCTGAAACATTTTTCAAAGCCCGGATCAGCCCGCTTCGCCCCGCCCATAAACTGACCCGGAAAGAATGCGCCGTATTGGTCGAAACCGCCCGCGGGGTCCTTGCCGCCGCTATCGAAGCGGGCGGCACCACCTTTTCCGATTACCGCCAACTGGACGGAACCGAGGGGCTGTTCGAACGCGAACTGCTGGTGTATGGACGCAAAGGCGAGCCCTGTACGGCTTGCGGAACTCCGATCACAACTGCGACGCAAGGCGGGCGTACCACCTTTTACTGTCCGAAATGCCAGCACTGAAACACCATCCCATCATGCCCGGCCCCATGGAAGGGGTCATGAATCCGCTGTTCTGCCGGACGGCGGCGGCGCTGGAGCTGCTGCCCGTCATGGTGACGCCGTTTCTGCGGATTTCGGTGGACGTGCCGCGACGGAACAAAATCATCAAATGGCTGGAGCCGCTGGCCATTCCGGGCAAACCGCTGGTGATCCAACTGATGGGGGACGATCCGGCGAATCTTGCCGCCGCCGCCCGGATTCTTTACGATTACGGCGTGCGGGAGTTCAATTTGAATTTTGCCTGTCCGAGCGGGCAGGTGGTGCGGAGCGGGGCGGGTGGCGCTCTGCTGAAAAATCCGGCGTTGATGCGGTCGATTACCGCGGCGCTCCGGCACGAACTGCCGGATATTGCATTGAGCGTGAAACTGCGTTGCGGCTTTGCCGATCCGCGGGAAACCGATGATATCATTCCGGCATTTGATGGATTGGTCGATTATATGGCGGTGCATTTCAGGACGGTGTCCGAGGGCTACCGGAGTGTTTCCGGCGGGTTGGAGCGGTTGAGGCGGGCGGTGGCCCTGTCGCCGGTTCCAGTGATCGGCAACGGCGATATCGAAACGCCGGAAGACGCGCGGCGTATGCTGGAAACCACGGGTTGCGCCGGGGTCATGTGCGCCCGCGGGCTGTTGCGCGACCCGTATCTGTTGAGGCGCCTGGGGGGGATGGAAAGCCCGGAAATCTCGCCCGGCCGCGATCTGTTTTTCCGGACGGCACTGGCGATTGCGGCGGCCGAGCCGGAGGTTTATTGGAGCCGTCCGCGACTGCTGGAATTGGCCCGATTTGTTTACGGATCAGATTCGACACAGTTCCGGGAACTGGTGGGGATTCGGAACTTTCAGCCGGAGCATTTTGCCGGGTTCCGGTAAATATGCGGAGAAAAACGGAGTTGGCGGTGTTAACGGCTTTGTATTTGCCTTTGCCGCGGCTATTGTATGCAAATTTATTTTCGCAAGAATAAAACGATTTCAGAGGAATTGAACATGAACGTGAATTATCAGATCCGGGCGGTTCAGCTTGATTTGGCCAGACAGCCGGAAACCATGGAATTCATCAAGGATTTCATCGATTTTATGGATGCCAATCATTTCAATACGCTGTTCCTGTATCTGGAATGGCGCGTCCGTACCCGGACGTTCGACATTGGCGAGACCGGTTATTCCGCGGCGCAACTGACCGAAATCATCGATTATGCCGGGGCGCGGAAGATCGACGTCATCCCGGGGCTTGCGGCGCTCGGCCATGCGGAGCTGATCCTTGAACTTCCTGAATATCAGGATTATGCGGAATTGCGCGATGGCGTCAAAGGCCGCTTCCGGAATACCAATCGCAATGATTTCTGTCCGTCCAAGCCGGAGGTCCGTGAATTCCTGGCCTCCTATTTTACCGAAGTGAGCGCGATTTTCAAGTCGCCGTACATCCATGTGGGAGGGGACGAAGTCTGGAGCATCGGATATTGCCCGCTCTGCCGCGAACGCGCCGCCGACTTCAACGGGGAACAGCGGATTTATCTGGAGCATTTTCAATACATACACCGTCTGGTCAGCGGAAAACTCGGCAAACGCATGATGCTGTGGGACGACATGTTCGAATACTATCCCGATATTTTGTCCGAAATGCCGCGCGACACCATCATGGTCAACTGGCAGTATCAGGAGAACGTGACCGGTTTTCAGGGGCATTTCACCAACCTCGAGCATATCGACATGCTGGCGAAATACGAAAAACTGGGCTTCGAATACCTGATCGCCCCCGCTGATTATCACTGGAGCAACACGGAGTCGTTCACCAATCACACCCGGAACCGCAAGGTGCTTGGCGGGTTGGTCACTACCTGGGAAAAAGCTTATTCTTTCCTGTATAAATCGTTTCCGTTCATTGCGGCTTCCGGTTCCATCTGGAGCGGCGAGGCAGGGGACGGCGCCGCGGCGCTGAAAGCCGGTGTCCGTCAGATTTTCGGGGATGTGGATGATGTTTTTCAACAGGCGGTAAATCAGTTTGCCGGAGCTATGCTCCGTGTCGGTGTGAGCTCCGCCTACCTCTGCTCGATGGCGCGTTCCGGACCGGATTACAGCGTGTTGAACGGTTATAAAACGATTCACGCGATCTTCCGTTCTTATCTCGGCAAATTTGCCGGGCGGCGGGCCGAACGGGTGCTTCAGGATATGATCGACGATACGGCGATGCACATTCTGGCCATCCGTTGCCGGGTCGCCTGCTGGCATCTGCGCAAAGGGCAGGAGGGGGAGAGCCTTTCGGACCTGCTTCGGGAGTTGGATGCATTTTCCGCCGAACGGATTGCGCGCTGCCGGGAATACCGGGAGGAACAATACGTCCAATCGTTCATCTCATATTTCGAAGGCTGGCGGAAAGCGCTGGCGGATTATCAGGAGGCGTTTGACAAATCGGGCATGCTGGTTTGTGAATTCTGTTTGCCGGACCTTTACGGCGCTGCCCGCGTCTCGGTGGAAATCAAGGTCGGCGGTGAATACCGGTTGGCCGGACAGGGAGTGTTCAAGGGGGCGCTGGAGACGCTGTTTGAACATGCGTTTTTTATTCCGCGCGATGTGGAGTTGGAGGGGGTTCGGATTCAAGTCGCAGGCTTTGCGGGGCAGGGGCTCTGCTATGTTTCGGGGCGTACTGAACGGGGCACGTTTGTCCCGGACGGCGTGACCGGTGTCCGCGGCATCGTTGAGCATCCGGAATTTGCGCTGGCTCCGGACGTCACCCGTTGCTGGCTCGGTTCGCAGAATACGTTGAATGCGTTCCGTGACCGCTGCCAGGCGGATCTGGTCAACGAGATCGAAATATCGATGAAAAAACAGGCGGATTGACCGTTTTTTGAACGAAAAAAGCGGAAAATCCGGGAAAAAATGGAAAATTCCGCTTTTATCGACATTTTATATTTGCAAAGTGCCAAGCCCACATTACATTAAGCCTCAGAGTTCCAAGAGGGAACCCTGCTTGGTATTAATTCTAGCATGAAAGGGCTAAAAAATGATCAATGGTGTAACTGGAATCGTATTGGTAAACGTCGAACGTCCGATGTTGAAGGAAGTCATCAGCCGCATTATGCAGCTTGATGGGGTCAGCGAAGTTTACACGGTAGCCGGCGAATATGACCTGGTGGCCATGGTAAGAGCGCGTGACAACCGCGAACTCGCCGATGTGGTGGCAAACAAAATGATGCGCGACATTTCCGGCATCACCCACACACGGACCCTGATTTCCCTTGATGTAGACTCCAAGTACGACTTATCTCCAGCCTTCGGGGTGAAGTAAGTCCGGACGGAACCTTATGGCAAAGGCGCTTCCGGGGTTTTCTCCAGAAGCGCTTTTTTTTATTCCGGGAGAGGCTGAATAAAATGCGTTTGTATTTGATTCTGTTGATGATGGGGGCAGTCCTTGCTGCTTCCGCGGATTATGAGCTTACGGACTTCCTGAAGCAGCACCGCGGCGACATGTGGAGCATGAACCAGAGCGGGTTTGGCAATATCTTCTTCAAGGCGGCGCCATTTATCCCCACCGATCAGTCAAGGGAGGAGTTGCGTTATGCCCTGAGCAATCGGCGCGGCATGCTGCGGCTGGACGAAATGACGGTATTCGAGGCGCTGGCGGCCTTCGGCGACGACAAGACGCTGGACCGGCTGACGGTGACGGTTTTCAACCGTGGCGACGGTGGTCACTGGGGGCAGGAGAACGTCACTTACTCCATCGACAAAATCACGGCTTTGTTGAAAGAATACTATCCAGAGGTCAAGCCGGTTCCGGACTACTACAACATGAGCGGTCAGAAAATTCACGCCCTGAATTGGAAAACCCCGGATGCGTTTTATCAGCTCAAATGGAGCATGTCCGGTTCCAAGAGCGCACCGTTCTGCGAATATTTCATCCTGAATATCAGCAAGGAAGACATTGCCGGAATCCGGGAAGCCATCAAGGTCACGGTGACGGATAAGGCGGATCTTCGTGACAATATCAGAACCGACAAACCCGGCTACCGCTATCTGGATATTGCGATGGTGGATCAGGGGAACAAAGGATATTGCGTGGTGGCCGTACTGGAACGTATTTTGCGTTATTACGGTTCGGAGGCGGACCAGCACCAATTGGCGCAATTGACCAATACCGAGGTTTCCGGCACTACCCGCGACGATATGCTGGAGGCAATCCGGAAAGCCGACAACCGCCTCGGTATCCGGATGCGTGAGCTTTATTCGGACAACAGTTTTTACAAACCGAACGACTTTCTGAAAATGGTGGACGATTACAACAAAACCGCTCGGAAAGCTCGCCGGAAAACCATTAACCCGGATGACTATAAACGTGTCCGCGGCAATTATTATCATTATGAAATCGGCAATTTGATGAAACAGATGGAGGCGGATCTTTTCGTCCAGTCGCGCGGCCGGGAACGTCGGGAAGTAAATAAATTTATTGAGAATATCAAGAAAAACGTGGACACCGGAGTGCCGCTCGGCTGGTGCGTGCTTCTGGGATTGGTTCCGGAGAAACAGAAAAATCCTCAGGCGGGCGGCGGTCATATGCGCTTGATCATCGGTTACAACGATGCGGCGCAGGAGCTGGTTTTTACCGACAGCTGGGGATTGGGGCATGAATTCAAAACCATGAGTTACAGCGATGCGTGGGCCATGACGACCTGGCTTGGCGTTTTGCTGCCCAGAACAGCGGCAAGGTGATAAACAAAATGACGGCAAATCATGACATGGCGGATAAATGGATGGGGGAAGCCCTGGCGTTGGCTGAAATGGCTTGGGGCATGACCAGCCCGAACCCGATGGTCGGGGCTGTTGTCGTCCGGGACGGCCAGGTTGTCGGACGGGGATATCATCACCGGGCCGGAGAGCCTCATGCCGAGGTGAATGCCCTGCGTGATGCCGGCGATGCCGCCCGCGGCGCGGATATTTACGTAACATTGGAACCATGCAGTACCGGCGGCCGCACTCCGCCCTGTACCGGGGCGATCATCAAGGCTGGACTGCGACGGGTATTCGTGGGAGCATCCGACCCGAACCCGGCGCATCGCGGCGCTGGAATGAAGATTCTGAGTGACGCCGGAATTGAAGTATTTGACGGTATTTTACAGAAACCCTGCGAGAAATTGAATGAAGCTTTCTTCAAATGGATTGCCACTGGAACTCCATTTGTCCTGTTGAAAATGGCGATGACGCTGGATGGCAAGATTGCCACCGCGGGTGGCAGTTCCCAATGGATTACCGGCACGGACGCGCGGTTGCGCGTCCAGCGCCTGCGGCAATGGGCCGATGCGGTAATGGTTGGCGGCGGCACCGCGCGCACAGACCGTCCCGGTTTGATGGTGCGCGAGCCGGAAAACTGGGCACGCCAGCCCCGGCGCCTGGTGGCGTCGACGGGCATGAGCACGGCGGAAGCGGCGGCATTGCTGCAGCCGGGCGTGGCGCCGGAGGTGATCCGGGCGGCGGCTCCGGTGGAATGGCGGCAGGTCTTGCGACGCCTTGGCGCCGAACAGGTGACGGCGATTCTGGTGGAGGGCGGCGGCGAATTGGCGGATTCATTGCTGAAAGCCGGCGTCGTGGACAAGGTGGAATTCCATATCGCACCGAAAATTCTGGGCGGACGCGGCAGTCGCCCGGTCGTCGGGGGGGATAACCCGGCGTCACTGGCGGAGTCGGTTCCTCTGACGGATGTTGAGACGTTCCCGCTGGGGAATGATATCGGCGTGAGCGGGTATCCGGTTATTTGCGGAAAATGAAATACACGGCGGCCACCATGCACAGGCCCGCCCATACATAATTCAGCTTGAACCCTTCCTTCATATAAAGAAGCGAAAACGGCACAAATACGGACAGCGTAATAACTTCCTGCATGATCTTCAGTTGCGCCAGCGACAGATTTCCCGCATGTCCGATCCGGTTGGCCGGGACCTGAACCGCATATTCAAAAAACGCGATCCCCCAACTGATCAGAATGACGATGATCAACGGTTTATTGCCCAGGTTTTTCAGGTGCCCATACCAGGCGAAAGTCATGAAAACATTGGAAATAACCAGCAGGAAAGCGGTTTTCAGAACAACCGGCCACATTTATCATCACCTCATATTGTTTGTTTCGGACAACAGTTGCATAATATACTGTTTCCGGGTATACGTTCAAGCCCGTATTGTATGAAATATAAGGGGGAATTTGTAAAAACAATTTTCCATATCTTACATTTTTGTCTAAAATAAAAAAAGACAATATTTTGTTAAGGTTGTGATGATGAATGTATTATGGTTTATTGAAAAAGATGGCATGGAAAATGCTTGATGGATGGCAACAGTTGATACGGCCACAAGGAGGTGCCTGATGAAATTGATTATTGCTTACATCAAGCCTGAACGGCTCAATGCCGTCAAGCAGGAATTGTATGCGCGCCGGGTTTACTAAGATGTCCATCACCAACGCGCTCGGGTGCGGGCAGCAAAAAGGGTATATGGAGGCGTAGCGGGGAGCCATGCTCGAAGTCAACCTGTTGAAAAAAGTCCGCATCGCCATCGGCGTGAACGATGATTTTGTTCAAGACGCCATTGACGGTATTATCGCCGGGGCCAGGCAAAGGGCAGATCGGCGACGGCAAAATATTCGTACTGCCAATGGAACAATGCATTCGTATCCGCACCGGCGAAACCGGCTTGGAAGCAATCGGTTGATGGAAAGGAGTATTGAACGATGAACGCTGAATTCATGATTAATAATTTCCGGGTCCTGCTCGGCGGGATGCTGGTATTTGTAATGCATCTGGGATTTGCCATGCTGGAAGCCGGCTTGTGCCGGGCGAAAAACTGCACGAATATTCTGTTCAAGGTATTGAATATAAGTGGCGGAGAGGGGGGGATTCGAACCCCCGATACGGTTACCCGTATGACGGTTTAGCAAACCGTTGCTTTCGACCACTCAGCCACCTCTCCGCTTTTCGATCAAACGTGGTTTGAATGATTTTATTAAGATAACCTCATTTTGAGTTTCATCAAGTCGAATTTTGATTTTTTTCACTAAAAATAAGACAAAAAGGCCGGTTGAGGCCGAATTCAGGCCGTTGAGGGGGAATTTTCGAGAGTGACGCGAGCGCGGGATTGATCTGTAGAAGCGTGGCCACTGTACCGATATCTGATGGTTCACGAGAAAGCCTTTTTCATCCAATGAATATGAACGGCGGCAGAAAGAGGTGCGGCAATGCGCCGCCGGAAACTTTTGTGATAGGCTATTGAAAAACGGGTGTGATATTTTTTTCGAAAAAGGTATGGAAAACGTTTGCAATTTCTTTTGGCCGGTTGTATAATCTATAACAATGGAAAACGTTTTCCATATTTAACCGAGCGAGATGTTTTATGGTGACATTATCCGAAATTGCAAAAACCGCCGGGGTATCCCTGACTGTGGCGTCACGGGCATTGAGTGATGACGAAGCGCAGCAGAAACGGGTTTCGGCGGAAGCGTTGAAGCATGTCCGCTCCGTTGCGCGCCAGAAGGGATATTCACGCAACCGGACCGCGGAATTCCTGAAACGCGGGCAGAATCCGGTAATCGGGGTTTTCCTGCCGCCTTATGAGGACAGTTTGATCGCCCGTTTGCAAAGGGGATTGTGCCGTGAGGCGAATGCTCAGGAATTTCCGTTGTCGTTTCACTATGAGATGTCGTTTCAATGTTACAGTGAATTTCTGGCGAATTCCCGGAATGTCCGCCGTTGCGGCATCATTACTTATCCCTATTTCCGTTCCGACGTCAAATGCGAGAAGCTTTTACAGGATTATGTCGAAAAGGGAGGGAAGATCATTTCGATCTCTCCCAGTACGGTGTTGCCGTGGGTACCGACTTTTCTGATCGACAATCACGCGGGCGGCAAATTGGCCGGGGAACAGTTGGCGAGCCGCGGCTGCGAAAACGTGCTTGCCTACGTGACTATTCCGGCCCGTGCCGAAGGCTGCGGCGAGGCGGCTGAAAACGCCGGAGTGGATTTCACCTCCTATCTGACTGACGACACGACTCCGGAACAGTTTTTCCGGGAAATTGCAACGAGTGTCGCGAGTGGGCGCAAGACCGGGATTTTTGCCGGTTCCGACATGAGAGCCACCGAAATATACCGCTTCATCCAGAAGCATTTCCCTGAAATCGGCATCGGCCCCGAGGGTATTCCGGTCGTCGGATATGACAATCAGTATTTCAGTGAATGGCTGAACCCCGCGTTGACGACCATCGATCAGCCGTTTGAAGAACTTGGACGCAGGGCCATGCGGAGTTTGATTGACAGTATTTACCAGCGGCCGGCGGATCCCTGTACGTTGCCGCCGACTTTGATAAAGCGTCAATCTGCCTGAAAAAAAAGGAGAAAAAATGGAAGCGGAAATGAAGAAATGGTTGCTGTCGCTCTGCGCCGTCGGCATCGTTTTCCTCTCTCAGGCCGGCGTTCAAATCCTCGCCGAACCGGCCCACCTGATTTTGGCCGATGACGCGCCGCACGGAACCATTGTTTTTCGCGCCGAAATCAACGGTAAACCGATGCGGCGCACCGACCTGGACTTTCATGCCATCGGCGAAACCGCATTCCGCAAATCCCAACAGCGTTCCGACCTGGAGGGCAAGGCGGTTTTTCAGTTTCCCGCCGCCGCGGCAGCGCCGAAAAGCGTCATCGTCGCCATTCCCGGACTGGCCGCGCTGGAAACCTGCGTCGAAGTCATTCCCGCCGCCGAATGGAACCGGAACGCCGCCGTGGCAAAAACCATCAATCTGAAACAAAACCTGCGGATTTTGTTCATCGGCGACAGTCTGAGCGATTTCAGCCGGGGCCGCAACTATGCCGATAAACTTCAATTCTGGCTGAGCCTCAACAATCCCGGCAAAGTATCGTTCCGCAATGCCGCCGTCGGCGGCGACTATATTCTCCGCGTGCGGGAACGGCTGAACGGCACCGTCGGCGGCGAAGCGGCATACCGCCAGGAAATGTATGATGAACTGGAACAGGAAAAACCGGATCTGGTCTTTATTTTTCTGGGCCATAACGACACCCGCGCCACTTCCGAGACCAACTTCGCCGCCCCGCTGGTGACGCCGGAAGCACAGGAAAAAGCCTATCGTGAAGTCATTCAATTCATCCGGCACAAAATCGGCGGCAAAATCGTTCTGGTCTCCGCCTCTTCATCCGATTTCGCGATTTGCCGGGAGGCGACGAAAAAACGAGCACAAGCCGCGCCCGGCAAAGTGCAAGTGCTTTTCGGTACGCCGGAACTCATGGAGGGGTTTAATGACGTATTGAAACGCCTTGCCGCCGAATACGGGCTGGATTATGTTGACGTATACCGGCCGACGGCGGACAAAGCGTCGCTCTTTTTCCCCGCCGACGGCGTCCACCTGACGGAAAAAGGGCACCGTTTTATCGCCGCCGAATTATTGAACTATTTCGCGGAACAGCCGCCCTATAGATAAAATTTGGAGAGCATTTTGTTTGTCAGAGCCATGCGCCTGCGTATACGTAAAATTCGCGTGCATCATGCGCGGACGCGGCGCGCGGAATACGCATGAATTTCAGGAAAAACCGGAAATGGATAGTTTCAGAAATCAAATCAGCCAAACTCAAACATGGAGGTAAATATGGTTATTTTTAAAAACAGCGGGACGGTAGTGAAACAACGTCATTTTTTCACATTGATAGAGCTCCTGGTGGTTATTGCGATCATCGCCATTCTGGCGGCGATGCTGCTGCCGGCGTTGAACAAGGCACGGGAAAAAGCCCATGCCGCCAAGTGCATCTCGAACCTCAAGCAAATGGGGCAGGCATTCTCTTTATATTTGGGGGATTACAATGATTTCCTGCCTACGGTGACCATGTATCCAAGTGTTGCCGGGCAAGTCAATTATTCGGTCTGGTACGGGCGCGACAGCCTCGGCGGCTATATGAATTACCAGGGCGGAATGATTGCCAGCGAAGCCAGTAAATCCTGGCAGGGCGGCATGTTCGATTGTCCTACCAATCCGCATAACTCGGGGATTTATCCGGCAAGCGGCAGCGGGACGACCAATTACGGATATAATAATATGACTGACGGACTCGGCGGCAATTCCTCTCAGATTTACCCTTATTTGAAGCTTAACAAGGTGGCGGCGGATACATTCATCATCGGTGACACCGGGCCGGTGAGCGGCAACCCGAACGGTTCGATGTTCCTGGGGTATGGCGCCTGGCCTTCCTATGGTCTGTGGGGATTTCATCCGTGGCACGGCAACGGGGCGAATTTCGTGGACGTTTCAGGTTCCGCCAGATATTTCGACCGGAACGAAATCAACACACTGAAAACTCAGGCCATCGAACCCCGGATGACCCGGGCCAAAGATTGAACATCCAATTTTCAAACAGGAAAGGAAATTTCACGATATGAGAATGGTATTTTTATGGATTGCAATGTGCTGTCTAAGTGTCGGCGCCGCGCCGCTGGTGATGGATTTTGACGGCGGCCTGAAAATCACCGGTCTTGACCGCGACCAGACCGCGACCAGCCGGCGGCCGGTTCAGTTTGCCCGTCAGGGCGGAGTGGTGATCGGCCCGGAACAAGCGTTGAAACTGTTTCATAGCGGAAAGCTCAACGGCGAATCCGGTTCGCTGGTGATGCAGTTGATGCCGCTCGACTGGACCGGAGGGAACAAGGAATTCCAGTTTTTCTTTCATTGCCGGAACCGCGCGGACGGCAGCATTGTCATGCTGCAGAACGGCACGGATGGGAAATTGACGTTTCTGATCGGTTTTCTGAATAAATTCAGCAAGGTGTCCGTTGACAACAGCAACTGGAAGCCGGGGCAATGGCATCTGGTTCAGGTGAATTGGACGCGCGAGGCGCTGGAGATTTTTCTGGACGGCAAATCGGCGGGCAAAGCGCCGCGGGCACGATACGAGGAGTTGAACCTCGACGGAACCATTGACATTGGCGGCAAGATATTTGCGCCGTGCCAGGGCGAGACCGCCATCAGTTATCTGATGCTGTCGTCCGAGGTTTTGCCGGTGCAGACCGAAATCCCGAAGCCGGAGGCGGCAATGGAAAACCGGGAGCCGGAAAACAATATCGCGGCGGCCCGTTTTCAGGCTGTCATGCTGCCGTCGTCGCAATGGGTCCGGGACCGGAGCATGTCGATCGAACAGGCGATGGACGGAAACCCGGAGTCCTGTTATCTGTCCGGCAAAGACGACGGCGAGCATTGGGTCGAAGTCCGCTGGCCGCAACCGGTCCGGGTGGACGGTGTACAGGCGCTGGCGCGTGCGCCGCAGGGGTTTACGTCGTATGCCGTCACGGTTCCGGCCGGGCAGGGCTGGCGCGAGGTTCTGACGGTTCAGTCGGAACTTGAAGAACGGCACGGATTTCAACCGTTGAGCACGGACCGGATTCGGATATCTTTTGCCGACGGCGGGCAGTTGGCTTTGCGCGAGCTGTATGTTACCGGCGAAGCCCCGGAGTTATCCCTGAAACAACCCGGTTGGCCCGGATTCTTCATCTGGTACCCGGAGCCGAGCCCGAATGACGTGGTTCGCTATTTCCGCCGGAATTTCAAAGTGGAAGCCGGGGCGCGTCCCACGCGGGCCATGCTGCAGATTTGCTGCGACGATGCCTATACGGTTTATATCAACGGTCAATTTGTCGGCTCGGGCGGTTTCCAGCCGGAATTGTACGAGGTGAGCGGACTGTTGCGGGAAGGGCGCAACACGATTGCCGTCCGCGCACAGGAATTCAGTATTTGCGAAGGGCTGTTGGCGGAGCTGACATTGATCTACCCGGATGGCCGGACCGAACGCATTTATACGGACCAGACGTGGAGCACGTCAAAAACGGTGGAAGACGGCTGGAATAACGCGGATTTCGATGACCGCTCGTGGAAAAATGCGGTGCGCTCCGCCAATCTCGGCGATTACGAAAAAAACATGACTTACCGGTATTTCGGCACCGACGGACCGGGGTTTGTCATGAAAAATATGACCTTCGACCGGGCGGGCGTCAAACCGGGTGAACCGCTTGAAATCCGGGCGGTTTTCAGCAGTGCCAGAAAAGCCGGCGCCGATTACGGTTTCCGGCTGGAACTGGGGGATGAAGCGCTGAACCCCTCGGCCGATTATTCCATATGGACTGCCGACGCCATGCCGTCCGGCCGGACTTCCGGCTGGGAGCCGGGGCGTTCCTATGAGGTGAAGTGGAATATCGTTATTCCCGCCTGGGCGCCGCACGGTTCATTCCCCCTGAAAGTCCGGGCGTTAAGCAATGGTTCCGAGGCGGCGGTGGAAGCGGCGCTCCCGGCTGTTCGAATCGCCCGGTTCAAAGACGAACCGGTACTGAAAAACACCCCTCTGAAATCGGGCGTGGAGGAACGCGGCGGGCAGTTGCGGATGGTGGTCAACGGCGAAATCGTTGCCCCGCCGATTTTTACCGTGAACAGTTTCAATAATTCGTTCCGGCTGCTCGGGGAGGGCGGTTCGATCAAGGCCGACCTGTACCGGCTGCAGATGATGTCGGACCATATTTACCCGCAAAAAAGCGCTGATAAGGAACAGTTCTACAGCCGCAAGCTGGCGATGATCGATCAGGATATCCGCAATTTTCTGAAAATCTACCCGGACGCCCGGATTCTCTGGGCCATGACGTTCCGCCCGGAAGCCTCCTGGAACGACGACTATCCCGACGAAGTGGCCGTGTTCCCGGACGGCACCCGGACCAAAAATTCGTTTGCCTCGCAAGTCTGGCTGGATATGAGCGCCGAATGGATACAGCGGATGGTGACGCATATGCGCCGGAGCGATTACGCCGGACATATCGCGGGGTTTCATTTCGGCATCGGCGACGGGGCCGAGGCGATGTACTGGGGACGCAATCATAATGCGTTCGATGCTCCCCGCGAACGTGTTTCCGCCGGGGATTTCTCGCCCGCCGCCATGCGCCAGTTCCGCATCTGGCTGCGTGAAAAATACCGCGGCAATGTCGCAGAACTTCGCCGCGCCTGGAAAAACGACCGCGTCGATTTCGAAACCGCCGCGCCCGACATGAATGAACTCCGCCGCGCCGAACAGCAGAATTTCCGCGACCCGGCTTCCGGAGCCATGTCCATGGATTATTGGAGTTTTCACGGCGATTCGATGGCGGACGCGGCGGTCCGGATCGCCGAAGAATACAAAAAGGCCTGCAACAATGAGCTGTTGGTCGGCGTGTACGGATTTTATAATCTGGCGCAATTGCAGTTGATCTACCGTCCGGCGTCGTCTCATCACGTGGCGTACACCGGCATTGAACGCGTCCTGAACAGCAAGGCGATCGATTATCTGGCCTGTATCCAGAGCTACGCCGGGGTCAACGGCGGTACGCCGGTCATCACCGGCATGCCGGACGCCAGCCTGGCCCGGCACGGAAAAATTTTCCTGGAGGAATACGACATCCGGACGTTTTTCACGGACCTGACGTTCAGCCACAGCCACACCACCAGCCAGCGCGAAACGCTGAACATCATCCGCCGGGATTTCGGCGAAACGCTGGTCCGCAACAATCAATGCTGGTTCTACGGATTCGCCCGCGGACAGCAGGGGCGCCGCGCCATCGGCTGGTATTCGGAGCAAAGCCTGATCGACGAGCTGAACCGCAGCCACAAGATCGGCCGGGCCGTCAGTCCCTATGCCAACCGTTCAACCGCCGAAGTGGCGCTGTTCGTCAACGCCCGCGACATCGTGACCATGGACATCATGGATGCTCCGGGAACGCTGATCAACGCCCAGTACAATACCGTTTACCGCGAATTGAAGCAACTGGCGGTGCCGTATGACTGTTTCCTGCTCAGTGATTTCAATGAAAAGACACTGGCGCAATACAAAGTGGTGATTATTCCGAACGCTTTTTTCCTGAGCGAAGCCGAGCGGAGCAACATCCGGCGGATTCTGGAGAAACAGCGCAAGACCGTGCTCTGGCTCTACGCGCCCGGCTACTCCGATCCCGATAAAGGGCTTTCCGTTGCGAACATCGGAGCCTTGACCGGAATCAACGTCGGCATGACGCCGGAATTTCAGGAAACCTTGACCGTGCGGACCGGCGACGGCGGTGAATTCGGACCATACCGCTATCCGTTCGACCAGCGTAAACAGCAGATCGGACCGGTGTTTCACGTGGACGATCCTCAGGCGGAGGTACTCGGCGTTTACAAACACAACGGCAAGCCCGCCGTCGCCCGGAAGACGGTCAACGGCATGACGTCAATTTATTGCGCGGTACCGGTTGCCGGGCGCAAACTCCTGGAACAGATATTCCGGCAGAGCGGTATTCATTTTTACGGCAGCCAGTTGATGTATATGAATGCTTCCAGCCGTTTTGTGACCGTCCATGCCCTGCGCGACCTGAACGATACGCTCCGGCTTCCGGCGGCCCGTTCGGTACTGAATCTGTACACCGGCGAGACGGTTTCAAATACAGAGGTACTACCAATTAATCTTAAGCGGGGCGGGAGCTCCCTTTATTTCCTGGGCAACCAGGCCGAAATCAATGAATTGAAAGAAAGGTTGAATGAAAAATGAATGTAGAAGCAAGCCTCCGGCTGAATATTGAGTGGTTTCAGAACTCCGGGATCATGCGTCCCGGCAGTGGCGAATGGGGCATCGGGGAACGGATTGCCACCCGCGACAACAAAGCGCTGGAAATGGTTCTGTCCGCGTTCCCTTATTACACGGAATTTCCGAAAGGGTTCGTACTGGAACACCGCCGTCCGGACTGCAACTTCCAGACCGCATGGCTGTTCGCCGCCGCTTCGGAGGCCCTGAACAGGCCGGAACTGATGACGGTGACGGAAAACATTCTCGACTATCTGTTCCATCGGAGCGGATTGTTGAACAAACGCTACCCGGACCTGCCGGAAGCCGCATGGGAATGGAGCACCAATAACCTGAAAAACCAGTTCTATTACGATGACAACGGCTGGAACGGATTGTTCGAGTTGGCGCTGGCGCGGCGTTATCCGGCGCTTGAGGAGCGTTTCCGGATGCGTGACTGGGGATTGAAACTGGCCGGTACGCTGGCGAATGCGCTGGAGAAAGAGTTTTTCGGAGGCGCCCCCGTCACCATTGTCGGCAAACCGGAATTGCCGCATTGGGGCGCGCTGGCCTGTATGCCGATCGCCGCCGCCGCGGTTGAAACCGGCGATGACGCCAGGGCGGAAGCCGTCCGGCGCTATTTCCGGTTCCTGGATGAAAAATTCGATACCCTGAACACCAGCGAATACGCTTACATTCTGGTCGGCGGCGGGGTGGCGGCCGGGCTGCTGCGCGATGCCGCCATCCGGGCAACCGTCGAGCGCGCGGCGGCGGTCCTGATGAAGCGGATGAGCCGTTCCGGCAATATCGCGTCCGAGCACTACGAAATCCCGAACGGGGAGCACCTGGTGGACCTTGTTTACACCGTGAACTGGGCTTTGCTCGGTTTTCAGGAAACGGCCGCGTTGACCGGCAAACCGGAGCATCGTCAGGCTTTCGAGCAACTGCTGGCACTGGTGACCGGCATTCAGGATCGGTGTTCCGAGGCGTTGTTCAACGGTTGCTGGCGCGGCCTGTATGACTTGAATGAAAAGGCCTGGGCGGGGGGCGATCTGCACGAGGGCGGCAGCGGCAGTATCTACAGCGGCTGGACGAATGCTCCGATCGCCATGGCGCTGGCGCACTTCTTGAACGGCAATTCACTGGCGGAAGTATTTTCCGAATAATTGCCGCGCCGCTTGCAATCGCGCCTTTTGAGGTTATATTTATCTTTTATGAGAAAGAATCTGAATATCATCTGCGCCGGTTCCAGCATCAGTTGGACCGGCGGTTTAATTGGCGGGTTTGTCGGCGGGCTGGATCGGAAAATCCGCTTCTCCGGCGGACATGTATTTCCGTCCCATGTGCACCATTTCGGCGGTTCCGAATACCGTCATTTCAAGATGTTCGACTCTGTAGGGCTGATGCTTTCGGGCTATGGCGGCTATCTGGAATTTGATTTCACCGGCGATACGCTTTATCTCTGCCAGTTGATCCGGCGGACGAAAGCTTACGCCGAAATCACCGTTTATGCCGATGGCCACTCCGTCGGCGCATTTGACAACCGCAACCGGACGCTCGGCACAGGTTCAAAATCGTTTACTGCCGACGGACAACAGACATTGTTTCCGCTGGGGCGCCCGTTCACTTTCGGGCATCGGGTCCGGCTTGACGGACGGAACCTGCAAGGGCAGGTCAGTTGCCATGACTACGATGAAGTGAATTTCACCGGCATGGATTATCTGGTGATCCGTTCGTTGAACGATGCCGGACAGGTGGAGCATGCGATTGTTTTCGAGACCGCGCCGGCGGAAGGAACGGAGATTACCGCGGATTTTTCCTATGGGGAGAGCATCGGCTATACGGCCTGTACCGTCGGCGAAAATGACCGCGGCGAAATGGAAAGCGTATACGGCTATGCCGGTCCCAAGCCGAATTACGGCCTTGATTTCCGCCGGACCAACCCGGCGGCGTTCCGGCAATTTCAACTGCCCTGCGGTGGTTCTCACCGGATTCGCCTGGAGATTAGCGGCGGCTCCGAGCCGTATTTTATCTTCAATTTCGCGGCAGACCGCGAGTTCAATATCATGAATGCGGGCATCGGTGGTTGGACCATTCGAGCCTTTATGAACGACGCCCGCGGGCGCAATGTGGACACCGCGCTTTCGCAGTTGAAACCGGACGTGATGTTCCTGGAATATTCCGCCAACGACGATTGGTTTTATTTCCAACGGAAAACCCGTGGAAAGCCGCAAATGGTAAACGACGCCGTACTTGCCGACCGCGCATTGCTGGAACTCTATTCCCTGAAACAGCATCGGATCGAAAGTTGTTCCGGGCAAATATTGGAACTGACGCCCGGGAGCCTGCGCGCCAGCGGGATGCACGATGTGGAAGTTGGTGACATTGCCCGGATCGGAACGGAAATCCGGGAAATCACCGTGGCGGAAAACGGCCGGATTCACTGGCACCCCCCGTTGCGGGAAACGACCGCCCGGGAAGTATCCATCCGTTCGATGACCGAATACGAAAATGATTTCCGCCAGTTGATTCAGCGGATTCGCGCGCGTTTCCCTGACGTGATCCTGTTCCTGACGGCTCCGGCTCCGGCGAATTACGACCGCCGCCAGTTGTGGGGATACGAAATCGCCCTGAACCGGCTGGCCGGGGAGCATGCGAACTATCATATGATCGATATGAAAACGTATTTTGCTTCTTTCCGCCCCGAGGACTGGTTGGAATATGAATTCACTGCGGATGGCGGCACGGAGTATGAATTGCCGTGGACCGGCTATTCGCAGTATTTCGAGCTGACTCCGCAGGCGGAATTCACGGTCCGGTGCACGGACCGCTTTGAACTGGCGTTCTATCATGAATTCAGCTTGTCGAACCCGTCGGAGAGCGACCCGCGCAAAGAGTGCTGGCGGATGAACGGCCCGGTGCCGATGCGGCTGGTTTTCCGCACTCCGCCGCCGGCCGGAATTCGTTTTAAACTGCGCTATTCGCCCGGCGGCTGGAGCCACGACTACTGCCATCCGAACCCGGCTGGATGCCGGGTTTATACGGATGCCTATTATGCTGAATTACAGAACGTGCTGGGCGATTAACGGTCGAAGGCGGCGTCGAACTGAAGGTTTGACGGGCTGAAATCGATCTTCCGGGTAAATTCACAGGCATCTTTCGCCCCGTATTGACGGTCCATGCCGCAGTCTTCCCATTCGATCGACAGCGGGCCGCCGTAACCGATCCGGTTCAACGCGCGGATAATTTCCTCGAAATTCACCTGTCCATGCCCCGGACTGCGGAAGTCCCAACCCCGCCCCGGCTTGCCGAAATCCAGGTGCGAGCCGAGGATTCCACTCCTGCCGTCCAATGTCAATGCCGCGTCTTTGATATGGCAATGGTAAATCCGGTCCGGGAATTCCTCGATGAATTTCACCGGATCGATCATCTGCCAGAGCAAATGGCTCGGGTCGAAATTGAATCCGAATTCAGGACGGTGATCGAGGGCTTCCAGCGCCCGGCGCGCGGTGTGGATGTCGAACGCGATTTCCGTCGGATGGACCTCCAGCGCGAACTTGACGCCGCATTCGGCGAAAACGTCCAGAATCGGATGGAACGTATCGGCGAAAAACCGATACCCGTCATCGAGCATCTTTTCGCTGACCGGGGGAAAGCTGTAGAACATGTGCCAGACCGGCGAACCGGTAAAGCCGTTGACGACTTTCACCCCGAGGTTTCGGGCGGCGCGGGCGGCATTTTTCATGCTTTCGATGGCCCGGCGGCGCTTGGCTTCGGCGTCTCCGGCGCATTCCGCGGGGGCGAACAAGTCCGAACGGGCGTCGAAGTTCGGGTCGCAGATCAGTTGTCCGGCGAGGTGGTTGCTGATGGCCCACAGGCCGAGGCCGTGCTGTTCCATGAAGCGTTTTTTCTCGTCGCAATAGGATTGATCGGCGGCGGCTTTGAAGACATCCAGATGGTCGCCCCAGCAGGCGAGTTCCAGTCCGTCATAGCCGAACGAATGGATCAGCGGGCAGAGCTGTTCAAACGGCACGTCCGCCCATTGACCGGTGAAAATCGTGACTTTTCTCATGCAAATACCTCTCAGAGCTCCGCAACCGGGAGCCATTTGGTTTGATCGTCGGCAGCGCTTTTGACGACGGCTTCGATGAACGCCATGCCGCGGAGCCCATCGTCCACGGACGGGAAATCGGCGTCGGCATGGCCGGCGGCGGCGTCGGCGAAACTGCTGTAGATATTGGCGAATGCTTCCAGGAATCCTTCCGGATGCCCGGCCGGAATCCGGCAGAAACGTTCGGCTTCGGGCAGGGTGCCCGCCCAGCCGCGGCGGTAAACCGTCAACGGCTGGTCGTTGCGCCGGTACTGCAGCGTCTCGGGATTCTCCTGACACCATTCCAGCGCCCCCTGTGTGCCGTAAACCCGGATTCGCAGGGCGTTTTCTTCGCCGACCGAAATCTGGCTGGCCATCAACACGCCCCGGGCGCCGTTGTCGAAACGGAGCAGGACGCTGCCGTCGTCGTCAAGCGTCCGCCCCGGCACGAACGAATGCAGATCGGCGCAGAGCTCGCGGATTTTCAGCCCGGTCACATATTCGGCAAGGTTTTCGGCATGGGAACCGATGTCGCCCATGCAGCAGCTGACGCCCGCCCGCTTGGGGTCGGTACGCCATGAAGCCTGTTTGTTGGAACTTTCGATGGCCGACGCCAGCCAGCCCTGCGGATATTCCACGACTACCTTGCGGATCTCGCCCAGCCTGCCTTGGCGGACCATTGCCCGGGCTTGCTTGACCATCGGATAGCCGGTATAGTTGTGGGTGAGGCAGAATACCAGACCCGTTTCGCGGACGCGGCCGCGCAGTTGACGCGCCTCGTCCACGGTCAGGGTCATGGGTTTGTCGCAGATCACATGCAGACCGTGGTTCAGCGCCTGCATCGCCATCGGGAAATGCTGGTGGTTCGGAGTTACGATCGCCACGCAGTCGATGCGGCCTTTTTCAGCTTCCAGCATCTGAAGGTAGTCCTCGTAACAACGGTCTTCCGGCAGCGAGAGTTCAGCCGCCGTGAGGCGGCTTTTGGCCGGGTCCGTGCTGAAACAGCCGCAGGCCAGGTCGATTTTTCCGTCCAGGCGCGCGGCGATCCGGTGGACCGCTCCGATCATGGAGCCGGGGCCGCCGCCGATCATTCCCATCTGTATTTTCCGTTTCATGGCACAGGCTCCGCGGGTTACTTCAACATTGAGTTCAGGATGTAATAGTTGAGCTCTTCGTAATCGCGCTCGGCCTGGAGGCGGGCGATCGTGTCGTCGTCGAGCGAACGGCTGATCTCCAGCAGTTTCAGGAAGATGCGGCGGCTGTAATCCAGATGCTTCATTCCGCCGTCATCCTTCTGCGTACGCATTACTTTCACGTCCAGTCCGACCCATTCTCCGTTACGCCCGAAGCCGTTTTTATCGAGCACCCGCACCTGATTCAGGGCGCGCCGCGGATCGACCGCGCCGAACGTCAGGTCCTGGTCGAATTTCAGGCTGTTCTGATCGTTCAGGTGTACGCTCCAGAGCTTGTTGTGCGCCATGGCGAATCCCATTTCGTCGGACGGCGAAAGATTGGCGAGCAGCGCGTGGGCGGTTTCAATCAGGCATCCCACCCGTGACGGGTCGGAGGTCATCAGCCCCATCGCGATCGCGTGTCCGATGGTCGGAATGTAGGTGTGGTCCATCGGCTCGTTCGGCTTGGACTCGATCATCACGCGCACGCCGGGATCATAGTCGAGAATCAGTTGCAGCGCTTCTGCGATCCGTTCGGTGGCCCATGCCGGGTCCTTGGCTTCGCGGATATAGGTGCCTTCGCGCGCCAGCCACAGGACAATGTTTTTCGTGCCGAGGGCTTTGGCGATATCGATGGTGCGTTTGGTGCGGTCAAGCGCATACTGGCGGCACTTGGGGCAGTTGCTGGTGTAGCCGCCGTCGACGGTGCGCGGGTCCAGCCAAAGGCGCGGCGCGACGAATTCGGCGGTCAGGCCGTGTCCGTCAAGCACTTTTTTGACTTCGGCGGCTTCGCGGATGATTTGTTCCGGGGTCAGGTCGTTCATGTTCGGCACGGCGTCGTCGTCATGGAACTGCACACCGTCGAACCCGAGCGCCTTGTAGGCTTTGAGCTTTTCATGGAACGGAATGCTCCGGCGTACTTCCGGGCCGAACGGGTCGGCTCCCTCGTGAATATTCCACGGACCGAACGAAAATCTGAATTCTCCTGTCATAATAGACTCCTTTTTATTTGCCCATTAACTTATTTAAATATTCAATACTGCTTTTAGCGCTTTCAAATTGAGGGCGCTTGCAAACGTCCTGTTCATAGATCAGCCATTCGCAGATGGTGCCGCGGGCGGCTTCCACGCAGGCCGCCAGGTCGATACAGCCGTTGCCGAGTTCGGTAAAGGAACCGTCTTCACGGTCCATATCCTTCAGGTGAAGCTGGGGGAGGCGGTTGGCATATCGCTTGATGTACTCGACCGGGGATTCGCCGCCTTTGGCTGTCCAGTACACGTCCAGTTCCATCTGGACCTGCCGGGCGTCCGTACGCTCGAAAATCAGGTCCAACGCGGCTTTACCGTCGATTTTTTCGAATTCGGCGGCGTGGTTGTGGTAGGTGAATTGCAGGCCGCGCCCGGCGGCGGCTTTGCCGATGGCGGCGCATTGGGTGACGACATCGTCCAGAATTTCGCTGAAAACGCCGCCGCGGCTGATCGTCACATAACGGCAGCCGAGCGCCCGGGCATAGTCGAATGTTTTGTTGTTCGGATCGTCGAAATCCGCGGCGTTCACATGCATGCCGCAGGCGTTCAGGCCGATTTCTTTCAGAAATGCCGCCAGTTCGTCCGGTTCCATGCCGCCGAAGTTGAAGGCGAATTCCGCGCCGTCGCAGCCGAGTTTCACCAGCTCCTTCAGAACTCCTTTGAAGTCCTGTTTGAGCGGCTCCCGGATGGTGTAGAGCTGAATTCCGATTTTCATGTCTTTCATATTACCAGTCCTTTCCCAGTAGGTTATCGATGTTACGGTATAAAATATTGTGCATATCGTTTTCGGAAATCCTGGCGCTGACGATGCCGCCGATTCCCTGAAACTCATCGAACCACGGCAGGTCGGTTCCGTACAGGAGCCGTTCGCTGCCGACCAGTTCGACCAGCTTCTCCACCATCCCGGAAGTGCCGGGGATGCTGGTCAGTTCAAAATAAACATTATCCGGGCAGGCCCGGTGCAGACGCGCCACGCCGTCCCAGTCCGCCCGGAACGAATGGCCCATGAAAAAGATCGCGTTCGGATACTTCTGCGCCGTTTCGATCATCAGGTCGATCGGCACGAAACGGTCTCCGCCCCAGGTATGGAGCAGAATCGGCAGTTTGCGTTCATCGGCAAACTTCAGGGCCGGCTCATAGCCTTTGTCGGTGATTTTTTTCTGGTGGTATGCCGAGAGAAATTTGAATCCGATCGCGGCGGGCGTCCACCGGTCGAAGGATTTCACATCTTCGATTACCCGGTCGGGATGGTTCGGGTTCACTCCCACATACATGCGCAGGATATCCGGATGCCGCCGGGTGATTTCAAAGACTTCCCGGTTGCTGAAATCCGGCGTCCAGAGTGAATGATGGTGCGAAAACGCCAGCTTGGTGATTCCGGCTTTTTTCAGGTGCGCGATCATGGCGCCCGTGTCGGAGCGCTTGAAATAAATCTGACCGTGCGCCCCCATGTGGCCGTGCATGTCATAAACGGGAATATTGGCCCTGCCAGTATTCCAATACGCTTCCGCCAGCGTTCCTTTTGCCGTCCAGATGCTCATAATTCCACCTCGTCGAGAAGCCGTTGCAGGTTGGCACCGGCGATCAGGCGTTTGGCTTCGCCGCCGATGTCGGAGTGTTTCAGCGACAGCATCATGCCGCCGAACATGAAACCGGGGTATCCGCTGCCGTACAACACCCGCTCCGCACCGTATTCGTTGACCAGATCGGTCACGCCCTCCGGCACCCAGTAGGTGGAGATTTCGAGATGAAACCCCGGATAGTTCTCCAGCAGCGGACGGAAGTAGCGGTCTGTGCCCCAATACAACCCATGGGTCATGCAGATGTAGCGGTTCCGGGGAAATTCCTTCAGGAATGCGTAAACCGCTTCCCAGCTCCCCAGCGTATGGACGCCGATCATGACCGGAATCCGGCGTTCGGCGGCTTCGTCCATGAATTTGCCGATGCTCAGGCGGTCGGGAATCCATCTATGTCCCGCCGGGTCCGGGATCAACGCCTTGATCCGGTTCGCTTTCATGGCGGTGAAAAATTCTTTGCCGTCCGGCAGTTCATGCGTACAGGACGGCAGGAAGCTCCATGCCCCGGCCAGGCGTTCCCGGGTATCGGCGGCGAGCCATTGGACGGTGGCGTTATTCGCATAGACGGCTCCGGCCGAGGTCAGGTTGACATCGCGCACCAGCGCTTTGGCGACCCCGTTGCGGTCCATTTCCCGGAGCAGTGCCTCGGTGGTCGAGGCGTACTCCAGGGCGCCGTTCATCGGCGTTCCGATTTGCACGTTTGCATCAAAGAACATCATTTTCTTTTATCCAACTATCCATTATTTATTTTTACTTTCAGCATATTGACGCAGTTCGTCCACATTGGACGCCACCTTGCGGACGACCGCGCCGATCTGTTCGGCGGTTTCGCGGTAATACATCCGCTGGTGCTCGATTCCCAGTGCGCGTTCGCAGGAAATCTTATCGGAAACCGGACAGGAACCCTCGAAAATCCGGTATTGGTCCGGCGACAGGTTGAACAGATTGTGACGGTAAACCGAACCGTGCGTTCCGTTGCCGATGCCGGCTCCTTCCGCCAGGCAGGCTTCGTTGATCGTCCAGCGGTCGATGCCGTCGAACTCCCGTCCGTCAAAGATGAAGTGGAACGAATAATACCCCTGCGGGTCGGCCAGCCGCCCCGACGCCTGAACCCGTACCCCCGGCACTCCGGCGATGGCTTCGGTCATGATCCGGGCGCTCTCGCCGTAACGCTGAATCCGTTCCGGCAGGCTCTTTAACTGTTCGGAGAGCAGCAGCGCCTGAAACGCCGTCGCCCGGTAGTTGTGGCAAACCAGCCCCTGAGGCGTCTTCGCTCCCTGACCTTGCTTCGCACCGCGGACATAACCGATGTGTTTGATCAGAAACAGCTTCTCCGCCAATTCAGAGTCGTTGGTAATACAGATGCCGCCTTCGCCGGATGCCGTCACCTTGCTCTGCTGGAAGCTGAAACTGCCGACCGCTCCCCAGCTCCCCACGCCCTTGCCGTTCCAGGAACCGCCCTGCATTTGCGCGCAGTCCTCCAGAACCGGGATGCCGTGTTTTTCCGCAATCGACAGGATTTTGCCGAGGTCGGCGGTGGAGCCGTAAATATGGACGGGGATAATGGCTTTGGTTTTCGGCGTGATCGCGGCTTCCATTTTAGCCGGGTCCATGCACAGCGTGGTGGGCTCCACGTCCACGATCACCGGGATGGCGCTCAGGTAATGAACCACCATCGCGGTCGCCATCCAGGTCAGCGCCGGGATGATCACTTCATCGCCCGCCTTGACCCCCAGCGCCTGCAGGGCGCATTCCAGCGTCACCGTGCCGTTCGCCATGAAAATACCGTATTTCGCGTTATGCGAAGCCGCAAATTCCTGTTCGAACCGCTGTTCCATCGGACTGTTGAACGACCATTCGCCGCTCATATAAAGTTGTTTCAGTTTTTCCGCCGTTTCTTCGGTCCGGATCGGCCATGCCAGGGATTTTACCGGTTCTTTCAATAAGCTTTCGCCGCCCAATACTGCCAGATTCGCCATTTTTATACCCTTTCCTTTGTTTATAAATCTTGCATTGCTGAATGCTTTGATTATATTATACACTGCTAAAGGAATAATATAAATATCTCGATTTTGCGAAAAATATCTCAATCTTGCGATTATGAGTGATCAAACAGACAAACATGACGTCAAAGAGGTCCTGCTGGCGGGCGCCCGCCAGGTCTTCACCACCTGCTGTCCGGAGGAATTCCCGGAGGACCGGGCTGACGATTCGTTCAAGCCCGACCGCCACTTGCACCGTGAAATCCTGTTCATCCTGCATGGCGAGAGCCGCTTCCTGCTGAACGGACTGGTATACGACGCCCGGCCGGGTGTCGCGTTCCTGCTGAACAAATGGGAGGTTCACAGTTACGGCTACCGCAAGGACGACCACGACCTGCTCCATCTTTGGATTCATTTCAGCGATGACCGGATGTATGGTTCATTGGTTCGTGTCAGTTGCGCCGGGCAATACCGTCCGGCGGGCAGCCACATGAATTTCAACGAAGACCTGCATCAACTCCTGAAGCGCCGCTGGAACATGCTGGAGAAAATCCCCGAATGCGATTCCGGCGTCAAGGATCTGCTGATCAAACCGGTGCTGAACATCGTATTTGAGGAATTCGCCATGTTTCAGTTCGGCATGATCGAATATCCGAAGGAAAACACCAGCGACATCACCGTGTTCCTGCGCAACTATATCCGCAACACCAACGGGCGCGGCTGTTCCCTCGAGAACCTCGAAAAGCTCAGCGGTTACAGCCGCTTCCACCTGACCCGGCTGTTCCGCGAACAATGCGGCAAAACCATCGGCGAGTACATCAACGACATCCGTCTGCATTTCGTCAAAGAAGCCGATAAACGCGGTCTGAAGCAGAAAGAGATCGCGGTGGAACTCGGGTTTTCCTCGCCGGCGGCGTTCTGGTATTGGCTCCAGAAGCACAAATAAACACGGCGGAAAAACGGTTTGCAATTTTCAAAGAACTTCCGGCACACGGTATCGGTATGCGCCGAATGCCGGGAAAGTTTATAGAGACTTTTGTAAATATGCTAATACTTTGGCCATTGCCCGGTCGGCCGGATGATCATTGTTTTCGTATTCGATATTGATATAGCCGGCATAACCGTTCTTCTTCAGTTCGCGCAGAGTGGCAAGCGAATCGATGTCGCCTTCGCCGATCAGGGCAGGGCGGTAATAGCCGTTGATCATCTGCCGGTAGCCCTCGAGGGGGTCCGGCGAGAAATCCCAGTCCTTGAAATGGACATGTTTCACGTATGAAATGCACTGGCGCAGGGATTCGAGCTGGTCTTCGCCGGTGGACGCGTTGCCGTTGTCAAACGTCAGGTACAGCGAGGGAACCGCTTCGCGGGCCTCGAAAAAGTCGGCGGCGGTGACGAACGGACTGCTCAGGCCGGGAAAGTTTTCCACCGTCAGGAGCACTCCGGCGTCTGTTGCCAGCGGCGCAATCTGCGTCAGGGCATCGGTCCAGATTTTGCGGCATTCCCGGCGGTCGGCGACTCCGGCGACCGGGGGCGTCGGGATCATCACCAGCGGCGCGCCGAGGATGACCGCGTCTTCCAGCGATTTTTTGGCGTCGTCAAGGTATCCGGGTTCGCGGGTAGTGACTTTCGACAGGAAAAAGGTATGGGCCACTACCGGCAGCCCGGCGTCGTCCGAACGTTTTTTCAGTTCCCTGGGATCGCGTCCGTACGTGGAGACCCAGTCGATGCCGTCCATTTTCAGTTCGGCGGCGACCCGGACAATATCTTCCACCTGAAAGCCCTGCCGGGCCATCGTATAGGTCATCATCGAGAATTTCATAGATCGGTATTCCTTCGGTTTAATGGAGTTCTTTCAGGATTTTCACTGTTTCTTCCACCAGTTCCTGCCCGCCTTTGCTGGAGACGATGTTGCAGTAGCGGCTGGCGGAATAGCCGCGTCCGTATTCGCCGCGCCCGGTTGCCAGGTAAGTGCCGCCGTCGGGGCCCGGAACCCCGGTCAACTGGACGATAAACGTCTGTTCGAACGGGCTGCGCGCTTGAATCCGGTGCATGTAATCCATAAACAATTCGAAACGGTTCGTGGCGAAGGCGATGTCGCCGATGCGGACAACATGCATCTCCATGGGGAGCTGCGGCTCGGCGTCCAGCGTTTCGTAACGCTCAATGATGCGCCGGCAACGGTTGCGTCCGGCGATCAGGACGGAATCGTGGCGCAATTTTTCCTCCGGCGTTCCCGTCGCGGCAAACTCCTGTTTTTCCAGTTCGGCCAGCCTGGCCTTGTCGTCTTCGTATTCTTCTTTGGTAATGAGGCGCTTCGAGAGCATGACCGTTTCGACCCGGTGTTTCACGGGAACATTGGTACGGATGTCTTTTTTCGCCCATTCCAGGACTTCTTCGAAGGCCGCGGCGATGCGTTCCGCGATGTCGCGGCGGCGGAAATCTTCGGGCGATTTCGGGGAAACGCCGTATTTGAGGCGATGCCGCCGTGCTTCCGCTTCTTTGTAGTGAAGTTGACGGGGGGCAAGGTCGCCGCCTGCCGCACACTGGCAGAGAATCGGAATGTCGCCGTGTTTTTGATGGATCAGCTCGCGGGTTTCATGCCAGAAACTCGCACTGAGGAGCTCGATCCCTTCGTCGTTCTGGCTGGGGCACGGCACGTTGACGATCGCGCCGGTCAGGCGGCCGGCAGGGTCGAACGTGTACAGCAAATTGATGAAGCTGTCGGTCCCCGCTTCGTACCCGGCGAACATCGGGTCATTGGTATTGCCGTACATCGCGGAGTGGCCGCTGAGCGCGGACGTGGAATTCTTCACCGCGCCCGGCCGCTTCGACAGGTCGTCGAAGTACGTGGCGCGGCGGCTGAATCCGACCGTCGCGAAACCGTATCCCCAGGCGACGCCGCCGGGAGCGCGTCGTTCATACGCCTCGGCAATCGCCTCCGCCGCCTGCGTCGAGAGGAAATCGCGGTATTCATCGCCCGATGCGATTTCAATTTCGGTGAACACCTCATTGATCATGGGCGTGGAAATCCCTCCCGGCGTGGCGGTCCATCCCGAATCGGCATAATGGCTCGGCCCCGCATGGGTGTGCGTGGCGCTCATGAAAATCTTTTCGACCGGGAATCCCGGAAGAAGTCCGGCCGTCTTGGCGCGGATTTCATCGAGCAGGCCGGAGCGGATGACAACCAGGTCGGCGGACATCATGCAGACCAGATCGTTGCCATCGTCGATCACAAGAGCGGTGAGCGTGACGGGGTCGAGAATCCCTTTGGAAACGCGCATGTGAAACTGTCCCGGTATATTGACTGGTTTATCCGTGGAAACATCCCGGTATGCCCAGCCGATTTTCAAACATTTTTCGTTTGACATAATTCCATTTCCTTATTTGGATGAATGAATTTCTTTCAGGATTTTGACGGTTTCCTCAACCAGTTCCTGTCCGCCTTTGGACGAAACCTGATTGCAGTCTTCCGATATCCGCAAATTGAATTGTCCGGTAATCCCGACGGGACCGGACACCGAAACATCCCGGTGTGCCCAGCCGATTTTCAGATGGTTTGCCGTGGTACTCAACGTGATTCCTCCCAGGATGACCGCGAACCAGAGTTTCGTAAATAATCGCATCATTGATTGTACTCCGGATTCGGGGATCAGGCAATCCCCCGAATCGCCGATTGTTTGAATTATTTGCTTATTTTATTGCGTCGGTCTTCCAGGATTTTAAAGATACGGTCCGGGGCGATCTTGTCGAGGTTTTCAAAGACCTTGCGGATTCCTTCCACCGCCTTCGCCGCGATATCGAGGCCGTTCGGAGCCCGCAGGGTCTGGACGATCGACATGTGGCAGCGGCTGTAATTCAGGGCGTTCGGGTATTTCTCCGGCGTGTAGTCGACGCCTTCATTGGCCCCCGGAATGCTCCACGGATAGCCGCCGCCGTAGGCGTTTTTGGCCTGGAACACCGTCATTTCCGGCAGGATGAAGCGCTGCCAGACAGAGGCGACCACGCCTTCGTCACGAATGGCTGCCGCCACTGCGTCGCGGAACTGCATCCGTTTTTCCACGTCATTCGGGAATCCGATGGCGTCGAAATCGATCCGCAGGTTGAAATTGTACCAGTTGTGCGTGCATTCCGCGGGCTCGAACGGCAGGCGCAGTCCCTTGATGCCGGTCAGGTTTTCTTTCAGATAATTGCCGTTGGCGCGCAGGGTGTTGAAGTAGTAGTCGAATTTTTTCAACTGGGCGCGGGCGTAGGCGGCGGTGATTTCGTTGTTGCGGTACATCCAGCCCAGCGAATAGGCGTGATAGTCGCGGCTCTGTTCGGGACGGGCAGTTTCGCCGAAACTCCAGAGTTTGGCGGCGCCTTCGAAAATTTTCTCGTTGTCGGTGACGAAAATACCGCCTTCGCCGCAACAGAGGCATTTGTTCTGGTTAAAGGAAAATGCCGCGCAGTCGCCGAGCGTACCGGCTTTTTTGCCTTTGTACATGGCGCCGTGCGCCTGGCAGGCGTCTTCGATCACATAGAGGTTGTGCTTTTTGGCGATGGCGTTGATTTTGTCCATATCGCAGCAGAGGCCGTGGAGCTGGACCACGATAATCGCCTTGGTCCGGGGCGTGATGGCGGCTTCGATTTTATCGGGATCGATCAGAAATGTCTCCGGGTCGATGTCCACAAAGATCGGAATGGCGTCATGGTGCAGGATACAGGTCGCGCTTGAACTCCAGGTGTAGGAGGTCACCAGCACATGATCGCCCGCGCCGATGCCGCAGCCGACCAGACACATGTGCAGGGCGGCGGTGCCGCTGTTGGTGAACAGACCGCAGGTGTTGCCGTTCCAGGCGCAGAATTCTTTTTCGAATGCGAGGTTGTGCTGGCCGCGGGCCTGATTGGTTGCGTGGAGCGCGCTCAGCACCATTTCGTCGTCGGTATGATCGACCGGGGGCCAGTTTTTCACTTCTCCGGCCTGGATGGCGGGGGAGCCGCCGTAAATGGCAAGTTCTTTTGTCATAGTCAGGAGTTCCTTTTTTCAACGTTAAGGTTTTTCGCCTGATTATATTTTACAAGCCGCCGCCGCCGTCAACAACCGGCGATGTCTGTAATTATTTGCGGATTCGGGTAATTTCTTGTGTAAGCCGCATTTTTACTCAGAACGAACGGTATTTGCCGGGGGAACAGCCGACCTTGCGGCGAAAAACCTTGGCGAAATAGTTGCCGTTGTCGTAGCCGGTACGCTCGGCGACCTCCGAAACCAGCAGCCGGCCGTCGCGCAGCAGCTTTTTCGCCTCGTTGATCCGAACTTCGCTCAGGTATTCGAACAGCGAAAAATCACTTTCCTGGCTGAACATCCGCGAGAGGTGAAACGGGCTCACCCGCAGGTGCACCGCGATATCCTCCAGACGCAGCGGCAGGGCGAAGTTGCGTTCGATATAACGGCGGGCGGCCTGAATCAGTTCATGGCGGGCGTCGTTTTCCGTTTCCGCTTCGTTCGGGCTGTTGAGCTCGCGGTGAATCAGGCTCAGGATGTTCATGACACGGGCCCCGGCCACGAGACGGTCGAGCTCGCCGCCGCCGCGGTCCTCGCGCAATTTTTCGAAGATCCAACGGATTTCGTTGCGGGAATCCGGGCTCAGTTTATTGATGTTCGCATTGGTGACCGTGCGACTGAATTCCTCGAAATGCTCCCACTGGAAATTAAGATAGAGAATCTTCAGGTCGTCTTCGAACTCAAAAATATCCTTGTGCATCGTCCCGCCGGGGACAAACAGCGTGTCGCCGGACTGGGCCGGGTAGCGCCTGCCGTCCGGAAACGTCAATTCGAACCGCCCATCCAGTACATGCAGCAGTTCATGGGCGTGATTGACGTGAAAATCCAGCGCCCAGATCGTTTCGAAAACGATTACCCGGACGTTCAGGATTTTAGGCAGTTGAGTAAATTCCATCGATGTCACCTCGCAGTTTTACACTACACCCGTCCACCGCGAAAATCAATAGGAAGGCCGCCGGAAAATGCATAAAGCGATTCCGGCGGCCTTTGGAATTCGGCAAAACGGAAGAAGTCCGGCTCAGGGCTTGGAGCCGCGTTTTACGAAATGCCGCTCCACCTCGTAATACAGCGACGGCAGCACGAACAGCGTCAGCATGGTCGAACTGAATAACCCGAAGATCACGATGGCCGCCAGCGGCCGCTGGATTTCCGCGCCGATGCCTTTGGATAAGAGCAGCGGCAATAGTCCGATCAGCGTGGTCAGCGTGGTCAGCATGACCGAACGGAAACGGATGGCGCTTCCCTTCAGCACCGCTTCACGCAGGGGCATGCCCTCGGCGCGCAAGTCGCGGAAGTCGGTGATCATGACCACCCCGTCCTGCATGGCGATCCCGAACAGCGCGATAAAACCCACCGCGGCGGGGACCGACAGCAATTGTCCGGTCAGCAGCAACCCGGCGATTCCGCCGATCAGCGCCAGCGGCACGTTTGCCATGACGGTCAGGGCACAGCGAAGCGATGAAAAGGAGATCCACAGCAACAGGAAAATCAGCCCGATCACCGCCGGGACGATCACCATCAGTTTGCGCATGGCCCGTTCCTGGTTTTCGAACTGTCCGCCGAACTCGATGAAATAACCCGCAGGCAGTTCGATCTTTTCCGCGATCACCCTCCGCATATCTTCGATGATGTAGCTGGGGGCGCGCCCGGCGATATTGCCCTGTACCGTCCAGCGGCGCTGGTTGTCTTCGCGGTTGATCTGGATGGGGCCTTCGGTGGTTTTGATTTCGGCGATCTGCCACAGCGGGATGGTGCGCCCATCGCTGGATTTCACCGGCAGTTGTTCCAGCGTCCGGGGATCGGAACGGAACTTTTCGGCCAGGCGGATGTTGATGTCATAGCGGCGGGTGTTGCGGTAAATACTGCTGATGTTTTCTCCGCCGACCGCGCTCTCCACCATCTGCATGATCTGGCTGGCGGAAACGCCGTGGCGGGATGCCTTGCTGCGGTCGATGATTACCTGAATCTGGGGTTGTCCGAAGCTCTGTTCACTCGCCAGGTCGACAATGCCGGGCACTTCGGCCACCGCCTGGCGGATTTCATCGGCTTTGGTCCGCAGGATTTCGAGGTCTTCACCATAGATTTTGATGGCGAAATACGCCTTGATCCCGGACAGCAGTTCTTCGAACATATTCTGAATCGGCTGGGAGAAGTTCAGCGTAATGCCGGGATAGATTTTCAATTCCTCCCGCAATTCGCCGACGATCCGGTTTCTGGTTTCCGCACCGATCGGCTCGCCGGATTCCGATTTCAGCTCAATCTGGATTTCCGCGAAGTTCACCGGGTGAGGGTGGCTCCCGGCTTCCGGGCGGCCGACCCGGGACACGGTTGAAACGACTTCCGGGTGGCGCAAAATCATTTTTTCCAGATTCCGCACTACCTTTTCCGCCTGTTCGAGCCCGATCGACGGCGCCATGGTGACGCTGATCAGGAGTGCGCCTTCTTCCAGCGTCGGCATGAATTCCCGGCCGATCCGCTGCAGCATCAGCGCGCTTCCCACGACCGCCCCGGCAAGAAGCAGGAAGATCAGGACGCGCAGCTTGATGGCGCGGTCGAGCAGGGGGAAGTAGATTTTATCGACCAGCGGACTGCCCGGTCGGAGTTTCTTTGGGGTTTTCATCAGGAAACTGGCGAGGACCGGGGCGTTGACGATCCCCGCCACCAGCGAAGCCAGCAGGGCCGCCATGACGGAAAAGGCCAGCGGACGGAACATTTTCCCCTCCACTCCCTCCAACATGAAAACCGGGATGAATACCGAAACCACAATCAACAGTGCAAATAAAATCGGACGGCCGACTTCGCCCGCGGCGTTTGCAATCAGTTTCAGGCGGTTTTTGTTCTGGTTCTCCGGCATGTTCAGGTGACGGTTGATATTGTCCACGACGATGATCGAGCCGTCGATCAGCATCCCCAGCGCAATGGCGATGCCGCCCAGCGACATCAGATTGGCGGTGACGCCGAAAATATTCATGCAGATAATCGCCGCCGCCGCGCTGAACGGCATGGAAATGGTGACGATCAGCGCCGCCCGCAGGTTGCGCAGGGCCACTGCCAGCAGGAGCATGACCAGCAGGATTCCCTGAAGCAGGGCGCTTTCCACCGTGCTTGAGGCATTGTCCACCAGGTCGGCCTGGTCGTAGGCGGGGATGATTTTTACGCCTTTCGGCAGGCCCGCCTGAATGTCTTCGATCTTCCGGTGAAGCGATTTGATGACTTTCGACGTGTTTTCGCCGTACAGCTTCAGGACAATACCCGCGACGACTTCGCGTTCGCCGTTCAGGCTGACCATGCCGCGGCGGACGTCGTGGCCGTATTGGACTTCCGCGATATCGGCGATGGTCACGGCGATACCGTCCACATTTTTGAGCGGCAGGTTCCGGATATCCTCCATGCTTTCGAGCAGACCGATCCCGCGCACCAGATATTCTTCGGCGCCGAGGACAATGTACTGGCCGCCCACATTGCGGTTGTTTTCCGTGACCGTGGCGATGATACCATCAAGCGCGATATCGTATTTCCGCATCCGGTCCGGGTCCAGCTCGATCTGGTATTGCAGAATATGCCCGCCCATGGACAGGATGGAGGTGACGCCCGTCACCGCCTGCAACTGGCGCTTGACCACAAAGTCATTCAGTTCCCGCAGGTATGCGGTCACATCCTTGCCCTCGGTGTCGATGCCCGGCGTCGCCTCCAGATAGTATATGAAAATCTGGCCGAGGCCGCTGGAAATCGGGCCGAGCGTCGGCACATCCACCCCGGCGGGAAGCGACGAGGTGGCCGTGGCCAGGCGTTCCGCCACCAGTTGGCGGGCGAAATACATGTTCACGTGGTCCGAGAAATAAACATAGATGACCGCCATGCCGAACGCCGAAGTCGATTTCACCAGCGTGACGTCGGGCAGGCCGCTCAAGGTGTTTTCAATCGGAATGCTGATGAGACGTTCGACTTCTTCGGGCGCCATGCCCGGGGCTTCGGCGAAAACCGGCACCATGACCGGCGAAATGTCGGGGAACGCGTCGCGCGGGATTTCAAAATAGAGCCACGCGCCGTAACCCGTCACTCCCGCAATCATCAGGAGTACAAGGACTCGCGCCTGCAGCGCGAACCGGATAATTCGGTTGATCATTGTTCGGCTCCTGTATTAATGGCCATGACCGGCATGCGGGTCCATCCCGGCAGTCACGATCATGGATTTCAGTTCGAAAGCGCCGTTGGAAACGTATTCGTCCCCCTCTTTCAACCCTGAAACGATTTCGCCGAAATCACGGTCGAACCGCCCGATCTTGACCGGTACGGCGACGAAGCCGCCGTCATGCGGCACGAAAACAACGCTTTCGCCGCCGACTTCCTGCACGGCGGCGCGGGGGACCAGCAGTGAATGACTGGAACTCTCCAGCCGGACCATGCCGACGGCGAAAAGGCCGGGCTTGAGCTTGCCGTCGGTGTTGTCGAGCAGGACGCGGACCAGCGCCGTGCGGGTCGCTTCATTGACTTCAGGCGAAATGAACGCGATCTTCCCATTGTATTCGGCAAAACCGCGCCCGAGATTCGCTTTCACCTCCTGACCGACCCGCAACTGTGGCAGGTCTTCCTGCCGGGCGCGCAGTTCGAGCCACAGTTCACGGGTGTCGGCCACGATGAATGACGGTTTGGTGTTATCC
Source organism: Lentisphaeria bacterium UBA5247 (assembly GCA_002408885.1). GTDB lineage: Bacteria > Verrucomicrobiota > Lentisphaeria > Victivallales > Victivallaceae > UBA5239. Next base: position 3,699 of record DHTZ01000064.1, on the reverse strand, counting down.
TCGGCATAGGTTTCACCGGGGGTGATGTCGCGAACCACGACGATTCCGTCCAGCGGAGACTTCATTTCGTATTCCGTACAGACCGGAGCCTCGCTTTTCTGCCCCAATCGGCAGCCGTGGGGCAGGTGGGCGGGGTTCAAGTTCAGCGCGGTCAGGATGGCTTCGGCGCGGCGGCGGGCGATCTGAGTGTCGGCGTACTGCCGCTTGGCTTTCAGGTAATCAATTTCGGACATGGCGTCCTTGGCCCGGAGCTTTTCCGCAATCCGGAATTCGGAGAGATTGAGGGCTTCCAGTTCCTTGTTGGCATGGTAGTCCGAATAGAGCTCACCTAACTTCTGGCTCTGGAGAACGGCAAGGATTTCACCTTTGCGGACCGTTTGCCCCTCGACGGCGTCGACCCGGCTGACGAAGCCGGGGAGGCGGGGCATGACTTTGGCTGTTTTTTCGAGGTTATAACGGATTTCGCCGTCCAGGCGAAGGAGGTTTTCCTGTTGCCCGGGGGCGGCGTTGGACACCTTCAGTTGGATCATTTCACGCTGTTCGGGCGTCAGGGAGAGAATGGTTTCTTCGCTTTTCCCTTCCTGTTTTTGAGTTTGATCTTTTTTTGATTTACGGTCTTCCTCGTGGTCATGATCATGGTCTTTTTCGTCAGTGCCATGATTGTGCGGCTCATGTTTGTGAGCAGGTTTATGATCATGATCGTGCTTGTGAGCATCGCCGCTGTCGCGTTTCGAACACGATACCAATATAAGGGACAATGCCGCGGCGATGCCGCAGGATATGAGTTTTTTCATCTTGTAAATTCCTGAAATTCATGTAATAAGAGTTGACGGAGGAAACACCGGCTCATGAATCAGGATTGGATGACGACCGTCCGTAAAGTCAGATGCAGTGAATAAAGGCGGGACGAAAAAAGCAGAAATGCCTCCGGTACGAAACAGTGGAAACAGGACAGGGCCAATGGTTCCAATACAATCGGTTCGGGCGGATTGATCTGCATGGTACCGGGCAATCGTATTTTCAAGGAGGGACGTGCACATTTAAAAGCGCATTGATTATGCTCTCCGTGATGATGTTGAATGAACGGGTCCAAGGCTTCTTCCGCCTGGCGCTCCGAAACGTTTTCGCAAAAGCAATTGCTTCGCAGACACTCGGCGGCGCAGCAGGAAACAGTCCCGCATGGCTCGCAAACGTCTCCGGCGGTATTCGGGCTCATGCCGCATGCCGTAATAATCAAGATTATTATAAAAGTCCAGATTTTCATAGTTATAACATATATCGCCGGAACAATGAAAAATCAATTGCGGAAACGCTTCGGTCAATTAAAAACTTTAAATTTTTCCGGTTTGAGATAAATTTTTGACGATCACCATTTATTCGGAAAATATGGAACCGACATGTTGACAAATGAGGGAATCGCTGGTATTATCATATGGTACAATTGGTATAATCCAATAAAAATGGTTCAGGATGAATATAGAACAGATAAAAGATTTTTTCAGGTTGGATACGACCAGCGAAGAACCGCTGCGTAAGCGTCTTTCTTTCCGCGCACACCGATCATGCACACCGTGATGAATAATTGAGTTCCCGATTCTGCACACCGGATTCGTTCCATTCTGTGTAAACCTGGCGTCGAGCCATCTTGAGCGTGATTGAGTTATATCGACCAGCGTAAACCAATCCTCATTCTATAGTCGGGAATCCTGGCGCGGAACGGTACAATTTTCATAAAAAATTTCGTTATTCATGGATTCTTCATATTGACAAATATAGATATAGAGATTATAATTATAGTATCTTTAAAAAATCGAGGATTAAACAGTGACGGTAAAATTTCATATCGCCCGGGAAAGAGTCATCAATTATATTGCCGGCAACGGATTTGAAAAAGGCGCCAAATTGCCGAACGAAAAGGAATTTGCGGCGATTTGCGGCGTCAGCATCATCACCTTGCGCCGCGCGCTGGCGGAATTGGAAGCAAACAACCTTGTGGAGCGGATACATGGCCGCGGCACTTTCGTGAATATGAATCTTCGGAATTCACCGCTGGACAAACATCTGCTGTTCGTTTCAATCGGCAAAGTCAGCGAGGGAAGATATTCGGATATGCTCTTATCGATTGAAGAAGAAGCCGCCAAGCGGGGCTGCCGCATCGAATATCTCCAGGTCGGAGAACAGCCCGAAACCAGCCTGCTGACCAATCTGGCCGACTGCAAGGGAATGATCCTTTTTGGCTGGGTAACCCGGGCATGGGCGGATTATGCCGCCAGTTTGAGAATTCCTGCCGTGGCGGTGAGCCTTGAACACTTCAACCCGGCCGTATCCACCGTCACCTATGATTACGCGGGCATGTCCAGGCTTCTCCTGGAACGGATGATTGAACGGGGCGCACGGAACATCGGCACGACTTTTCCCGCAAATTCCCCCTACCATTCCATCAGGCTTATCTTCAACACCTATCAATCGGTCTTAAAAGAACATGGACTCCCGCTCCCGCCGCCAAAACAACCTGAAACGGGACTCTCCCGGGAAGGGCTTTATACCGGGCTTGAGGAGTTTTTCGCCGGACTTCCGGAACCGCTTGACGGAATATTCGTTGCGGGTTCGGCGATTTATGTAAATCTCTTGAATTTCCTTTTGGAGCACCCGTCGCTTCCCAGACCGCTGATTGGAGTATTGCAGCCGCTTCCCGGTTACCGGCTTGAGTCCGCCAGGCTGAAAAACACTATTTCCGTCATTCAGGAATCGTATCTGCCCGAAAAAGTAGTCGAGCTGCTCTTTTCCGGAAATATCGAACATGTTCTCCTGCCGGGGAAATTAATGGAATACAAGGGCAATCCATAACAACAGCAACAGAGAAACAACCATGAAAAAGGCATTCCGGACAATCAATTTCACAATTATTGAACTTCTTGTTGTTATAGCAATTATTATGATTCTTGCGGCGATGTTGCTGCCGGCATTGGCAAAAGCGCGGGAACTGGCGAAAACGGCGTCCTGCGGCAGCAATATCCTGCAGTTCACCAAATCCAACCTGATGTATGCCTCCGATTTTAACGACACCATGATCGGCGGGGAGTTCCCGCACCGTTACCTGCTCATGTTTTATTACCCCGGTTCCTACAAAGGCTCCACCATGTTCGCCGGCAAAACGCCATATGTGACCAGAACAGACGTTCCCGCATTCTATTGCCCCGCTTTTTATGTGAATCCACGCCACGCGGCCGCCACCGGCGACATTTATTACGCATGGACCAGGCCGGTGTCCACGCCCGGAGAGATAAAACTGCCCAAAGTCAAAAATCCCTCTCATAAATTTATGGTAACCGAGGTTTCATACGACGTCGTCAACAGCGCCTCTCATATTCAATATCGCGACAGGCGCAACGCCTTTCCGCATAAAAACGGCAAATACATGAATCTCGGGTATTATGACGGCCATGTGGAATGCCTCCCGATGGAGCTGCCGTATGTCGATCCCGCCGCGTTGATCACCGGGGCCACGACCGCCATCGGCAACCAGCAGACGCCGCAGTTCTGGGACCCTTTTTTCTAACATCCAAAAATATGGAAGAATAATAGTATGAACATGATTCGCCTTTTAATCGCCGCGGTGTTTTCGCTGGCTCCCCTTCTTGAAGCGCAGGAAAAACTCCCTGCGGCATTGTTCGGCCGGGTGCGCCTACATAATAATGT
>DHTZ01000029.1 GCA_002408885.1 Lentisphaeria bacterium UBA5247 | reverse complement strand
CAAAATGCAGAAGAACCGTTTTTACTTGAATGAACCGGTTCCTGATCACGGGAAAGTTTTTCAGCGGTTCTCTTTTTATGATGGTGCTGTTTCTTCTGGGGATTGGCTCATTGATATGATCCGGTCCCAGGCTATGATTTATGGCCTGCAGAATGTTTTACGTAGGATGCCTAAGAATACAGCAACTCGTTATCGTAAGGCGTTTAAAGAGCAGGTTTTTACACAAAATGTTGAATCTCCTGATTATATCTATGCAAGGGATTTCCCGAAAGTTTTCGGAAATCTTCGCAGGGATATTTTAACGTCTTGCGGATTTGAAATTATTTAACCCTGTTCCGGCTTCCTGTCTTGCATTGCAGGGCAGGGGGCATTTTAAAGGATGAAAGATGGAAAAACGTATTTGGAAATGTTTCAGTTGCGGAAACCATGTTTATGTTCTGAATGGTCGTTTTTATGAGCTTTTGAGGGGTTCCAAGAAAAAACATGTTTGTTCTGTTTTCCGTTCTGAACATTCTATTGTTGAGGTGGTAGAATGATTCGTTATTGCATACTCGATCTTCAAACTGGCAAACCTGCCAGTGGATTAACAAACAATCTTCGTTCGCTGAAAATCAGAATGAATCAGATTGAAAACGGTGGTCTTTATACTGGCCGTTACGGTATTTTTTCGTATCGCAGAAAATGCGGTGAACATATGGGGGCTAAATTGGACCTTACGATCAGGAAGCCTTACAGGAGCAGGACGAATGGATAAGTTCGATAAGGTATATGATGAATTGATGTTAAATCTTCGTCGTTTGATTGAGGCTGAATTTGGTTCGCTTCAAAACTTCTGTCGTGAAAAACAGTTATCGCGACAGAACCTTTCCAGCGTGTTTTCAGGTAAGCAGTCCATGAGTGTGGGTCTGTACCTGAAAATCATCAATTCGCTGGATGGCGTCGGGGGTAGTCCGACAGTGTATTCGAATCTGTATCATTTGAGCTTGAAAGAGTATTTGCAAGCTCCGCATGATAATATCATGAAAACGATTTTACTGGTGCAGGTGATGTAATGAGTCCTGAGTTTATATTTTTTGTTCGAGCTATGTGGCATTGGGTTATATTTGGTTCTGCGCTTTGGGCTATGGCATGGGTTTTAAAAGAATCGTGTTCTGCGTCCGGAAGATCGTGGAGTGTTGGTCCGGCGTGTTTTGGGACATGACGGCGAACGGTTGGATACGATTTTGAAATCGATGCTTTCAGTCGATGGCAGGGTGTCGATCACCCGGAACAGCGTTGCTGTGGTGACGGATCACGAGTCGGTATTGCGTCGTGTATCGGAAATGCTTGATTATCTGGATGCGCAAGAGTCCAGATCATGGATTGTCCAGCTTTATTTCGTTTCTTTGCGGAAAGATATGTTGCTTGAGGGTGGTTTGACCACTAAATCAAGCGGATCAATCAGCTATGACATTTCCAGCAATAAAATCTCGGTCGAGAATTTAAGGCTGGATGGGTTTTTTGAATTCCTGAACAACAGCAGTTATGCGGACTTATACGCCAGTCCTATGTTTGTGATCCGGGACGGTTACACGGCAAAATGGCATGATGGGGAACGTGTGCCGATTCCGAAAAAAACCATTTCGGAGCAGGGGACTGTTACGACGACCGGGTTTGATTATATCGATACCGGGCTGGTGGTGAATGCTTCTTTACTGGAGTCCAGTATCGGGACAAATTTGACGCTTGAGATAACGTTTTCGGATGTGAAAAGCTATGTTGAATATTCTCCTGTCACGTCTCAGACGGTATTTAAAACTGACGTGGACATGCAGACCAACAAGATTTATCTGCTTGGCGAGCTGAATAGGTTCCAGCATGTTGACAAACAGGAGGATACACTCAAATTCGGAGCAGACCGCGGTAAGGTGGTTTTGCAGGTATGGGGTAAAGTGTATAAGATAGACGGTTCGGTGAAAGCCTCCTATCCTTCAAATAAGGCTGATTCGAGGGAAAACGGCAAAATTTCGGAGAAGCCTCCGGAAATTCAGGAAAATTCATAACCGACCGGCACGCCGGAGCTACCGCACCGCCGAACGGTCGGTTATGGCATTTTACGAAAATGATCGATATGAGGCATCTCCGGCATCGATTGACGGAAAGCCACCGGATAACCCTTGTAAGGTGTCCGGTGGCTTTATTTTTGCTTCTGCGGATCGTCTTGGATGTCGCATCAACGGATATTATGTATAAGTTTCATGTTGCCGTGCGTTGCAATGGTAAACAACTTATTAACAGCGAAGCCGTGCGGCAATCGTAAGCAACTTCTTTCAAGGCGCTTACGATTGCAAGGCACGGCATTTCGCCATACATGAAACTTAACATAAGATACATTATGCGACGTAATGAATATGCGATTGATATCCCTGTAGGATGGCGGTATAATTAGGTATGAACAAAAAACACAGTCCCGAATTGTGTTTGCATTCAGGATATCATTTTTTAATCAGGATAGAACTATGCAAGAAAAAAGTATTAAATATGGCGCACAGATCGCCGCCGCAATAATTATCGCCGGAGCCGTGGTTGTGTCTTCGGGTATGCTGTCGAAATTTTTCATCAAGATCCGGAAAGAGAAAAACCTTGCCGTCAAAGGATATGCCGAACAGGTGGTCAGCAGCGACATCGCCAAGTTCTATATATATGTACGGGCGCGTGGCGCGAATCTGGAAGAGATGTACAACGCCTTGCAGTTGTCAAAAGATAAAATCGTCGCCAAGCTGCTGCATATGGGATTCAAAGAAGAAGAAATCAATCTGGGCGGTATTAATCACGAAAACGTCTATAAGAAGAATGATAAAGGTGCCGAAACGGATGAATTTCTGCATATAGCCGGCAATCGTATGATCGAAGTGATTACTAAACAGGTAGAGCTGGTTTCCGGTAAATATCGCAGTCTGGATGTCTTATTGAGCGACGGTGTGGATATGACGACCGGAGCGCCGGAATATTTCATTTTCAACCTGGACCGGTATAAACTGGTGCTTTTGCGCAAAGCCACGACGAATGGATTGGAACGTGCCAAGGTTCTCGCCGAAAACAGCGGCGGCAATATCGGCCGCCTGCTGGAAGCCAAGCAGGGAATCATTCAGATCACCTCCCCCTACTCCACTGAAACATCATATGGTGGTGTCTATGACACTGAAAGTTTGGAAAAGAGCATAAAAGTCGTGGTGACGCTAGAATATTTACTCGAATAAATCGGCCCCTTGTTGGTGGCGGCGGTCGTTATTTCACCCCGGAAATAATGATCGCCGCCACTTTTTTTTGTTCAGGAAAGGCGTTTTTTCAGATCTTTTAATTTCTCGGCGGATTCAAGTTCCCGGTAATAATGGTCCAGCGGATAACAACCGGAGACCAGGCCGTTGCGCGGAGCCGTGGTACAATCTCCGAAGGTCCGGCAGATTTTCCGTTTATCCAGCCCCCTGCCCTGCAGTTGATCCGCGCAAATGTCCGGGTAAGACAGCACCATCCGTCCGATACCGACAAAATCCGCCATGCCGTGTCCGGTCACATATTCGGCCACATTCGGCAGCCATTCCTGCAGACAGGTATAACCGGAACCGATGATGTTCATTTCCGGAATCAATTTCTTCATTTCAGCGACGACTTTGATCTGGCGGAACGCTCCGGTTAAGGGGTCTTCGGGCGGCAGATAGCCGTCGCTGACCGGATAATAAGCCGGGCGTTGAATATGCGGATTGTAATACGGACTGCCGACGGTCGCGCAGATGAATTTTACTCCCAATGAATGAGCCAGACGCAGGAACTCAAGCGGCTCCGTCAGGTCGTATCCGGCTCCGCTGCCGTCACCGCCGAAGGCATACGGGTAGGGACCGTCCCACTGCATGGGCCGCCCTGCCCGATCCGGCCCTTTTTCGAATGGAATCATGTCAAAGATGCTGAAACGCAGGGAAATGTCGATACCGGGCACTTCCGAACGGATTCCCTGCGTGATTTCCCGGAAGAAGCGGGTGCGGTTTTCAAATGAACCGCCATATTTGCCGGGGCGCTCAATCGCGCTGAGCAGTTCATGACCCAGATAACCGTGCGCATGCTTGATGTCCACAAAATGGAATCCGGCGTCGCGGGCCAGCCGGGCGGCGGCGATAAAGGTGGCGACAATTTCATCAAGCTCACCGTCAGAAACGACATTGGCGGCTGAATTGCCGAATTTACGGTCCAGAAGCGGATGGGCGTACGCGGTGACTGATTTCAATATTTTGTCGTCGTCCGGATGGGAATAGCGTCCGGAATGAGTCAATTGCAGCCCGACATAAAGATCATCCGCCGTACCGAATTTTCCGGCATGACGGTCAACCATTTTCCGCCGCAGTTTACCGAGGTTTTCCGCCGTTTCGGTGGTAATCATCATTTGCCTGGTGTTGCTTTTGCCGGAAAGCATGACGGCGGCGGCCTCGCAACCGAAGATCATTTTGGCTCCGCTCTCTCCGAAGCGCAGCCAGCGGCGTTCCGTCAACTCACTTGGCGAGCCGTCCGGCAGGCAGTCCCAGCCTTCCATCGGCAGAATAGCCCAGCGGTTGCCGACACTGCGTCCGTTCAGTTGAACTGGTCGGGCCAGTGCGGAATCCGCTCCGGCTTTCATTTCGGGTTCGAACCAGTGAGGCAAGCCAAGGCTGTCCAGATGTGCGGCAAACGCCTCGGGCGTTTTCAATGTCGAAATTTTAGGATATTCGTTCATGACTTTCCTCTTTCTTTACAGTTTGAACCCTTCTTTCAGGTGGACGATAAACAATTCGCAGTCTTGGAGCACCCGGTAACGATGCCGATGCAGGGCATCGAACATGATGGATTGACCGGCGGATAAATCATAATCCCCTTCCGGCAGGCTGAATACCACCCTTCCTTTCAGCACCCAGCACATTTCCGAGCCGCTCCGGTGCAGATGGGGGCGCTCGAGAACGGTCCCGGCCGGAGCCGTCCCCAGCAGTCCTTTCATATTGGAATACGATATTTCATGGAAATGAAATCCGTCGGCGTCTCGTTCCGTCGCTTCGGCCAGCCGGGCGTGGCGATTCTCCGCGGCTTTGATCAGATCGGCGGCGCTGATGCCGAACGCCCTCGCCAATTTGCCTAGCGTTTCCAGCCCTGCCGTGATCTGGTTGCGTTCCAGCTTCGAGATGACCGCCGCCGAAACACCGCTGCGTTCGGTCAAATCCGCAATGCTGAGGTTTTCATGCTTGCGGATATCACGCAAAATGGAAAAATCATACATGGGTTCTGCCGCTTCATTCATATATTTTCTGCTCCCGGTAATCGTTCCAGATATTTTCGAACCAACCGTTGCATTCGGGCAAGGGGCGGCACGGTTCCCAGTAATTTTTTACTTCGCCGTTATCGAAACGGGTCATTTGTACCTGCGAACGGAATTCGCGGTTTTCCATTCGGTAACGCCAGCCGATACCGGGGAGTTCTACGCCGTCAGGATACAATTCCAGTGCTGAACCGCGGGAACCGACCCCCTGCCGGATCGAAGCGGCAATCGCTTCCAGATAAACCGCGTGCGCCAGGCATAATTGCAGGTTACGCAGGGCTTCGGCTTTGCCGTTCGGACCGCGCCATTGAGTTCCCTGCTCCAACAGACGCGTGTATTGCGACCAGGCGGCGGTACAGACGTTTTCGCCTCGGATTTGGGCACCGTGCGCCGTCATCCTGGCTTGAAATTCCAGCCGCTCGGCTTGCCAGTCGTTGGAGTTCCGGTTTCGAGTCAGGTATTGATTCAGGAACGCCAGTTCGTTTGTCGCCGCTTGCTCGAACAAGGTTTCATCCAGCGAATATTCCCGGTAACGCGCGGCGATGTATTCGGCGGCGCGGAACGCCCCCGCCTGCCCCGCATTCAATGCCGAACCGCCCGGACGGGTGACGCCGTGAGAACCGTTTACCTCTCCGACCGGAAACAGATGTTTGATATTTTCCGATTCCCACCAGTCGTTCGCCGCCAGCCCGCCGTTGTTATGCTGCGCGCAGACCGCGACTTCCAGTGGCTCCTTACTTAAATCAATACCGTGGTCCGCATATAAATCGATAGCCGGACGGTTCATTTTCGCCAGGCGTTCCAACGGAGTGCCGAATAATGCATTGGATTTTTCCAGATATTCGTATGCTTCCCGGCTGAGAGCGTCAAACGAAAAACCGGCGCAGTTGGCGCGGTAATCCAGGAACACCCGGCGTTTGCGGATCACGGTTTCGATGTATACCAGAATGTCGATCATGGAGGAGCCATTCGGGATCTTGGTGGTGTCGAACGGCCACTGGTAGCCTTTCAGGAACAGCATGGAGTTCATCTCCCCTGCCCCCGCATAGTGTTCCGGCAGGAATTCCCGTTCGTCGCTGACGCCGTCCGCGGCGGTGGATATGACCCGAGGCAACACCTGCATGTAAGTGCCGGAGACATTCCAGCGGAATTTGACGGAACTGAGTCCGAATTGCGATTCCGGCAGGTTCCGCGCCAGCGCCCCGGCCTTCAATGCCAGCCCGATCGCGCCGGTATGGACCGCCGGGTAAACCGATTCTTTGTACAGCCCGCCCGGCCCGCCGACGGCGAATACCACGTTTTCCGCACGGAAAACTTCGAACTCGCCGTTTTCGTTCAGGGTGATGGCGCCGGCGGCGCGGTCTTTGACGGTCAGGAGCGATACCGCAGTCCGCTGTTCCATGATCGGGATATCGGCGCGTTTTACGGCGTCGATCAGTTTCAGGCACATTTCGCGCGAGGTATAGGGGCCGCAGGAGGTGGCGCGGCAGAATGGGTCATGGTCCGTCTTGTATCCGATGTATTGACCGTGGCGGTCGTGCGGGAAAGGCACCCCCAGATTGACCAGATTGTAAAAACCGCGCACGGACAGCGCCGCTTCCGCCAACGCGATATCGCCATGCACACAGCCGCCGTTGAACAGCGTCCCGGCCAATTGGACCGGAGAGTCCGGCGTATTGCCGTACATGCCGAGTTTGTAATAGGTTTGTTTGTCGCTGCCGGTGTTGATGGAAGTTCCCTGATCCAGCCCTTCGGTCAAAATCAGGATGTCGTCAACGCCGAGCGACTTCAACTGCAACGCGGTGTTCAAACCGGCGGCGCCGCTGCCCAGAATCAAGGTGTGTACGCTGTAATTCATAGAACTCCTGTCCGTTGTTCAGAGCCGCGAAATTTCCATTCCGCCGTCGATGTTGATAACCTGTCCGGTCGAATAAGCCAGCGCCCCCTGCGCCAGCATCAGCGCCGCCTTGCCGATGTCTTCCGGCATCCCCCAGCGTTTCTGCAAACACAAACCGTCATGGATCAGACGGTCGTATTTTTCCGTTACCGCGCTGGTCATATCGGTACGGATGACGCCGGGGCGAAGCTCATAAACCGGAATGCCGTATTCCGCCAGCCGCACCGCCCATAATCGACTGCTCATGGCGACTCCGGCTTTGGAAATGCAGTATTCGCCGCGGCTGACTGATGCAACCGTGGCGGAAATCGAGCCGATATTGATGATGACGGCTTCGAATTCAGGGTCGGTTTTTCCGGCTTCGATCATTCGCTTTGCCACCGCCTGAGTCAGGAAATAGGGGCCTTGGAGGTTGATTTTCAGCAATTCGGCGAAACTTTCTTCCGAAGCATCCAGAATATCGGCACGGATTTTCGGCGCGACTCCGGCATTGTTGATCAGAACATGGATGACCGGATACTCTGTCGAAATCTGTTCGAGCATGGCTTCGCGGGAAGCACGGTCTGAGATATCGCATTGGCAGTACATCACCCGGCCGCCGTATTTTTTCAGAGCTTCGATCGTATCCCGATATTTTTCCGCGGGGCTGGAGGCACAGACGGCAAGGTCATAACCGTTTTCCGCAAATTTTTCAGAAATCCCCAGCCCGATGCCGCGCGTTCCGCCTGTAATCAATGCTACTTTTTTCATGAATATTTCCTTTTTGCTATATTACTTTATATTATATAGCGAAAAGGAAATTTTTCAAGATGCAAATACAAATAGTCCTGTCATTTTTCCATCTGAAGTGACAGAGGGAGTTCTTACGAAAGTTCCATGCGCCATGCCCGGTCCTGAGTTTCCTCATTCCACTCAGGGCAGGCATTTTGTTCCCAATAAAGAATGGACCCATCTTTCAGGGCCAGTGGTTTGCGGCAGGGCAACCCGGCAAGTTCCAGCCGAAATGAATCAAGCCAGAGCGCCATCGCTTCTTCCGGTGGATATTCTTTGATTTCGGCGCCATCAAGGTCGGCGGCGGATTCATCGGGCATTTTCCGGTATACGGTATTTTCTTTTGCCAGGACGAATTTGCCGTAGTAGTTGCGGATTTGGCGCGAACGCTTTTCCCAGTCCTTTTTTAAATGGATTCCGTCCCGCACCAGGTATTCATTCCAGCTTTCCATTGCCTGAACAGGATTTTCGGCAAGCCCGGATCGAATCATGAATTCAACAGCCTGGGTGTTGTTTAAAAATTCTTTCAAGCCCAGAATCATCCGGCACATCCGATAGTTTTGTTCATCCCCGTACTGGTCGATTTTCACGATTCCGTAAACATCGACCAGTTTCAAGCCCTGCCCGCATACCAGAAGATTTCCGGCATGGTAGTCCGGGTGAAAATAATTCCGTTCGACCAGCATTCGGGTTAAATCGGCCAGCTTCGCCAGCAGCTCCTGCGTAATGCCGGGGCGGCACTGCCACAATGTCCGGGCGTCGGGTTCGGCGGTACTGACCAGCATGCCGGTGGTGAATCTCCGTCCCCAGCCCAGGTATTCGATCACCGGGATTCCGGCCTTTTCCAGTTCCAGGCCGGTAGTGAATTCGCGTTCGGCGCGGGGAAACAGCAGTTCCCGCAGTTTGTCGTCCAGCTTGTGCGGCGTGAACAGCTTGACATAATAGCGGTCGTCGACGGTAAACACCGTCCGTTGCGGATTCTGCTTGACTTTGGCGGCGGAGAGATATTCCGGATAGTGGTCGAACCAGTTTCCGAGTACGTCATCACGGCGTAATTTCCAGTTCCAGAAGTTTTTCCGCACGTTGATCATCGTTCAGTCCACCATGAAAAATGAAGCCGGTCCAAGTCGGCGCACCCTGCCCTCGCGGCCCGGCAACGGGCAACTCAGGAACAGCCCGGCGGAACCCGGCGTATCCGGCAGTTCCCAGACGATTTTCGCATGTTGCGCCCATTCCTGAAATTCGGTCGAAGCGCACAGAGAGCGCCACAATTCCGCGGATTCCGCATAAGGCGGATCGGCGAAAATCAAGTCGGGCGCGCTCAAGTATCGCGAATAACTATGGCAATCCAGGATGCTGCCGCAAATGACATGGGATTCGAATTCCGCGCCCGCCTTGCGGACTTTGGCGATATTGTCTTCAAGAAAACGGCAATGCCGTCGGTTCACTTCCACAAACAGCGCCGCGGCGGCGCCGCGGCTGGCGGCTTCCAGCCCGATCCCGCCGGAACCGGCGCAAAGGTCCGCCACCCGCCGCCCCGCAAAATCGCGCAGGCTATCCATCAGGGCGCAACGGGCGCGCACCGAAGTCGGGCGCACCTCCAGCCCCGGAGGCGCCAGCAGTTCGATTCCACGTGCCGTGCCGGAAACGATTTTCATTCGCCGCTCCTCATTCCCATTCAATGGTGCCGGGCGGTTTGGCGGTGATGTCGTAAACGACGCGGCTGACGCCATCCACCTCTTTTATGATGCGGTTCGCCATGGTTTCCAGCAGTTCCCAGGGGAGCCGGACCACTTCGGCGGTGACGGCGTCCACGGAATTCACCGAACGGATGGCGATGGCATAGGAATAGGTTCGCATTTCATGTTTGATACCGACCGCCTTGACCGGCAGGAAAACGGCAAACGTCTGCCAGGTCTTTTGATACCAGCCGGATTTAATCAGTTCATCCGTCACGATGGCGTCGGCTTCGCGGAGGATTCCGAGGGTGGCGCGGTCGATGGCGCCGAGGTGGCGCACGCCGAGGGACGGCCCCGGGAACGGGTGGCGGTCAATCAGTTCGGACGGCAGGCCGAGCAAGCGTCCGACCACGCGGACTTCGTCTTTGAAAAGCATTTCCACCGGTTCAACCAGTTTGAAGTGCATGTCTTCCGGCAGGCCGCCGACGTTGTGATGGCTTTTGATGACCCCGTTCGGATTGCCGTCCAGCGGGATGCTTTCCACGATGTCCGGGTAAATCGTCCCCTGCCCCAGGAAGGGCGCATGGACTTCCGCCGCGGCTTCGGTAAATACTTCAATAAATTCATGGCCGATGATCTTGCGTTTCCGTTCGGGGTCGCTTACACCCTCCAATTTGTTCAGGAAACGGTCCGAGGCATCAACGTATTTCAGGTTCATTTTAAAATTGCGGGCAAAGATTTCCTGAACCAGCTCCGCTTCATTTTTACGCAACAGCCCGTGGTTGACGAACACACAGGTCAACTGGTCCCCGATCGCTTTATGAATCAGAGCGGCCACCACGGAGGAATCAACGCCGCCGCTCAGGCCGAGGACGACTTTTTCGTTGCCCACCCGATTGCGGATGTCTTCAATCGTTTCATCGATAAACGCATCCATCCGCCAACTGCCGGTACAGCCGCATTCCTGGCAGAATCCGCACATGGCGTCGATGTCGGAAACTGCAACACCCGGTTTGCCCCCCATTTCCGCCGCGGCCCCCGCGAACAACACCGGAATTCCCAGCCCGGTGAACGCCGTCAGTGCGGCCGCCGGTTTCGCCGCGGAACGGTCCGCACAGATGATCAACCCGACCGGTTTTTCTTCCAGCAGCCGGGCTGTCGGCACGGTATAAGGCATGACCATGGTGTAAATATGTTTGTCGCGGATGGCGCGGGCGATTTTCTGAATGTCTTCGCAGCCGAAGTTCAGTAAAACAATGGTTTCTTTGACATGCTTCATTGGGCGTCTTCCTTCCGTGTGTCTGGTAATATAATGCGGAAAGCGGCAAATGAAAACCGCTGAAATAAAAAAGCGTGGAAATGTCGAACACTTCCACGCTACAAATTCCGGCAATCGGAAATTAACGGGCGTAATACTCGATAACGCTGATGATTTTAGCGTCGACGGGAATTTCACCGAGTTCCGGTGCACGCACCAGAGTGATTTTCAAGGCTTCGCTGTCGACCTGGAGATAGGCCGGCACAGTAACGTTGCCGACATTGCCTTTGGCGCTCTCCGCTACATTCGGAGACTTTTCGGCATTGATGGTGACTTCAAAACCTTCCTTGACCATGTAGGAAGAACGGTTCACTTTCTGTCCGTTTACCAGCACGTGACCGTGACTGATATATTGCTTGGCAGCGAAAATGGACGCGGCGAAGCCGGAACGGAACAGGATTGCATCCAGGCGTTGTTCCAGGAAACGGGCCAGGCGTTCGTCGGTCTTGCCGATACCTTTCTGGGCGCGCTTGTAGATTACGCGGAGCTGTTCTTCAGAAACGCCGTAATGCATACGGAGCTTCTGTTTTTCCATCAGCAATTCGCCATAGGTGGAAAGTTTTTTCTTACGGCCGGTTTTGCCGTGGGGGCCGGACGGATAGGGGCGTTTTACGCTCGGGCACTTGGGGTTGTTCCAAATACACTGTCCGATACGGCGGCACAATTTGTGTTTTGCTCGACTTGCAGTTGCCATCCCTTTACTCCTTTCTTGAAGGGTTGATTTCATATGACGACAGGTGTCAAGCCACTATATGGGGCCTGCCGCCATTCCGATAAAAACAGAAAATTAATATATCAGGGACCGCGTCATTTTCAAGCTCGGAAGAAGAATTTTCACGATTTTTTCAATTCGAGAGTTATGCTGACGGGAAATCCGTGTTTTTTTCTGATTTGCTGTAGACTTTTTGTATTTTTTTTGCTATAATATATAAATAGCCACTTGTATACCGCAGAAACACGAAAGCAGCAAGGAACCATGAACAAGCCGTTATTTCTCTTTTTCCTGTCCAATCTTATCCTATTCGGGTACATCGGCGTCGGCTTCGGCCAGGCGCGTCAGGATGTCCATTATTCAGTTCCTCCCAATGGCCGGTTGATTGAAGCCATGTTGAAAGAACTGGGTGCCAGACAGGTTCCGATACAGGAAAAAGCGGCGGTGGCCGAAATGGTGGAGCAATTGCCGGATTCGATCACCTACCACTGTACCGTTTGCGGCAAAGACACGATACACAAGCGTCCCCAGACGGTGATCCGCAGCAGCATGTGGCCGATTTCCCACCTGAAGCATGACCGTGAACAAGTCTCGGCGCTCGGCAAATTCACCAAGCTGGAATTCTTTCTGGACGAAGAAGGTTTCTGCAACAACTGCACCCGCGGCAAACTGCGCGATCGGCCCCGGCTGATCATTGTCATTGACCGGCACGAGTCCATCAACGACCTGTTGGAAAATGATTTGCGTATTCTGGACGCGTTCTTCAAGCGTAAGGACGACGTCGATATCCAGCGCGGCACCAATTATCAGAGCGAACCGCTCCGCAACCATATTCCGCGGTTGCGGCGTTTGCTCATTTCCCGATAATCGCGCTTTCCGGGTTGAAATCGTTTGTTCACCGGGATATCTTATGCCATGATTCATGGAATTAAAAACCCCGGAACTGGAAACAATGAAGTCAATCCTTATTTTTGCCGTATCGCTGCTCGTCATCGCCGGTTATGCGCAGACAGAAATCGCCCCGGCGGGCCGAACCGTATTCAACCGCCTGGAAAAAGCGCCCGCCCTTAAAATACAGATAAAAACCACCGTTCCGCTTCAGGATATTCAAGCAGTCTCCAATATCGGCGGTATTGAGAAATCCGGCAAATTGCCCGCGGTCAAAGCCGGAACGGAGCCTCCTGTCTCGATTCCTTTCGAAGCGAATCTCCGTCCGGGCCGTTACCCGGTCAAAGTGGTTCTGCGATCTGCCGCCGGAGAACTCGCCTCCTGTGAAGTGAACGTGGATATCGTTTCCGCCAGAGAACCTGAATTTCCGGTGATTCTGACCGGTTCGGGGGACCCTGCCGAATTGAAAAAATCGGGGTTTACCCATGTATCCGTAAATCTGAACGAATCGGTGTTGACGCCTGATTTCCTGAACCGGCTTCTGGAAAACCGGCTGTATCTGGTCGGGATTTTCGATGACACGTTGAAATTGGCAGAACAGTACCCCCGCCTGAACCGTAATCAAAAGCCGTACTCGCCCCTGGCCGTGGACGCTTCCGACCCGCAGGTATTGAAACTCTCGCTTCAGTCCGCCGAAAAAGCCATTCAGCAGTTTGGTTCTTATCCGTTGTTGTCCGGGGTAAGCCTGAACCCCGATGCCCAGGCGGATACCAATCCGTCGTTTGGCGCGTATGAACCGGCGGCGTTCAAAAAAGCGGCAGGCATTAATATCCCGGCCGCCGTGACTTCGCGGATTTCCCCGAATTATCAGTTGTTGAAAGATTTTCCCGGAAGCCGCATCCTGCCGGAAAAAGATCCCATCTGGATCTATTATAAATGGTTCTGGACCGGAGGCGACGGCTGGGCGCCGCTGAATAAAGCGCTCGCCGAAGCTTTTGTCAAGGGGACCCGTCCGGCGTTTTTCGTCATCAATGAAATATCGTCCAATATTCCTCCGTTTGCCGATTTCGCACAGGATGGAAAAGATTTCCGGTACCTCAGTCGGAAAATCTCTTTCTTGAATGAGCCGCTGGCCGCCGCCTACGAAACGGACCGTCTGATCGCCGCCGCCGGTGATCGGAGCCGTTCGGCGGTTCTCCCGGATCTCTCTCTTTATTGGGAGCGCGCCAAAGCCGCTCCCGGTCCCCTTGCCACTCCGGTTAAACCGTTCTGGCTAGAACAGCAGCCGCAGGCGGAATTTCTGTCCGTTTCTCCGGATTGCCTGCGGGAATCGTTCTGGGCGGTTATTTCCCGCCAGGTCGACGGATTGGGTTACAATGGACACGGCCTTGCCGGGAAATCGTATTATACCGACCGCGACAGCACCGCCACTCTGGAGTACCTGTTGAATAAAGTGATTTTCCCGCTGGGCCCTGTCCTGAAACGGCTTCCCGGGCGTGTGCCGGAAGTGCTGGTTCTGCACAGTGCCGCGTCGGCGATTCTGGCGGATGATCACCGGGAATGGCTGGCCGATCTGTACCTCGCATTGCAGTGGGGGAACTTCCAGACGGCGCTGGTTTATGAAGACCAGATACGGCGGGGCGCGTTGAATGACGCGAAGATTCTGGTGATGCCCGCCTGCGAAATTCTGGAAAAGGATATTTTCGAAGAAGTGAAAAAGTTTCAGAACCGCGCGGGAATCGTGGTTGCTGATGAATATCTGGTCCCGGGGATTGTGCCGGACCTGATGATCCGTTCGCGGGCTCGTACCGGCAATTCGGCGGCGGACAAGGCGGCATTCCAGCGACTCGGCGCCGACCTCGGCAAAGCGCTTGAACCGCATTTCAAACCGTATGCGTCCTCCTCCAATCAGGACCTTGTGGTCCGGGTGCGCTCCTACAAGGAAGCGGATTATCTGTTTGTCATCAACGACAAGCGGCGTGCCGGCGAATACGTCGGCTACTGGGGATATGTCCAGGAACGGGGCGAACCGAATGCCGGTAATATTTATGTCGGGCGCAATATGAATTACGGTTATGACCTTGTCAACGGGGAAGAACTGATTGTCACCAGCATGAAAAACGGTTCCGGCGTCGGCTGTTCGTTTGAGACCACCGGCGGGCAATTGATCATGCTGTTGCCCGATCGGATCAATCAGGTGACGGCGGCGCTGTCGGTTAACGGTAAAACCGTCAAAGCCGAAATCCGTGTGTTGAATGAAGCGGGCAAACCGATCGAAGCCTTGTTGCCGGTCGATGTTTCCCTGCGGGGACAGGATGATTCCGTGCTGGACGGCAGCGGATACCACTGTGCCGTGGACGGCGTTCTGGTCATGGAGTTTCATTTGGCGGAAAATGAACCCGCCGGAGAGTTGAAACTGCTGGTTCGGGAGATCGCTTCCGGCAAGACCGCCATCGCACGTCAGGGGAAAACCACGGAGTGAGGCGGACGAATACCGCGTTATTTCCCGGTTAAACCGTTTTCCCGCAGAATCTCTTTCATGCTTGCCACCCGGTAGTGATTCCGGTGCAGATATTGAAGATACCCGGCGAACAGCGCGGGCGGAGTACTGACCCGCTCATGAACCGGGTCCGGCACGCCATGAAAAACCAATACCACCACATTTCCGGGCCCGGCTTGTTCCACGGCCCGGAAAAAAAGTTGTTCATCGTCCCCCTGAATCGGAATCGCGGGAATGCGCATCGGGTCATCGGCATCCGGGCGCCACGGGCGTTGTTCCGTGGTCCTTGCCCCCGGAAATCGCGTTGCCAGCGATGGCGCGGCATTTTCCGCATACGGCCCGCCCGGATAAGCGAAACTGACCGGAGGCGGCACCTCGGCGTCGTTCAGAAATTGATCCAGGCGAGCGATTTCCGTTTCACATTCGGTGGCGGAAAGTTGTTGCAGGCCGGGATGGTTCCAGGTATGGTTGCCGATTTCGAATCCCATATCGGCGAGCTGCCGGATTTCGGCGGCGTTCAGCAGGTGTTTTTCATGTTTCGCCCGCCATTCATCCTTGAAACGGCAGATGAAAAAAGTCGCGCCGAAACCATATTGTTTCAGCAGGGGCGCCACATTTTCCAAATGACTTTTACAGGCGTCGTCAAATGTCAGAACAACGGTAACGGGATGATTGATTTTCATTTATCGATTGATTCCTCGGCTTGGGAATATACCATAATCGTCGATGGAACGGATTACAAAGAAAAAATGAAAAATAGTTGAATTCCGTCAAACGGCATTTACATTATTTGGAAACGGGAGGTCCTTATGAAGAAATTGCAACTGTTCTCTTTGAATATGTGCCCGCATTGCCGGGCGGCGATCCATTGGCTGGAAGAACACCGGATTCCGTTCGATTACCGTGAAGTCGAGGAGCAATCGCCGGAAATCCTGCAGAAAATCATCGACGTCAACGGCGGCGGCGATTGGGTGGTACCTACCCTCGAATACAACGGCAAATGGATCCCCGGAGAAGTTTTCCGCCCTGCCCGGTTTGAAAAACACCTGAAGGAACTGGGTGTAATCAATTGAAAATCATCGGTCTTGATGATGACAAAAAATCGTTTTGTACTTGCTTTTGCATCCATTGCGGGGTATAATACAACATGAAATTGTAATTGCAGGAAAAGATAAACGATGATGAACAGATACAGGTTTGCAATCCTGATTGCGGCGTTATTGATCGGCGGCAGCCTTTTCGGCGCGGTCTGGCGGTTCCCGTTCGGGCGCATTGGCTGTGCGGAAATCTCCACTTCGCAGGTCAAAATACTCAAAGAAGATAAATTCGCCTTCCCCTCCCAGTACACTCAGCCGGGCTATGCGGTGGTGGTCTGCCGGTTGGACCCGGGCCGGACGCTCAGCATTTATGATTTCTCCCTGGAAGACAGCTTGAATACTTATCCTTGTGTCGCGTTGCGTGTCGGTACCGGCGAATTCGATGCGTCCAACTGGAAAATTGACAAGACGGAACCCGATACCTGGTATTCCCTGCTGTTTCGTATCGATGCTCCCCGGATTGAGAAAGGCAGGACTATTGACCTGACTCTGGAATACAACTATTCCACGAAGGACAATGCCAAGCTCAGGATACCGTTTCATTTCCTCGGTTCCGACGCCTTTACCAATGTGGCTAAAATCACAGAGAGCGGCATGCTTCCGCCGCGCCAATAATCCATGACACCTTATTACCCCGAATTCATGCCGATGTCCCGGCGCGAAATGGACAAACTCGGCTGGGATCAATTGGACATCCTTCTGATTACCGGTGACTGTTACGTTGATCATCCGTCTTACGGCATTTCCCTGATCGGTCGCCTGCTGATGGCGGAGGGGTTCCGCTGCGGCATTATCGCCCAGCCGGACTGGCGCGATGCGAAATCGCTTCAGATATTGGGCCGACCGGTTTTTGCCTGCGCCATTTCATCCGGCAACATGGATTCGATGGTCAACCTCTATACCGCCGGGCGGCGGCTCCGGCGCGATGACGCCTATTCGGAAGACGGCGCGCCCGGTAAACGCCCTCCTCACGCCCTGATCGTTTATTCGCAACTGGCGCGACAGGCGTTCCCGGGGCTTCCGATCTTGAACGGCGGCATGGAATCCAGTCTGCGCCGGGTGGCGCATTACGATTATTGGCAGGATAAAATCCGCCCCGGCGTGCTGGTGGACAGCAGAGCCGAACTCGGCATGTACGGACAGGGCGAAAGAACCATCGCCGAGGTCGCCGTTTGCCTGCGCGAAAATAAACCGTTCCGGAAACTCCGCGGTTCAACGGTATTCCTCGGCAAAAAAGAAGCGGAAAGCTGGGACTTCTCCGGCTATGTGGAACTTCCCGATTGGGACACGATGCAGAAGGACCGCGATGCCCTGATGGCTGAAACCATCCTTGTCGAGCGCGAAATGAATCCCTACGCCGGTCATGGGCTGTACCAGCGCTACGGTGATCGGATTCTGGTGATCGAACCGCCGCCGACCCCGTTGACGACCGAAGAACTGGACCGGGTCCATGAGCTGCCGTTCAGCCGATTGCCCCATCCGTCTCACAAAGGGCGGATTCCGGCGTTCGACGCCATCAGCGCCTCGATTCCGGCGGTCCGCGGATGCCCCGGCGGCTGTTCATTCTGCGGTTTGGTATCGCACCAGGGGCGTGCCGTTACCTCGCGCAGTCATGAATCCGTCCTGAAGGACGTGGATAAACTGATCGCCAGCCGTGATTTCAAAGGTACAATTACAGACATCGGCGGCCCTGCCGGAAATATTTACGGCAGTTATGTGAAGAATCCCGACGCCTGCGCCAAATGCGGACGATCCTCCTGCATGGTTCCGAGGCCCTGCCCCAACTATGTGGCAGACGGCGAAAGCCTGACGGAACTGTTGCGCAAAGTTCGCTCCGTGCCGGGCGTGAAATACCTTTATATCAACTCCGGCATCCGCTTGGACCTGGCGGTGAAACAGCCGAAATTGATGCGGGAACTGATCCGTCACCACGTCTCCGGGCATATGAAAGTAGCCCCGGAGCATCTGCACCCGCGCGTACTTGAGCTGATGCGCAAGAATCCGGCGGAAGATTTCTATAAATTCATGGAATTTTTTGAAGAAGAAAGCAAGCGTGCCGGGAAGGAACAGTATCTGATCCCGCTGTTTATTTCCAACTTCCCCGGTTGCACCGAGCGCGAAATGAAAACGGTTGACGACTTCCTGAACCGCCGCAACTGGAGTCCGCAACAGGTTCAGGACTATATCCCCCTGCCCATGACCATGGGGGCCGCCATGTATTACAGCGGCAAAACGCCGGACGGCGAACCGATTACGGTGAACTGCGGGCTGGCGGAGCGCCGTCCGCAGATTCAGGTGTTGAAAAAGAAGCGTTCGCGGCCATTTGATCGAAAAAGAAATGCCGGCCGTAATTGACAAGTCCGTATCCCCATGATATATTAAAAATCATGAAAAGACGTAACAACTATATCAGTGATAAATTGATCTACTCCGGAGAACGCCTGAAATCGCATCAGGAACAGGCCATTGCCGGCGAACTGGAAACCCGGTCGGTTCCGGCTCCGGCCGTATCGGAATACGCCGCCGGTCCGGCCGTTTCGCCGGAGAAGCCGTCGTTTACGGTCGAGCGGAAGCATTTTGAAGAATACGCCAGAGTTCGCCGCGAGCAATTATTGCGCCTTGCCGAATTTTCGGCGTTGCTGGAAGCCGAACTCACCGACTGCCGCCAGACCGTGGGCGAAGCGGAAAAACTGCAATTGGTATTCGACCAGTTCTTTCAGGAACTGAGCGAACTGCCGGAGAGTTTTAACGCGGTTAATCAGGAACCGGAAAAATTCACCTCTCACAACCGCAATCTGGAACAGGCTCGATTGGTCATCATCCGCCACGCCGCCACCGTCCGCAAACTGCTGAGTCAGGGAGCGTCGGAAAAAAACGGCAATACGTCGGTCGTCCATGAAATCGCCTCGTTGAGTTTTCTGCAATTGTTGCGGCTGGGGCTGGGATTGGCGTTGCCGGTCTTTTTCGGCATCATCCTGGCGGCCTTGATCATCGGGACCACCATTATCATGACCATGGGCGGAGTCTGATGGCGGCGGCAAAAAAAAAGCGCCGCAAAAATGCCGACGCCCTGATCGGATATGCCCGCACGGAAAGCTTTAACCGGATCTCCGGTTATACGTTGCGCGACCCCCAGCCGCGAATTTTCCGAGGCCGGATCATCACCATAATTCTACTTCTCGCGGTGGTTTCCAGCGGTCTTTATTTCGTCTTTTCCTGAGCGGCCCGGACGGACAGGCTGATTTCGCCGCGGGTGATATCGACCCGAACACCGCCCCCCTGCTCCAATTTGCCGAACAGAATTTCATCGGCCAATTTTTCCTGAAGCGACGAGCGGATCAGCCGTTCCAGCGGACGCGCGCCCATTTTCGGGTCAAACCCTTTTTCGGCGAACCAGTCAATGGCTTTTTCGGTCAAGGTGATTTTTACGCCGCGTTCCAACAGGCTTTCCTGCAGTCGGACGATGAATTTCCGCACAATCCGGCGCATCAGTTCGCGGGACAGGCGATTGAAGAAAATGATGCCGTCCAGCCGGTTTCGGAATTCCGGGCTGAAATATTTTTCCACTTCCTTGCGGGTAGAGGTTTCCGGGCGGACTTCGTCGCCGAAGCCGATTACCGGCGCGTCAAGCTGGCGCGCGCCGACATTGCTGGTCATGATCACGATGGCATTGCGGAAATCCGCCTTGCGGCCGTTGTTATCGGTCAGCGTGCCGTAGTCGAAAATCTGGAGCAGGATGTTGTAGATATCCGAATGCGCCTTTTCGATTTCGTCCAGCAGCAGCACACAATGCGGCGTCCGGAGCAGCGCTTCGGTCAGCAGCCCGGATTGCTCGAACCCGACGTAGCCGGGCGGGCTGCCGATCAGTTTGGAAACGGTGTGTTTCTCGGAATACTCGCTCATATCGAAACGGATGAACTGGATACCCATCTTGTCCGCCAGTTGGCGCGCCAGTTCCGTTTTGCCGCACCCGGTGGGGCCGCAGAACAGGAATGAACCGACCGGCTTCAGCGGGCTGCCGATTCCCGCGCGGGATATCTTTACCGCGGACGTTACGCCGCTCACGGCTTCGTCCTGTCCATAGATAACGGATTTCAACTCCGTTTCAAGATTGCGGAGCTTGGTATTGTCGCTGGCGGTGACCCGCGCAGGGGGAATATTGGCCATGGAGGCGACCACGTCTTCCACGGCTTCCACCTTGATGACCGGAACCTTTCGGGCATCCAGCAGGGCATTGCGCGCCCCGGCTTCATCCATGACGTCAATCGCCTTGTCCGGCAGGAAGCGGTCATTCAGGTGGCGGCACGAAAGCATCACGGCCTGTTCAAGAGCGTCCTCGGCAAAGGTCACGTCGTAAAATTTCTCATAATAAGGCTTCAATCCTTTCAGAATTTCAATGGCTTCCGCCTGGGACGGTTCCGGTACGTCGATCTTCTGAAAACGGCGACTGAACGCCTTATCTTTCAGAATATGATTTTTATAATCGTCGTAAGTGGTTACGCCGATACATTTGATGGCGCCGCTGGCCAGGGCCGGTTTCAGGATATTCGACGCATCCAGCGAACCGCTGCTCACCGAACCCGCACCTACAACGACATGGAGTTCATCCACAAACAGAATACTGTTTTCCACTTTGCTTAATTCGTCGATCACCTTTTTCAAGCGTTCTTCGAATTCGCCGCGGAATTTGGTACCCGCCACCATGGCTCCCATGTCCAGCGCCCATATCTCGTAGTTGCGGAGCCGTTCCGGGGTCTGGTCGTTGGCGATTTCAAGCGCCAGTCCTTCCACAATGGCGGTCTTGCCGACGCCGGCTTCTCCGACCAGTACCGGATTGTTTTTTTTGCGGCGGCACAGGACCTGCATGGTGCGCTCGAGTTCCTGTTTGCGCCCGATGATCGGATCGATTTTGCCGTCACGGGCGAGCTCGGTCAGGTTCACGGCGTATTTACGCGTATGGCGGAACGGGCCTTTTTCTGCTTTCCGCCGGGATTCCCCGCTGTCGCCGTCTTCGTCCTCAAACATGCTGTCGTCGTCGCCGTCTTCGTCCAGGTAAAAATCGTCAAGGCTGATTTCTTCCTCGACCCGTTCCCGGTTCACTTCTTCTTTCAGCAGCAAATAGTTGGCGAATGATTTCTCCTCGTCAAAAAAGCTCATCAGGACATCAACCACACCGACAATGCTTCGTTGTTCCGTCACAGCACGCTGAAGCGCCCGGCTGAGCATGCGCTTCAAGGCGGTCGATTCCATCGGCATTACCTGAACGTTGACTTTCTCAAGCCGTTCGTCCAGAAACTTCCACAACACATTGCGCATTTCATAAAGATCGGCGCCGAGGCTGTCGAAAAGCCTGCCGATTTTGCCGTCATTGCACAAGGCCGCCAACAGGTGCTCCGGAAGAATCATGTCATGCGGAAACTCCCGGGCAAATTCGACGGACTGGCTCAGGGCGGTCCTCAAACCTTCGGACGGCTGGGGTGTATTTCTATCATCCGACATCGTTTATTCCTCCTCCATCCGGCATTGCAGCGGAAAAGCATTCGCCGCCGCCATCAGCACAACCTGTTCAACTTTGGTTTCGGCCACGCTGTGCGGGTAAACCCCGCAAACCGCGCTGCCTTTCTGATGAATGTCCATCATCAACTTCCGGGCGTCTTCGAACGACCGGTGAAATACCTGCATCAGAACCACCACCACAAATTCCATCGTCGTCACATCATCATTTAACATAACGACTTTGTACCACGGCGGCTCACTGATTCTGGACGATGTTTTGCTTTTGGTTTTTTCCTGAATCCGGGTCATGCGTCATCCCCGCTTCCTGAAGTTTCGGCCGCCATGGCGTGCTTCTTCCAGATGGTGGCTTCGGCATAACGCCGCCAGACCAGATGAAAAATCACCGCCGCCTCCAGCCAGCAGGTCCCCAACAACAGGAACACAATCCAGACCGGATTGCTCCCCAGTAACAGCAACAAACAAAGCAGCCAGAACGCCGCGCCGATGATAACGCACAGTCCGCGCATCAGCCAGTATGGAACTTGCCGGCGCGATTCCCGGATTTCCATGCTTGCGGTCTGCCGGATCACCTCTTTTATCTCATTGTCACTTAACAGTGCCATGTCAACTCCAACCATTTAATGATTCATTTTTTTACGTATGCGCGGGTTTTCAATAAATATAAACGGCACGCAATTCAGCGCACCGGACAGAGCGGGGCGAAAAGAACAATTCCGCATCCCGGATGTTATTATTGAAAAAACTCGCACATGGCGTTTTCTTCGTATATTATAACATGAAATGAAGCCTTTTTAAAGAGGGTAATTGCAAATAACGGCTTTTATTTCATCGAAATCCGATTATATTAATATAAAATTAACGATTTATACGAGGTGCGGAATGGAACAGGCCCCCAAGTCACTACGGCTTCATATCGGAATTTTCGGACGGACCAACGTCGGCAAATCAAGTTTGTTGAACCTCATCTCCGGTCAACCGGCCGCCATCACCTCCCCCATCGCCGGTACGACAACCGACGTGGTCAGCAAGCCGATGGAGCTTCTGCCGCTCGGCCCGGTGGTATTTCTGGACACCGCCGGACTGGACGATGTCAGCGAACTGGGAACGGAACGGCTTCGCAAAACCTACAAAGTCTTCGGCCAGGCGGATATCATCACTCTGGTGACGGAAGCCGGACAGTGGGGCGATACCGAAAAACGAGTCGTTCAGGAAGCGCTTTCGCGCAAAATCCCCCTGATCACCATTGTCAATAAATGCGACCTCGCTCCCCTTTCGCCGGAATTCCGGGATGCCGTCAAAACGGAAACCAACGGCGGCGCCGTCATTGCCGTTTCCAGCAGCGATCCGGCGGCGCGGGACCGTTTTCTCAACGAATACAAGCAGGCGCTGATCGAATTCTGTCCCGATGATTTTCTGGTCCCGCCGCCGTTGGTGGCGGACCTTGTCGCGCCGGGCGACGCGGTGGTCCTGTTGATTCCCATCGACTTGCAAGCTCCGAAAGGACGCCTGATCCTGCCGCAGGTGCAGACTTTGCGCGATGCTTTGGACCATGACAATATCGCCATCATGGTCAAAGAAGGCCGTTACCGTCAGGCATTGGACAACCTCAAAACTCCGGCCGCGCTGGCGATCTGCGATTCGCAGGTGGTGGACCTGATGGTGCGCGAGACGCCGGACGATATGCCCTGTACAACGTTTTCAATCCTGTTTGCCCGGCTGAAAGGCGACATGGCGGCGATGGCCGCGGGGGCCGCCGCCATCGAGAATTTAAAGAGACACGGCGGCAAAGTGCTGATCGCCGAAGCCTGTACCCATCATGAAACGGAAGACGATATCGGCAGGGTTAAAATCCCGCGCTGGCTGCGCCGCTATACCGGGCGCGACGATCTGGACATTGAAGTTTTCGCGGGCTGCAACTACCCGGACGACCTGAACAGTTACTCATTGGTGATTCTGTGCGGCGGCTGCATGCTGAACCGCCGGGCGGTGCTTTCGCGAATTCAGCAGGCGAACGCCGCCGGAATCCCGGTCACCAATTACGGCATGTGCATTTCCTATTGCCAAGGGGTGCTGCGGCGGGTGCTGACTCCGTTTCCGGAAGCGTTGCGAGCGTTTGACGAGGTTCAGTCCTGCGATTGATTTTCGTCGCCGTCGTTGCGGCAGCCGCAGACGCTCGCGGTCAACTGCGGCATGCAGCAGCCCAATACAATGGTGAAAATCCCTCCCGCAATCAGGAAAGAGGCAAAGAGCCAGAGAAAGGCGACCAGCCCGGTGAACGGATGCGAGGCGAAAATAACCCCGAGCAGGATATTGATGACCGCGGACAATCCGGACAGCGCCTTGGCAGGTCCATTGTCGCCGGGCAGGAAAAGCATGGCCAGCTGAATGCCTCCGCTGAGCAGGAACCATGCCGCAATGAACATCAGGAACATCCATTGAGTCTCACCCGGCAGGATCAGTGCAAACAGCCCCAGCAGGATGGTTATGATCGGATATCCCCAGCGCAGTACCGGCGAAAAATGCGGAGGCGCGAACAACGCTCCGATGCCGTTGAAGATCAGCAATGCCCCGGTGACCTGAACGATAATGCGGACAAGTCCCAGCGGACAGATCAGCATGGCCAGTCCGAGAAGGATAAAGAGAATCCCTCTGACAATCATCGTCGAGCGGGTCAAACCGCACATGAAGTTCAGTCCGACGATGGCGATTTTATTCTTTTCCATATCATCTCCTTCTTGTTAGCGATGAGCAAAGATACAGCAAATCCGACAAAATGTCAATCTCAAAAGCGGATTTGATTTGTATTTTACAAAATTCACCAATATATTCAATTGCCATGATAAAACGGGAAAACGATGAAAAAACAGAGTTCCGGCACTTTTTTACATAAATTGAAAATCATATTTATCCCCGGTTCCGCCAGAGAATTTTTTGCTCCGCGGATAACCCCGATTTACCTGATCCGGCTGGCCGTGCTGGCCGTGGCCTGCCTGGTCTTTTTCGGCGTTTTTTTCCGTCCGGTGCTGATCAGCGGCGGCAGCATGGAGCCGACCTACAAAAGCCTCGGCGTCAACCTGGTCAACCGTTTTAAATTTTCCGGCAGGGAACCGCAGCGCGGCGATGTCGTGGTCATCCGCTACGACGACCGCGTCATGTACTTGAAACGGGTGGTCGCCCTGCCCGGTGAAACCATTGAATTCCGTAACGGCAAATTATACATCGACGGACAGGAACTGCCCGAACCCTACCTGAAGCTGCCCTCCAAATGGAATCTTCCCCCGCGCAAGGTCGAAGCCGGCTACTATTATGTGGTAGGCGACAACCGTTCGCAGCCGATTCAGCAGCACCGGTTCGGGCAGGTTCTGCGCCGGCGTATCATAGGAGCACCGACATGGTAACTGGGAAAGCGATCCGGCAAGGCATTTTACTCTTGATTTTATTGATGGCGGCAGCGGCGGTTGCCTGGCATTTCTGGATGAAACGAGAAGATGACGAAACCGGCATCCGCCGGATTTTATCCGAAGTGACCGAGAACATCACCAAACGCGACAGCGACGGCACCACCAGCAATCTCATTAATTCCAAGGCGTTGCCCAAATATTTCACCTCTCCCTGCGGAATCAGCCTGGGCGGTTACATCGACAACGGCTACCTGGATTCGGAGGGCATCACCAACCACTCCATGCGGATTCGCACCATGTTCAGAAGTATCACCCCGACGATCAAGGATTTGTATATTGAAGTGGCTCCCGGCGGTGAAACCGCGGTGGCGGATTTCGTCGCCTCGGTGCGCGGCGTGTTGAACAACGGTGAACACGAGGGCGGCGTGCGTGACCTGCGTTGTAACTTCGTCAAAGTCGACGGCCGCTGGAAAGTCAGCGCCGTAAGCATACGAGATGTATTGGAACGTTAAAAAACGAAAGATAAATTCCGATGAAAGCAGAAAAGCATTTTTATCCGGCCACCGCTGAAGGACTGGTCGATATTTTACGAGCGCTCCGTTCGCCGGAGGGCTGCCCCTGGGACCGCAAACAGACTTACGAATCGTTGAAAAACACCCTCGCGGAAGAAACCGCCGAACTGCTGGACGCCGTGGACGAGGGTGATCCCGCCCACATGCGCGAGGAGCTCGGTGATGTGATGATGAATCTGGCGTTTTTCGCCGTCATCGCCGAAGAACGCGGCGATTTCGCGTTTGGCGACGCCATGCGGGAGATCAATGCCAAAATGATCCGCCGCCACCCCCACGTATTCGCCGACGCCGACGCCGGGACCTCCGACGATGTCATCGAAATCTGGGAAGCGGTCAAAAAACAGGAAGGCCGCAGCGACCGCAAATCGGTGCTGGACGGTATTCCCCGCAGCTTGTCCGGACTGCTTCAGGCGGAGAAACTCCAGCGCAAAGTCGCCCGTTACGGATTCGACTGGGAAAGCCCGAAACAGATTGTCGATAAGATCACCGAGGAACTTCAGGAATTGAAGGAGGCCATGGCCGGCGGCAATGACGAGGAAATCAACGAAGAACTTGGTGATCTGATTTTCGCCGCGGTGAATCTGGTGCGCTTCCGCAAACAGGGTACTTCGGAAGACCTGCTGCAAAAGACCATCCGCAAATTTTCCCGCCGGTTCCGCTATCTGGAAAACAAGCTGGCGGAGCAGGATATATCATTGGACGACGCTTCGCTTGATCAGATGGAAACACTCTGGCAGGAAGCGAAGCGCCACGGACTTTGATTCTCAGTCGATCACCGGCCAGAAGCGCCCGGAACGGCTCTGTTGGAGCCGGATATCCATTTCAAAGGCTTCTTTCAGGTTTTCTTCGGTGATCAATTTTTCGCGGGCGCCGCAGCCGATAATCTCTCCGTGTTTCAGGATGATCCCTTTGGTGAACACCGGCAGAATGTCTTCGATCCGCTGGGTGATGAAAATAATGGTGGGCGCGTCCGGCGCGGCGGCGAACTGTGCAATAGTATCCAGCAGATATTCCCTGCCCTTCATGTCCAGATGCACACAGGCTTCGTCCATGATCATCAGGCGGGGGCGCGTCATCAGCGCCCGGCAGATCAGCACCTTGATCTGTTCGCCGGATGAAAGCAGCGGAATCCGCCGTTTGGCGATGTGTCCGCAGTAGAGCGCGCGCATGGCGTTCAGGGCGTGTTCGCGTTCTTCCTCGCTCACTTTGCGGAAAAGCCCCAGCGTACCGTCGATTCCGGTCAGCACAATGTCAAGCGCCGTCCAGTCGCCGGTGGCGGTGTATTGCTGCATGAACGGCGATACCCAGGCGATATCGCGGCGCAGTTCGATCAAATTGGTCTGTCCGTAGGTATGCCCCATCACCCGGACGGTGGCGCCGAACAGCGGCCAGACGAATCCCATCATGGTTTTGACCAGTGTGGTTTTGCCCGCGCCGTTGGCGCCGAGGATGAAGTTGTGTTCGCCCTGCGGGATTTTCCAGGAAAGATTTTTCAGGATATGGTTGCCGTCAAGACGGACATTGACGTTTTCGAGCTCAATCGCCCAATTCTGGTTGTTCATAGCCGGTAATACTCAGTGTTTTCGTGTTGTTTCAATTCTTTTTCGCTCAGCAGCAGTTGCTCGGAATAATCGTACCATGCGGTTTGTGAAATATCATCCGTCAGCCGGAAAACCGTATCCGACGCCGAATCGTAAATCCATGCGTATTCGCTGTCCCGGAACGCGATTTGATAGTCGTCCGGACGAATCGAATAATAAACCATGATGTACGGGATTTTGATGCGGGCTACATCTTTCACATCCCGTCCCGACGGGTATTTGCCGCTTTCCTGCCGTCTCTGGTCGATGAACTCGGCCAGCGGCTTGAACAGTTCCGCCGCGTTAATTTCGGTTTTGAACGGATTCCAGTTGGTCTCTTCGCCGAAAAAATACCGGGCTCCGAGCCCCAGGGCCAGGATGGCGAAAACCGTCAGCGACATCAAGGTATTGCTCAGTTTCATAAGCCTCCGATCTGAAAATATTTCGCCAGGATCAACAGCGTCATGGCGATGAAATTGTTAACCGCGTGCATGATGATTGCCGGATAAAGCGAGCCGGAACGCAGGCAGATCAATTGAAACCCCATCCCCAGCACAAACAGCCCCGGCAGCTGCCTGAAATCGGCGTGGATCAGGGCGAACCCGAGCGACGTGATGACCATCGCCGGTTTCCAGGAACACCAGTTTGCCAGGAAACCGAACATGACCCGGCGGAAAAAGATTTCCTCCACCACCGGAGCCACCAGTATGGCGGTGATCGCCAGCCATATGACGCCGCCCCACCCCATGCGGAGAATCAACTGTTCAATCGCGCCCGGCGTCTTCATGTCGAATCCGAACCATTCCCCGACCTGTACAAACGAGCCTTGTATGCCTGCGACGATCAGGAGCATCACGATGCCCCACATGGCGCCGGTTTTCAGGTATTCATTTTTCCAGCCGTTAAGCTCAAGCATGGCCGCCGGATTCCGGCCGCCGGACAGAAACGCAAGCGTGGACACTCCCAGCCCCAATTGGGAAAAAAGACTTACGGCCGCCACGAACCAGGGAGTCGCGGCCAGCCCCGGAAGCAGGATCACCACGGCGGGCGGCAGCGCCACGAAAAAGAAGAGGAACGCCCCGGCGCCGCCGTAAAAAGCACGCTTGAGATTTTCCGCATATGGCAGATAGCGGGTTTCGATATCAAAATTGATTTTTTCCATGATTCTCAGGATTGTATTTCGAACAATATTTGCTACAGTATACATCGTGGAGCGGGGGTTTGCAAAAAAAATTTGTATTCAATTCACAAATTTACTGAACTTTTATGATAGAGGGGGGTCTATAATCAGCATAACACGAAAAGTACAGAGAGGTAACTATGCAACAACAAGACATTCAGGAACTGCAAAACAAAATTCGTGAAGTATCCGTATTCATCGGGCCGCTGCGTACTGAAATCGGCCGGACCGTCGTCGGGCAGCAATATCTGGTGGACCGCCTGATATTGTCCTTGATCGCGGACGGACACGTATTGGTCGAGGGCGTCCCGGGGCTGGCGAAAACGCTTGCCGTTAAAACGCTTGCCCAAAGTATCTCAGGTTCGTTTTCCCGTATCCAATTCACGCCGGACCTGCTTCCGGCGGACGTGATCGGCACCCGGATTTATAATGCCGACACCCATGAATTCACCACCAAGCTCGGCCCGGTTTTCGCCAACGTCGTACTTGCGGATGAAATCAACCGCGCTCCCGCCAAGGTTCAGAGCGCTCTCCTGGAAGCCATGCAGGAACGCCAGACCACCATCGCCGGCAAAACCCATCCCATGCCGCATCCGTTCCTGGTCATGGCCACCCAGAACCCGATCGAACAGGAAGGGACCTATCCGCTGCCGGAAGCTCAGGTGGACCGTTTCATGTTCAAGCTCAAAATCGATTACCCGAAGCGCGACGAAGAACGCATGATCATCGACCGCATGGCGCATCCGGAGATCAAGCTCGATTCACTGGCTGTGACCTCGCTCGACAATATTCTCGAAGCCCGCAAATGGCTCGACAAGGTTTATGTGGATGAGAAAATCATCGATTACATCCTCGATATCGTCATCGCCACCCGCCCTGCCCGGCACGCGGAGCTTTCCGCCCGCCAGTCCAATGCCAAGCTCGGCCAACTGGCCAACCTGATCGATGTCGGCGCGTCGCCGCGCGCGGCAATCTCGCTGGCTCTGGCGGTCAAGGGATATGCGTTCATGGCCGGGCGCGGCTATGTGGTCCCGCAGGACGTGAAGGATGTCGCGCCGGACGTGCTCCGCCACCGCGTCATGATCTCCTACGAGGCCGAGGCGGAAAACATGGATTCCGACGCGGTTGTCAAAATGATTCTGGACGAGCTCCATACACCGTAAGGAGGCTCCTCATGCTGCCATCAGAACTGATCAAACAAGTGCGAAAAATTGAGATACGCACCAACCGGATCGTCGATGAATTGATCGGCGGCGCCTACCACAGTATGTTCAAGGGGCGCGGCATCGAATTCGACGAAGTCCGTGAATACACGCCCGAGGATGACGCCCGCGATATCGACTGGAACGTCACCGCGCGCATGGGGATGCCGTATATCAAGAAATTCGTGGAGGAACGCGAGCTCACCGTGATGCTGGTGGTGGACGTCTCCGCTTCGGGGGCGTTCGGCAGCGGCGACAAGTCCAAACGGCAGAACGCCATTGAAATCGCTTCGCTGCTGGCGTTCAGCGCCATCCGCAACAACGACCGGGTGGGTTTGCTGATGTTTTCCGATTCCACGGAACTCTACCTGCCGCCGCGCTCCGGGCGTTCGCATGTTTTGCGGCTGATCCGCGAACTGGTGGCGTTCAAGCCCGGCCGCAACGGGACCGATATCAACGCCGCGCTGAAAGAAACCCTGCAAGTCCTGAACAAACGCAGCGTGGTCTTTCTGATCAGCGACCTGATCGCCAAAGACGATATCGAAAAATCCATGCGAATCGTGAACCGTCGCCACGACCTGGTCGCCATCCGGATTCTCGATCCGTTGGAAGTCCGGTGGCGCCCCCTTGCCGGTGTGGTGCTGGAAGACGCCGAGAGCGGCGGCATCGTGAGCCTGAGCAAGGCAGGTCAGAAGCGTTTCAGCGAAAAATCGGTGGCGTTTCACGACGCCATGAAGAAAAGCTGCGACCGCGCCCGGGTTGACCTTGTGGATATCCGCTGCGGCGACGACTATGTGAAATCCCTGATGAAATTCTTCGGCAAACGCCGGAAACGGAGGACCGCATGAGCTGGCCTTTGATCAAAAAAATCATTCTGATTGTCCTGCTGACTGTGATCGGCCTGATCGTGCTGACCGCCGCCGCGGGCTGGTACACCTGGCGCCAGGTACGTGTGAACCCGGTGGAAAGCCTTTCCGCTCCGACGCTGGAACCGTCCGCGGTCGCGCTCGGCGGAACCGTCAAAGCCGCTTCCACTTACCGGGTTCCGTGGGGACGCAAAATCGTTTCCGCCGCGGTTGAACCGGTTCAGGGGTTGTTGCAGATCGGCGAACCGGCGATCCGGGTTTCCCATTATCGCTGGGGCTGGTGCGAGTGGCAGGTGGAGTTTGAATTCAAAACATACCGTACCGGAATCCTCGGCGGCGGCAAAATGGTGGTCGATTTCGATCAGGTTCACCGGAAGGACGCGGCGGTCAGCCAGACGATTCCTTCCTGTCAGGTGAATGAAATTTCGGTCGCCACGCCGGACCTGCAAGTTGCCGGAGCGGTTGAACCGCCGTCATTGACTTCACGGGAGCGCTGGTTTCTGTACGGCATCATTGCGCTGGTCGTGGTGATTGTCGCCTTGGTGATCGTTTTGCTGAAGCGCCGCAAACGCGCCCATGTGATACCGCCGTGGACGCAGGCCCTGCAGGATATCGCGGTGCTGCATCATGATTTGCGCGGCGGCAAATTGAATCTGGAAACCGGGCTGGTGCGCCTGACCGACATCGTCCGGGTGTATCTGGAAAAACGTTTCCGTCTGCATGCAGCCCGCCAGACCACGCCTGAATTCATGGCCGAACTCAGCCGCGGCGACGGTCCCCTTCCCGAACGGCAGCGCCCGTTCCTGTCCGAATTCATGACCTCGGCGGACCTGGTCAAGTTTGCCAAAATGCCGCCGGATGAACAAATGTTGAATTCCGCCATTGAAAAGGCTGAAACCCTTGTCCATGAAACCAAACCCGTCGATGAACCGGGAGGCCGCAAATGACTTTTGAATATCCCTGGCTTTTATTGTTACTTCTTCCGCTGGCGTTGCTGGTCTGGTACCTGATGTTTTTCCAGAAGCAGCCGTCCATCCGCATTTCCACGCTCCAGCCGATGGCGGAGGCGAGCCGCCTGAACCGTGGCGGAGGTATGACCCTGCCGGTCTGGTTGATGGTGCTCGGCGCGATCCTGCTGATCGCCGCCGCCGCCCGCCCCCGGATCGGAATCGAACAGGTGGTGATCAAGGCGCAGGGGATTGACATCATGCTGGCGATCGACCTTTCCGGCAGTATGCAGGCGATCGATCTGCCGCAGGACATCGCCACCAAAGCGCAGTTCCAGCAGGCGTTGAACAGCGGCAAATTAAGGAACCGCCTCGAAACCGCCAAACAGGAATTGATCAAATTCGTGGAAAAGCGACCGACCGACCGTATCGGCCTGACCGGTTTCGCGCAACTGCCCTACAATATCAGCCCCCCGACGCTGGACCATGCATGGCTGGTTCAACACCTTGAAAAACTCCAGCCGGGCATGATCGGCGACGCCACCGGCATTGCCGGCCCGATTGCCTCCAGCGTCAGCAGGCTTGAGGACAGCAATTCCAAGCGGCGGGTGATTGTGCTGTTTACGGACGGCGCGAACAACGTCGATGCGCGGATTACGCCGCGCCAGGCGGCGGAAGTCGCCAAGGAAACCGGCATCGTCATTTATACGGTGGGGATCGGCAGCAGTCAGGCGATCGTACCGGTGTCGACGCCGTTCGGCACCGAACTGGTGCCGGTGCCGGACAGCTATGACGAACCGCTTCTCCGGGAGATTGCCGCCGCTACCGGCGGGCAATTCTACCGTGCCTATGACGCCAAAGGACTGGCGCAGGTCATGGAGGAGATCAACCAGATGGAAAAGACGGGAATCGAACAGCCGAAATTCATTGATTACAAAGAGTATGCCCCGGTATTGGCCGGAATCGCGCTGGCGCTGCTGCTGCTGGGATTTCTCCTGAACAACACCGTCAAACTGCGCCTGCCGTGATGTTTGTGAATCCCGGGAAATATATATGGTTGTTTTTAATCGTGTTGTTTTGCGCGGTATTGACGGCATTCGTCTATTGGCGATACCTGGAAAACACCCGGATACGATTGCCGCACGGTTATGTCTGGCGTTTGCATGCACCCAATGAAATGGTTATTGTCGATCCGCAAAATAACATAATCATCGGTCCGGGATACCTCGAAATCCGGGCCGATTATCCATATATTTACGGCTTTGGCAATTCACAATTCATATTAAACCTTGCCAATGGCGACCTTGAATTCTTTGATTCGTGGGAAGGCTTTCAAATCCGACTGGATGCTCTCGGCTTCAGTGTAACCCAAAACCGCCATATGGCCAACCTGTACGATTTCCTGTTCCCGGAAGGAAACAAGACCCGCGCGGAGGAATTCCTGCGGGCCGTCCGCCCGAAATAACCGGCGTCACTTCACCTGAATCAGCGCCGAAGCGGTATTGCCGGAGGCCAGGTCCCTGACATTCAATCGCCATTCCCCGGCGGCGTCGTTCAGGGACGGCGTAAAGGATACCGTCACGCGCCCATCGGCGGCGCAATGCCAGCCGCTTCCGGCAACCGGTTCATGTTGAGTGTTCAACAGCGTTGCCTCCACGGGAATCAGGGCGTCCGGCGCATTGCCGTCTGCCGTGGTAATCCGGATGTCGGCGCTAAACGGTTCTCCGGGCTTTGCGGTGCCGGGGGCGTTCAATTCGATTTTCGCCAACGGTTCATCGAGGACAAGCAGGATCATGCCGCCGCCGGCATCCAGCGATACCGGGATTTCACAGCGGTCCGGCAATGCTTGGAAATCGACTGCCTGATGTTTGACAAGGTCGTAAATCGCCCCGGCTTTGCGTCGCAGGGTGACGGTTCCGGCATTCGGCACGCCGTTTTCCAGAACACGACGGTATTGACCCACGTAATCGCCATACGCCCGCTTGTCGTTCAGGACGAACAGATAATCGGCTGTTTTGTAACGGCGCGTACGCACAACCAGGTCCTGATTGGAAGCCTCGAAATCCGATTGATAATACGGCGCCAGTTTTTGCTTGATCTGCTGTCCGAGCTTCTGAAATACTTTTTTGCTGGGTTCGGCGACGGTATAGCGGCGAACCGATTTGATGCTGATATCCGGCAGAATTCCCGGAACGATTTTCTCGTCCGCCACAACAATGCCGCCTCCGCGCTGAAATTCCAATATCGCCTCGAACACGGATTGAGTCAATACTTCGGCCCCCGGCAGGAACAGGACCTTGTATTTGGCGAGATCACCCCGGAGAATGTGTTCGTCGTAAATGATAGCCGGTTGAAAATGATTCCACTGCAACGCCATGTGCAAATCCGACGTAAAGGCGTGGGCGGAACCGTAACTGTGATTGTTCTGGGTAAAGATGGCATTGGTAAAGCTCTGCAGAATCGCCACGTCCGCCTGCCGTTCGGGAATCCGTTTCAACGTCGGCCCCAGTGGTTTGATCACCGAAGCGGAAAGCTCCGCCAACGCTTCTTTGGTATGCGGATTGGTATAGCGGTAGGCATTTTTTGACTTGCTGAGCAGCGAGGGCGAACCGTGATACAGAATCGCGTCGAGCCGCCGGGCGATTTTGTTCCAGAAGGCAATTTTCAGATGATCGGGAGAGATGGTGATGTATTTGGCGTCCGGCTCCTCCTGAATCCAGGACGGCGGGTTTTCCACCTTCATGGCAACCGGCGCGGAACGGTCGCGGTACCAGAATAACTGAGTCATTTTCATGATCTTCTGCCCGGGGGCGCCGTCGGCCATCGCGATCATTTCATCGGCGGCCAGCCCCATGCGCAGCGGGTCCGGGTTGGTGTAAGTCCAGTGGTTGATGGCGTCGACTTTGCCACCGCTTCCCCAGACGGGGGGAACCCGGACCGCCGGGTCGAAAAAGGTCAGAAAGGGGCGTTTGATCGATTCATGGTAAGTGTCGCTGAGGATGCCCTGAAGCGGGTTCCAGCCGTCGCCCGTCTTCCAGAACCATTGGTAATAAACCAGCAGCGGATCATTGTCCGGTACAATGCGCGAGGAGGGAAAACCGGGCAGCCCGAAATAAGGCACGCCGTTCGAGCCCTTTACCTGCGACGGGACTTCGGCGCCGCCGGTCGCTTTGCGGAATTCCGCTTCTTCAAAACCGGTAAACGAAGGCTGGGTGCCGTCACGCACTTCGCTGTTGATCAGCGCGCCGTCAAACCCCGGATGCTCCGCCAGGAACTCGCCGACCCGCGCCGCCCGTTTTCTGGTCCATTCGATGGCCTCCGGATTGGAAGCGTCGAGATTCGGGCGTTCGTAGGGTTTGCCGTTGCGGTCGCGGCGCTGGAATTTCTCCAGAAATTCCTTTTCCGTCGCGAGGGAAAAACGGTCGAAACAATAAATATTCTCGGACAGCGCACGGTCGATGTTGGTGATGGCATCCGCGGTTTGATTGCGCGCAAGCAGAATGTTGACCATTACCAGATAGTGGGTGAAACCCAGCCGCTTGAGTTCGGACAAATTGCCGCCGCCCCACATCATGACCGGCAGGATATCCCCCTGTTCCGCGGTAATGGTGATCGTGGTTTCCGCAGCGGCAAGCTGCCCGGCGGCGCTGCTCAATACGGCTTTCAGCGGATAAGAACCCGGTTTGAAACGGGTTTCCAACCGGGCTTTTACCAGATTGCGCCCCGGCGTCAGCTTGAGCTTCAAGGGGTTCAGGCCGTTCAAACCGGCATATGCCAGCGTGAGTTCAGCCGAAACATCCTGTCTGCCGGGATTATTGATGTTTATGTGCAATAAAGGGTTTTCTTCCAGTCGGATAAAACCTTTCCGGTAGCTGAAATCCATCGTAAAGGCGGCTTCTTCCGCAACCATGCAGAAGCACAATACCGCAATGCTCAGAAACAGCGTAATCTTTTTCATAAATCACAAACCTATTTTAAAATTTCAATGCTGACCGGTTTCCAGATGCCGCCGTCCATCGTGCTGTTGTCCACCCGGACGACGAGCGTGTTTGCGGCGTTCCATTTGATCTCCTCGGTCACGTCCAGATAAAAAGGACGGTTCCAGCCCGCCGCGCCCTCGTCATGCTGTCCGCAGTAAACACCGTTCAGCCAGACCCAGGCGCATTCGTCCACGCCCCGGAAATAGAGCTCCACCGCTTTGCTGTCGATTTTCTCCGGCAGGGTAAAGGTGATCCGGTACCAGGCGATGCCGGTATAATCCGGAAATCCCTGTTTGTTCCAGCCGCCGATTTTCAACAGTTTCCATGCCGAGTCATCGAAACTGATTTCGTAAAATCCGTTTTCATGACCGTTGACCAGCGGGTCCGTTGTAAAGCGCCAGCCGGTCAACGGCAGATCGATTGTCTGAACAGGGCGCAGTTCATAATCCCACTGGGGATCGAATTTCCGCCGTTTGGTGACTTTGTGGAATTTGAACGTGGAGGCATAGCGCGCGGCCATCCGGCGCAAGGTGTGATTCGGATTTTTATTCATGATTTCGAGCAGCAGCGCCTGCCCTGCTTCCCGGTCTTGCGCCGAGGCTGCGAACATCGTCAGGAAATTGATGACGGACGGGTCTTTGTCCATCGACATGGCGAACAATTTCGGCAGGGCTTTTTCGCCATGAATCCGGGTGTAGTGGTACAAGCCGTAGAGCCGAATGGCGGGGTCGGCATCCGTCAAGGCTGTTTCGGCCGCGGTTTGCGCGGTCGCCGGGTTTTCGATCGCCTGCCGGATTTTTCGGCGCGGCTCGATGCCGGGGTCGGCGGCTTGCAGCGCCAGCCCCAGGCAACATGCGAATAACCATATCATCTTCCGATACATTGGTCTCTTTTCCCTTTGTTTGGATTATAGATTCGACATCATGGTTGAGCCGAAAGGCCCGACGCAGAAATAATTGAATACCTGAACTCCGTTATTGAAATGGAGCGCGTAATAGTCCTGCTTGATTTCCGCCTGCGCCGCCCCGCTCACATGACCGTCCAGCAACAGCAGGTTGGCCCTGCCCGCGTGAACTCCATAAATTCGGGAATAAGCGGTACCGGATGCGTTGGAAGTCAATAGTTTTGAATAAGAGGAGCCAGCAGGAACCGTGCCGCTGTCGGCCATCAGCACGGTTTTGGAATATCCCGCCTTTTGAATGCCCTCGTGTTTCAGGTTAAAGGCAAATTGAGACGGCGTACCGTGAAGATTCGAGTAAAAGGCCCCGTAACTGTAAAACATGGTTTCGGAAACATTCGTTTCGGCGGAACTGACCGGACAGCGGAAAATCGGCAGATAAGGCTTCGCGTAGCCGCCTTCGATCAGAAATCGGGTCCAGATCCAGCCACGGTCCGGCAGCGCGCCGTTGGTAATATTGTCGGTGGTTGCGTTGTGGTTGGCAAAATACATGCCGTGATCCTGCTGGTAGAGCATCAGCAGTTGGCCGTTCTGCTTGAGGTTGCCGACGCAGGTGATGGCTCGTGCTTTGTCCCGTGCCTTGCTTAGTGCCGGCAGCAGCATGGCGGCGAGAATCGCGATGATCGCGATCACGACAAGGAGTTCAATCAAGGTGAAAATTCTCCATGCCCGACGCCTGTATCGTTTTATAAACATAAAAAAATTCCTCCACTTGTTTCTTTATGACTGTTACTATTATACTGCAACAGCCCGGAAAAGAAAATGGCAAAAATCTTTATATTTTTAACAAAACCGACTTTTTTGGCTTGAAAGGACCGTATTCAGCGGTTAAAGTTCCGTTATGAAATTGAAACTGCCGCCAAATCACGACTTCTCCGATGAAGTCAAACAGTCCATGGACCAGAGCCTGCCGGTGGAACCCGTCATGCTGGAGCGTTTTCACATATTCCGCCGTTATGAACCGGAGCGGAGCCCGCCCCACCAATCGAGCATTCACCAGGAATTCGTGCTCTGGCTCTGCCTCTCCGGCCAAGGTTGCCTGATGGTGGACGGCATCACTTACCTGTTCCGGGAAAACAATGCCATGCTGGTGTTTCCAAGCCAGGCGCATATGCGGATCTCGTATTACGGACAGGAGGCGGAATGGCTCCTGATCCGTTTTCACGCAGTCGTGCCGCACTGGTTCGACGTTTTCCGCAACCGGATGATGAACCTCTCCGGGGAAAGCGAAGACCACCTGCAAAATGTCTGCGCCAGTTATTTCAAAGCCATTGAACAGGATACGGTGAATTCAGGCATCGCGTGCGCCTGCCACATCAGCCTGCTTTTGGATTCATTGCGCCGCAGCGAACCGGTGGAGGCCGGGATTTTTCACCTGGCGTCGGGCGGCGGACAGGATTACGTCCGCCAGATCTGCCGGCTTCTGATGACGCAGCAGTCTTACGGCATGACGTTTGAACAGATGGCCCGGCGCCTCGGCGTGTCGCCGAGTTACCTGCGGGCGGTTTTCCGGCAGTCGGTCAATGTCACTCCGGCGGAAATCATCCGCACGAACCGGGTTCACCTGATTCAACACCTGCTGCTGCACTCCACGCTCAATATCACGCAGATTGCCGATCAATGCAGATTCAGCAGCGTCTATGCCATGTCCCGTTTTTTCCGGCAGAGATGCGGCATCTCGCCGCTTCAATACCGGAAACGGCACCACCTGTAGATTACTGTTCCTTGGTCAAAGTCATTTTCAGGACCGTGTCGCGGCTGAAATCCAGTTCGCGCTTTTCGGTCCGTCCATCGCAGTAATATACCTGCATGGTCTGCTGCCCCGTCCCGTGCAGTTTCAGTTCCGCGGACGCGGCGTTGGCGTCGGCGATCTCCACGTGTATTTCGGCGGACGGCTTGATGACCGCAAACGGCAGTACCGTCAGGATCAGCGGCGTACGCTCCTTCACTTCGGTGTCAAACTCAACCGCCGGGGTCACGACGCGAACGCATTTGGCATTGGCGCGCGCGGTCCAGTCGGTATTCAACAGCATCATCCGGCTGTAGTGTTCCGTTTCCGGCCAGACGTTCCAGAAAACTTCGCGCGAAGGGTCTTTGACATGGCAGTCGCCGCGGCTGTCGGACGCCAGGCGAGCGATCCAGGAAGCCGCCGTCTGCTGGAGCTGCTCGTGGCCGGGATACGCCCAGGCGGTCAGGAGATACACCACTCCCTTGCCGAGTTTGAAGCGGACCACCAGCGGCTGAGCCGTCGAAGCATCCCAGGCGACCACTTCGGCGCCGTTCAGTTCGATCTCCGCCAGGCGGCACGGGCCGTCCTCGGCGATGGAGTCGCTGGGACAGGCGGACAACTCGACTTCCGGGAAGCGTTTCCGGTCGGCGGCATTCCATTGTCCACTGTATTCCGCGCCCGGTCCGAGCACTTTCACGCCGCACAATTCGCTTAAATCGCCGCCGTTCCACAGCGAGAGGTCCTGCCAATCGCGCAGGAAGTCGCGCTTCACATGAGTACTGAACTGCGGGATGCCGGTGAACAGCGTACCGCCGTTTTTCACATACTCCTTGAGTTTGGCGTGGTCTTCTGCGATCATGGTGTTCCAGCCAAGGTTCAGTAACAGGGCGTAGCGGTGGAAATAACCGCTTTCCGCCTCCACCGGCACTTCGTCGAAATCGCCGTACGGCGTGCCGGAAAAGAAGAAGCGGCGGCGGTCATAGCGCTGGCGCAGCGGATGCGTACAGGCGCCGGGCATCAGCACATCCAGGAGCTGGCGGCATTTCTCGGGCTGTCCGTGACCCCATGCCGGATCGTCGTTGCCGAAAAGCCCCCACACCGAATAATGCGGGTCCTGTTCGCTGTCGCAGATAAACCCGTTGAACGGCGCGGCGTAGCGTCCTTCCAAAAATGCGATCCGGCGCTCCGCCCTGCCCCGGCGCGGGTGGGTTTTGACGAAGCGGTAAAATTCACGGGTCATGTCGCGTTTGCCTTTGGTCAGGAGGTCGTCCCACGCCATGCGTTCTTCCTTGAACATGATGAACAAGCTGTCCTCCTCGTAGATCATCGACGCGCCCATCATCCAGGGCTGGAAGATGGACAGAAAATAGATTCCGAGGTGGTTTTCAAAATATGGCTGCACCGCATGGTGGATGGCGATGTGTACGCCCCATTCGCCGTCGCCGAGCGCTTCCGCCGCGGGGCGTGCCTGCGAACACAAATGCTGCGTATGCGGCACCATCGTTTCGGTACGGAGGAAATCGGCCCCGGCCAGATAACAGTAACGGTGTCCACCGGATGCGTCGCCAAAGGCGGCGCGGCGACACGCCTGATGCGCTTTGTCGATTTCGATTTTCAGGTAGTTCAGATAGTTTTCGGCGGCGGTTTTCATGTCCGGCGAAGCCCACGGAGCGGCGGGATCGCGGGCATAGACCGCGCCGGGATATTCATGCCGTCCGGCGCTGTGCATCCGGTCGGCGGCGGCTTTCACCAGCGCGCCGTCTTCGTAATCGGTGGCCGCTTCCACGTAAATATGGTGTTCCCGGCAGAATTTGCCCCAACGTGCCAGGAGGGCGGGATCGGCGCCGATGCGGTTATTCTCCCCGTCCTTCAGGAACGAACGGAACACCACCAGATTGCCGAGGCGGGTCCGCCAGGTGTAATCCAGCAGCCAATCCATGAAACCGTTATCGTCGTGCGGGATGGTGGTCATGTCGTAACCCACCGTGACTTCGGGTGTTTCGTCCGCCAGCGCGTATACCGCCGGGATCACGTCCCGGGAGTTGCCGGCGGTTATGGGGACGTTGGTTCCCGAATTGTACAGCGTGAAACGGAAATCGTTCCAACCCGGCGCCAATTCGCAGGTTTCGCCGCCGCCGGGCCATTTGACTTCGACGGTATCGGGGCTTTCGGCGTAAATGCGCCCAATCAGTTTTTCACCGGCCAGCGCCCACGGCGGCAATGAAAGCTGCAGATGGTGCACGGCGCTCATTTCCAGCGTCAACCGGCTGAGCAGAAGATGGTATTTTTCATGCTTGTTCGTCAGCGTCAGCCGATGCGCCCCTTTTTGAACCCGGAAGCGGGTCCAGGCGTCCTCCAGCATCTGCATGTAAACATCGTGTTCGCGGAAATAATGGGCGAACTCCGAAACCGGTTCGCCGTCGCAATGAAGCTCCATCTTGAAATTACCGTGAATCGGCTGTTCATTGCCGGGCGTGTAGGCGGGGGCCGCCATCCCGACCAGATGAAAGACCGCTTCGCCGTTCCGCTCGAAATCGGCGTTGAACTCGACGCTTTCACCGGGGGCCAGCCACGCGGTACGCATCCGGGCCCAGTCCCGGACCGGAACGCCGGAAAGATCATCCGC
This sequence comes from Lentisphaeria bacterium UBA5247, assembly GCA_002408885.1. Classification (GTDB taxonomy): domain Bacteria; phylum Verrucomicrobiota; class Lentisphaeria; order Victivallales; family Victivallaceae; genus UBA5239. Next base: position 26,150 of record DHTZ01000029.1, on the reverse strand, counting down.
CTCCCACGCCTGCTGTCCGGGTTTCGGGGCCGGACGGAACCACAAGTAACGCGATCGGGTCACGATCACATGGCAATGCGAATATTTCGACCCGACATGAAACACGATCCGTCCGTCCTTGAGAATCTGCTTCGCGGTGAATTCAAAGGTGCCGGACATGGTCGTCAGCGTAAAAACAGCATTCTCATCCGCCTCCGCCACCACCCGGATACCGGACAACCCGCGCCGGGTCGTGCTTTGCCATTCGGGGCGTTCGAGTTTCCGTTCATGTGGACAGTGCCCCGGGCCGAACCAGATCACCGGGTAATCAAGCTGGTAGATTTCCTGAATTTCGCCGCCGTCGCATTTCAATTGTCCGTCCCAGCGGTAAAACGGGTGATAGTGCCTCCGCGAATACAAAAACTGGTAGCCCCAGTCAATTCTGAACTCAATTTTCATCGCCTCAATCCTTTATGACTATTATTTCTGCTATTTCGGATAGTGTAACGCGGGAATATTGAAATTCAAGTATCAAAAAAAATTTCTGGAATCAGATTTCAGTCGGATATGGCCCAACCTGTCCGCCGCCGCGGACGGAATTGCCGATCCGGATTTCCTGTGCGGCTTCGAGGTCTTCCGGGCGAAGGTCCGCCTCCGATGCCTCCAGCAACCGGAGCTGGGCCTGCCGCCAGACGCCCGGCAGGAGGCCGTTCGACAGGCGCGGCGTCAGCCATTGTCCGTCCCGCCGGATGAACAGGGAACTGATCGCACCTTCGGTCAAAAATCCCTTTTCATTGCAGAAGAGCACTTCGTCGAAGCCTTCCTGAAGCGCCTTGCGGTATTCCCGGTCAAAAATTTCCCGGAAGGTCGTTTTGTGATACAAAAACAAATCACCGGAATCAACCTGAATGGCCGCCAGTTTCAGCCGGACGCCTTCCGGTCGCCAGGGGGGGCGCGGAGGAGTGATTTCACCGTGGCCGGCTCCGTCGTGCGTCAGCGTCAGCCGGACGCCGCGGTGGCCGGGCAACTGCGGTTGGGCGTGCAATTCCTTTTCGGCGACGGCCAGCGCGTCACGTATTTCTTTTTCGCGCCACGGACGGCCGAAATAGTACTGGCTTTTCCGCATCCGCGCCAGATGTTCTTCCGGGAAAAGATAGCCGCGCCCCGCTTCCCAACCAATCGTTTCAAACACCTGAAATTCCGGCATGGTGAAATGCACGAACCGGCTTTTCAACAGCGCTTCCCGCCATTCGCTTTCCGGTTCGGAATCCAGGACGATGCCGCCGCCGATCCCCAGCCGGGTTTCCGCCGGAGTCCAGGTCAGCGTTCGGATGGGGACATTCAGGCAGAACGAAGAAGCGGACAAAAAACAGCCGACCGCGCCGCAGTAAACGCCGCGTGGACTGTGTTCGTTTTCGGCAATGACCTCCATCGCGCGAATTTTCGGGGCCCCGGTAATGGATGCGGCGGGAAAGGTCGCGCCCAGAATGTCTTTCAATGAAACGCCATCCGCCAATTCTCCGTGGACCGTCGAAATCATCTGATGCACCGTACGGTAGGTCTTGACCTGAAAAAGCGGATCGACCCGGACGGAACCCGGACGGCAGATACGGCCGAGGTCGTTGCGCACCATATCGGTGATCATCAGGTTTTCGGCGCGGTTCTTCTCATCGTTGGCGAGAAAACAGGCGGCTTGCGCATCGCGGTCGGCGTCCGGCTCCCGTTTTACGGTTCCTTTCATGGGGGAACTGACGATGTATTCACGGTTGCGTTCCAGAAACAACTCCGGCGAAAGAGACAGAATCTTTCGGTCTCCGAAATTCAAAAAAGCGGCATAAGGCACCGGATGCCGCGAACATAAGCTCAGGAACAGACGTTCCGGTTCTTCCGGACTTGCCGCGCAATGGCAGCGGAACGTGAAATTCGCCTGATAGATATCCCCCGCAATAAGCCGGTCGCGGATGGCAGTCAATGCTTGGGTATAGGCCGCGCGGGTAAGTTCCGGCGTGAAATTGATATCCGGCTTAAAGTCATTCACAAGAGGAAGTTCGATGATTGCCGGAGCTTGCCGGTATATCGCAAAGCAGACGGACGGTTCGGCATCTGGCGGTGCAATCACCCGGAAATGCCGGTCAAACGCCGGGGCCGCCTCGTAAGCCAGAAAACCGGCGACGGCATAACCGGCGGCCAATGCCTGTTCCAGCCGTTCGACAGCTGTCGGGACTTCCGCCGGGCGCCGAGCCGTGATGACTTCGCCGGGGGCACGGAACAGCCCCCAGCGGGGCGGATCGCCGCCGGGCAGACGGCAAATCGCCGTCCCCTCCTGTTTCATGATAGGAATCAGTTGTCCGGGTGTCATATGGGCCTATGTTTTGTTCAAAAACCGTAATATAATCCGAATTCACCGAAAAACAACAGGGGACAGATAAAAACGGATTTGTATTCCATCCATTCTCATGGTAAATTGACGGTGAAACAGGAGATGTTTTATCATGAAAATCGATGCCGTTTATGCGTATGTATTCAAGATTCCGTTGAAAACGCCCTTCCGGATCAGTGTGGGCGAAATTATTGAAAAAGAAGGTGTTATCTTCGAATGCCGCAGCAACGGGATTTCCGGCTGGGGCGAAGCGGCGGTGGACGCGGTGCCGTTTTATGCGCATGAAACGGTCGGCTCGGTCATCGACATCGCTTCCCGCGTACTCGGGCCGCTGGTTCAGAGCAGCGATTGGCATTCGGCGGAGGAGTTGAACCAGGCATTTGAACAATTCCGGGGTAACCAGTTCGCCAAAGCCGGGCTGGAAGCCGCCTATTGGGACCTGTTGGGTAAACTCCAGAACAAACCCTGTTACAAACTGCTCGGCGGCACCCGCGAACGAGTGGAAGCCGGTCCGAGCATCGGCATCAAAAGCTCCCCGGCAAAAGCCATTGAAGCCGTCCGCGAACAACTCAAGCTCGGCATGCGCCGGATCAAAATCAAGGTGTGTCCCGGCCATGACTTCGCCTATCTTCAGGCGATCCGCGAGGAATTCCCGGCCATCACCCTGATGGCCGATGCGAACAACGCTTATTCCATTGACGACTTCGCCCATCTTGCCAAATGGGACCGGTTCAACCTCCTGATGATCGAACAGCCGCTGAATGAACACGATATTTATTATCACGCCCAGCTCCGCAAACACCTCAAGACGCCGGTCTGCCTGGATGAAAGCCTGCATACCTACCACGACACCCTTTGCGCCATAGCCCTGCAGGCCGCGGATATCGTGAACATCAAAGTCTGCCGGGTCGGCGGGCTCTGCCATACCCGCCGGATTCATGATCTTTGCCAGGCTCACGGGATGCCGAACTGGATCGGCAGCCGCGTTGGCACCGGCGTGGCCGAGGCCGCCCGTCTGACCGCGGCCTCGCTGCCCAACTGTTCCCTCCCCTCGGATTGCAGTTTCGCCCGCATGTATATGGCGGACGACATCGTCCGTGACCGCTATCGCCTGGAAGACGGCTGTTTCCTGACCATGCCCGAAGGGCCCGGGATGGGATTCGACATGCTTCCCGACAAGCTGGAACAGTATACGATCGCCCGTCATAAACTGTAAGGGTCGCGGGCATCTTTCGAATTTTTTTTCTGAAAAATACTTTTCTTGTCAGAAAACAATACTATATTATATTGGACTTATTTTAACCAAAACGAATACCATTGAGGAAGAAAAATGAGTTTTCTAGGAGAAAAGTACCTGATTGACAATGCCGCCGGGCAGCGTCTCTATGGAGCCGTCCGTCATCTGCCGATCGTCGACGCCCACAACCACGCCAATGTCAAAGAGATCGCCGCCAACGACAATTACGCCGACGTCTGGCAGTTGTTCGCCGCCACCGACCATTATGTATGGGAAATGCTGCGCAAGCGCGGCGTGCCCGAGGAATACATCACCGGAGACCGTTCGAACGAAGAAAAATGGCTGAAACTCGCGTCCGTATTTCCTGAAATCGCCGGCAATCCGGTTTATGAATGGGTTCATCTTGACCTGAGACGCTATCTCGGCATCACCAAACTGATCGGTCCCGACACCGGCGCCGCCATCTGGACGGAAGCCAACGCAGTCCTGGCGAAACCCGAAAGCAAGCCGCTGGCCCTGCTCGAGAAAATCGGCGTCGAAGTGATGTGTTCCACCGACGATCCCATTGATTCCCTGCGGGATCACCGCACGGTGGCCAAAGTCTCCGGCAAAACCCTGATCCGTCCCACCTGGCGCCCGGACAAAGCCATGAAAATCGGCAATCCCGGCTGGCGCGATTACGTGGAAAAAGTCGCCGAACGGTTCAATATGAAGATCGAATCGCTTGATGACCTGCTTCAGGCCATGTCCCTTTCCCACGACTTCTTCGCGGAAAACGGCTGCGTGGCCACCGACCACGGGCTTGAAGTCATGGTGTCCGGTACGGCTTCCAAGCGCGACGCCGACGCGGTTTTCCGCAAAGCCCTGCGGAGCGAACCCCTCTCCGCGGAGGAAATCGACACTTATATGAGCTGCTTCCTTGGTGAAGTCTGCGAATTCAACGCCAAAAAAGGCTGGGTGACGCAACTGCACCTCGGCGCCGTGCGCGACGTGCGCGATTCCCTGTTCAAATCGCTTGGTCCGGACGTCGGCGGCGACATCTGCAACTCCATGCAGGACCAGATGCGCCCGCTGATTCCGTTCCTGAACCGTTTCGACAACCGGCTGAAAGTCGTCCTGTACTGCCTTGATCCGGCGCATCAGTCCATGCTGGCCACGATGGCCCGCGCCTTCGGCGAAAAAGTCCGTCTCGGCTCCGCCTGGTGGCTGCTTGACACGCCGGTGGGAATGCGCCGCCAGCTCGAATACATCGGCTCCGTCGATACCTTTGCCAATTTCGCCGGGATGGTTTCCGACTCCCGCAAACTGCTCAGCTACGGTTCCCGGTTCGAAATGTTCCGCCGGGTGCTTTGCAGCGTGCTGGGCGAACATGTCGAGCGCGGACAGGCTCCCTATGAAGTCATCGAAAAACTCGTCGCCGGCATGTGCTACCGGAACACCAAGGAGTTCTACAATCTCTGATCCCATCAGAAGCCGTCATTCGATGCCGTCCGGTCAATCCGACCGGGCGGCTTTTTATTTACAGCACAATCTAACCAAATTCAAACAATCCTCCTATTGAAATCCGGGCGGAAGCCTCCATATTATAGTATCGCATAAAACGAAGGATGTTTATGAACAACAAAAAGATCCTGATTATCGAAGACGACGAGGATATTCAGAGCGTATTGCAGTATAACCTGAAAAAAACCGGATTCGGACCGATCGTGTCCGCCGAAGACGGCAAAACCGGATTCGACATGGCGTACACGGAACGCCCGGCGATTATCCTGCTGGACCTGATGCTTCCCGAAATGGACGGAATCACGGTCTGCCGGAACTTGAAGTCGCGGGAAGACACCGCTCACATTCCCATCATCATGCTGACCGCCAAAAGCACCGACACCGACATCGTGGCCGGGCTCGAAGCAGGCGCCGACGACTATGTGACCAAGCCCTTTAACCTGCAGGTCCTGACGGCGCGCATCAAGTCCGCCCTGCGGCGCAGCGAACAGTCCGGCAACCCCGGCGGCGCCATGATTCGACGCGGCCCGATCGCCATCGACGTCGAACGCCGCGAAGTGCTGATCGACGGCCAGCCCGTGACCATGACCTACAGCGAATTCGAAGTCCTGCTGCTCTTTGCCCGCAGCCCCGGACGGATTTACTCCCGCAGTCAAATCGTTAATCGGGTGAAAGGCGACGATTATCCGGTCACCGAGCGCGCCATCGACGTTCAGATCGTCGGCCTGCGCAAGAAACTCGGCCCGCACAATAATCTCATTGAAACAGTCCGCGGAGTCGGCTACCGCTTCTCCGAAAGATAACCGGCCAGTTCCCGCCAGTAGCGTTCGCCCGCCGCCAGGCGGATATTGTTGTGCCCTGCCCCGTCCACCCGGTAAAACCGTTTCGGTTCATTAGCCTTTTCATAAAGTGCCTCACCATGGGCGAACGGCACAATGGAATCCCGGTCTCCGTGGATGATCAGTACCGGTATCCGGATATTGCCAATCCGCCGCAGGTTCCGGAAGCGGTCCCCCGGCAGCCATCCCATCTTCACCACCGCAAACGCACTGGTGAAAGGCGCTTCCAGAACCAGCGCCGCCGCGGGCGACTTTTCCGCCAGATAGCAGGACGGCCCGCCGCCGACCGAAGTTCCGTAAATCACGATCCGTTCCGGTGAAATCCCCGCTTCATCCGTCAGGAAACGGTATACCCGGTCGATATCGCGGTAAGTGCTTTTTTCCGAGGGTTTACCATCGCTCGTACCGTAGCCCTCGTAATCGTAGGCGGCTACGCCGTAACCGCGCCGCCGGAATTCCTGCAGGTAATCTTCCATATATGACAGATCCTCGGCATTGCCGTGGCTGTACAGGATGACCGGCGCTTCCTCGGAAGGCGGCGGCAGGTAACGAAGGGTGATGGCCGTTCCCGGCTCCACTTCCAGCCGGACCAGCGGCACCGACGGCGATGTCCCGGACGGCGGCTGAAAAATGATCCGGTCCGCCACGCAGCCGGGCAGAAACATGAAAAATGCCGGAACCGCACAAGCGGTACCGGCAAGTGATTTCAATAGTTTTTTACGGTTGAATTTCATCGGTTGTTTTTCAGGAAAATCTCAATGACCGGTATTTCGGTGTTCGGCTGAACCGGCGGCAAGTCCAGGGAAACTGCGTTCTCCGGCGCCTGTTCGTTCATATGAACCGAAGTCGAAGAATCCCGGAAAAAGATCTCGCTGCCGTCGGTCAATAATTGCACATATTCAACTTTGCCGCCCAAATTCGGCAGGTGAATGAATTTGAACGGCCAGACCAGCAGGTGCAAGTACAGCCGGTTGGTTTCAGGGTTGTAGGTGTAACGGCAGTTTTCCGGTTCCGTGAATTCTTCCGAAGCCAGCGTACAACCGTAAATCGAACGGCTATGGTACTTCATCCAACGGGCGTATCCCTGCAAGGCGGAAACCGCGCGGTGGTCCAGATAGCCCCGCGCCGTCGGTCCCACGTTCATCAATAAATTGCCGCCGCGGCTGACATGTTGAATCAGCATTTCAATCAGCATTTTGTTGCTTTTCCAACTGCTTTCGTCGCGGTGGTAGCCCCACGAACCGGAGAATGTCTGGCAGCCCTCCCACAAAACGAGCTGTCCCTGTTCGTCACGGATGCCGCCGCTGGGCACGTGTTGTTCCGGCGAACAGAAGTCTCCGGCTTCCGGTAAATCGAGGCGGTCGTCAATCAGGATCTCCGGCTGCAATTCGCGGACCAGGCGTACCAGTTTTTCCGATTCCCAGTCCTCGCGCCCTTTGCCGCGTTTGAGATGTGGATAAGAAAAATCAAACCAGATGATATCGATCTGCCCGTATTCCGTCAGGAGTTCCGTCACCTGATTGCGCATGTATTCGGCATATTTTCTCATGTTGCGCTGTTTGTTTTTTTCATTTTCTTCTTCAACGTCGCGCAACGGATGCAGGTCGTCCACGAGAAATTCCGGGTGATGCCAGTCGATCAGCGAATAGTACACCCCGGTACGGATGCCTTCCGCGCGAAACGCGTCCAGCAACTGCCGCAACAGGTCTTTGCCGCAGGGCGTATGGGTGACTTTGTAGTCCGTATGTTTGCTGTCCCACATGCAGAAGCCGTCGTGGTGCTTGGCGGTGAAAACGACATACTTCATGCCGGCTTCGCGGGCAGTCCGGGCCCATTCGGCGGGGTCGTACCTATCCGGGTCGAAGTGATCAAAATATTTCTGATAATCCTCAACCGTTATTTTTTCATAGTTCCGAATCCATTCGTGGCGGGCCGGCATCGCGTACAGTCCCCAGTGAATGAACATCCCGAAACGCGCTTCCTGCCACCAGGCACTATTTCCATGACCATATTTCGACATACTGCAACCTCCATTTAAACTGCATTGTGTATAATATAAATGAAGGTTGCAGTTTCGGAAATGCACAAAACTGTTTTTATTGTGTGCAAAACAGACATGGCGCTTAAAACCTGTTCGCTTGGCAGGGTTATTTTTTACTTTCCGGGTCCAGCAAAGTAATGTTTTCGCTGATGCGGAACGTCGTTTTCTCCATCACCTCCGATGAAAACTCCGACAGAACCTTGAGCGGGAAGTTGGCGTTGATCGTCACATCCAGGCTGCCGTCCGCTTCGACCTGCCATTTTACCAGGAGCTTACCGTTAACGGTCTGCAGGGAAAGATTGGCCCATTTCAGCGACCGGAAAGGCGGGTTGAAATAAATCGCCGTGAAACCTGGCTCCGCCGCGCGGACTCCGGCGGCTTCGCGAACCAGGAAGATGTTCGGACCGATCATATTTCCCTTGGACATGGTCATTTCGGAAAGGTTGTCGCTGTCGGGAGCTTCTTTCCATGCCTTGGCATTGTAATCAATGCGGCTGGCCCAGTAATCCTTCAGGTAACGCAATGTCCAGTCCGTCTGGCGGAGCGCGAACATCGTATAGGTGAACAGGAAATTGAAATAACTGCTCTTGGTCTGTTCGGGATACCCGGACGACGGCGGATCGTTGATGAAAAAGTAATTCAGGTAATCCAGATATTCATCCGGTGACTTGACCCCGGCGAAAAGCGCCAGCATATTCGTGAACGAATTGCAGCTGATTTCTTCATGTCCCTCGCAAAACGAATCGCAGAAAACCTTTTCGCTCGGCACCCAGCAACAGGCGTGGAGCAGCCGGACGATCCGATTCGCCACTTCCATGCACTTGTCTGCTTTGTCCTCCTGCCCGGCAATCCGGTAGATTTCGGCGGCGGAAAGCAGGAAGCGGCAATACAGCGAATTGACGTCGGTGGAACAGCCGGAGTAGTCCTCCACGTTATCGTTTATTTCGCAATGAATGCGGAACTTCTTGTCGATGTCGACGATCATTCCGACTTTGTCATCCACCAGCGATTCGAAGAACTGAACCGCCATATCCAAGGTCGGGAGCAGTTCGCGTACCAGTTGTTCGTTGCCGCTGGTGCGGTAATGATAGGCCAGCCACATCGGGAAAAACGCCATGTGGTTGATTTGAGTCTTGCAGCGCCCGCTGGAGCTCATGGCGGGAATATTGCCGTTCTCAAACTGAATCCGGGCAAAAACACGCAACATGAGTTCGGAAAAATGATAGTCGCCGAACGCGCAGATCATGTTCGCCGACAAGCCGTAGGAATCCAGCATGTACATGGATTCATCCTCGCTGTGGGCGAAACGGTACGTCTGATTGACGTTACGGCGCATGACTTCCTGTCCGACCTGCCAGATATCGTTCAGAACATCATCCGAACAGGTGAATTGCGTTTCAAATTTCTGCGGCCGGACAATTTCATTGAACACGCAGTTGATGATCCGGACTTTGTTTTTGGCTTTGCGGACAACCACCTGCAGATAGGTGCAGTCCACCGGCAGAAATTTGATGAATGCGTTGTCGCGGGCGCGCAGTTCCAAGGTGTGGGTACAGCGCGATTTGTCGTCGAGAATCGGTAACCCTGCGGCGTTCAGCCGGTTGCCGATCGTCACATCGACGATGTCGCCGTCTTCGCCATGCATGGTCAGCACGGGGAAGCCGATGCGGAGCTGGTCCAGTTTCAAGGTCAGGAACTGTCCGCTTGCGAGGTCTTCCGGAGCGTCTTCGAGCTTTAACGGCTGGAATTCGCAGCAATGGAGCCATGAAAAAGCGTCCGTGATATTATCCGGCGACGGCTGGAATGTATCCCGTGCCAGCTTTGCGTAATCGATTGACGGGGTGGCGTCCTCAAGCGGCATTTTCAATGGGCCCACCATTTCCCAGGCGGCCGCGCCCTTTTCACTCGGCTGGGAATGAAGCGACAGGTTATTGGCGGAAACCGCCGGGAAAGCCAATGCGAATCCCATCGAATTTTCCCGGACCTGTTGAATCATCTGCAGGCAGTTCCAGCCTTTGCGCAGCGGCAGGACCGTTTCAGTGGCGGCCGGGCTCTGTTCCGCGTCAATAGTGGAACTGATCATGGTGTGATTGTTGAAGAAAACATGACGGTCATCGCAGATGATCCGGATGGGAACCTCGGAGTCCTCTCCGGCATAGACATAGGCCCTGGCCGCATAGACCGCCGGGCTTCCGGCGAAAATCCGGCCGAACGAGCAATAGGTATATGCCTCGCGCTCCTTGATATTGCCCCAGGCGACGGGGGTAAACTCCCCGTTTTCGTCGCAGCTATTGGCGGAAATGGGCGACGGCTGAACCGCCGCGCCGTAGGCCGTTGTTGAAATGATTTGAGTTGGTTCCGACCAGTGGGTGGCGGCCAGTTTGTCTTCGCTTTCTTCGCTGACCCAGTTGGACGGCAGAATCCGCATGTTGATGTATTCATTGAAATAGGAATCCGGAGTACTGCGGGCGCGGCTGTTCTGATAGCAGAATCCTTCCATGGTTTGCCAGGACCGGTCGGTCCCCAGATAAAATTTGCCATCGATTTCAAGCTGGCAGAAAAGCCCCCGTGGCCTGACATCGTATTCATCCGGCAGAGCGCAGTGGTAAACCAGGACTTCAATCGTGTTGGCGGCGGGCTGCAGGTAATACGACACGTTGTAGGAATCGGCAAATGAATATTCCGTGCCCTTGTAGCCCGGCCCGAACCCGATCAGCTTGCCGTTGATGAACAACTGATAGACGGAGTTGGCGGCGATCCACAGATTCGCCTCACCGGGAACCGCATCCAGTGTGAATGTTTTCCGGGCAAACATGAAACAATCGCTGTTGCTCAGAAAGCGTTCCCGCCAGATCCATTCACCCGGTTGAATCGTCTGATGATCATTCATGGCCATTTCAGGACCCCCCTTTCCGGGAACCATCCACCGCTGGTTCCGTTTGCGTTTTCCTAATAGACAGAATCTTCTTTCATCATAATATGGATGCAGATCAGCGGTTTGTCAATAGGCTCCCGCTGAAAAACTTCGGTTTTAACCGTACCGGGAAGCGGATTTCATTTTCCGGGCGGACGCCGGATCAATCCGGAGTACTCATTTGCCGTCGGCAGTTCGGGCAAACGGTCCACCTTCGGATTGACGTAATGCAGCTGGCGGAAGTCCTGATACGAGCCGTCGTGGAACTTTCCCTTTGCCAGTTCGTATTCGTAAATCCGTTTGTCGGTGAGCCCGTTGAAAAGCATGGAAATATCCCGGCGCATCTGCGGCATGATCAGCTTCAGGCTCGGAATCAGGGAGGTGAAACAATTATGCCGGATGGTGTTATAGAATTGAGGCTCCTCCCGCAATTCGTTAACCCGCCGCAGGATGTCCAGAAAAACCGTCCGCACCTGTTCGCGGTTGCATCCGGTCGGGTAAAGATACACCTGTTCGTGACGGTAGTTGGTCCGCAGCCCCAGCAGGTCGCGTTCCGTCCCCAGAATCATCAACAGCCCGAAACATTTGTACAGTCCGGGCAACGCGCCCTGTACATCGCCCTCCGCCAGCCGGGTTTCCACCGACACGGTCAGATGGCGCCCGTCCGCAAACCCGAACGAAAGCATGGAGTGCGCGATCGCCTCCATGCCGTCCCAATGGACCTGAATGTAATCCATGCTTCGCAGTTCGTCCAGTTTGCAGGTTCCGGTGATGTAACGGACAGTGAAGTCATGTTCCGCACGGTAGTCAAAATCGCGGATGTCGTGAATGGTCACTTCCGAACCGTCCGGGCTGAATACCGCATAAGGATTGCGGGCGAATGACGGCAGCCACGGTCGGTCGTTTGTCGCCGGAATCAGCATAAACCATACGGCGACCGCCGCCATGATGCCCGCCGCCCCCCACAGCCCCTTCCGTTTCCGGAGCAGAACGCCGCAGATCAAAAGCCCCACCACCACCACCGCGCACGTCACCCGCAGCCAGTGCCACGGCAAATTCGAATACCAGGCCGCGCCGAAACACCATAGCGTCATTCCGGCATAAAACAGCCAGCCAAGCCCCCGAAGCAGGAGTTTCAATACTTTTTTAATTTCGCCCACTTTTTTCCTTCAAATCTTTGCGCTGGAACCCGTATCCCTGCAGCAATCCGTTTTCGTACAGGTGCAGCAGCAGAATCCGCCGGATCTCGTCAATGGCGGCGGCGGTACTCTGGACACTGTGGCCGGATTTCACCACCAGTTCGCTCTTGGCGCCATCGAGGTGCGAGCTCAGGTACGATACCACGCCGTCGTCGCCGCCCGGCGTATCGGCTTTTTTCCGGTTGCCGATGACGGAGTGAAAAATGACATCGTCCTTGAACGGCAACGCATTCAAGGCTTTCAACGAGGGATCTTTCGGGTTCAGGTTGCCGATGCCGGTGACGATGAGGACCCGTCCATCCTCCTTGACCAGTCCCGCATCGATCAAGGCAGACTTGGAAATCGCATGGATTTCATTGATCAGGTCTTTCGGCAGCGAGATCAGCGAAGCGAAAAAACCGGCAAACGATTTGGTCGCCAGGTCCGAACCTTGGTGCGGTACCGCCATAAAGACGACCCGCCGCACAAACGGCAGCGCTTTGAAGTATGCCATGCTTTGGAAATAGGCCCGCTGTTCTTCCGTCAGGTTATCCCATATTTTCCGCTTTTTGTCGTCGAGCAACTGTTCGGCCAGATAGTCGCCGCTGTCCTGAATCAATGTTTTCGTCAGCAATCCGCCCATGCTGTGGCCGATCACCACCATCCGGTTGAAATTCGGGTTGTCCGATCCGGGATTGAACTTTTGATGGAACCCGGTCAACTCCGTTCTCAATTGTTTCGCGGAATAAATAATCGGGTTGCCGGTCGAATAGCCGAACATCATGAACTGGTAATTCTGGCGGATGGCCTCGGTGCTGAGCAACGTATTGAGCAATTGCGCCCAGGTACGCGGATTGGACATCAGGCCGTGGACGAAAACAACCGGAATACGGTCTTTCGAATAAGGCGTCAACATATAAATGCCGTTGTACCGGGACGTCTTGTCCGGGTTGAGCATGGCGAAAATCCCCGGCAGCACCTCCGGCGTTTTGAGCATAAACGCCAACGGAGTCGTGAAATCCAGCTCCAGCGGGATATCCTTGCCGTTTACCTGGACGGTTTCGGTTTTAAACGTGTCATAAAATTCAAAGGTGGCCGAAACACGCTTATCCTGAAATTTGAAACGCAGGAAGATCGTCAGCGGTGTCGGCATGCCGTCCGACAGGAAATCATTCTTAACGTCCGGCCCGGACTTCAGTTCTCCGACCATCGGCACGCCGATGCCGAAACGGCCGCTGTAAGTCAAAGCTCCGCTGACCCTGTAATTGCTTGCCGCCGTGAATTTATCGTAATAATCGCGGGGAAACGACAGATCATAGAGCGGCACTTCGAAATGAACCGGGCTGTCGTCGATCACCGTCGGCAGCATGAACGATTCCAGCCAGAGCATCCCCCGGTCGGACAGAAATTCAAAAATATGAGTGACCGAGGCATTGTAATAACGGATGCAGAATAATTCGCCGGAGCTGCTGAATGTGCCGCGCGCCGGGTAAAGGTTTTCGCCGAACAGATAGTGGTAGGAATAGAGCGCGCACGAGGTGTAATAACGGATCGCCTTGGCGTCGTCGGACGTTTTCCGGCCCAGATAATGACAGATGTCGGCCAGCATTTCCAGGACTTCACGTTCCTGATAAGCTAAAAAACGCTGGTGCAGTCCCCGGATGACCGTATCCGGGTTACTGCGGAATTCCCCGGTCAGGAGATTGGCGTTCAGGTAGCTCAGCGACAAATCGGAGAGACCGTCAAAATTTTTGGCGGCCTTGACGAAACTGTCTTCGCGCCCGCTCCGTCCGACTTCTTTTAAATGAATGGTCCCGCCGCATCCGGCAAGGAGCAGGAGCATCGCGGCAATTCCCAGGGATCTCAATATGCGCATTCTAAATTATCTCCAAATCTGCTATAACATAATGCGCCGACCGCAAAATGCAAATTCCCGGCGGCCATCCTGAAACTATATTTGCCGGGAAAATTCCATATTGCGGTTGTCAAATATTTTTCCGGTATTATATTATTATTTTTCATAAAAACGTAATAAGGAAATTCGGATATGCATTTAGCGGAATCCCTCAGCATCGCCGCCGGGCTGGCAATGGCGCTAAGCGTTTTTGCCTTTAAAACCGCGGTGGGGGAATATTATTTCTTTTCCATATACCGTTCCACGGTGAAACGGACGGTCTTTCTGGCGGCCACCTGGGGGGCTTACCTGCTCCTGTTCGTTCTGGCCTTCGCGCTGTTGTCCAGATTCGATTTATTCGGGTTCGCCGGGAATTCCAGCAGTTTTCTGCAGACGGGGACCGCCCTGCACCTTCTGCTTTGCGGTGGTTTGCTGGTCTGGGGTATCCGCCTGCTTTGCCATCGCCCCGGCGAAACGCCGGACAAAGCCGATTCAAACGGCTGGCTGCTGTTGGCGGTGCCCTGTCCGGTTTGCGCCTCGGCTGTTTTTCTGGTCTGCGCGTTCGCCCGGATGCTGCTTCCGGAATACGCCGCGTGGCTGCCGGTCGCCGTACCCGCGTTTTTCCTGTTGTTCAATATATTATTCCTGGTCGGGCTGTTGGGAATCGGACGGCTTTTTTCCTTCCAGCCGCTTTGGTTCACGGGTAAGATGATGATTTTTATCGCCCTGTACTTTATTCTCATTTTGCTGGTGGCTCCCCAGCTTCAGGATGTGGGGAAATTATATGCCACGGCATGCGCTGCCGAGAGCACGGCAAGGCTGACGTGGCAGATCGCCGCCGTCTGCCTGCTGGCGGCTGTCGTGGCGGCGGCGGGATTTCTGCTGGAAACTTTTAAACGCAAAGGACGTTAGACGGATATGGATATGTTTGCCGGAATCAAGACTTTTTTATTTGTGCTTTCAAGCTGTGTGCTTTACCCGGTGTTGTTGCTGTTGACCGGGTTGTCGGCGTGGATTTTCTTCGAATGCGGCAAGCTGCTGGCCGACTGGGTCCGGCGGCGGCGGCTTCGGAATACGGAGTTCAGCGCGCCGGTCGAAGCGTACCGTAAAACCCTGGCGGAAATGTTGAGCCGCCACGCCCCCGAGCATGAAATCCAGAACTTCCTGCGCGAGAGTATTCATCGCCGGCAGGCTTTCCTGGATAAATTCCGCATCGTCACCCGGATCGGCCCCGCGCTGGGCTTGATCGGCACGCTGGTCCCGATGGGGACCGCGCTGGCGAGCCTCGGACAAGGCGACGTGTCCGTCATGACCGCGGAACTGGTGGTGGCTTATACGACGACGGTGGTGGGGCTGCTGGTCAGTTGCCTTTCGTTTCTGATCTACACGATTCGTTACCGTTTCGTCGAAAACGACATCCGGAACATGGAATTCCTGACGGAGCAGATGTATCATGAAATTCATGCGTGATTACCGTAAAATTTCCGAGAGCGCCGACGCGGGCGACCCGATGAACGGCGTGGCCAATCTATTCGACACGGCGGTCATTTTCATCGCGGCGCTGCTGCTGGCGCTGATGACCACGTTTGACGCGAAAGAACTGTTTTCCCGCGATTCCTCCATGACCATCGTCAAGAAGAACGAGAACGGCGAAATGGTCATCATCGAGAAAAAAGGCCGCAAAATTCAGGCGATGCGCATGACCCGCGAAGAAGCCGCCGGCAAAGGAGTCCGCCTCGGAACCGCCTATCAACTGGAAGACGGTTCCATGATTTACGTACCGGAGGAATGACCATGCGTTATTTGCCGGGCATTTGGGTTCTGCTCTGCTGTTTTCTGCTGTCAGCCCTGCCCGCGGCGGAACGTTCCCGTGTGGTTTTCCTCGGCGGCGGCAACGATACCGACCTGGCGGCGGAAGCCTTTGCCGATTTACAGTTGCCGGACCATATAACCTTTGAATATTACTGTACGCCGGTCGATTCGATGGACAAGATCACCGAGCGCGCTCGGCAGGCCGATATCCTGATCATCAACTCACTGGTCATCGAATTGCGCGAGCTGGTTTCGGACAAAATCGATTTTTCCCGGACGAAACTTTACGCCTTTTCCGCCCGCCGCCTGCCGAAGAACATCCCGGCGCTGGAACCGCCGGAGGTCAAGGCCTACCGTGCCAACCGCCGCCCGCAAAATTTCAAGAACATGATTTACTGGATCGTCAACCGCGAACTGGACCCGTCCGTTGCGTTTGAACCGCCTGTCACCCTGCCCGATCTCGGCGTCACCCATCCGGCCGCGGGCGGACAGGTGTTTCCCTCCATCTCGGCTTACCGTGAATGGGGAGTGAAGAACGGTTTTTACCGTCCGGGAAACGGTTTGGTGGCGTTCGCCGTCCATTCGGCAAGCATCAACAAAAGCGAAATGGAGCTGTTCCGCCATCTGACCGACGGCTTCGAACGGCAGGGCGTGAATGTGGCCGTCGTTTACGGCGACGAAGTCCGGGTGATCAACGAGCTCCTGCTGGATGCCGACGGCAGGCAGACGGTGGACGCGCTGCTGGCGCTGTCGTTCAAATTCAAATCCGGGCTGGGCGAGCCGCTCCGGCTGGCCTTGAAAAAACTGGACATGCCGGTGTTCAACGCGCTCCGGCTCTACCGCCAGACCACCCCGGAATGGGAAGCATCGGTGCGCGGGATGAATGATTTTTCGGTGGCGTTCGGCTTTATCGCGCCGGAGATTTCGGGGATGATCGAACCGTCCCTGCTGTTCGGCGCCCGGAGCCGGAGCGACGCGTCCGGCAAGACGGTTCAGATCGGCGAACCGTTCCCGGCGCAGATCGATATTACCGCCCGGCGGCTTAAGAAATGGATCGGGCTTCGCCGGAAAAACAATTCCGAAAAGAAGATCGCCATTTTCGTCTACAACGGTTCCGGCGGCAAACAGACCATCGGCGCAAGCTACCTGAACGTGCCGCGCAGTATCTGCAACATCACCCGGGCGCTCGCCCGCGAACAATACGCAACCGGCGGGCTGGAGGTGCTTGACGAAACCGCCATGACCACGCTGATTCTGCAGAACGCCCGCAACGTCGGTTCCTGGGCGCCGGGCGAGCTGGACGCCTTTCTGGAAAAAGCGGACGCCGTCCGCCTTCCCTTCGATCAATACCTGAAATGGTTTGCCGAGCTCCCGGAAAGTTTCCGCCGGAGCGTCATGGACGAATGGGGCCCTCCCGGCAAATCCACCATCATGTCCGTCGGCAACGACTTTATCCTGCCGATGCTCCGCCGCGGCAATCTCGTCATCCTGCCGGAACCGATGCGCGGCTGGCTGGACGATCCGCACAAACTGGTCCATTCGGCGACGCTGGCGCCGCCGCATCAATATCTGGCCGTGTATCTCTGGCTCCGCCATGAGTTTAACGCGGACGCGATGGTTCACCTCGGACGGCACGGCTCAAGCGAATGGCTCCCCGGCAAACAGCTCGGGATGAGCGCCGAATGCGCCCCGTTGATCGTACGCGGAGACATTCCCGAAATCTATCCGTATATTTCCGACGGCATCGGCGAAGGCATCATCGCCAAACGCCGTGCTTCCGCCGTCATGATCGACCATCTGGCACCGTTCCTGAAAATCCCGGCGGAAGACCAGGTTCTGCTGGGGCTCCGCCAGAAAGTCGTCGATTTTCAGACCGCCGATCCCGCCGTCCGGGAACAACGCGAAAGCGCCCTGTTCCGTTATGTGGAGGAGCACGGGCTCGCCGAACGACTCGGGTTGGACCGCAAAACGCCCGGCTGGCGGCATAAACTCGAACATTACGCCGACGCTCGCAAGGCCCCTGCCCCGTTCGGCCTGCATTCATTTGGCGAATCGCCCTCCGGCGACGAAATCGCCGCCATGCTGGAACAAATTCCGGAGCCGGACCGCGCCGCCGCCGGACCGCATCTGGCCAACGCCGGAACGGATGAGATGACCGCGCTCCTGCGCGCCTTTTCGGGGCGTTTCATCGAACCGGGGCCGTCCGGCGATCCGTTGCGCAACCCGGACTCCCTGCCGGTCGGGCGCAATTTTTATTCATTCGACCCCGCTAAAATCCCCACCCGCGAAGCGATGGAAAAAGGCGTGAAACTGGCTCAGGAACTTCTGAACCGCGAACTCGAAAAAAACAACCGCTATCCCTCCAAGGTAGCGCTGATCCTCTGGGCCGGGGAAACCACCCGCACCGACGGTGTCAACGAAGCGATGGCGCTCGCCCTGATGGGAATGCGCCTGCAATACGATGCCGACGACCGCGTAAACGGCGTGATCGCGGTTCCCGGCGCGTTGCTGAACCGTCCCCGCATCGATGTATTGATTACGACCTCGGGCGCGTACCGGGACCAGTTCGGCGACCTGATCCAACTGCTCGACCGGGCGCAGCGCCAGGCGTCGCGCCTGACCGACGCGGAAAACTTCATCCGCCGCAATACCGAGGCAAACGCCGCCGAACTCCGCCGCCAGGGACACTCCGCTGCCGAGGCCGCCGATTTAAGCGAACGCCGGGTCTTCTTCCCGGCCCCCTCTACCTACGGCACCCGGCTGAACAAGCTGGCGGGGTCCTCCGGCGTCTGGACGGATGACCGCGAACTCGCGGCGGTTTACCTGAAAAGCATGGGCTATTCGGTCAACGCCGACGGCGAAATCGGCGAAGCCCGGGCGGCTCTCGACTCCGGTTTGACGCAGGTGGAGGCGATGTTCCATTCGCGTTCCAGCAATGTCTACGGAGTGACGGATATCGACGACATGTTCCAGTATTTCGGCGGCCTGTCTCTGGCCGTCCGCAAAAGTACCGGCAAAGCCCCGGAGGAATACATTGTGGACCAGCGCCGCCGTTCCGCGGAGAAAATCACGTCGCTGAAAAGCTTCATGGGGGCGGAACTCGATTCCCGCCTGTACAACCGCGAGTGGATCGAGGCCATGATGAAGGAACAATACTCCGGCGCCAAAACCCTTGCCCGCATGACCGACAACGTCTGGGGCTGGCAGGCGGTCACGCCGGACAATCTCTCCGCCACGGACTGGCGGAACCTCTACGAAATTTACGTTGAAGACCGCTATGACCTGAATATGAAAGAATTCTTCGCCGCCAACAACGAATGGGCCTACCAGTCCATGACCGGGCGGATGCTGGAAGCAGTGCGCAAGGATTACTGGCAGGCCGACCTCGCCACCCGGCAGTCGCTGGCCGCCGGTTATGCTCAAAGTGTGATCCGTCAGGGGATGGCGTGCTGCGACCATACCTGTAACAATCCCCTGCTGAACCAGGTGGTGGTGGATCTGATTTCAATGCCCGGCGTGTTGTCGCCGGAAATGCAGATGAAATTTCAGGTGGCCGTGGAAAAAGCCGCCGCGCGTACACTGGGCGATCAGGTCCGCGAACGGCGGGAACTGCAGCGGCAACTGGGGGAATCGTTCGGAAACAATCCCCGGAAGTCCAGGGAAAATCCCGGCGCATCCGCCCAACCCAAAGCCCAGCAAACCGAAAGCGCCCCCGAACAAGGCACATCCGCTCCAGTCAAAGGCTTCAAAATCGAGGCAGCCAAGGCCAATGCCGAGCAGACCAGCCTTTCATCATCCGGGCTGAAATGGTCGGTTCTGGCAGCGGTTCTGCTGTTGATCGCCCTTTTCGCCTGGGGATGCGGGCGCGGAGAACACTGATCGAAAGGCGTTTTTTCCCGTACTGCGGGCTTGCGTATTTGGAAATCCTGTGTTATTTTAAACTGAAAGGTGAAAAGAATAAAATTATGGAGGTTCTATGAAACGTAAGATCAAGATGGGAATGGCGGGCGGTGGTCCGGGTTCGGTCATCGGGGCCGTGCACCGCGCGGCAGCCCGGCTCGACGGTAAAATCGATTTGATCGGCGGGGCGTTCAGTCGCGACCGGGACAAAACCCTGGCGCAAGGCTCCGAACTCTTTCTGCCGGAATACCGCTGTTACCGGAGCTACGACGAAATGATGGAGTTCGAAAACGAACTTCCGCCGGAGGAACGGATCGACTGTATCACCATCGTGGCGCCCGACGCCATTCATTACGATATCGCGACCAAAGCCTTGAAATCCGGCTTCCACGTGATTTGCGAAAAACCGATGGCGCTTTCGCTGGAAGATGCCCGGGCGCTGGCGGATCAAGTCCGCGAGAGCGGTCTGATTTTCGCCCTCGCCTGCAATTACAACGGTTATTCGATGCTCCGCCAGGCGCGCGCCATGATTCAAGACGGTGAAATCGGCGAAATCACCAGCGTCACGGTCGAATACCCGCAGGGACGGCTTGACGGCGCCGCCGAGAACCTTGTCGAATACGTGACCGGGCATCCAATCACCGAAGTCTGCGCCGATCTGCTTGCTGCGGAATCGCGCATCCTGTCCCCCGGCGACAATATACTGACGCGATTCGCCAACGGCGCGCGCGGCGTCCTGACCGGTGTACGACGGGAAAACGATCTGTTTCTCCGTATCGACGGTACACTCGGAACCCTTGAGTGGCGCCTGGCCTCTCCCGATTCCCTGACCGTCAAACGGGACGGACAGCCGTTGCAGGTATTCTGCCGCCATCAGGAAACCGTGCCTGCGGCCACCTCGCGTACTCCTGCCGGTTATCCGGAAGGCTTTCTGGAAGCATTTGCCAACGTTTATACCCGGTTTGCCGAAGCGGTCTGGGCACATGTGGACGGCGATAGAAAATTCGTGCCGGACTTCCCGAATGCCGCCGACGGTTTCCGCGGCGTAGCCTTTGTCGAAGCCATCGTCAAAAGCGCCGGCGGCGACCGCAAGTGGACCAGCCTCGACTCGTGAGGCCGTTTTTGGCTGAACGCCAAAGCCCCCGTCCGGTTTTCTCCGCCGGGGGTTGTATATTTTCAAAAGTTGTTGAATTCAGATGGAATACCATTATATTGAACTCAAGCATATGAAATAAAATCAGGAAAGCCCCCCGAGTTCTTCAATATTCATCAGCGAAACGAGCGGGCAGGAGTCCGATTTGTGATTGATTTTTTGTACAATGTAGACTGGCAGGAACTGCTGCAGGATTATGGTTACTGGATCATCCTGCTGGGGACGTTTCTGGAAGGGGAAACGATTGTCATTCTCGCCGGGATTTTATCGGCCAGCGGGCAGATGTCGTTCGGCGGTATTGTGCTGTGCGCGTTTGTCGGCAGCAGCCTGAGCGATCAATTGATGTTCAGTATCGGTAAATACAAAGGGAACGCCATTTTTGCGCGCTTTCCGCGGTTGGAACGGAAGAAAAAACGGGTTGCCCGGCTGTTGCGGAAATACGACCTGCTCCTGATTCTGGGCTTCCGGTTCGTCTACGGCATCCGCAATGTCACGCCGATCATTCTGGGGTTGAGCCATGTCCGGCACGGGCGTTTTCTGGCGTTGAACTTGACCGGGGCTTTGGTCTGGTCGCTTTCGTTTACCGCCGGCGGATACTATTTCGGACAGGCGGTTGAACAAATCCTGCATAAATGCGGCGTATCGGTATTGATCATCATTATCGGCGCCATCCTGTCGGGAGCATTGGCCTTTTTCATTATCCGCCGCCGAAAGCGCGCCGCCGAAAACAACGCCCCCGACATGGATGAACAGTTATAACCGTTACTGTTTTCCCCGCCAGACTTCTTTTTCCAGCCGGATGTCTTTAAACTGAATCCGGTCGCCTTCTTTCAGATTCGGCAGCAGAATGACGGAAAATGTTTTCGCCCCCGGCCACCATTTCTTGTTTTGCGGAGCCTCGGATGAAAAACCTTCGCACTCGCCGGAAAAGTCCTTCCAGTCGATCGGAATCTTCGCGCTCTGAACAAAATTCTGCTGGGTCCATGCCCGATGCTGGCGCACTGGGGTTCCAGCCGGATACGCTTTGCCCGCCGGAGCCGCCAGAGTGACCGCCCAGCAATCGCCATCCCGCACAATGTCTGTAATGCCGTTCCGGCTGAGGTTGCGGTTCGGCAGGTCTTTCAGAGCGGGGTCCGTTTCGAACGCGATGCAGCCGTTCGGCATTTTCTGCCATTTTTCGGCATTTTTCAAATACACGACCAGATCATTTTCCGAACAGGGCTTTGCCAGTTCGGTGTCGGTATCCGGCAGAAAGTGAACCTCGTTCGTTCCGATCATCCGTCCGGCGGCGTCATACTGGACAAAGCCGATAAACCAATTGCCGTCCCCTTTGCCGCGAACCGACGCGCTCAGCTTGTACCGGGCGTCCGGGTCAATATCGATCTTTGTTTGGTTCACCGCCGAACCGGTTTTCTTCATTTCGCCGACGCCATCCGTAAACGCGATATTGCCCGACCAGTGTTCCGGTAATTCGATCACCGACACCTGTTTTTCCATGGTATAGCCCGGAGGCGCCAGGCGGATTTTCAGGTCTTTGGCGGCACGGTTGTTCGGCAGGGTGGTCCCTCGTGCGCCCGCGGTGCCCGGTTCGTAAAACTTGATGCTGAAACCTTCCTCGCCGCTCGGATTCGCCAATTTCATCACCACCAGCGAAACAGTGCCATTCAATACCGTTTCGCCCCCCTCCTCTGGCAGTTCCAATTGTCGGTTGTTAACCCACAATTCGGCCGGACCGGTATGCGAAAACAGAATATGGACTTTTTTATTCTCCGGATGCACCAGATAAAAAGCAACAAAAGCAGTCTGCCCCTTGCCGATCCCCATTTCCTGCAGGTGAATGAACGCCTGATCCGTCGCCATCGCTTCCCACTGCCGTGGCAGGCGATAGGATTCGTTCAGGCGGTTGAACGTCGCCGAATTCCGGCTGCGTTCCGGTTCTGCGCCTTCGCGCAAAGCCCGGACGATTTCCCGGAGCTCCGCCGGATTGCCAATCGAGGAATCCGCCACCAGATACGCCTGCGGGATGCTCACCAGCAACGGGAAGTCACCATAACGGTCGGCATGCGGGATCTTGCGTTGTTCGAAAAATTCCTCAGGGCGCTTGATGCGCTGCCAGTGATAAAATCCGCCCGCGGTGTCCGGCGCCGGATTACCCTGTTTAAAACGCTCAAGGGCGACCTGTTCCGCCGATTCCAGTTTTTGCAGTTCAGTCAGCAGGTCACCGGTCACGAACAGCCGGGTTTCTCCGAATTTGAACTCATAGTCGAATGTCTGCTTCGCCGATACCATCTTTCGGGTGAACACCTCCACGACCGGGCCCGGGTTCGGCATCGTGACGGTTCGGATGCCGTCGCTGACGGCATGAATTCCGACCGCGTCCCCGGAAACAAACACCACATCCGGGCGGTTGTCGGCGGCCGGAACGCCCGCGTATTCAGCCAGCATCCGGGTCAGTTCGACCGGCAGTAAGCAGGAGGTATTGAACACCGCGGTCCAGGCCGGGTATTTTTTGAACAGCGTGACGGCTTTCCCGTCGTTATTGCGGGCCAGGATGACCGCGGCGGGGTCGTCGCCATAAAAACGGCTCAAAACGTTGCCGGTCTTATACCCGACCGCCGCGTCGGACAGCGATACCTGCCGCCAGAGTTTGGTTTCGCCGGTCCCTGAATCCTCCGTCATCGGAATCTCTTTCGCCGTCGGCGCCAGCTTCTGCAAGCCGCCGCCGTCCCAATTCACCGGTCCTTTCAGGAAATCCGCCGCGGCGGTCAATTGGATTCCGGTTAATTTGCTCATCAAGGCGGGATCGTCAACGCCCTGCCCGTTCAGGTCAACCGCTCCCGGATCGTGCAGAAACACCAGTGTCCGGTTGCCGCTTTTCAGCGCGTCGATGCCCTGCCGTTCCGCCTGCCCCAGCGCCCGCAGGTTCAGGAAAAAGATCAGCCGGTATTGATCGGCGACGCCGGGCGCCAGAAAATCTTCCAACTCATAGAAATCATAATCAAGGCCGCTGCGGTTCAAGGCGTTTTGCCGGTTCAGCGTGGGATTGGCGAAATAATTGCCGTACAACTGGCTTTCCTGATCGCTGACCAAGGCAATCCGGGATTTCCGGTTCAGCTTGCCGTGCGCCGTCAGTACCTCAAAGATACGGTTGCACTCCTGAACCGTCCGGGCGATGTCCGCATCCCGGAACCAGTTGGTGTTGAAATCCATCAGATATGAGGGATATCCCTTCAGCATAGCCGCGAGGAACTGGCGGCGAATGACGTTCCGGGTTCCCTCCCGGGTCAACGGCGGCTGCCCCATCGCGCCGCTGACCATGCCATAAGCCGCGTGCGTGCGGATATCCTCTTCCGAAAACCAGAATTTGCCGTGCCGCTGAAGCGAATTCAGCGCGACGCGTTCGACCGCGTAATTTCCCGCGTGCCGTTCGTCATACGACGGCGGGCCGCCCAGGAAATCGATTTCGGGCGTTCTCAGCAGATGGTTCAGGAATATGGTGCCGTTATTTTTAAAGATATTCAAATAAGCGTGGATTTCCATCCCGGCCAACGCCTTTCCATTGGTTTTCGCCTTGATGATCCGGGCGAAATACGATGCCGCCGATGTGATCGGCAAATTCAGGACCTGATTATATTCGCTGACCTTGCTTCCCGGCTCAATCGGATACTGTCCGCGCTCGGCCAGCGACGGCAGTTTGTAAACAGCCTCCGCCGAATCCAATTGCCAGCGTTTCTTGAGAATTTCGACATGGTTTTCACCGTATTTCAACGCCAGATAGCGCCGGAACAATTCCTTGCGTCCGGGACTGTAATCCCAGCCGACATCCCCCGCGCCCTTGAAGTACCACCATTCCCCGCTGTTCATCGCCGCCAGATAGAATCCGGCCACCTGCGGCGCATAGGGGGATTCTCCAATCTTTTCGATGAATTTCGCCAGGAATTCCCCGACGTACAAACGCCATTCATCCAGAAAATTTGTTCGTCTGGTATGACCATTTCCGCCATAGCTCCGCCCCCAGTCGGTTTTGCCGTCTTCGCCGGTCATGACGGCCTCCGGGAAACGCTCCACATAATCCGGCGGCACGTTGGTCAGCCAAAGCCGGACGATGATTTTCGCATCGGGAACCGTTTTGACCAGCGATTCCGCCGATTTCATAAATTTTTCAAAGGTCGTATCGACCATCGTGAACCCTTTGCCGGGCGGCGGCTGCAACTGCGCGCAATCCACGTCCAGCATGAAAACCTTGACGCCGTGTTCACGCAGCATCCGCTCGACCGGATTGCCGTTGAACTGATAGTTCATGATCGCCCGCGAAAACAACTGCAGCGGTTTCCCGTCAATATGCGGCCACGGAATACCGTTCATGGTTTTTATGGCGGTTTCGGGAAACGGATATGCCGTAGCGGGCGGTTTGAGCCATTGTTCCTCCGCCTGTTTTACTTCGGGAGTCCTCAGGTCGATATCGGTTTTGAACCACTCGTTTTCATCGAACGGCGCTCCGGCGGCTCCAGCAGTCAGTATTCCGGTCATCAGCGCAATCAGTCCTTTTTTCATGCTTTCCCCGCTTTATATCAATAAGGATACCGCACTTCGGCGGTCCCGGTTCCCTGCTCGCAAAACTGTCCGATCTGGGCGAACCAGGTCATGATCGGCAACTCAAGTTCCGACAGGGTCGCAACATGGCCGTCCTCGAATGTTGCGTTCAACATTCCGCGGTGACGCGTGGCGTCCACATCCGGCAGCGGCCGGACATTCTGCTGGCGGAAGACGATATTATCGCTGTCGATCAGCATGGCGCGCGAGGACGGCTTTTTCAGGGCGGAGGTCTTGCGCCAGGTCTGGGCGGCGGAGTCAATATAGCCGCGGGTATTGCGGTTCAGCGCGTAATCGACGAAGGAACCGGCAATCGACTTGGGGGGCGTGGTCGTGGTGTCCGTCCATAAATGGTCTTCTTCACCCGGACAGTGAAAAATGGAGCGCTTCAAACCGCTCCAGACCACGCCGTTGAAGCCGCCGTAATCCGCTTTCATCAGGATACTGCTCCAATACAGGTAATTGAAATTCACGTTGTCGTAACCGGCCAGCAGATAATCGTTGTAATCCATGCTGTAATTCATAAGCACGCGCCCGGTTTCCCGGATGTTCGACACGCATTTCATGGATACCGCCTTGCTCCTTGCGGTATTCAGCGCCGGCAGCAGCATGGCGGCGAGAATCGCAATGATCGCAATGACCACCAGCAATTCGATAAATGTAAAAACCTTTCTCATAAAATTTTCTCCTGTTTTATCTATCTTAAATGTATTCTGCGTAATAAGTT
>DHTZ01000010.1 GCA_002408885.1 Lentisphaeria bacterium UBA5247 | reverse complement strand
AAGGTATGCCGCGCATGTCCCAGTCGCGAATCAGCCGCGGCGCGCCGTCGTCATGGACGGCAAGGTCCAGCAGAATCCGAAGGCCGTATCTTCCTTTCGTCGAGATTTTCATCGTTCTTTCCGTTGTTGATTTTCGGTTAAACTCTACCTTTTAGGTGAATGTATCCGTCAGGCGGTGCCTTGCGGGGCATGTCTGTTGTATAAGATACCTGCTTATATTCTGATTTTCAAGCGAAAAAACGAATTTTTTCATAAATCTACTTTTTTTGTAGATTTTCTTGAAAATCGCTTGACAAATCAGGTGGAGGGAGCTATTTTATGCCATTAATGCGATAACGGCAGTAGTCTTTATTTAATAACCTGAGGAGGTATGCTATGAGCAGCATCGCCAACAGTATTCTGGAAAAAATCGGCAACACCCCCCTGATTCGTATCAATAAATTGAACGAAGGACAGGCTGAAGTGTTGGTAAAAGTGGAATCGTTCAATCCCGCCAGTTCGGTCAAGGACCGTATCGCCCTGGCGATGGTCGAAGCCGCGGAAAAAAGCGGCGCCCTGAAGCCCGGCGGACTGATTGTCGAGCCGACCAGCGGCAATACCGGTATCGGCCTGGCGCTGGTGGCGGCGGTCAAAGGATATCGCCTGATCCTGACCATGCCGGAAACCATGAGTATTGAACGGCGCAAGCTGCTCGCGGCTTACGGTGCGGAACTGGTGTTGACTGACGGCGCGGCCGGGATGAAAGGGGCGATCGCCAAGGCGGAGGAAGTTCGTGCCGCCAATCCCGGTTCCATCATTCCCCAGCAGTTTGAAAATCAGGCCAACCCGGCTTATCACCGCGCCTATACGGCGGAAGAAGTCTGGCGCGATACGGACGGTAAAGTGGATGCTTTTGTTGCCGGGGTCGGAACGGGCGGAACCCTGACCGGGGTAGGGGAAGTGCTTAAACAGCGCAATCCCGCGGTGAAGATTTATGCTGTCGAACCGGATCAGAGCCCGGTGCTTTCGGGCGGCAAGCCGGGGCCGCACAAGATTCAGGGCATCGGGGCCGGTTTTGTCCCGGCGGTGCTGAATACGGCGATTATCGACAAGGTGCTTCCGGTGTCGGCGGAAGATGCGGGCAAAACGGCCCGGGCGGCCGCGAAACGGGAAGGGTTGCTGGTCGGGATTTCGTCCGGCGCGGCGTTGTTCGTGGCGCTGGAATTGAGCAAGCAGCCGGAATTCGCCGGAAAGCGGATCGTCGCGTTGCTGCCGGATACCGGCGAACGCTATCTCTCCACCTGGCTGTTCGAAGAATAAGGCTCACGGCCGTTAATATTGCCAAGAACAAGGATATCGCAAGTGAAAATCATTTATCAGGGCGGTGCGACGGAGACTTCGGCCCCCGATCTCGCCGGATTTTTGCGGGAAAAAGGAATTGAGGCCCGGTTGTTCCTGATCGAGGTCAACGACCGGGTGTTAAGCTCCGATTCCACGGCTTTGAACGAAGTGGAGCTTCAGGAGGGTGATCAAGTCAATCTCTACCAGATTGTACCGGGAGGCTGATCATGGCGGCCAATCCGTATTTGAATGCCGGGGAAAAAGAGATTCTCGAAAACGCCCGGATCGGCATCGCCGGCGCCGGCGGCCTGGGATCGAATTGCGCGATGCATTTGGTCCGGGCCGGGGTGCGGCGGTTGGTGATCGTGGATTTCGATGTGGTGGCGGCCGGAAATCTGAACCGGCAATTTTTCTTCGCCGACCAGGTGGGCAGGCCAAAGGTCGAAGCGCTGCGCGAGAACCTCTTGCGTATCGAGCCGGACCTGGAGCTGGAAATCCACAACATCCGTCTGACGCCCGACAATATCCACGGGATTTTTGCCCGATGCCCCATTGTGGCGGAGGCTTTCGACCGAGCGGACGCCAAGCAGATGCTCCTGTCGAGTCTGCTGCCCGGCGACAAGCAGATCGTTTCGGTGAGCGGCCTCGGCGGCTGGGGTAAGTCCAATGATATCCGCGCCCGTCGGCTCGGTCGGAATCTGGTCCTGGTCGGTGATGGCCGTACCGGTACTGATCCGGTGAATGGGCCTTTTCCGATTTCGCCCCGGGTCGGTATTGCGGCCTCGATGCAGGCAAACAGCATTGCGGCGTTATTGCTGGGGCTGGAAATATGAAAATACTGTCGGTCAATGTTGCGCGCGGCATGGCGGCGGAATCTATCGGCGGAGCTATTTGATGCAGCAACGGAAATATGATATTCTGAGTGAATACCTGCGGGAGTTCGGCGGTTTGGCCGTGGCATTCTCCGGGGGAGTCGATTCCACTTTTCTGCTGAAATGCGCACGTGACGTTCTGGGGGACCGGGTGATTGCTGTAACTGCCCGGTCCTGTTCATTCCCGGAACGGGAGCTGAATGAGGCGAAAGCGTTCTGCCGCCGGGAGGGAATCCGTCATATCATCGTGGACAGCGAGGAGCTGGATGTGGAGGGTTTCAGTGACAACCCGAAAAACCGGTGCTATCTCTGCAAGCGTGAGCTGTTCGAAAAAATCCGGGAGGTGGCGCGCCTGCATGGCATCGATGAAATCGCGGAAGGATCGAACATCGACGACAATGGCGATTACCGTCCGGGCCTGATCGCGGTTTCCGAGCTTGGCATCCGGAGCCCGTTGCGGCATGCCGGGTTGACCAAGCAGGAAATCCGCGTCCTTTCCCGGCGCTTGAATCTGCCGACGTGGGACAAGCAGAGTTTTGCGTGTCTGTCCAGCCGTTTTGTTTACGGTGAGAAAATAACCCGGGAAAAACTGGGCATGATCGACAAGGCGGAACAGTTGCTGCTGGATCTGGGGTTTTATCAGGTGCGGGTGCGGATTCACGGAACCGTTGCCCGCATCGAGGTCCTGCCGGAGCAGATCGGCCGCCTGGCGGAACCGGAAAACCGGGAGCGGATTTCATCCTGTTTCCATGCGCTCGGTTTTACGTATGTTTCGCTGGACCTTGACGGTTACAAGACCGGCAGTATGAATCTTACGCTCCCGGATTAAACCCGGGAATTTTTCTTCTCTTTGTCATGCTTCTGTTATGAAGGGAACAATATCGGTGTTTTTTTGCCAATAAAGACTACTTATTTAGTTGTTTAATTTATGGTATTTGGATGTTTTTGTTGTTTTTCGTATTTCTAATTTGTTTATTTTAAATGAAATAAAATCATTTTATGGAAATTTAAATAAAAATACTATTTCGGTATTGATTATTTGTTTTTTTCGTTTATAGTAATAAGCATGCCGGGGAAACAGACAAAAAATTCCATTGCATGATTCGAAATAAAGAAATCATTAAGAGTAATCGCAATATATTTCATTATTCGGCGTAAACCCGGAGAAGGCAGGCAAGGCGAAAAACGGCCCCCGCAAGGCAATCCCGAACCGGAAAACAACCAATACATCAACCAACCCCAAAGGAACCATCATTTATGTTGAACGGAAAAAAAATATGGAACGCAGCCGCTCTCGGCCTGCTGATTGCAATCGGAGGCGCCCCGGCGCTGTCCGCTCATGAAAAAGCACCGCGGAAAGTCGTGGTCGCCGACGCGAAAACGACCCATCACCTCAACCTTTATGTGGCAAAGGAGCTCGGGCTTTTCAAGAAACACAACCTTGACGTGGAAATCATTCCCGTGAACGACAATGCCGGAGCCCGCGACCTGGTGGTATCCGGGCAGGCGGATGTTTTCTGGTCGTGCCCGACCGTGGCCATCGCCGCCATTGCCAACGGCGCGCCGCTCAAGATCATTTCCCAGGTGAAAAAGCCGTGCACCTCGGTGCTGGTGGTTCCGAAAGATTCAAAGATTCAGTCCTTCGCCGACCTGAACGGCAAGAATATCGCCGGAATCTCCCCCACCTGCGAAGCGGTGATCTCGATCACCGTCAAAGCCCGCGACACCGGAGCGAAATTCAATCTCCAGAAGCTGGCAGGCGGCCCCGCCCTGACTGCGCTGGAAGCCGGAAAAGTAGACGGCGCCATTCTGGAAGAACCGCAGGTCAGCATTGCCGAACTGAAAGGATTCAAGGTATTGTTCCGGGATGCGTCGTCCGATATCCCCTGCCGGACGATCAATGCGCGGAATGCGTTCCTGGCTTCCAATGCCGACACTCTGAAACACTTCATTCAGGCAGTTTCCGAGGCCAATGCGATTATTCTGGCCAATCCCACGGATGACCAGGTTGTGGAGATTTCCGCCAAGTACACCGGCGCGCCGGTGGATGCGATCAAATTCGGCAATGACCGGCTCAAATTCCGGACCGCCATCGACAAACCGGGCCTTTCCGGATTGGCCGACGAGCTGATTAAGCTCGGCAATATCCGGGAAAACCCGGGCGACAAACTGTATGCGGCGGAATTTCGCGGCATTACCTGGAACTGACCCTGGGCGGCGGCCTGTAAGGAGGGCGAGATGTTCACAACGCGGAAGCGGACAATTCCATTCCCGTTTTTCGGGGCGGCGCTGACGGCGCTGGTGTTGACGGCGTGCGGCCCGTCTCCGGAAAAGGCGGAACGCCCGGTTGACGTCGGTCACAGCGGCAGTCCGCTGACCGCTTCCCTCTACGCGGCGGCGGCCACGCCGGAAGGCGGAAAAGCCCTGTCGCTGAAAAAGTTCGGGAGTCCGGCGGATGTCGGTTATGCCCTGTTGTCCGGGGATATCGACGCCGGGTTCATCGAACCCGCCAAACTGAAAGGGCTGTCGTCGCTGCCGGGCTTCCGCAAGCTGGAAGTGATCGGCAAAGTCACGTATCCTTATGGAGCGACGGTGATCCTGCGCAAAGGATTGTCGCTGCGCCTCAATGAACTTTCCGGCCACCCGGTCGCGGCGTCCTCGGAAACCTGCCGGTTGCTGCGGGCATTTCTGCAGGACGCCGCCCGGGCCGGACTTGACGCGGACAAGCTGAAACTGCGCTATATGCCGTTCGAGACGATGATTCCGGCGTTGGAAGCCGGGAAGGCGGACGCCGCCGTCGTCAAGGGAGCGTATGCCGCGCTGGCGCTTCCTGCCGGACATTCGATTCTCTACCAGAAATGGGACGTCGAAGCCGGTGACGAATGTTGTCCGCCGACCATCGACCAGACGGAATTCATCCTGCTGGCGCGCAAAGAACAGGTCCGCGCCGCGGAACGGTTCCTGCGGCTTCTGGAGGAGGCGGAAAAACGGTCTCCGGCGCAATTGCGGCAGGCGGTTTCCGGTGCCACCGGTATTCCGGCGGAACAACTGGACGCGTTTCCGGTCGGCACTTTTCAACGGGCCGGCGAGGAGCTGATCGAGTTGTTCGCCGCGCACCGGCACGAGAAACATTGATGATATACTGCAACCATCTGACGATTGGAACGATATGAACTCTTATGAAACCCAAAAAACACGATACTGGCTCCGGGATGCCGCACGGCTCCTGAAAAACTCCTTCGGCAGTCTTTTGTCGCGCGAATTCCTGACCGTATTCATTCCGCTCCTGATTCTCTGGGAGGTGCTGCCCCGTTGCGGCGTCGTTCCCCGTACTCTGGTGCCTACGCCGGTCGATGTCGGCGCGGCGTTCTGGGACATGCTGATTCACAAGGGGCTGGCGCTGCATTTTGCCCTCAGCATGGGGCGTTTCGGGCTGGGGATGCTGCTGGCGATCGTACTGGCGATTCCCATCGGCGTTTTGATGGGTTGGAACGTGTTTATCCGCAAACACTCGCTGCCGTTTTTTCAGCTTTTGTCGCCGGTGCCGCCTCCGGCGTGGGTTCCGATGACGATCATTGTGCTCGGAGTCGGGCTGCCGATGCAGACCTTTCTGATTTTCCTCGGGGCTTTTTACCCGATTCTGTTCAACACCTATCAGGCGGTGAAGGATACGGACCCGCGCTATCTTGCTTCGGCGCGGGTATTCGGCGCGAGCGAGCTGACGCTGATCCTGCATATTTACTTCTGGCATTCCTTCGGCGCGATTATCATGAGCATCAAAACCGGGATCGCGATGGGGCTGGTCATGCTGATCATCGCGGAGATGCACGGCGGACGCAGCGGCATCGGTTATCTGCTGGTTGAAGCGAAGGAATTTTTTCAGATTCCCAATATGGCGGTCTGCATGATCGTGCTGGGGTTCGCCGGCTGGTTCCTGATTGAGATCCTGAAGTTCGTGGAACTGAAATTGGCCGTCTGGAAAAGCGGGAGGTAAACGCGATGATAGAAGCAAAGCACATCAGCAAATTTTTCTCCATCGTCAATGACGACCGGACTGCCGAGGGGTTTTATGCCCTCCAGTCGGTGTCGCTCTCCATTGCCGCCGGTAAAATCGTCAGCCTGCTGGGGCCTTCCGGATGCGGCAAATCGACATTCCTTGAAATCCTGGGAGGTCTTCAGGCTCCGTCTGAAGGCGAAGTTTACATCAACGGCGTCAAAGTGCTGGAGCCGCTGCCGTCGAGCCGCCGGGAAATGGAGATTTACCGCCGCAAATACCGTTTTCTCTCTCCGCTGGTCAACGGAATATTCCGCAACCGTCCGAAACACGATATCGCCATGATTCTGCAGGATTACGCCGTTTTTCCGTGGATGACCGCCCTGCAGAATGTTACATTTACGCTGAAACTCCGCGGCATCCCGCGGCATGAACGGGAAGCGGTGGCGATCCGCCACCTCAACCGGGTCGGGTTGGGAGCCTCCCTGAATAAATATCCGTCGCAGTTGTCCGGCGGCATGAGGCAGCGGCTGGCGTTGGCGCGGGCGCTGTCGGTCGGCCCCCGCATCATCCTCATGGACGAACCGTTTGCAGCGGTGGACGCGCTGACGCGGGAGCGTCTGCAGGAAGATCTACTGGAGCTTCTCCAGTCGTCCGGTATCACGATCGTGCTGGTGACGCACGATGTGGAGGAGGCGGTTTACCTTTCGGACGAGATTCTGGTTTTTTCCCCGAGCCCCGGCACGGTCCGCAATCATTTGACCATCGACATTCCCCGCCCGCGGCGCCGGAGCGATCCGGAACTGGTACGGCTGCAGGAGCGCATCCTGAAGCTGTTTCAGTACGATTCCGAGCACGCCAGCGATTATTCCATATAAC
The DNA here is from genome assembly GCA_002408885.1 of Lentisphaeria bacterium UBA5247. Taxonomy (GTDB): domain Bacteria; phylum Verrucomicrobiota; class Lentisphaeria; order Victivallales; family Victivallaceae; genus UBA5239. The sequence goes on along the minus strand of DHTZ01000010.1, from coordinate 60,523 downwards.
CACACCCCTTTGCTGGCCGGCGGTCCTGGTTTCCGGGGCCGCCGGCTTTTTTATCTTATCCGATCAGCAATTCGCGAAGCAGGTTCATGGCTTTGGCCACGGTCCGGCGGCGGATCTGTTCGCGGCTGCCGCGCAGGCGTAGTTGGCGGACCTCCGTCCGTCCGTTGAGGGTGGCGGCAATGTAAACCAGTCCTACCGGTTTGTCGGGGGTGCCGCCGCTGGGGCCGGCGATGCCGGTGGCGGCGATACCCGCTTCGGTATTGAAGCGGCGGCAGGCGCCTTCAACCATGGCGCGGGCGCATTCGGGGCTGACGGCGCCGTGTTGTTCCAGTAATTTACCTGAAACTCCGAGTTCGCGGACCTTGACTTCATTGGAATAGGAGATCACGCCGCCCTCGTAAACCGCCGAAGCCCCCGCCTGGTCGGTGAACGACGCTCCGATCAGGCCGCCGGTGCACGATTCGGCGGTGGCGAGCTTGCACCGGGCGGCGGTCAGGAGGTCGAGGAGTTCTTCGGCCAGCCCCAGGTGCGGCGCGCCGACCACGGCGCGTCCGAAGTGGACTTTGATCTGTTTGGTGGCGGCGTAGACTTTATCCGGATCGGTGCCGCTGATGAACACCCGGGTGCCTTCCGGCGAGGCGCTGTACGAGACTTTCAATGGCGCGGGGAGAGCGGCTTCGACGAATTCCTGGGCGGCGAGTTCCGGCGTGTCGGCCAGCATGAATTTGTCGGTGCAGATGCTTTCGCCGTGGATTGCCAGCAGGAGCGGCAGCAGTTCGTCGTGGACCATCGGTTCAAGCTCCGTCGGTGGACCGGGGAGCAGGGCGGCGAAAACGCTGCGCCCGTGGTAGAGTCCCGGTATCCACAAGCCTGGCGCGGTGCCATTGCGGTTTTTCAGGACGGCGCCGTTGACCGGCACCAGAGCCTGACGAAAATAAAAATCGGGGCCCGCGCTGTCCGGATGGCGCTCGTTCCAGTATTCTTCGAGCATCTGGCGGAGGGAGTGGTCTTCGCGCAGGGGTTCGCCCAGCAGTTCGCAGACGACTTCGCGGGTCAGGTCGTCGCTGGTCGGGCCGAGCCCGCCGGTGACGATCACCAGATCATGCGTGGAGAACAGCGATTCGAGCGCCGCCCGCATGTCTCCGGGGTTGTCCGGCACGGTGATGCTGCAGTCGGGTTCTTCGCCGAGGGCGGCGAGTTCCCTGCCGATGAAACTGAGGTTGGTATTGACGGTGGTGCCGCGCAATAATTCATTGCCGGTATTCAGTATTGCAATTTTCATTGAAACGGTCCTTGTTTTTAGTGAAATCTAACTTATCTTAATATAAATAAAATAACAAGGATAAGCAACAATAAATGGATATTAAAATCAAAAAATCCGGATTATCCGGCGCGATTGCCGTGCCCGGCTCTAAATCCCATTCGATTCGTGCCGCCGCCTGCGGGATGCTGGGCAACGGTATTTCGTTGATTCATTCCCCGCTCGATTCAGCCGATACCAAAAGCTGTCTCGGAGCCGCCATGAAGTATGGCGCCCAGGTGGCTATTACGCCGGAACTATGGACGATTACCGGGCATTCCGGGAAATTGAGAAGCCCGAAAGGCGTTGTCGATCTGGGGAATTCGGGAACCAGTCTGTGCGTGCTGGCGGGCATCGCCGCCGCCATGGACTTTCCGACCACCTTTGACGGCGACGATTCTCTGCGCAGCCGCCCGATGGCGATCCAGCTCGACGCGCTGGCTGAACTGGGGGCCAGGGTGGAATCGAACGGCGGCAAATGCCCGATTACGATTCAGGGGCCGCTGACCGGCGGTTCCACGGAAATCATCGGAACCAGCTCGCAATACCTGACCGGTCTGCTGTTTGCCGCGCCGCTGGCGAAGGGAACGGTTGAAATCCGGGTGCGCGACCTCAATGAAAAGCCTTACGTGGAAATTACGCTTGACTGGCTGCGCCGCCTCGGCATCCGTTTCGAAGCTGCCGCCGACCTCAGTTACTTCCGTATCGAGGGGAACCAGTCTTACCCGGCGTTCGAATGGGTGATCCCGGCGGACTTCTCGACGGCGGCGTTTCCGTTGCTGGGGAGCGCGGTGACCGGCGGGGTTATTGATATCCGGAACCTGGATTTCGAAGACCCGCAGGGAGACAAAGCCGTATTCGACTTTTTCCGCCGGATGGGGATGACGATTGAAACGAAGAATAACTCGACCAAGGTTTTCGGTTCCTGCTCCCTGCAAGGCGGGGATTTTGACCTGAACGCCACCCCGGACGCATTGCCCGCGATGGCGGTGGCCGGTACGTTTTGCCGCGGCACGACCCGCCTGTCGAACGTGCCGCAGGCCCGGATCAAGGAAACCGACCGGATTGCGTGCATGAGGCAGGAACTGGAGAAAATGGGCGCGAAAATCAGCGAACTGCCCGACGGTCTGGTGATCGAAGGTTCGCCGCTCCGCGGTGCGGTGGTGGACGGACACGGCGACCACCGGATCGTCATGGCTCTGGCGATTGCCGGCATGGGGGCGGAGGGCGAAACGATCGTGACCGGTGCGGAAGCGGCGGCGGTGACTTATCCGGGCTTTATCCGCGATTTCCGGAAGCTCGGTGCGAACATCGAGGTCTTAAAATGAATTCAAGGGCCGAACTGGTCATCGACTTGACGGCGGTGACCGGGAATTACCGGCGGATTGCCGGGTTCACGGCCCCCTGCATACCCTTGCCGGTGGTCAAGGCGGATGCTTATTGTCTTGGTGCGAAACGGATTGGCCGGGCGTTGTCCGACGCCGGAGCACCCCTCCTGCTCGTGGCTACGCTGGAAGAAGCGCTGGAGCTGCGGGAGGCTGGGTTGCCGGTGCAGATCGTCGGCGGGATTCTGCCGCACGAAATCAGGACGGCGGTGGAGGCCGGGGTCGTCTGTCCGGTCAATGACCTGCAACTGGCGCGGTTGATTTCCGCGGAGGCGGAAGCGCTTGGGCGCAAAGCCTGTATCGATATCCAGATCGATACAGGGATGGGGCGCGACGGGATTCGCTGTGCGGAGGCTGATGCGGTCATCAGGGCGATCCGGAAGCTGCCGGGGCTGGACTGCCGCGGGATCTATTCGCATTTCCCGGGCGCGTTGCCCGAGTTCAAAGAGTATACGCACGCTCAGATCGCTTCTTTCAAGGCGTTGCTGGCGCGCGTGGAGCCGGGGTTTCAATTCATGCACTTCGGCGGCAGCGACGGGATCGGTAATTTCCCGGAAATCCATCAAGCGCCGTTTACGCATTGCCGTACCGGACTGGCGCTTTACGGCCTGGGTTCGTCCGCGAAAATTCTGGGACTGACTCCGGCGGTATCGTTGAGAGCCACACTGGCACAGGTCCGGGAACTGCCGGGTGGGGCGAACGTGGGGTATAATTTTACGCATTGCCTCGGCGGCGACTGCCGTGTCGGGACGGTGGCGCTGGGGTATGCCGACGGTTTGCCGCTGGCGCTGTCGAATCGCGGCGAAGTGGTGATCCGGGGGCGGCGCTGCCGGATTCTGGGGCGGATTTCCATGGACTACGTCAATGTCGATTTGAGCGGTTTGCCGGAAGCGGCGCCCGGCGATGAGGTCATTTGCCTGGGCGACGGCATTGCCGTGGACGATTGGGCGGCGGCAAAGGGAACGCATCCGCATGAAATTCTTTGCTCGCTGGGGCGACGCCTGAGCAGGCGATATTTGACGTGACGCCGATTTTGAAAAAAATTGGTGGGTTTGGCGGCATACCGCTTGAAAAGACAGGCTTTTATGATATATTCTATAATTTATTATTTATGAGATACTGAAACGGAATAAAAATTCAAGTCAGGAGATATGAAAAATGGCAGTTCCGAAAAGAAAAATGTCCAAAATGAAGAAACGTCAGCGCAAAGCTGCGAATCGTTATGAAGGCGTCCAGGCTACGTTTTGTACCAATTGCCAGGCTCCGCTGATGCCGCACCGTGCGTGCAATGCTTGCGGATTCTACAAAGGCAAGCAAGTTCTGGTAACTGAAGCCTGAGCTCTACTATGATCAGGATCGCGGTCGATGCGATGGGGGGGGATTATGCCCCTGCGGTAGTAATCGAAGGACTTACCGCGGCTTTGTATGACTTCCCGGAATACGAAATTACGATTGTCGGGCATCAGGGCAAGATATCCCTTTACCTTGAAAAATACGGTATTGCGGATCACCCGCGGGTTAAGCTTGTTCACGCCGAGGAAACGGTGGAAATGCACGAGCCGGCCACGGCCGTTCTTCGCGGTAAACGTAATTCTTCGATTACGGTGTGTGCCAAATTGTTGCGCGACAAGAAAGTCGATGCGATATTCAGCGCCGGTCATACCGGGGCTATGGTGGCTGCGTCGACCGTTCTGGTGCGGACGCTGGAGGGAATTCAGCGGCCGGCGATTGCGACGATCATGCCGGGTATGTACGGCAAATATATCCTGTTGGACTCCGGGGCCAACCCCGATTGCGACCCGATCAACCTGGTCCAGTTCGCATTGATGGGGGAAGCCTACGCTGAATTTTTCTTTGGCATGACGGAGCCGCGTATCGGCCTGCTCAGTGTCGGCGAAGAGGATTCCAAAGGAAACGAACTTACCAAAGAAGCATTCAAGCAGCTCTCCCGGATGCCGATCAACTTCGTCGGCAACGTGGAGGGGAATACTATTTTTGAGAATATCACCGAAGTCGTTATCTGCGACGGTTTCGTGGGTAACATTCTGTTGAAAGGCTGTGAGGGGCTGTCCAAATCCGTTTCCCACTGGATCAAGGGCGTCATGGCCAAGAATCCTGTCCGGCTGACGGGGGCCATGCTGGCTCGCAACGCATTCAAGGATCTGAAGTCTTTTGCCGATGCGGAGGATATCGGCGGAGCTCCGTTGCTGGGGATTGACGGGATTGTAATCATTGCCCACGGCTCCTCCACTCCCCGGGCGGTTCGTAACGGCATCAAAGTGTCGGGCGAATTCGTTAAATTCGGGATTAACGACAAAATCATCAACCGGGTCAAGGAAACGGGAGCATTGGCCTCGAAGTCCGAGTCTGAATCTGAGCTCGGTAACGATAAGAATTGAAAACTAATGCGGGAGTCTGTTTGACAAACGCATAAACGATAGATAAATTAAGGACAAATGATTTGTACTTGATTTATTATTTTTAGGAGACTGTATGGGCGTCAGAATTATAGGTACCGGGTCGTACGTCCCCGAAAGGATCATGACCAACGCCGATTTAATGAAATTGGTGGATACCAGCGATGAATGGATCATCACCCGCACCGGAATCAACGAACGCCGTATTGCCTCGGATGAACAGGCGACTTCCGACCTTGTATACCCTGCGGCTGTGAGAGCCTTGGAGGCTGCCGGGACTTCCGCCGATGAGCTCGACGGAATTATCATGGCTACGGTTACGCCCGACCATATTCTGCCGAGTACCGCGTGTATCCTGCAGAAAAGATTGAAAAATAGCAGAGCGTTTTGCTTTGACCTTCAGGCTGCCTGTACCGGTATGCTCTATGCGTTGGAAGTGGCCCACTCCATGATTCTGGCCAACAAACGTTATAAGAAAATCCTGGTGCTGGCTGCGGAAAAACTTTCTTACGTGACCGATTGGTCGGATCGCAATACCTGTGTATTGTTCGGCGACGGCGCTTCGGCGCTGGTGCTGGAACGGACCGAGGGTGAAGACTCCATTCTGGCGACCAGTCTTCATGCGGACGGTAATTATACGGATATCCTGAAAATCGAAGCCGGCGGCAGCCGCATGCCGATGACCGCCGAACTGATCGGTTCCGGACGGAACTGCATTCAGATGGAAGGCCGCGAAGTATTCAAGCTGGCGGCGAACGCCATGGCCGATTCCTGCAAGGACGTTTTGGATATGGTCGGCATGACCAACAGCGATGTGAACTGGCTGGTGCCGCATCAGGCCAACCTGCGGATCATGAATATGGTCGCGCAGCGGCTGGATATCGGCAGCGAACGGGTTTATGTGAATGTCAACCGTTACGGCAATACCTCCGCGGCGACGATCGGGCTCTGCCTCGATGAAATGATTCGCGGCGGCATGATCAAGCGGGGCCAGATTGTGCTGATGACCGCATTCGGCGGCGGGTTAACCTGGGGCTCCTCCATTATTCGCTACTGATGAAGATCATTATCGCTCCCGATTCATTCAAGGGCAGCCTCCGCAGTCCGGAGGTTTGTCGGGCATTGGCGAGCGGTTTTCTCCGGATTTTCCCGGATTCCGAATTTATCCTTGTTCCTATGGCTGATGGCGGCGAGGGGACGGTTGACGCGGCGGTTCAGGCCGTCGGCGGTGAAAAGGTCGCCGTCAATGTTCATGGCCCCCTGATGGAGCCGGTTCAGGCCGAATACGGAGTGCTGTCCGGCGATCGGGCTGTTTTTGAAATGGCTTCCGCCAGTGGACTCGAACTGATCTCCGATTCTCTTCGCAATCCTTTGAAAACGACTACCTACGGTACCGGCGAAATCCTGCGCGCGATTCTTGACCGGGAAATTCACGATATTACACTCGGCATTGGCGGCAGCGCCACGGTGGACGGCGGCGCCGGCATGATGCAGGCGCTCGGCGTCAAATTGCTGGGGCGGAACGGACAGGAATTGCCCGCCGGAATCGGCGGCGGCGATTTGATGGAAATTGCTGAAATCGATATTTCTGAATTGGATGCCCGCCTGGCGGAATGCTCCATCCGGATCGCCTGTGACGTAACCAATCCGCTGCTTGGCGCCTTCGGCGCGGCGGCGGTCTTCGGCCCGCAGAAAGGCGCTTCCCCCAAAGCGGTTGAAGTGCTCGAAAACAACCTCCGTCACTGGTTTGAAATCCTGAAGTCCCGCGGGCTTTGCTCCGATTGTTCCGTTCCCGGTGACGGCGCGGCGGGCGGGCTCGGGTTTGCATTGCGGACGCTCCTGAAAGGACGGATGGCTTCCGGCGCGGGCCTGATGATCGAACTGACCGGGTTGAAAAATCATTTACGGGGCGCCGACCTGCTGGTGACCGGCGAGGGGTGTTCCGACAGCCAGACGGCGGACGGCAAGCTCTGCGCGGTGGTGGCCGCGGCAGCGGGCGAGGCCGGAGTCCCCGCCATTCTGATATCCGGTGCATTGCGGGGAGACATTGCGCCGTTGGAGAACGTGTTCGCAGCGGTTTTCAGCATTGCCCGCGGCCCCGGATCGCTTGAGGAAGCGATGCGGAACACGGCGGCGAACCTGGAATCCGCCGCCGCCAATATCGGAGCCGTATTCAAGCTTGGGAGGTGATTTATGGAAGGGTATGAGATGCTGCGGGATATTCCGCAGTTCAGCTCGTGGAGCAGGATCGAAACCGTTTCCAACGGTTGGTCGGATGACCGGAAGTACAGAATCCTGAACAATCAGGGGGAGCACCTGCTGTTGCGAACAGCCGATATTTCCCGGTACGACCGGAAACGGGAGGAATTCCAATGGCTGCAGAAAGCGGCCGCGACCGGAGCGCCGATGCCGAAAGCGATTGATTGCGGTGTTTGCAACGGTTCCCGGGATGTTTATCTTCTTTTGTCATGGCTTGAGGGCGCGGAATTGAAAGGGTGCCTCGGCGGGCTTTCTCCCGAGGATTGCCATCGCCTCGGCGTGGAAGCCGGCGGCATCCTCCGGAAGATTCATCAAACGACGGCGCCGTTGGGGCTCGGTGATTACAAAAGCCAGATGCAGGAGATTTTTCACCAGAAAATGCAGGCTTATCACCACTGCGGCTTGAAGGTGGAAAACGGCGATGTGCTTCTGAGTTTCATGGACCGTTCGTTTCAACTGCTTCACGGAGTGCCTCAGTGCTTTCTGCACGGCGATTTCCACCCTGGCAACCTGGTGCTTGGAACCGACGGCAAATTGAGCGTCATCGACTTCGACCGTTTTGAAATCGGCGACAGCGTGCGGGATTTCACCCGCCTGGCGGTATTTTCCCGTCTGGACAGTGTGGATTTTGCACGGGGGCAGATTGACGGCTATTTTGAGGACAAGGTGCCGGATTATTTCTTTCCGCGATTGGCTTTTTATGCGGCGTTCGACAGCTTTTTCAGTCTGGTCTGGGCTTCCTGCCGCGGAGAGGGCGAAGTCAAACAAGCCCGGATGCGGATCGGCACGGTGTACGATGACTTTGCCGGCTTCACCAGATGCATTCCGGGCTGGTACTCCAACGGTTAAACGAATACCGGAGTGATCTTTTCGATCGGCACCGGCAGGGTCTGCTTCAGTTCGATGGATTGGATCGCCAGCTTGGCGAGGTAGGTGGACATGAATCCGGCCATTTCGTCGCACGGCGACGGTTTGTCGTTCAGGATGGCGTCCACGAATTCATTCCACATGCCGACGTGCCCCTTGTCCACCAGAAACGGCTTGGCGTTTTCCAATTTCTTGATGTTGTTGGTGACGTTGGCGGTGCGGAGGCGGGATTTTTCCATGTAGGCGTCGAACCCTTCTCCCGGTCCTTCTCCGGCGAACGGGTCGTGCTGCATCGGGAACGTTTCGGTTTTGGCCCCCGGTATGCCCCAGTAGCGGTTTTCCACGAAAAACAGATTCTGGAACAGCGCCGCCTTGGAGCTGACCTGGTACATTTCCTTGGGATAATCAAACGTGCCGCTGCAGCTGAACACCAGCGTGGCGGAGTCGCCGTTGCTGAATTTGAGCGTGATGCCGTGGCTGAGACGGCTGGAACCCCACGCCGTGAGCTCAACCGGGCGCTGCGGAGCGAAGAACCAGCAGGCGAGGTCCAGCCAGTGGACGCTTTCGCCGATGATCACGCCGCCGCCGCACAGCGGGTCCATGTGCCCCATGCCGTATGACGAACTTTCGTCCTGAATATTGATCAGGAGGTTGGTACAGTCTTCTTCACCCATCAGCGGACGTTCCGTTTCCACATAACGCCAAGGCTGGTGCTTGGGATTGGCGACCTGCTCGAGCCAGCGGTTGCGCAAGGCCTGCAGGGAAGGGGACATGCGGCGGTTCAGGTCCACGCAGAGCTTGATGCCGTTGCGGCGGACGGCGCGGATGATCTTGTAGGCTTCTTCGATCTCCATCGCCATCGGTTTTTCGCAGAAAATATGGATACCGCGTGCGGCGGCGGCTTCGATGATCGGCAGATGGACCTCATGGCTGGTGGCGATTTTGATCAGATCCACTTCGGGGTCGGCGATCACTTCGTTGAAATCATTGGTGGAACAAGGGGCGCCGAACTTGCGGGCCATGGCGGCGGCGTGTTCGGCGTTGATGTCGCAGCACCATTTCAATTCGAGTTGAGGATGCTTGCCGATGGTCGGCAGGTCCTGGGATTGGGCGAATTTCCCGCAACCGATCTGGGCGACGACTAATTTATTCTTTTTCATATTTTTACCTCTGAAAACTGGTTATGTATATAATATACCCAGTATTGAAAAAATATCAATACCGATTTGAAAAAAATCATTGCCGATTTATATTATACCATGAAAAATGAAGATCCCAAATACGCCGTCGTGGCCGAAGCCCTGCGGCAGGACATCCGACGTGGCCTGTTGGCGCCGGGAACCCGGTTGCCGGGGCAGAATATTCTCGGCGAACGCTACGGGGTGTCCCCCATTACCTCGAAACGGGCGCTGGCCGAGTTGGAACGGCAGGGTTATATCGAGCGGCGGCCGCGCAGCGGTTCCTATGTTTGCGCCACGCCGAGGATTTTCAGCGAAATCAATATCGTCATCGGCGGCAAAATCATTAACGAATCGCTCTGGCTCAGTGACTATTGGAAGGGAATCGAACTCGAGGCCGCCAAACTGGGTATACCCGTGCAGGTGATACGGACGAGCGCGCCGGGGTTTATGGAGCGGGTGCCGCAGGGAAATCCGGAACAGGGGGTTGTCCTGCTCGGTTTTGAGGACCCGGAGTTAATCGGGTTGCTGCGCGAGCGACGGATTCCGCATGTGGTCGGCGTGATCGAAGCGCATCACGCCCCTTACAACGTGCTGGTGAATTACCGTCGCACGGTGGTCGAACTGGTCAATGCCATGTATCGCGGGGGCGGTTGCCGGAAAATCCATTTCATGGGGAACCTGACGCAATCATCGCACTGTCTGGCCCGCGACGGTTTCGCCGCGGCGCTGGATGAACTGGACTTCACCGGGCACATCCTCCACGTGGAGGACGAAACCATTCAGGATGAATTGAGGCTACTGCTGGCCGGCGATCCGCCGGACGGCATGGTGATCATGGGGGGCGGGCTGCCGTTCCGCGCCTTGCCGGTGCTGCTGCAGTCCGGCGTGAAACTGCAACTGGGGGCGTTGACCGAGAACCGGACCATCATGGAACTGCGCGGCAGCGCGTATATCGCCGATTACAGCTTGCTGGAATGCGGACGGCTCCTGTTCCGGCTGCTTCACGAAAGCGCGGTGAACCGGGAATTGCCCGCCACGACCCGCTATCCGGAGTTTCATATATTGTCGCCGGATTCGGGGCGGTAGGGATAGGGCAGGAAATCCAGCGGATCTTCGTCGCCAAGTCCGGTCAGGGAATGGCCGATCGTGCTGATGTAACGGAAACTGTCGGAGCAGACCGCGTACTGGAAAAGCATCAGGGAGGCGAATTTCAGAATTTTAGAGTTATTCCAGAATTCGCATTGCGCGATGTTGATGCGCGGCTGGAGCTGCCAGTTGTTGCGCGGAGCCAGGGCGTTGCCGGCATTGTCCACGATGATGAAATTATCGAGCAGTTTAACGACTTTCAGGTCAAGCTCAAGCTCGGCCCCAGCCGCGACGGCAACGGCGGCCAGCATGAAATCAGCTCCGCTATGGTCCTCCAGAACCGGCCCCAGGCAGTAGTGGTCGGCATGAATGTCGGAAACCGGCGGCACGGTGAAACCGGTTTTGCGCATGAAATAGGCGATACCGGCGAGGTCGTTCGGATGGTACCGGTCCGCCGTTTCCATGAAATCCTGCCATTGGTCCTCCAGCGAACGCCGGGAATCGTTATCATACCATTGCAGATGGACTTCCATCAGCCCTTCGGCCAGCGAGGTTTCGGGGTTGTTGATGATTCGGAGGAAGTCGGCCCGCCGCCGCCGCAGGGTGATGATGGATTGAAGCTGGTGGATTCTGCGCCGCAGGGCCGGGTTTTCGGATTCATGATGTTCGGCCAGATAAGGTTCAAGCGCGGCTCCATGTTTCAGGAGCTCGCTCATGGCGGTATGGACGTTCTGCGGATCGGAATCGTCGAGCAGCTTGATCAGGGCGGCGATTCGGTTATCCATCGCTTTTCCTGGGGAAGATGCCGGCGAGGGCGTCGGTGGCGATTTTTTTGACGTCGTCGGGGAAGTCGGAGCGGATGATCCAACGGAGAAAGCCGGGTTCATTCATGGCGACTTCGCGGAGCAACCGTCCGGAATATTTGCCGAAACTGACGATCACGTCGGTGCCGGACCAGCGGAAACGCCCCTGGGAATCGATGTTGTCGGGGTTGCTGTTTTCTGAAAATTTATGGAGTTCGCCCACCGTGGCGCCGATTTCAGGATGCTTGGCGATCTGCCCGAGCACGACGTCGAGGGTCGCCAGCGTGTCGGCTTCGGCGCTGTGGGCGTCTTCCAGTTCTTTGCCGCAGAACAGGCGGTAGGCGTCGCCGAGGGTACGGGGGAACAGCTTGCAGAAAATATTGTAGGCGTCCACCACCTTGCGTCCCGCCATGCTGAATTCCAGCCCGACCCGGTTGAATTCGTTGGTCAACAGCGGGATGTCGAACTTGATGATGTTATAGCCGCCGATGTCGCAGCCGTCGAAATAACGCAGCAGATTGGCGGCGATGACGCTGAACACCGGCTGTTCGGCCACGTCGGCGTCGGTGATGCCGTGAATCGCGGCCGCGCCCTCCGGGATCGGCATTTCGGGGTTGATCAGCCGGGTGTTGGTTTCGCGGCGTCCGTCCGGAAAAACTTTTACCACGGATATTTCGACGATCCGGTCGCGCACGACATTGGTGCCGGTGGTTTCAAGGTCGAAAAATATGATCGGTCTTTCCAGTTGCAGTAAGGACATAAACGGTCTCCAGATTATTTGAGCGTAGGGCTGTTCCGGATCAGGTGGAACGCAGTCTGCGTTTGATCAATTCGGCGGAACGGCGCAATTTTTCATCTTTCAGGCACAGGCCTGGTATTTTCTTGACCGCATTCATCACGGTCGCGTGATTTTTGTTGAAGGCCTGCCCGATTTCGGGAAAAGAATGATTCGTCAGCTCACGGCAGAGGTACATGGCCAGCATGCGGGGTTCGGCGATGTTTTTCGGACGCTGAGAACCCATGATGTCGTTACGGCTCAGCTCGAAATGCTCGCCGACGGCTTTCTGGATGGCTTCGATCGTGATATTTTTGGATGATTGTTCTTCTTCAAAAAGCGGACGAAGCAGGTTTTCCGCATCCTTTTCCGAGATTTTGCCGTCATTCACCGAGGCGTATGCCACCAGGCGGATCAACGAACCGATCAGCCGCCGGACACTGGAGGAAATCCGGGACGCAACGAATTTCAACACGTCGTCATCAATCTTGATCAGGTGTTTTTCCTGGACAAGGCGGAGAATGGCGAGCCGGGTTTCATAACCGGGCGGGAAAATTTCGGTGGTCAGCCCGGATTCGAAACGGGAAACCAGGCGTTCTTCCAGTCCCTGGATTTCCGCGGGCTGTTTGTCCGAGGTCATGATGATCTGCTTATTCTGATTGTACAGCGAGTTGAACGTGTTGAAGAATTCTTCCTGCAACTGGGTTTTGTTGCTGAGGAAGTGCACGTCGTCAACCAGCAGGACATCGACATTGCGGAACGATTCACGGAACTCGGGGAGCGATTTGCTGCCGATGGAGGATACGTAGCGGTTCAGGAATTCCTCGCAGGTAACGTAGCGCACCACGATTCTGGGATCGTTGCAGGCTACATGATGGGCCACGGCTTGAAGCAGGTGGGTTTTTCCGAGCCCGGTGCTGCCGTAAATGTAAAGAGGGTTGTAAAGGCCGGGGCTCTCGGCGGCGGTACGCGCCGCCGCATAGGAATAACGGTTCTCTTCGCCGACCGCGAAATTTTCAAAAGTATGCTGGGTATTGCAATTTTTCGGCATGGCGCCGGTCTGGTAGATGGCTTCGACGTGGGCTTCGGCGGTACGGGTATCCGGTTCTTCCGCCGTTTCCACGGCTTCTTCGGGAGAATAACCCTCCTCGAAGCGGAAGTCGTATGCGGTACCGTCAACACCGGCCAGCGCGTCCTTCAACTCCACATCGTAGTTGTCCTTGATCCAATCGCCAAAGAAACTGTCCGAGACACCCAGACAGATGCAATGATCTTCGATTTTCAGAGGTACTATATTATGAACCAGTTGCTCAAACGTCACCTGATGCAACAATTCATTCAATCGCTCGCACGCGGCTCCCCACAGCCGATGTGCTTCTGCATCCCCGGAATGCATTATCATCATCTCCATTTTGATCATTTATTAACAGTTAAAACCACTTATCAACAACCGGCCACGGAAAACAAGCCGTAAAGCGCCATAGCCATAGCGTTTTACAAAGAACCGGTCTGATCCTTTTACGTATGACGGGCGGACTTCGCTTCGTTTTGAACTCAAATCCTGCCCTTGTCATCAGAACTTTTCGTCAACCGGAGCATTCCCGGACAAACAATGCCGAAAACCGCCTTGATCATAAATACTTGCAGGTTTCCGCGTCTGAACGCGACAGGATGTTAACAAGTTATTAACAGCTCTCATTCTACCTGCGCCGCACAATTATTAAATTACCGCTGATCGACAAATATTCAAACCGGAAATCTAATAAAAAACTAACTTTTTTTTAAAATCGGCATTACTCATTAACAGATATCAATTTTCGCAAATTTACGCTTTTGCCTTATCTCATGAAAATTGCAAAATGATCTCATTATCCGCCGTTTTTGATCTTTTCCAGCTCTTCCCAGCGGGCAAAAAGAACGTCGAGATTCTTCCGGGCCGCATTCAACTCGGAGGTCAGGCCTTCGGTCTGTTCGCCATGTTTTTCAAAAAAATCAGGCATGGAAAACAGATGTTCAATCTCGCTGACCCGGGCTTCGACTTCGGCAATCCGGTCCTCCATGCCGCTCAGCTCCTGCTGTTCCTTCCAGGTCATCCGCCGTGCTTTGGGAGTTGTTGACGGCGGGGGGAGGGTGGTGTCCGGCACGGGCAGGGCGGTTTTGGACGGTTCAGCCTGTTTCATTTTGTCGATGAAATAGTCGAAATCGCCGACGCCGGAAGTGACGCCGCCCTGTCCGTCCAGCGCAATCATGGCGGTACATACCCGGTTCAGGAAATAACGGTCGTGGCTGACGACCACCACGCAGCCCTGATAGGCGGCCAGCGCTTCTTCAAGCAGGCGCAGCGTCGGCAAGTCCAGGTCGTTGGTCGGTTCGTCGAGGATCAGGAAATTGCCGCCGCGCTTAAGGATTTTCGCCAGCAGGAGACGGGCGCGTTCGCCCCCGGAGAGGCGGTCGACGCGGGTGTTGATCCGGTCGTCCGTAAATAAAAATTTTCTCAAATAGGTCCAGACGCTGACTTTGCGGGTTCCGACTTCCGTGAATTGATTGCCGTCGCCGATTTCTTCGAAAACGGTATTGGCGGGGTTCAGAGTCACGCGTTCCTGGTCCACATAGTTGAATTCCACCAGCGGGGCGATTTCGACTTTGCCGGAGCTCGGGTCGAGTTGCCCGGTGATGATTTTCAGCAAACTGGTTTTGCCGGCGCCGTTGGCGCCGATGATGCCGACCCGTTCACCGGGGGAAAATTCATAGGAAAAATTCCGGAACAACTGGCGTTCGCCGAATGACAGTGAAATGTCTTCCAGAGAAATGGTTTTGTTGCCCAGGCGGGGCGGCTCCGGAATGATCAGGTCAATCTGCTGGTCGCGGGCCGGGCCGCTCTGGGATAAAAATTCCTCGTAACGCTTGACCCGTCCGAGGTTGCGTTTGAGCCGCGCCTTCGGTGAACGCCGGACCCATTCAACCTCGGAGCGCAGGAACGCCTGGCGACGGCTTTCCTGTTCATCTTCGGCGTATTCACGTTCGGCCTTGGCTTCGATGTAGTCGGCATAGCTGCCGTCGTAAGAGTATATTTTGCCGTTGGACAGCTCGATGATGCGGGTTGCTACCCGGTCGAGGAAATAGCGGTCGTGGGTGACGAACATGCAGGTGCCGCGATAAGACGCCAGAAAGTTTTCGATCCAGATGACGGTTTCGGCGTCGAGATGGTTGGTCGGTTCGTCCAGCAGCAGCAGATCGGGTTCGCCGACGACCGCCGCGGCGAGGGCGGTGCGCCGTTTCTCGCCCCCGGAAAGTTCGGAACAGAGACGATCGCCGGATGGAACGTTGAGTTTTTCCATAACGATATCGATCTTGAGCTCCGGGTTCCAGGCGTTGTGTTTTTTGATTTCCGCTTCCAGGACTTCATCGTGCGGAGAGCGTTCGTAGCGTTTCAGCAGGTCTTCGAAATACGCCAGGCCGGAACGGATGTATTCCAGCACCGTCCGCGGCTCGTCCAGGGTGAACTCCTGCGGCAGATAGGCGACCCGGAGGTCGCGGGCAAAGGCCAGCGTTCCCTGCGGAGCGTTTTCCCGCCCCGCCAGAATTTTCATCAGGGTCGACTTGCCGCAGCCGTTGCGCCCCACCAGTGCCACCCGCTCTCCCTCGTAGATGGACAGAGAGGTATTATCCAGCAGTACCTGACTGCCGATGCTCAACGATAATTCATTGCCGGAAAATATTGAAACAGCCATTTTGTTCACCAGGGGATAAAGAAAATATGACCGGAGGTTTTTTCTCCGGTCTTTTCATAGTTGAATATACGCCAGAAAAATGAAATTTGTTCTTCCTTTGCCGTCGCATGACGCCGGAACAACGGCCAGAGCAGGGTGAATTCCGTACTTTCCTGAACCGTTTCACTGGAGAAAAACGGATTGACCCGTATTCCTTCGGCATGCCGCTCCCGGTCCCGGTAGCCGCTGGCCAGCAGCCCGAACAGCGACGACCAATGGTAGTTCCCCTGATAAAACCGGTAGCGGTAAAAAGGGGCCAGTTGATGATAGCGGCTTTCGCTGGTGACGGTATAACCATGCATCAGAATATTGGCGATTTCCTCTGGAGGGGTATCTGGCGGGATTTCCGGAAGGCGCTGCAGGAGTTCGGTGATTTTCTCATCCGGCGACGGAATGTCGGCCAGCCGGTTCGTAATGCATTGAAGCAGTATGGGGGAGAGTTCCGACAGGAGCGGTTCGTGTTCCGGAAGCCAGGTCAGGTAGTGTTCACTCCCCCAGGAGAACAGACCGAACAGGATGAAATCTTCTTCATCCGTTTTGGCGATATCGGTTTTGCGTTCGCCGGAAGGCAGCCGCCCGGGCGGGAGGAGGGGATGCGGGGGCGTGTATGTCCGTATGGTGTGCTGATAGGCGAACGGGCCGAGAATATTGAAGTTATCCCGGCTGCCGGATGAAATCGGTTCGTTCCAGGTCCAGTTGACCAGTGCGGGCCAGGCGGTGTCGTGGGAATAGAGGGGGAGAAGATGGTAACGCTCGCGTTCTTCCTTCAGCTCGTGGTAAAACAACGGCCAGCAAAACGCCTGCTCCTTCCGCTCCGCATCCTTATGGAAATAATAAACGGGCAACAACAGGTTGAACATGGAGAGATTGCCGTCGGTCGTGCCGAATCCGAACAGCGGCGTCAGCCAGGTTTGTCCCCGGTCGGTTTCCTGATGGAAATAAAGGGGAACCAGCCATTGGCGGAAGCCGGGGCTGTGCTGGAAAACAGGAAAGATGCCGTAGCATTCCACGCCTTCCAGGTCGGAAGCGGACCAGTAAACGTTCAGGGCATGGCCTTCGCCGGTGACCGGGTTCCAGGAAGAAAGCGGATACAGGATGGCGTAATCGGCGCCCTCCCTGTTATAAAAGGGGCGGACGGCGATCCCCCGGTCATCGGAATCGATCAGCGGCCAGAAAACCGAGAGAAATCGGTCGTTCCGGAAAAATAACGGCCAGAGATTGAGCCGCCCGCGCTCGGCGCTGTCCTGCTCCGTCCAGGCCTCGCCGAACGGCGAGAGTCGCACCATGCGGTCGCTGGACGTACAGGCGCATAGCAGAATTTGCAGAGCCAGCGCCGCGGCAATGACCACTCCTGCGTTTTTCATGAGCCCGGACTCCTAGCGTTTCATGGCTTCGCTGACGGCCCGCTTGGTATCCATATCCGCTTGCTTTTTCCGGAGCGTGTCGCGCTTGTCTTCAAACGTTTTGCCTTTGCACAGGCCCAGCGAAACCTTGATCAACCCGTGTTTCAGGTAGAAGCCCAGCGGCACGACCGTACAACCCTTTTGAGAGATCTGCTGGGCAAGGCGGAGGATTTCACTTTTGTGCAGGAGAAGCTGTTTCTGGCGTTTGGTATCGTGGTTGAACAGCCCTCCGTGATCGTAGGCGGCGATATGGACATTCAGGAGCCATGCCTGGCCGTTTTCAATCCGCACATAAGCGTCAGCCATGGAGATGCCGCGGGCGCGGCAGCTCTTGACTTCGGTTCCGGTCAATTTGATGCCCGCCTCAAGCTTTTCGAGGATGGCGTAATCATGACTTGCTTTCCGGTTGCTGGCCAGCACGTCATTGCCGGATGTATTCTTCTTTGCCATAGATTTTATTCCCCATGAAGGAACGGGGCGGCCTTGCGCTTGAATTCGCTCTGAACGGGATTGTTCTTGTCCTGGAGCAGAGAATTGAACTGCTCCAGTGCCTTGCGCTGTTCCGCACTGAGCGAAGTCGGGACTTCGGTAACGATTTTCACGTACATGTCGCCGCGGCGACCGCCGCGCAGGGACGGCATCCCTTTGCCCTGAAGGCGGAGGATGGAGTTGTTCTGTGTCCCTTCTTTGATTTTCATTTTGGCCTTGCCGGTGACGGTCGGGACGTCCACGGTGCCGCCGAGGACGGCGACAGCAAGCGGAATCGGCAGGTCGCACTGGATGTCATCGCCGTGGCGCTTGAACAAATCGTGCTCGCGCACGTGTATGACTACATAGAGGTCGCCCGGCGAACCGCCGCGGACGCCGCCTTCGCCTTCGCCCGATACCCGCAGGCGCGAACCGGTGTCGACGCCGGGGGGAATGTGGACTTTAAGGTTTTTCCGTTCCTGGACCTGACCGGCCGCGTTGCATTTTTTGCAGGGCTTCTGGATGATCTGCCCGGTGCCGTGGCAGCGGGGGCATTCCTGGCTGACGCTGAAGAATCCCTGCTGCATGACCACCTGGCCGCTGCCGTGGCAACTGGAACAGGTGGTTTTGGAGGAATTGCTTTCGGCGCCGCTGCCGTTGCAGGCGTCGCAGGTGCTCATTTTGGCAATGGATATCTCTTTGTCCACGCCGAATACCGCGTCGATGAAATCGATCTGGAGGTCATAGCGCAGGTCGCTGCCGTGGCGCGCCGCATTGGGCGAACGCCGCCGGCCGCCGCCGAAAAATTCTTCGAAGATCGAACCTCCGCCGCCTCCGCCGCCGAATACCTGGCTGAAAATATCTTCGGCGCTGAACCCGCCTCCGCCGCCGCCTCCGCCGTAGCCGCCCGCGGCGCTGCTGAAGGCGTCGGGACCGAACTGATCGTAGCGTTTGCGTTTTTCGGGATCGCTGAGGACTTCGTAGGCCTTGGCGAGTTCCTTGAATTTGTCTTCCGCTTCCTTGTTGCCGGGGTTGCGGTCGGGGTGGTATTGAACCGCGAGCTTGCGGTATGCTTTTTTCAATTCCTCGGGCGTGGCGGTTTTGCCGACGCCGAGGATTTCATAATAATCTCTTTCCTGAGCCATGAGTTATTCTTCTCCGTCGCTTTCTTTGGCGGGGCCGCTGCTGACCACCACTTTGGCGGGGCGGATCAGGCGTTCGCCCATTTTGTAGCCGCAGCTCCACTGTTTGATGACTTCGCCTTCCGGCGCGTCGGAAGATTCATGAGCCACCGCTTCGTGGAGTTCGGGGTCGAACTGCTTGCCGAGGCTGTCGATCCGGGTCAGCGAAAGGTCGTCGATGGCCTTTCTGAATTCCCTGGCAATCATGCTCATTCCTTCGCGGATCGCGCCGATGTTGTCTGATTTTTCCGCCGCCGCCGTGGCCATTTCAAAGTAGTCGTATACCTGGATAAACGGGGGAAGTGTTTCGTAGATGCCCTGTATCCGGGCCGCCGCCAGTTCCTTTGACACCCGTCTCCGGTAATTCTGGAAGTCGGCCATCAGGCGCAGGTTTTTATCTTTTTCCTGTTCGAGTTCACCGCGCAGTTTTTCGAGTTCGTCAACGGGCGCGCCCGCTTCGACGGTTTCTTCAACGGCGACTTCTTCGGGCGTGATGGCCCCTGGGGTTTCATCGAATTCGTTTAACTCTTCTTTACACATATGTCCAAAAATACTCCATGTTTTTTATCAAACGGTAATCTACTACTGATATGAGAAAAATGCAACATCATTTATAGGATATTTGTCATCATATGTCTTTGATCGGGGGCGTTTGCGGAGGGATTTCGGGGCGGTTTTGGAGGAGGCTGGAAAATTGAGGCAAAAAAGTCCGAAAAATTTCCTAAAAACATTTGCAGAGTCGTTGAATCAGAGTATATTAATAATTCTTTAAGTTGGATTTCCAACCGGCGTTAATTTGGAATCAGCGGCTGGCCGGAAGGTAATCCGGGGGAAAGAATACAGAAAAACCGTAGAAGAATTTAGAAAGAGGTCTGAAGAAATGTCTGTTAAAGTCAGATTGAAAAGAACCGGAACCCGTAACAATCATTGCTTTCGTATTGTTGTAATGGATGTCCGCTCCTCCCGGGACGGCAAGGCGATCGAAGAACTTGGCCTTTACGATCCCCAGCATAAAAACGAGAACCTGAATGTCGAGCGTTACCAGTACTGGCTCAGTGTCGGCGCCCAGCCGAGCGAAACCGTGAAACTGATTGCCGCCCGCGCAGAAGAAGGTCGCAAGCTCGGTGACAAGGAAAAGAAGCCGCGCCTCAACAAGAAGGGCAAAGCCAAACTCGAAGCCGAAAAGAAGGCCGCTGCGGATGCCGCCGCCGCCAAGGCAAAGGCAGATGCCGAAGCCAAGGCCAAAGCGGAAGCAGAAGCCAAGGCAAAGGCAGAAGCGGAAGCCAGCGCTAAAGCTGAAACTGCTGAAGCCACTGAATAATTTGAAATTATAAAAGGACCGGCAACGTGTTTAAATCATTATTGAAACTCTTCACTGGCCAGTCGGGCAGTGCTTCCGCTCGCGGAAGCAGTAATTCGACGGTTGTGTCGTCCACCGGTTCGGGCAGCTTGAAAGATCTGGAGAACTTCGTAGATTACGTGGTTCGTGCCCTGGTGGATAATCCCGAACTGGTCAAAGTGACCTCGGAATCGGGAGATGATGTAAAAGTTATAAAGATCGACTGCAAAAAAGAAGATATCGGCAAAATCGTCGGCAAGCACGGCAAAACCATTATGGCAATTCGTGCATTGGTCAGCGGAGCCGCTGGGCGTCTTCGGGAAAAAGTGTCAGTCGAAGTGGTTGATTGATATTTTGCGCATTGACATCATAACGCTGTTTCCTGAGATTTTCGCGCCGTTGAATGAAAGTATCATCGGCAGGGCCAGGAAACAGGGTTTGGTCGAGATTAACATCGTGAATCTTCGCGATTACACGCATGACCGGCGCGGCACTGTGGACGATGTCCCATACGGGGGCGGTCCCGGAATGCTGATGAAGCCGGAGCCGCTGTTCGAGGCGGTGGAAGCGCTTCGCGAACCCGGGAGCCTGGTGGTATTGACCGGGCCGCGGGGAAAACGGTTTACGCAGTCCGCGGCGCGGGAGTTGACCGGTGTTTCGCATATGATTATGATATGCGGACACTACGAAGGAGTTGACGAACGTGTGCGTGACGGGCTGACCGACTTGGAAATCTCGATCGGTGATTATGTGCTGACCAACGGCAACCTGGCGGCGATGGTAATAGTCGACGCCGTGGTACGGTTGCTCCCCGGAGTTCTGGGGTGCGATGAATCCAGTGCGGACGAGTCGTTCAGCGGTAATCTGCTGGAGTATCCGCAATATACCCGTCCTGCGGATTTTCGCGGGATGACCGTGCCGGATGTCCTGTTGTCGGGCAATCACGCGGAAATCGCCGCATGGCGCAAAAAACAGTCGCTTGAACTGACGCACCGGCTGAGACCGGACCTGTTGAGCGAAGAAGAAAAATAAACTTGGAGAAGCAAGTATGAACGTAATAGACAAAATCAATAAAGAGCAGTGCACTCACACTCATCCCGAGTTCAATGTCGGTGATACCCTGAAGGTGTATGTGCGTATCGTCGAAAGCGGCAATGAGCGTGTTCAGGCCTTCACCGGCATCTGTATTGCCCGCGACGGCGGTTCGATTCAGGAAAGTTTCACTCTGCGCCGCGTTCAGTCCGGCGAAGGAGTTGAGCGTGTATTCCCGATCAACAGCCCCCGTCTGGCGAAGATTGAAGTGATGCGCCGCGGCGAAGTCCGCCGTGCGAAACTTTATTATCTCCGCGACAAAATTGGTAAGGCTGCCAAAATCAAAGATAAGAAAGATTGAGTGTTTTCTTTCTTGTTTGATTGAATGGAATATCTTTCCAAAGACGATAAACTCCTCGCTCATGAATGCAAACTTTGGGCCGAGGGGTTTTTGTTTATTGGTGGAGTTGATGAAGTCGGGCGGGGGCCTCTGGCGGGTCCCGTAGTGGCGGCGGCGGTGGTTTTTCCCCGCGATGCCGATATTCCGGCGGTGAATGACTCCAAAAAGTTGACTGAAAAACAGCGGAATGAATTACGTGACGCCATTTTGGCGGTGCCGGGAGTGCGTTACGCGATCAGTGAAATGTCGGTTGAAGATATCGATCGGATGAATATTCTGCAGGCGTCGCGCCAGGCTATGCGCCTGGCGGTACGGCAGATTGCGGAAATCGACTATTTACTGGTCGACGGTCTGCCGGTTCCCGGTTTCGACATGCCGAATACGCCGTTGGTCAAGGGCGATGCGAGGTCCGCCAGTATTGCGGCGGCCAGCATCCTGGCTAAGGTATACCGCGATGAATTGATGATCCGTTTGGCGGAGACATACCCCGGTTATGGGTTTGAACACAACATGGGGTATGGCACGGAAGCGCATATGGAAGCATTGAAATCACTGGGTGTCTGTCCGCAGCATCGAAGAAGTTTTGCACCGGTAAGGGACATTCTGGACCCTCCGCCGGAACAGTTGAAATTATTTTGAATATTTGATAATCGTGCCGCCGGGCGTGTGTCCGGAGCCAGCCGGCGATGAAGCGCCGGCCGCCGCAAGGCAGAAAAAAGAAGAGGTTCGTATGGCTAAATTTGATCTGGAAACGTTGCGCCACAGTGCGGCTCACCTGATGGCCGCCGCGGTGCAGGAACTGTATCAGGACGTCAAATTCGACATCGGCCCGGCCACTGAAGACGGGTTTTATTACGATTTCGACATGTCTCACCGCTTGACCCCGGAAGACCTGGAAACGATTGAGCAAGCCATGCGAACTTTGGTCAATAAACGCCTGCCGTTCGAGCGTTTCGAGCTTTCCCGCGCGGAAGCCGAAGCCATGCTGACCGGAAAGGGGCAGACTTACAAACTGGAACGTCTGGCCGATGTGCCGGAAGGGCAAGTCATTTCCTTTTACAAACTCGGTGATTTTGTCGATCTCTGCCGCGGTCCCCACGTGGAAAATTCGGGGCAGATCGGCGCTTTCAAGCTGATATCGATTGCCGGGTCGTATTACCGCGGCGACGAAAAAAATCCGATGCTTCAGCGGATCTACGGTACCGCGTTTGAAGACAAAAAGACCATGCATGACTATTTCCAGATGCTGGAAGAAGCCAAGAAACGCGATCACCGCAAGCTCGGCAAGGAATTGGATCTGTTCAGTATGTCCGATATGATCGGGCCGGGGCTGGTGCTTTGGCACCCGAAAGGCGCGTTCATTCGTTATACCTTTGAAAGCTACTGGCGCGACGCCCATTATCAGAACGGCTACGATATGATTTTCACGCCGCACATCGGGCGCAGCACGCTCTGGGAAACCAGCGGGCATCTTGACTTTTACAAGGACTCCATGTATTCGCCGATGGAAGTGGATGAACAGGACTATTTCGTCAAGCCGATGAACTGTCCGTTCCATATTGAAATTTACAAAGCACGGCTGCGTTCCTACCGTGAACTGCCGTTGCGCTGGGCCGAACTCGGCACCGTGTACCGCTACGAAAAGAGCGGCACCTTGCACGGGTTGCTGCGGGTCCGCGGCTTTACCCAGGACGACGCCCATATCATTTGCACGCCGGAGCAGATTGAGGACGAAATCGCCGAAGTGCTGAAGTTCAGCCTGCAAGTCTGGAAAGACTTTGGATTCAAGGATATCAAGCCGTACCTCTCGACCCGCCCGGAAAAGGCGGTGGGCGAGCCGGAACGCTGGGATATCGCCATCCAGTCTCTGAAAAAGGCGGTGGACAAGATCGGGCTGGAATGCGAAGTGGACGAAGGCGGCGGCGCGTTCTACGGTCCGAAAATCGACCTGAAAATCAAAGACGCGATCGGGCGCGAATGGCAGACTTCGACGATTCAGTTCGACTTCAACTTGCCGGAGCGTTTCGACATGACCTACATCGGCGAGGACGGCCGTAAGCACCGTCCGTTCATGGTTCACCGTGCTCTGCTCGGATCGATCGAGCGTTTCTTCGGCATCCTGACCGAGCACTACGCCGGGGCGTTCCCGCTGTGGCTGGCGCACGAACATGCCCGGGTGCTGCCGATTACCGACCGCCAGCATGATTTTGCCCGCGAAGTCGAGCGCGAATTGAAGAAGCGCGGCTTCCGGGTAACGCTCGACGACCGCTCCGAAAGCGTTAACTCCAAAATCAAAGACGCCCGCAACGAGCGCATCCACTACATGCTGGTGATCGGCGAACGGGAAGTGGAAAACGGCACGGTGGCCGTCCGTTCCCGCAACGAGGGACAGTTGGGCGAAATGAATATTGATCAAATTACGGACAAAATGCGATTTGAAATTGATCACAAAGTGTGCTAATTTTATATGTGATGCAGGTGGAACAGCGCCGGCCCCGTGGCGGGGCTGTTCCGGCAGGTGCGAAACAATAATTACTTGGAGGGTAATCATATCGCTAAGCTGATTAAACCAGGAGAGGCCTTCCCCCATCGTGAGGTTCGTCTGATCGATGCCGAAGGAGAACAGGTCGGAATCGTAAGTTATGTTGACGCCAGAAAGCGTACGGTCGAAGCCAGGCTCGATCTTGTTCTGGTCGCGGATAAGTCGACTCCGCCGGTATGCCGGATTATGGACTTCGGTAAATTGGTCTTTGAGCAGAAGAAGAACTTGAAAGCTCAGAAAAAGAACAATGTTACGCAGAAGGTCAAGGAAATTCAGTTCCACATCAATATTGATACGCATGATTATGAGACAAAATTGAATCGCGGGATTGAATTTCTGGAAAAAGGGTATAAATTAAAGATTGCGTTATCATTCCGCGGCCGTGAAATGCAGCATCAGGATATCGGTTTTCAGTTGATTGCCAAAATCACGGCCGACCTGGCTGAATACGGGGCCACGGATGAAGTTCCGAAACTGAACGGACGCACGATTATTATACACTTCAATCCGACCAAGCAGCAGAAGGGCAAAGCCAAGCCGAAAACTCAGGACGATTCGGAAGAAGGTGAAGAAATCATCGATAGCACGGAAGAATGATTCCGTGATTTATTGAGTCCCGGCGATGGCTGAAGGCATGGCCGCGCCGGTTGAACAACATAAACTCCAAAGGAGAAAGAACTATGCCGAAGATGAAGACCAGGAAATGCGCCGCCAAACGGTTGAAACAGACCGGCACCGGCAAATTCCGCCGCTTCAAAGCGGGTGCCCGTCACTTGATGACCGGCAAATCGCCGAAGCAGAAACGCCGCCTCGGACAGGACGGAGAAGTCAAGTCAACCGAACGTAACCGGATCAAGGCAGCTCTGCC
This sequence comes from Lentisphaeria bacterium UBA5247, assembly GCA_002408885.1. GTDB lineage: Bacteria > Verrucomicrobiota > Lentisphaeria > Victivallales > Victivallaceae > UBA5239. The sequence continues at coordinate 35,447 of DHTZ01000010.1, read as the reverse complement.
TTACGGTCTGAAGTAAGGGAGGGGGACAATGAGAGTAACTTCTTCAGTATCGTCGCGTAAGCGTCGCCGTCGCGTACTCGAAAGGGCCAAAGGCTTTTACGGACGCAGTAGTAAGACTATCCGCGTAGCGTATGATGCCGTAGACAAGGCCAAAAGCCATGCTTACCGCGGCCGCAAACAGAAAAAACAGCAGTATCGCCGTCTCTGGACCGTGCGTATCAATGCCGCCTGCCGTCTGAACGGTACGACTTACAGCCAGTTCATCAATGGCCTGAAAAAGGCCAGCATCGACCTGAACCGCAAGGTTCTCGCCGACCTCGCGGTTTTCGAACCGCAGGAATTCAAGAACCTGTGCGAGAAAGTCACTCAGGCATAATTGATTTTTCTGGAATCAATGCCCGGAAAGAGTTGCAAAATTCTTTCCGGGTTTTTTATTGCCTTGATGCCGGGACGTTTGTCGAGATCGAGCATCATTTGTTATTGCCCGATACCGGGCGGCGGTCAGGCGCCGAGGTTGAACGCCATCTTGATGCCCTTGATCAGCATCTCGGCGGAGAGTGCCACCAGGATCAGCCCCATCAGGGCTTCCAATGCCGAAAGCAGCTTGGTTCCCAACAGACGCGACGCCCAGCGTCCGCAAAGCAGGATCAGCGTGGCCAGCAGCCATGCCGTGATCAGCGCCGGGATGGCGACCGTCCACGCCAGATAGCCTGTTCCTCCCAGCAGAAGGCAGGTGGAGAGCGCCGCCGGTCCCGCGATGAACGGAATCGCCAGCGGCACAATGAGCGGCTCGTCGGATTCGGTTTCCGGATTTGTTCCCCGGCTGTAAATGGCGATGGCGCCGCCGAAGATCATCTTGATGGAAATCAGAAACAGGATAATGCCGCCGGCCAGCTCGATGGCGGCTTTCGACAGATTCAGGTAAGAAAGAATATGGTTGCCGCTGAACATGAAGACCAGCATCAGCCCGAGCGCAATGGTTGATTCCCGGATGACGATCGGGCGGTAGCGCTCGGGGGGCGCTTTGCCCAGGGTGGCAATGAACAGGGGCAGGTTACCGACCGGGTCGATCACCAGAAAAAACAGCAGGGCTGTTGAAATGAAATCTTTCATATACTTGACCTCTCATTGGATACGCGGGTACAGTTTACTATATCGCGTTTGGGGGGAAATGCAAGTCAGCGCTGCTTGCTGAAGCTTTTTTGATAATGCCCCGGGGAAACTCCGTAGTATTTCCTGAAATAGCGGCTGAAGTGGGCGGCGTCGAAAAAACCCCACTGTTCGGCGATTTCCTTTAACGGCAAATTGCGGTAGGACAGGGATTCCGCCGCGCCGCTCAGGCGGTATTGCAGTTCATAGGAACCGAACGAGATCCCGAAGTAATCTTTGAACAGATGGCGGAAACGGCTTTTGCCCAGTGAACAGGATGTCGCCGCTTCTTCGAGGGAAACCGGCTCGCCGTTGCGCTGATGAATAAGCTCCAGTGCTTTGTCCAGCCGTTGATAGGGGGGCGGCTCGCCGGGCAACGTCAGCCGGGCGTCGAGGTCGATGAAAAAGCCGGTGATGCGATGCCACTGGCGGGTTCTGTTCGGAGAGGGCTCCGCTTCCAGCGCTTCAAAGTCGCGGCGAAATTCTTGAACGAACAGCCTCATTTCCGACGCATTGAGCAGGGCGGTCCGGCGGTCCGGGTCGGTTTGCAGCAGATTTCGCAGGTTATCCCCGGCATCCAGAAAATTACGCGCCAGTTCTTCACCGGAAATACTCAACAGCAGAATGCTTGAATCCTCGCGCCACATGACGCCGTGCGGTTCCCAGGGGGCGATCAGGTAACAGTCGCCCGGGCTCAGGCTGTAGGTACGGCCGCGAGTGACGCTTTTCAGCCGTCCGGCAAGCAAAAGGCCGAAGTGGATGGCTTTGTGCATGTCCAGTTGCGTCGGCACGGCGGAAACGCCGGTGGTGCCGGTATACATGACGTCGAACGGTTTGCGCGGTGAAAGCCGGAAGTCAAATTTCTGAATGCTTGTTTTTGCCATGAATAGACACTTTTTACAATTATTTAGCATTAATATACAACGGATTGCAGTCTTTACAAACGCAAATTCTACATTATAATATAGTCATGGCCAAAACCACAGAAGGAAACAGAACCATGACCGTAAAACACAAATTGGCATTGATCGGCTGCGGCGGAATGGCCCGGAGCCATGTTTCAAGATTCGAGGAATTGATGGACCGCTTGGAAATTACCGCGGTGGTCGATATTGACATTGAACGTGCCAAAGCGGTCGCCGAACTGTTGCCGAACGACCCGGTCGTATCGACCGACCATCGCGACGCGCTCAAGGTGTGCGACGCGGTCCTGCTGGCGCTGCCGCATCATCTGCATTGTGAATATACCATCGACTGCCTGAACGCCGGCAAGCATGTGCTGGCCGAAAAGCCTCTCGGCAACAGTGAAGAAGAATGCCGGAAAATGATCGAAGCCGCCCGCAGAAACAACCGGACCCTGATGGTGGCTTACTGCATGCGCTTTCATCCTCTGGTGGTCATGATGAAAGACCTGATCCAGCGCAAGGCGTATGGACGGACTTTCCAATTGTCGATCTGGACCGAACAACATACCGAGCGTGAAGCAAGCAACTGGATGTGCCGCGCCGATACCCTTGGCGGAGGCCAGCTCTTCAGTCACGGCTGTCACTACATCGACCTGATGCTGTGGATGATGGGGAAACCGGTGGAAGGCTCGCATATCGGTACCAACCTCTGCACGCCGTGGATGGAACGTGAAGGAACCAGTAACGTATCGATCAGGTTCGAAGACGGGTCCTGCGGATATCACTTCGGCACCTGGGGCGCCCGCGGCACCAAACTGGGATATTCGTTTCAGGCGCATTGCGAAGAAGGCATGTTGGAAATCGATTATGCCAAAGGCCAGTTGCTGCTTCACAGCCGGCTGGAAAAACATATTCCCGGCGTTCAGGAAAATAAAAACAGCGTGAAAGTCCTGCTTGAAGCCCCCGGCATCAAACCGACTTCCATTGAAATGAAACATTTCCTCGACTGTCTCGAAACCGGCGCGACCCCGCTGACCGATGCCGAGTCAAGCCTGGAAGGCCTGAAGGTGATCTGGGAACTTTATAAAGCGGAAGATGAAAGAAAGCTTGCCGATTTGACCGGGATCATCAATAAGTTCAAATAATATGCCTCCTGTATTCGGGAGTGGATGGTAAACACAAGGGATTTCACCTGTCGGGTGGAATCCCTTTTTCTATGGAGAAGAATTGATGGAAGGTATTTTGATATAATTTTTGAGTTTATTTGATATGATTTTGTGCGCGAAGGATGAAAAATAGCTCCATAATGTGTTGCAAAAAATATTCAAACCCGTTATAATAGATTACAGGTAAAGATGAAAAAGGACCAAGATGACTGGACGACATTCAATTTTGCGGCGCAAATACACCCGGAGCGAGATCGTATCGGACCTGGAAGCGTATTTTCAGGAACAGAAGCTGCCGGCGGATACGCTGATTTCTCCGGCCAGCCGTCTGGCGGAGCGTTACAATGTATCGATGGCGACGATCAATCGGGCGCTGGACCTGCTGGTCGAACGAAAGGTTCTATACCGGATACAGGGGAGCGGGACCTTTACCGTGCGGTCGGCTTTGGCGCAGAAGCGGTTGAGATTTGGTATTATCCTGCAGCACAGCGGTATGGATAAAAGTGACCTGTACGGAAAAGTTGCATTCGGTAATCTGAATACCATGTTGCAGCAGTATTGCCAGAAAAATGAACATGACTGTGCGTTTTATTTTTACCGGACTCCTATTTCATTGGAGCATATGGAAATGTGCCGGCCGGAAGAATTTGATGCGCTGATTGTTACGGCGGGGCATCTTAATCAGGAAAATTCAGCGTTTTTGAGGAAATTGAACGTTCCGGTTATCGCATGCCTGGGCGATTCCACCTTACGGACCGGATTTCATGAAGTTGTATTCGATTTCAAACCGGGATTTCGCAAGCTGCTGGAACATCTGTTGGAAATGGGACACCGCTCTTTTTTGATTGCCGGTAACGAACCTGGCCGGACGGAAGCGATTTTTCAGGCCGCCGATGACTTTGGAATTCCACGAAACTTTTTTTCGCACAAAACCAGTGGGAAAAAATATTGGGCTGAATACTGGCACACGGTCAGTACCGGTTATGAAATTGCGGAATATTATCTGGAGAAGCGTTCCGGTATTTCCGCAATTATTTCAACCAGTGATTATATTTCGAAGGGAATTATCAGCCGTTTGGGAGAAAGCGGGCTTAAGCCGGGACGCGATTATGCGATTGCATCCTATGATAATTTCGAAAGACAGGGAATCATGATCCAGGAGGGGACCCCGATCCTGACTTCGATCACCCATCCGTTGGAGAAAATGGCGGAAATGACTGTGGCGTTGGCCGTTTCGGAAACCCTCGCCCCGAGCGGAACAAGGCATATCATCGAGGTTCCCGCGGATGAATTGACGATTCGAATATCGACTCATTTGAAAATAAAAACAACGAACCCAAAAGGTGTGAGATGATTTTACATGAAAATAGTTCTTCCCGTAATTTTACTCTTATTGAACTCCTGGTGGTGATTGCGATTATCGCCATTCTGGCGGCGATGCTTCTGCCTGCGTTGAATCAGGCGCGGGATCGGGCAAAAGCGATCCGGTGCCTGGGAAACGTGAAGGATCTGACTTTGTCTGTGAGCTCGTACAGCAACGATTACAAAGGACGGATGCTCTCGTCGGTAAATGCGGATGCTGACTATGGTGCCAGGGTGTGGAGCGTGATCCTGATAAAGAACGCTTATGCCCCTCAGAATAATAATCTGTTCTACTGTCCGAAAATGCAGATTCCGGCCAACTTTAACCGCTATTTTACCTATGGGATGAGGGCTGCGAACGAGCCCGGATTGGTGGATCTGCGCTCATACAGGCAAACTTCCCGGGTAATCCTGCTTGGGGATTCCGCCAAAAAGAACAACGGTGTTCGTTCCTGGCGATTCTGGCAGAACAGTGCTACCGAAGGTCAGCCGTATCTGACCCATGGTGGTAGGGCTACGGTCAGTGCCATTGATGGACACGCCGGACTTTTTGACATCGACGCGTTTCACGACGGCACGATCTTGTGGAACGATACTTCCAAGTTCGCACAGGTGATCAGTCAGTACAATGTGGAAACGGGGATTTGAGCATGAAAAATTATTTATCGATACTGATGGCCTTTGTCTGTGGGTACGCCGCTGCGGCTGAGTTTAAAGAATTTCCGATCGGGGTATATTCGGCAGATATCCACAGTGATGCTTCTATGCAGGCGATCCGAAATGCCGGATTCAATACCGTGCATTCCTATAGCTGTTCCGATAAGGATTATCAGACGCTGCTGGATACCGCTCAGCGCAATGGCCTGAAAGTAATGTTTAACCTCGACCGGAAGTGGGTTACGGAACCCGGCGGCATGGAGCAAATACGCCGGACGGTCCGTCAATTCAAGGATCACCCCGCATTGAGTTTCTGGTACCTGTACGATGAACCGGCCGGAAAGATTACTCCTGACGTCCTGCGTCCGTTTTATAGAATGCTGAAAGAGGAAACCCCCAATATCCCAGTGGCAATTGTAACCTGTTGGGATGAAACCTGGGACCAATACAGCGATGTACTGGATATCCAGATGGTTGACCTGTATCCGGTTCGTGACCAAGAGTTCCCGAACGCTCCGATTCAACAGTTTACCACGCTGGTCAAAAACGCGGCGGCATTGGGTAAGCCGGTCATGGCCGTGCCGCAGCTGATGAGCTGGAAAAGCTTCAGTCGTCAATTGAAGGATTATGACAAGGAAAAGTTCCGTTTCCCGAATATGACCGAAATGCGCTATATGATGTTTGGTGCGATGACATATGGAGTTTGCGGATTTTTTGGCTTTTCCTATTATCATGCCGTTCGTACTGGAGGTAACCCGAAATGGTGGGAAACGGACTGTGCCAAAGTGTTCAATGAAGTGAAGCGTTTTTCCGCTGCAGTCAATAGCCCCGATCAGCCGGTGATTTTTCGCCGGGCTGACGATTCAAACCAGCGGGCTGCGTATTGGCAGGGCAAGGACGGTGGCTATCTAATGCTGGTAAATGCCTGGCCGCTTGAAAACCAGCGTCCGGGATGCTGGCTGGAAGGATATTTCGACAAAGATTATGAGTTGACCCCCTGGGGAAACACCCGCAAGGTGGAAGCTTCGGTCGTCAATAATAAAATCAAAATTGATGGTAAAGCTCAGCCGTGGGAGGTTTTTATCTGGAAAATGAAAGAAAAGGAAGAAAATTAATTATGAAATTGTTTTTCGCTCTGATGTTGGCCGGACTGATGTCCGTATTGTCTGGCGGTGGATTGGATATTGAGAACGGAGAATTTATCCTGGGATTCTATTCGGCGGACCCTGCTACTGAGGAAAATTTCCGGTTAATACGCGATACAGGGATGAATTATGTGCATACATACGGGACTGGCGGCGACTCGGAAAAGACACTTGAAAACAGCCGTCGCTTCCTTGCCCTGGCGGAAAAATACAACCTGAAGGTACTGTTCGATATCGGCGGTGAAAATTGGATCGACTCCGACCCGGACAACGAAGGCTTGATGAAGATGATCAATGAATTCAAAAATCATCCGGCATTGGGCATGTGGTATTTGTACGACGAACCGTCGATCAAGTTACTGCCGCAACTGGACGCATTACGCTGGACGCTCCAGCATGCGGCCCCGGACATTCCCAGCGCCCTTGTCATTCATTGGATCAAGGACTGGTACAAAATCCGGGTCGCTTGTGACGTGATGATGGTGGACCTGTATCCGGTGCGCGACCAGAAATTTCCCGACTCCAAGCTAAGCAATTACAACAGCTATGTCAATAAGGCATTGCATTTGACGAATCCCTCTAAGCCCGTCATTGGTGTGATGCAAAGTATGAGCTGGGAATGCTTTGCCCATCAGTTGAAAAAAGGACCGGAAGCACAATTCCGTTTCCCGAATGATGTTGAAATGCGCAATATGGCTTTCAGTTCGATTGCGATGGGGGTTCGGGGTTTGTTTTTCTTTTCATTTTTTCACGTTCATACCGAGCCGAGCAATATGGCATACCATCCGGTCACGAAAAGCAATATGGATTGGTACAAGGGTACATTCATGCCGTTTATCAAGGAAATGAAAGAGTTCACCGCGCTGATTCATCCTTCGTGGAATGTCACCGCGCAGAGCGAACCGTTGAATAAAGAACATAATGTTTATCTGGGATATTGGGTTCGCCCGTCCGGAAAGTATTTGGTACTGACCAATAATTCGAAGGAGAGTCGCGACTTGACGCTTGACCTGAAGCAAAACCCGAAACTACCGGTACGGGGGACGTTAATTTCGTGGGGTAATACTCGTTCCGACAGCGTGACGTTGAAAAACGGCATCTTGAGCGTGAATAAAGCCGCTCCATGGGAACCGTTCATCTGGAAGTTGGATTGAAGCATTCATCCCGAAGCCTGAAAACCCGTCATATGACGGGTTTTTTCATTATATATAAAATCGCCTTCAAGTCCGGTCGGGGCTTGAAGACGATTGGCGTTGCAGAACGGGATTATTTTGCTTCGGCTTTGGCCTCGGCGGGTTTTTCTTCGGCCGGCTTGAGGTCGGCGGGCTTTTCTTCGACTTTCGGCTTTCTGGCGTCAAGAATTTTCTGGATGAACGGATCGTGCTTGAGCAGATAGTCGGGAAGATCGCCGATGTTGTCGCGGTTCAGGTAGGCGATGAATTGTTCCGCGGTAAACGGCACTTCCAGGTTCACCTGAGTGTGCGTGATATCTTCGACGCTCTTACAGCCGGTCAGGTCGAGCTGGAGCGCCAGGGAAATGACCAGTTTGGAGTTCGGCAGCGAGAAAAAGAAATCCGCGGTTCCCATCCCGAGCTGTACCGGATTGCGAAGCCCGACACTCGTGACGTTCGGCATCCGTCCCGCTACGCTCAGCAGGTTGCCGGTTGTACCGCGAACATCGTGAGTGATGATATAGACGGGGCAGACTTTGCCGTCCGCAAAGTTCGATTGAACATTCAGCGTATAAAGCTGCATCTCTTTCAGGCTCAGGAACGGGGTGAAAATCGGCAGGCTTTTGCGGATGACTTCGACGCCGTTCAGGGCGATGATGCGTTTCATGTAACCCATGGCGGCGGGCGTATGCCGGGTGACCAATGAGAAACTGGCGGTGGTATTTTCAACGAACAGTTCCAGAAGTTTGTGCCAGACCTGATCGCCGCCGCCGAGGTTGTTGCGCACGTCCAGAATGACGGCGGCTACTTCGCGGTTTTTCAGGACGTCGCGGATTTCCTTGTCGTAGAACGGGAGGTCGTCGTCGTTCATCGCGGGGATGCGGACATAAAGGAGTTTTTCGCTTTCAAGGTAACTGACCGTTTTGCCGACGGAGGCGAAACCGGCCTGCGGAGCCTTGTTTTCAACGACGCTGCTGTCGGCGACGGCAATTTCAAGATTGCCGCCCGCTGCGGTCTGGAATACAAATTTGCGGGCGCCGTCCGCAGGCATCGGCATGAGGCGGTAAATGTTGTGCGCGACACCTTCGCCGAATGCGTCGCCGTAAAAAATCTTGCGCTGGTAGTCAAAACTGTTCAGCCGTCCCTGATGCCCGGCGATGATATCGAGCGGAGCCCGTCCATCGACGCTGACCAGTTTCATGCCTTGTTTATAAGAGGCGCCGTTGACCGTAAAGTCGTGGCGGCTGTAGTAAGCGCCGTCGAAATAAACCAGGTCGACCGTTTTCGGCGGCAGAAGCTGTTGTTTGGCGAGGCGTTCACTGATTTCGTGCGTTTTGCGGATGGCCGCCACCGGGATGCGGTCATGAGCCAGGCGGGCGGCGTTGCTTTTTCCGTCGGCATCGAATAATTGCGGATTGATCCGCATATTTTTTCCTTTACAGGACTGAAGGGCTTCGTTGACGAGGGCGGCGAATTCGAGTTCGGTCATTTGCGGGTTGATTTTTTCCCGTGCGGCAAGCAGGGTTTTCATGATATCCACGCCGAAAATATCCTGCGCCAAGGTTTTACCCGGATATACTTCGTTCAGCATTTGAACCATGACGTCGTAGTCTTCGAGCATCAGTTCTTCCGGATGGGGAGGTTGTTTGCTGCTGCAGGAGAATGAAAAGATCATTGCGAGTGCCGGTACAGCCATACGGGTGATTTTTTTTAACACGTATTATCCCTCATATACAGATTTGGCAGTTATCAACTGACCATAAATATGCCGCCGCCAATTAAAAAATCAAGTAAAATATCGAGATACAATGAAATTTTATTGCCTTGCAAATAGAACTTTCCGCATTACTGTATATCCGGATAATCAACCAAAGGGGATGCCGATGAAGCTGACGCGCACGACTGTTCTGGGGCCGATTACGATAACGGTCGAAAACGACGCATTGACCGAACTGGAATTCGGCGGCGGCTTTGAAAACGGCGCCGTTCCCGGGATCGCCGGAGAAGCATTTGTACAGTTGGATGCCTATCTGGCTGGTCGGCTGAAAGAATTTTACCTGCCCCTGGCTCCGAAAGGAACCCCGTTCATGCTCCGTGTCTGGGCGGAATTGCTGAAAATCCCATACGGGCAGACCCGTTCCTACGGCGAAATCGCCCGGGCTATCGGCAATCCCGGCGCCATGCGGGCCGTCGGTATGGCCAACAACCGCAATCCGATTGCGATTATTATTCCCTGCCACCGGGTGATCGGCTCGGACGGGCGGCTGGTCGGCTACGGCAGCGGGCTGCCGCTCAAGGAGAAATTGCTGGCATTGGAAGCAACCTACGCCGGAATGTAATCCGGACACTCCGACGCAGGCTACTGTTGGAGCTACGCGGTGATGCGGAGGAAATTCTCCGACATGATGGCTTCATAAGCCTGCCGGGTCAGTTTGCCGGAGCTTAAACCATCTTTCATGTAAGGCAGAATGTCCGGGATCGGTTCGTTGGGATCGGAAAACCGGTCCGTACCGAAACAGATTCGCGGGTGGTATTTTTCCAGAAATTCATAGCCTTTCGGGTCACGGCTCAGCGCGTGATACGCGCTTCCCGCGGAAATATCCCCGTACAAGTTCGGGTATTTCTCGAACAGATCCCACAACCGTCCTTTTTTCTCATAAGTACCGGTCATGTAACTGCTGCGTTTTTCATCCGGCAAGTTTCCGTCCAGCTCGTTCCAGAAACAGGGGGAGTGCCCCAGAAAAATGGTTTTCGGGAACATGGCGACGACTTTTTCGGTACGCGGCAGGCCGGGATCATCGATCGCGCCGTAGCTGGTCGAGCCCTGCGGCTTGAAATGAAAGATAATCGGCATGTTTTCTTCACCGGCCTGGAAAAACAGGCGCTGGTACAGGATATCGTCCATTTCCAGCGACGCGGTCATTTCGCCGATGCCTTTGCAGCCGAGTTCTTTGTATAGGCGCAGCAGCTTGGCGAGCCCGTTGTCCGTATAATTGATGATCGAGCGCGGGTCCACGTAGCAGAACGCGGTGAAACGGTCCGGATGTTTCCGGGCCGCTTCGATGCATTCCTGGTTGCCGCAGACGCCGTAGTAGTCGAGGCATTCCGGCGAAGACAGCGGCAGCAGCACCGAACGGTCGATGCCCTCCATGTCCATGCGGCGAAGCAGGACCTCGGCCGTGAAAGGTTCACGGCCGAGCATGGTGCGGCTGAATTCAGGGAAGCGCTCATAGGTGATATGAGTGTGGATATCAATAATCACGATAGGCCTCGTCAACTTTTTTGAACGCCGCCATGATGGCGTCCGCTTCCTTTTCTCCCCAGCTTTCATGGATGGTCAGATTGAAGTGCTTCGCCATGGCCGCTTTGGCGTTGGGGCATTCGAATTCGATGCCGGCGTCGCCCTTGTATTCCGGGTTGTTCCACGGGAATTTGCCGCGGCGGTTCTGGAACCATTCGAACGTGAAGGGCAGGGCGGCCGAATAATTCGGGTTCATCGGGACCCCTTCGGCGACCAATGCCGCGCAATATTCTTCCTTGGGAACCGTGATCTTGGCGGTGTTCACGCGCAGGCGCCACCACCAGTAGACGTGTTCGGCGCCCGGGAGAAGTTCCGGGATTTCGATCCCGGCCAGCCGGCCGATGCCGCGGTCTTTCAGCAGTTGGACGAAACGGCGCTTGCCGGCGATGATCGACGGCAGTTTCCGGAGCTGGACCCGGCCGATGGCGGCCCCGAGTTCATCCAGGTTGCAGTTGATGGCCGGGATGACGTTGGTGTGGCCGGGCATGTTGAACGGTTTGCCGCGGTCGGCGGCGCGGCGTTCCTGCCAGTAGTCCTCTTCGGTGTTGCAGAAAACGGCTCCGCCCTGTCCGCCGGTGCAGAAATGCTTGCCGAACATCAGTGAGAACGCGCCGTAAGTGCCGAACGAACCTACTTTTTTGCCGTTGATGGCGGCGCCGTGTGACTGGGCGCAGTCTTCAATGACCGGCAACTTGTGTTTGGCCGCGACTTTCATGATTCCTTCGATGTCGGCCGGTTCACCGCCGATGTGGGCGATGATGATCGCCCGGGTGCGCGGCGTGATCAGCGCTTCGACCTGTTCGGGGCCTGCGTTGTAGCTGCCCGGCATGGTGTCGGCCACCATCGGGATGCAGCCCAGCATGACGATCGGCATGATGCCGCCGGGGTCGGTGACGGAGCTGACCACGACTTCCGAGAACGGAGGCAGGTCCAGCGCGCGGAGCGCCACGTAAACGGCGTTGGTGCCGGAGTTCACGCCGTCGGCATAGCCGCCGCCCATGAACGTGGCGAATTCCTTGCCGAAGGCTTCTTCCTCGGGGCCGTTGTAGCCGAAGGCATTGCCGGAGCGGATGCTTTCGTCGAACATGCGTACCGCCGCCGCCTTTTCTTCTTCGTTGAACTGTTCTCGCCCTTTGAAGGCGAAACCGATTGCTTTGCCGCCGCCGTTGACGGCGAGTTCCGATAATTTGCTCATTTGGAATGGTCTCCTGTGGTTTCCTTGATAAATTGCCTGGTGGAAAGAAAAGAGGCGAGCATGGCCGCACCCTTTTCCACACCCGGAATGTTGCTGTCGAAATGAAGCTGCGGGGTCGTTCGCCCGTAGGCGGACAAGGCGCCTGCCTGGTATTTTTCGGCGACCCGGAGGATGATCAGCTCGGGGTGGTAGCTGTCGGCGATTTCGCGGCAGGCTTCTCCCAGATACTGCCCGATATCGGCGGAGAGTTCCGGCGAATCCTGTACGCCGAGCCCGTGGAGGCGTTCGGCGATGGCCCCTTCGGTAACATAATTTTCGAGGCAGCCGCGCTGGCCGCAGTAACATTTCCGTCCGTTCGGGTTGACCGGCAGATGCGCCAGCCAGTCTTCGTGTTCGAACAGGTTGGAGGCGGGGAAGCCGTTGATGACCAGCCCGAATTCGATCACCTTACCGGGATGGATGAACGCCAGGTTGCGGCAGCCGTGGTGAATGCTCGCCTGGAACGCCAGCATATTGATGTTGACTTCGCGATAGACCGGCACTCCGGTTTCGCGGTTCAGGAAATCCACCAGCCCCGAATAGAGGTCATAAGAGGCCAGCGGGGGTTGCAGCCAGCGCGAAATGGCGATGCCGATAGCCCCCAGGCGGCGCTCGGAATGCGACTGAATGGACTGCTGGACCAGCTCCAGGACTTTCCGGAATACGGTCAACTTGCTGCTGGTCCGGTCAAAACGGATCGTGCCGGTACCGAGAACCTGATTCCGGTGGTCCAGTACGCTGAGCCCCACGTTGAGGTCCGCCGAGATCACCAGCCCCAGATAACAGAGATTTTCGCGGTTCGGATAATAAAGGGTGCCGGGGCGTCCTTTGCCGCCGGCGGGCTCAATTTCGCAGCGGAGCAGGCCGGTGGCGACCAGTTCTTCCAGATAGGCGGAGGCGGTGCGGATGTCGAGATCGACGAGTTTAGCCGCTTCGTTGCGCCGGATGCCGTCACTGTTCAGGACCAGCCGCTTCAGCTCCATCAATTTTCGTGCTTTTTTTGTCTTTTTATCCATTTTAATGCATTTTATTTAAATTCAAAATGTATATAATTATTATACAGCAAAGTCCGTCCATGTCAACCCCGTTTTTGGAATTGAAAAAGAAAAAAGTCATTTTTTTATAATCAATCAAAATGGCTCTATAAACCGGGGGGTAAAAAATACTTGCCGAAAATTATTGTCGGGGCTATTGACAAATGAGGACGCCTGCATTATACTATTAGTAGTTCATATTACTATTAATATTATCAGGACATCTGATGACGAAAAAAAATTTGTACGAACAAATTACGCTGGACATCCGCAAGCAGATCGACGACCGTAAGTTGCCGCCCGGCGGCAAAATACCGTCTATCGCTGAAATGCGCCAGCAATACGGCGTCAGCCATATTACGGCGTTGCGGGTCTATCGTGAACTGAGTACTGATCAATACATCTTTCATAAACCGGGGCAGGGGTATTTCGCCCGCATGGCCGATAATCTTCGCCATCCCGCCATCATCGGCAGCCTCGGCGCATTCCTGCGGCCGCTGCGCGAATACCGGAATTCCGATAATTATTTCAACAGCATCTGGGTCGGTATCCAGAACGAATGCTGCGCGCGGCACCTTAATCTGCTGAGCAGCCACAGCACGCAGGGGTTGAACCAATGGACGGCGACCGGCGACGCGCTCGACCGGATCAAGGCCGCCGCTATCGCCGCCGCGTCTCAGGTGGACGGCTATCTGCTGGACGAGCGGCTGCCCGACGATATCGTGGCGGAAATTGCTTCGAAATGCGCTAAGCCGGTGGTCCTCGTCAACCGCATGACCGCGCTGAAAGATATTGACGCCGTTTCACCGAATCACCGCGGAAACCTGGATAAAATGTTCAACCTGGCGCGTAATTACGATTATAACGCCTTCATTTATTGCAGCTCCGGCATGCGCGGCTGTCCGAACGTGTCCACCGACTTCTGCGAGGAGTTCCATCTGCAAGCGGAAAAGCGCAGACTGGAAAACCTGGCCATTATCCCGGATACCTCGATCGTTCCCCTCGGCGAATCGACGGCGAAATTCATGGAGGCTTACGAAAAATTGAAGAAAAAAAGTACGAAGGTCCTGGCGATCGTCGAATCTTCGGCTTTCGGCCGCGAAATGACCGATATTGCGGTGAAATCCCGGATCAAGCTTGGTCGCGAACTGGGTATTATCAACGGCATCGACACCGGCTATTCCCGTTCCGCTTCGCCCGAAATCGCCGCGCTGAAAACGGTGCCCGAGCAACTTGGACGGATGGCCGTATCGGTATTGATGGACCGTACATCATACGAATTCATGGAGCACAAGACGCATTTTCCGGACCCGGAAATCATCATAGGCGAAACTTTTTAACCAAAGCATATTGAGGAAATTATGGAAAGAAAAATATTTACACTCATTGAACTTCTTGTCGTTATAGCGATTATTGCGATCCTGGCGGCGATGCTGCTGCCCGCGTTGAACAGTGCCCGCGGAGCCGCGCTCAACTCCAAGTGCATCAACAATCTGAAACAGTCCATGGCCAGCATCATCCTGTATGTCGATGACCAGCAGGGATGGATCCCCAAGTTCTTTACGTCCACCAATCCGACGCATTGCCAGATGTGGAATGAGCTGCTGATGAACGGCAACTGGATGAATCGCGAAGCCATGGGCGGCGTGATCGCGGCTCTCGGGCGCCCCGCATGGTATAACCCCAACAACCGCTGTCCGGTCGAGGATCAGCGCAATGTCGGGCGTTCGAACCTGTTTTCATTCGGCATGATCACCGTAAACAACGGGACCACGGCGCAAGCTCATAACCTGACGGTATCCAGGATTAAGCACCCCTCGCAGTTCGCTGTTCTCGGCGATTCCGTCATGGCGTCCGGCGCCGTCAAACCCCAGCGTTATTGCATTCTTCCCGCCTGGACGTCCAATTTCATGACCCGCCACAAGGGCAAAGGCAACCTTGGATTCATTGACGGTCACGTGGCAGGGGTCAGCCGCGACGGCATCGGCGAATACGCCGATATCGCCGGCGACGACAATAGCGATCCGTATTCCAGGAATTCCATTAAGCCCGAATATGTTATCACTTCTTATTGAGGTTGGGCCATGAACTGCCGCATTATCATCGCCCTGCTGTTGCTCGCTCAGTTTTCGCTTGCCGCGGAAAATCTTGCCCGCAATGCCCGTACCCTGGCGTCTTCCTGCAAAGGCGATTCCGGGCGTACCGTCAAAACCGCTTTTTACCACACCAACCTGAATGACGGCAAGCCGGATACCGTGTGGCGCCCGATGGACCCGGGCAAAAAGCATTGGATCGAGCTTGGCTGGCGTTATCCGGTACACATCGGCCAGGTCCGGATTCACGGCAAGGGTTATGCCGATTACGAGGTGAAATACTGGGATGGCAACGATTATCCGGTACTGCCGCAGTCCGGTGCATATACTTCGCGGTTGCGGGTCGAATTTGCCGCAGCGGCGAATTCGCTTGAAATCGCCGAAATCGAAATTACCGGTCCCGAACAACCCGTCACCCCTGTCCGGTTTCCGGATGCGAAGGCATTCGCCGATATCGCGCCGATCAAAGTCGATCGCGTTTCCATCGACCGGAACACCGTTAAACTCAATATTGAGAATCCGCGGAATACTCCGGGCACACTGTTGCTGGACATGGTGAATCCGGCCCAATTGAATACCTGGCTCGGCGATTATGAGGTGGCCTCGGCCGCCGCGGTATTGCCGCCCGGCAACAGCGAGGTTGTTCTGGAACTGATCATCCCGGAATTTGCCCCTGCCGGAGAAACGCCGCTGTATCTGCGGCTGCTGGATGCGGAGAATAAAAAATTCATTCGCCTGACCGACGGCGGCGGCAAGGCATTGGACAAAATCGGCGTGATCAATATCGAACCGCAACGCCGGATGGAAGACATCCACTTCTCCAGCGCTTCGATCGGCACGCTCAACGGACAGTTGGGATTTCAGATCGACCGGCAGTTCAAGATGCCGTTTTTCTTTCGTTATATGAAATCATCGCCTTATGAAGCGCTGTTCAACACCGCGGCTTCCGGGATCGACATCCAGTATTTCCTGATGTACAACCGCGTGCTCGGGCTGGAAGACCAGTGGCAGGTTTATTTGAACCGTTTCGATGAAAACATCCGTGCGTTGCTCAGCGTCAATCCGAACTGCTACATCATCGCGGCCATGGACCTTCGCCCGAATCCGAACTGGCTGAACGCGCATCCGCAGGAATTGGCGCTGGATATTTTCGGCCGTAAACCGAGCAATATCAAGGGAGAGCCCGGCATGGTCAGCTTCGGCTCGGACGTTTACATGAAAGACTGCAAGGCATTCATCGACCGGTTTTTTGAATTTCTCAAGGACAAAGATTATGCTTCGCGCATTATCGGCTACATGCCAAACGTCTGTACGCAATTGGACAGCCACATCGGCGGCGTGGAAGCCAATATGATGATCGATGATCGCGACAAACTCACTTATGGCGATTTCCACCCCGGCGCCATCGCCAAATTCCGCCAATGGCTGAGGACCCGATACCACAGCGACACGGACGCGCTGCGCAAGGCATGGCAACTGGATGACGTCACTTTTGAAAATGCCTTGCCGAGCCGGCAGGCGTTGTGGGCGATGAACCCGGACGGAGGTGTTTTCCGCGATCCGCGCCAGTTCCGGCAAGCGATCGACTATATGGAATTTTTCCCATCGCTGTTGGGGAATTTCAACCTCGAATTGACCGGCTGCATCAAGCAGAAAACCAACCATAAAGCGCTGACCTTGCTGCATTACGGCGCCACTTTCGCCACGTTGCGCAACGCTCAGCCCAGCGGTTCCCGGATTCATGTTCAGAATTATGACTTCGCCAATCTGCTGGCGAGCGACAATATCGACATGTATGTATACGCGCCGAATTACCACAGCCGTCAGGCGGGCGATCCTTATCTCATGTACCTGGCGCTCGATTCGATCGCGTTGCACAAGCGTCTCGGCATGGCGGACAATGACGAACGGACCTTCAGCGCGTCCGGGCTGCTGCACGGCAAGCACCGGGGTGTGGCCGAGACCGACGCGGTGTTGAAGCGCGACCTGGCCTTTCATATCATCAAAAACGGCGGCGCCTGGCTCGCCGATATGGGGGGGCGCCCCAATAATGTCTGGAACGATGGCGACAGTCCGTGGTTCGGGCGCAAGGAAGTCGTCGATGTCATTCGCACCACCCTTGCCGCCATGAATCCGCAGAACGCTCCCGAGCGGAAATCCGCCTCGGAAATCGCGGTCTTCGCCAGCTTGAACACCCCGCGTTACGAGGACCCGATCCTGGCGGTACCGCTTTATTACAATCTGGTTCAGCGCATGTATTGGCGTGAGCTGCAGATGATCGGCGCGCCTTACGACGTTTATCTGACCAGCGACCTCGATCACCCGGAGCTGAAAAAAGATTACAAACTGTATATCTTCCTGAACCCATTCTACCTCTCGAAAACGGAGCGTGCCGCCATTGAAAAACTGAAACACGGCCGCAAGACCCTGCTGTGGTTCTACGCGCCCGGATACATTGACGACGCCGAAGGCCTCTCGCTGCGGCGAATGAGCGAGCTCACCGGCATGACCATGAAAATCAAACCGGATAAAGAAATTCCGCAGCTCAAAATCAACAAATCCCGTCATCCGCTCGACGGCAGGAGTTATACCGCCCCGACCTACAGCGATAATTCCTGGAGCCGGATGCATCCCGGCGAAATTACCCCGGTCTTTTATGTAGACGATCCGAATGCGGACAAGCTCGGGTTTTATTCCGACGGCAAGGCCGCCATGGCGGTGCGCGACTTCGGTTCCTGGCGCAGCGTCTACACCGCCGTGCCGTTTCTGGATACCAGGGCGCTGCGCGAAATCGCCCGCGAGGCCGGTGTGAATATCTACACGGAGGAAGATATTTTCATGACCGCCGATAACCGTTTCATGATGTTCACCAACGGCTACCAGAAAGAACGTATCCTCACCGTCAGATTGCCGCATCCGGCCAACGTCAGCGATGCCGTCACCGGCGAACTCCTGTGCCGCGGCTCCCGCACATTCAAATTGAAACTCGCCGCGCCGCAAACCCGGCTCTTGCGTTTCGATTGAGGTTTGGCTTGCGCGTCAGGCACTGATTTCGCCATCCGCGGCGAGCCAGGAGCAGTAGCGGCACAATGGCATGGCTGTCTCGCAGGATCGAAACGATGATGCAATCGAAGGTATTGGCGCGGGCTTTCGCAGGATGAATAGTGTTCCGCAAAACGAAAAGCCCCGCGGCGAAAAACGCAGCGGGGCCGGGAAAACTGTCGTCCGGTTATTTTTTGCGGAAAGCTTCGAGCTCGTAGGCCGGAAGTTTCTTTTCGGCGAAGACCGGTTTGAACTGGGTGAAGCGCTGGCGGCCGTTGATGACCGGGACGCTCGGCCAGTCTTCCCCGACCAGCGGACGGACATAGGCGAGGAATTCGTCGGTCACGTCGCTGCCGTCGGCGGTCAGCCAGTTTTTCGGGAAGAAACGCTCGGAGTTGGCCACCAGTTCGAGCGGGGCCTTGTCGTAGCGCACCTGATAGATCATGCCGGGATCGCGGAGCAGCGTGGACATGTAGCCGCCCTGTCCTTCGGCCGCCAGCAGGACGGCTTTCTGTCCACAGCGGTAGGCTTCGTCCAGGTCCACCGTCGAGGCGTAAATCGCGGTGGCGCGCTGGTCGGTGCCGAACGCCTGTCCGCGGGCGCTGCCGCGGGCTTTGATGCCGTGTTTGTTCAGGTAGTTGACCAGCGCCTGTTGGACGGTGGTTTCGCTGGCGCCGAACTGGGCGTGCCCGAAACTGTCTTTGGTGAAGCCGAGGTCGCCCACGTCGCAGCCTTCGCTGACGACGACGACCGCGCGGCCGCGTTCCTTGACCGTGGCGTTGATTTTGTCCGCCATCTGTTCCATGGTCAGCCCGGCTTCGTACAGGAAGATCAGCAGCGGGGTTTCGCGTCCGGGGTCGGCCAGGCGTGCGGCGGCGGGGATGAACCCGATTTTGCGTCCCATGGCCTGGAGTACCAGTACCGGGTCGGCCGGGCTGGAGCCGCGGTTTTCTTCTTCGGCGTTCTGGACGATGTTGGACCAGTAACGGGCCACGGAACCGTAGCCGGGGGTATGGTCGATCAGTTTGAATTCGGCGTCGCCCACGTCGTTGTCAATGGTTTTCGGCACGCCGATGCCGATGCAGTCAAGGCCGCGTTCCTGCGCCAGCCTGGCGACCTTGTGGGCGGTGTCCATCGAGTCGTTGCCGCCGTTGTACAGGAAATAGCCGATATTGTGGGCCTTGATGACTTCGATGATCCGTTCAAAGTCTTCCTTCTGGTTGGATTTGACCTTATAACGGCAGGTGCCGATGGCTCCGGCGGCGGGAGTGTTGCGGAGCAGGGCGATTTCGTCTTCGCACTGGCAGGAGAGGTCGATCAATTCTTCCTTCAGGACGCCTTCGATGCCGTGCCAGCCGCCGTAGATGGTGCCGATTTTATCGGGAAAGGCTTTGGCGGCGTCGATCACTCCGCGGAGTGAGCTGTTGATGACTGGTGACGGACCGCCCGACTGGGCGATAAGCAGGTTTTTTTTCATGTTTCCTCCAATTTATTGATTCTTGAAGATGGGTTGTTTTTGTTTGCCGCGCAGAAGCGAACCGGGGTCTTCCTCGAGGGAATTGGCCAGTTCGGTGATGGAGTCGATGGCGTTATTGAGCTTCTGCAACGTGAGTTTCAGGTTGTCTTCCAGTCCGATGACCGAGGTCGAGGCGAGGCGGATGGCGCCGGTGGTTTCGGGAACCTTGGAATTCTGCAGGACGGATTTGGAGAGTTTGCCCAGGTCGTCGATCGTGCCGATCGCCTCGTTCAGATTGTTGATCAGCCCCTGGAGTTTCTCTTCGGTCAGGACTTTTGCCACTTCCGAGGTCGCCTGGTCGAGGTTACCGCTCAATTTTTCCAGCCGTTCGATGCTGTTGCGCAGTTTCGGGTCGGTGAGGAGCGACTTCATGGAACTCAGGCTGTCCTCAAGTTTTTCGGATATGCTGTCGAAGTTGACTTTGCTGATTTTTTCCAGCGACATGGTGACGAGTTTCACGATATCGGTGATTTTAGAGGAGGCGGAGGGGAGGTAGAAGACCTCGGGGTCCAGGATGTCCGGATGGTCATGCGGCGTGGTGTCGTTCGCGTAATTCATTTCAATGTAACGCATTCCGGTGATGCCGGAATATTCCACGGTGCAGCGGAGCCCGGATTGAACTTCTTTTTCGAGAAACTTATAGAAACTTTCGATTTTTTCGAGGTTACGCTGTTTTTTATTGGTGAAGCATCGGATTTCCACGGCCATGTCGACGCGGACCAGTTTGTCATCGATCTGGATGGAGAGATCGGTGACGCTGCCGACCGGCACTCCCTTGTATTTGACCGCCGCCCCTTTGTTCAGGCCCTGCACGGTGTCGTTCATATAGGAAACCAGATGGGCCTTTTTGACGAAACTGCCGCGGAGCCCGAGCAGGGCGATGCAGACAATCAACAAGGCGACGCCGCTCAACACAAATATACCGAGCCTGAACTTATTTACCGCAGCCATTTTTTCTCCAATATCTCTATAAGTTACTCTACGCTTTTCAGCCCTGCGCGGGTCAGAAAGTCGTGCACCCAGGGGTTGTTCGAATGATCGCGCAGTTCCCTCGGCGGCCCCTGTGCCGCCATGGTGCGCGTGGTTTTATCAAGCATGATGACCCGGTCCATGACGGTGAAAACACTGTCCAGCTCATGCGTTACGATCACGATGGTGGTGCCGAGGCGCTCCCGCAGGCTCAGGATCAGGCGGTCCAGTTCCGCCGAGGTGATCGGGTCCAGTCCCGCGGACGGTTCATCAAAAAACAGCAGCGTGGGGTCCAATGCCATTGCCCGCGCCAGTCCCGCCCGTTTGCGCATGCCGCCGCTGAGCTCGGAAGGCATCACCCCGGCGGCTCCTTCCAGATCCACCATCCGGAGTTTTTCGTTGATGACTTCGTCGATTTCGGCGGGGGATTTGTTGGTGTATTCCTGAAGGGGGAGGGCGATGTTTTCCCCTACGGTCATGGACCCGAACAGCGCTCCGCCCTGATAGGTGACGCCGAATTTGCGCATGATCACCCGCTTGGCTTCTTCGTCCGCCTTGACGATGCTCTCATTAAAAATCCGGATATCGCCCGAAAAAGGCGTGTAGAGGCCGATCATGTGTTTGAGCAGCGTGCTTTTGCCGCACCCTGAACCGCCGAGGATGCCGAAGATTTCCGCCTCCTTGACTTCGAATGACAGGTCTTTCTGGATGACTTTATCGCCGTATCCGATGGTCAGGTCTTTGACTTCAATAACGTTGCTCATAGTTTTAATATCCCAGTAAATAGCACAATATAGTCATAATGGCGTCGGCAATCACAATCAGGAAAATCGACGTGACCACCGACGACGTGGTGGCCCGCCCGACCCCCTGGGCGTCGGTGCTCGACTGGAAGCCGCGGATACAGCCGACCAGTGTGATGATGACCGCGAACACGATACTTTTGACGATCCCGATCATGAATGTTGAGGCTGTAAGCACCTCGACTGTGCGCGAATAATACGCCACCGGCGGAATATCCATCAGCCCGGTGCCGACGACAAAGCCGCCGAGAATACCGCAGATGTCGCCGAAAACCGTCAGGAGCGGAATCGTCACCAGCATGGCCAGTAGTTTCGGAAGCACCAGAATCCGGAGCGGCTCAATGCCCATTGTGGCCAGTGCATTGACCTCCTCATTCACTTTCATGGTGCCGATTTCGGCGGCGAAAGCGGAACCGGCGCGTCCGGTGGCGATCATGGCGACCATGAGGGGCCCCATTTCCTTGAGAATCACAAAACCGACCATGTCCACGATGAACAGTTCCGCCCCGTAAGTCCGCAGGATGACGGCCCCCTGAAATCCCATGATCAGCCCCATCAGGAGACAGATCAGGGTGACGATGGCGAGGGCCTGGGCGCCGCAAAGGTCCATATAATAAAAAGTATCGCCCCAGCGTATTTTCCCTTTGCCGCGCAGGGTTTTCCAGCAGATCTGCGCCACTTCGCCTAAAAATTCGACCATCTCGCGCATATCCGCGCGATATTCCAGGTAGCGAGCTCCGACAAGCTCGACATAATCACGAAATTTTGATCTCTTGCCGCTCATGGCGTTTAATGTAACATGGAAATTCAATTTTTAAATCCGCAAATTGATTTTTCCCTGAAATAAATTTAGAAATAAAATAACGGAACGTCTTTTGAAAAGTCGCCAAAATTCTACAGGGGAGAACTTTATTTCGAAAATGGGTTCTCCCCCGCAGAATTTGATATGAAAAAGAACTCGGAGCTGGACTTCGGGAAAAGAAAGAAAATCAATCCCGAAGCCTTTGCTATGGGGTTTTGATGAGGACTTCACCGGAGAAGTTCAACGGAATCTTGATTTCAACCCCCTTTTCGGAGTCTTTGCGTTCCTGTATTTGACCATTCAAGCAGACTTCTGTTCCTTTTTCGATTTTGAAATTCCCGCTTTCAAGTGTCAATATACCGCCGGCGGGAGCATCCAGCCATAGGGAAATCTTATCGGTGTCATAAACCAAATTTTTCACCTCGGCGTTTTCCGAGTTGAAGCGGATGGGCAGCCGTTCGATGATCATAGCCTCGCCCTGGTTAAGTTTCACCCGGGTTTTCGCTCCTTTGGCATTTACGGAAGTGACCGTGTCCGGGTCATTGAAGTGTTTTCCGTCTTTGTCGAAACGATGCAAGATTCCGAGGGCATGTTCTCCGTGCCAACCGTAATTTCCATCATGAAGAATTATAATTTTTTCCTGACCGAGCAGGTATCCTGAATGAAGCTCTATCGGGGTAAAAGGGAATAAAAACCGTGATATTTCATGTGTTGAACTTAAAGGAACTCCGACCGGCAGACAGCCCAGTCCAATGGTCCGGATCGTTCCGTCAAAAGTGGATCTGGCAGGGTAAGTCCAGCCCAGCGGCGAACTCAACATTCCCTGATAACACCAGAAGTCATTGAACTGCGTTTCAATCATTCTGCCGACTTTGGCATCGAGCAGTTTATGGGTTCTGGCGGAACCATTGCCCAGCAGGTAGCCGCAGCTTTTTCTCGCTTTGGCGATCAGGGCGAGCTGCCAGTCTTCGTTGAGTAATACATTGAGCCCGATTTCCTGCCTGACGACATATCGTTCAGGGTCAATCAGACAGGAATGCCCGTCGAACTGGTTGACGGTGTAAGCCGCTGAATTGAATGCGCCTCCGCAGTTCATCTCATCCACGTAAATGCCGTCACTGCCGGTAACTTCAAGATAACGGTCAAACGCATCCAGCATGGCTTTGCCGAAAGAATTCTGCATGGTGGGTACATAACTGTAGCATATATTGTCGCGGCTTCCGCCCCAGGTTGTGGAGTGATGCCATCCTTTCTCATCGATTCTGGCGCTGTCATGGAATGTTACATTGCTGTTCGGAGAAGAGTCACGCATGGCATCGTAATAAACCAGAATTTTAATATCGGGGACGGCATTTTTTATCTTTTCCGCCGCCATGCGGAGTTTCCGGCGGTGCGGTTCCCAGATGTCATCAAAAACACCGAGGCCGAAGCCGTTTCGCCGGGTTTCGCCTTCGCCCATTCGCCATTCCCCGTTTGAAATAATATACTTTATCCCGTGCCGTTTGAGACTTTCCCGGAGAACAGCCGGAGGCATCGCAAGGATATCTTCCGGATTAAAGAGCGTATAAGGACCGTCAAGCGTGTAGTTGATATTCCAGTTTTTTCGGACGGCATTGATAAAATCGAAATAATCGGTTCCGTTGATCGGATAAACAGCCCATTTCAACGTATAAGTTTCCAGTGGATTCAATTTGAAAAATTCATTGCGCAACTCGGCACTTTCCGAGCCGGCCAGCAGTACGGTTTGAACCATCGACAGGTCGTCCTCGCCCAGCATTCCCAGGCTTTTCCGGTTGAAAGTGAGGTGAATACTGGAGTTGCCTGTGGCATAATACCGTTCAATGGATGGATCGGTATTTCCGGCAAGCCGGACAATCGGCGATTCAAGACCTTTCACGCTGAATCCGTTGGAATGCAATATGGCAAGATTCCGGTTGCGCAAGTTGGTGAAGGTATCGCTGATTTCGATTTTATCGGCGAAACAGTGTATCGTCCGTCGCAGTTTATAGTCCGGGCAGGACGCAAGCAATTCTCCGCCGTTTTCGTGGTTTTTGACAATCGGCTTCCAGCGGGAATGGCTCTTATTACCGGAATCGAGGGAAGCTTGCAGATAATTAAATCCTGCATCGGGGTATGAAAAACGGCTGTTGAAAACGATTTTTTCTTCTCCGGTATCCAGTTCCAGCGCGCCGCCGGGAAGCAATGCGGCCCGGTATCGGAACGCTTTTGCCGCAGGTTCTCCGCGATTGATGTATTTTTCGATTTTAACGGCGGGGGCTATCATCGGACTTTCGCCGTCTTTGATCTTGAGATTGAGTTCCTTCAGTACCAGTGAACCATAAGGCTTCTTGTTGAATTGCCAGCGCGGGGAATCGTCAATCAGATTGACAATGCGGATTCGGTTTTCCGCAACTGGGTTCAGCAAATCGCTTATATCAAGCAGCAGCGTATACGGGTTGCCGTCATAGAGCTTGGGGTTGCTGTGGGCGGCTTCAAAATCAGGAGCGTAAACCACTCGCCAGGCGTTGCTGTCGGCAAACCAGGGACCGCGCTGATTCGGAGTGATAAAGCACTCCTGTGGTTTGTTGGCCAGCCTTACGGCGCCCCGGAACTTGGCCGGCAGTACCTCATGTCCGTTCACAAATATCTTCATGATGGCTGTCGAACCCATGTGGTATGAATAATCCGAACGGGATGTTATTTCCAGCAAAACGGTTTTGCCGTTTGCCGGCAGTGTTTGAAAACCAAAGGTTTCTCCGGAACTTCGCTGGATGGTTTTTGTTGTCGGGATCAGCTGAATTGTTTGTTCCGGTTCTGTTGCGGCAAGCGGGAAAACGATGGCAAAGAACATGGAAACGACTGTCAAGACAAAAAATCTGTTCATGATTTATTTTCCTCGATTTAATGGATGTGTCGAAATTTATAAAAATTCTTGATAATGGTCAATATTGATGAAGGGAAACGGTTACAGGGGTGGAGTCCATTCGGAATCGGTGGCGGAGGTTTTAATTTCCGTTTTTGGGGTATTGCCCGCATGTCCGTCCAAATAAAGAATATTGGCTGAATTGTGGTGACGCACAGAGGGGTATAACCAACTGTTTCCTGAAACCATCGCCAGCAGGTTGGCCCCGGCTCGTATACTGGCGCTGCCGCTGGCATGACTGTCTGCAATAAAATATACGGAACTTGGATTTTTAACTCTGTTCGTTTTGAGCCATCGGTAATCGGCATGGGTTGGAGTGGAGTTTTTATAACTTACATAGAAGTTCAGGGAATACGTGGTGCCGCTCCAATTGTAACCGTTTTGTTCTATATAGAACGTTCCGCTCAAAATGAGCGAATTTTCTTGCGGGCAGAGAAAAACGCCGTATGGTTTGATTGTAGGGTCCACATCGCCGAGCTTTAAATAGTTTGCATTGGCTTTAAGGAATCCCAATATGGTGAGAGTGCGCGGCCATAGTTGTGACCCTGTGACGTTCTGGGGAACAACGAAATCCTCATGGGCCATGCTGTACATGTGGCAACCCGTTCCGATTTGTTTTAAATTGCTGAGGCAATTGATCATATGTGCTTTTTCCCTTGCTTTGTTCAAGGCCGGTAGCAGCATGGCTGCCAATATGGATATAACAGCAATAACTACAAGAAGTTCAATCATTGTAAAAGGCGATCTCCCGGGTTTCATAATCCTCTATCCTTATTTGAAAAAGTTGCTTATGTTTCTTGACATTTTTTCCCGTTGACTATATTATACAGGAACACCGATTAAAAAACAAGACGGCAAAAATGTAAAAAAATGCTTATACGAGGGGAAAAATTGCGGTTCAACGAAGACAAACCCAATATGGCGTTTATGTTCAATTCATTTCCCCGGAATATTTTGTTCGGAAATAAAATCCTGATTCATGACCATTACAGCAAAGAACATGTCAACCGTTTCCATGAAATCATGTTGCTGCGCCGCGGACAGGTTACATTGCGGGTGGATAACGAAGGGGAATGGCATGCCAAAGCAGGTGATATCCTGCTGTTGAGGAGCAATCAACTTCACGCCGATATATTTCCGCGCAAATCCGTGGTGGAGATGTTCCTTTTCCATTTCAACTGGGATGGGGCATGCGAAGAGGAGTTTTTCCGGGTCGTCAACAATGACCGCCTTCGCCTGCTGTCAAAAAGTGCCTGGCTGGAAATTGAACAGCAATTTTATGCGCTGGAGGCTAACACGGCCGTCCGGAATAATATTTCGCTTTGCGCCAGCCGTCTGCATTTGATACTGATGATCCTTTATAATGACCTGCTTGGTGAATTCCGGAAAAAAGATGTCGCTGCCTACAAAAATAACATCGTAAAGATGGCCGGAGACTATATCCTTGCACATCTTGGTGAAAATCTTTCACTCGATAATATCTCTGCGTTCCTCAAGGTCAGTAAATTTCATTTGAACCGTACTTTTTCTAATGCCACCGGCAAAACGTTGCATCAATACCTGCTTTTGATGCGAATCAAACGGGCGCAGGAATTTTTAAATGAAGGGCGTATGCCGTTAGCTGATATCGCTGTTGCCGTGGGCTTTCAGGATGTGAATTATTTTTCCAGGGTTTTCAAAAAATATTGCGGTTATTCACCCTCGGCGCATTTTCGGAAGAAAACGGAATAAACCGCCCGCCCCGCTTACGTCCAGGCGGCGCGGATCAG
Organism: Lentisphaeria bacterium UBA5247; assembly: GCA_002408885.1. Taxonomy (GTDB): domain Bacteria; phylum Verrucomicrobiota; class Lentisphaeria; order Victivallales; family Victivallaceae; genus UBA5239. The sequence continues at coordinate 8,405 of DHTZ01000010.1, read as the reverse complement.
GGCGGCGGTGTCGACCAGAGCTTCGGGTACGACCCTGACATCGCCGATGGCCGGCATGAAGTTACAGTCGCCGTTCCAGCGGGGAACGATATGCAGATGGATGTGGTCGGCGATGCCCGCCCCGGCGGCGACGCCCAGGTTGAACCCGACGTTGAATCCGGCCGGTTTCATGACCTTGTCCAGCACTTCCTTGGATTTGACGCAAAGGTCCATGACTTCGACGCGTTCCGCCGCCGTCAGCTCGGAAATGTCGCCGATGTGGCGGTAGGGGGCGACCAGCAAATGCCCGGAATTATAGGGAAAACGGTTCAGAATGACGAAAGCGTGTTCGCCCCGGTGGACGATCAATTCTTCTTCCGGGGTGGTTTCGGCGGGGGATTTCTGGCCGCACATGAAACAATGTTTATCCTTCTTGCCGCGGATGAACGCTATCCGCCACGGGGCCCACAACGGCCGGTCCTGGCTCATAATCTCCTGCCTCCTGAAAAATGTTGAAAAGTTCGTGAAATAAACTTGAAAAACAAGCCGTTACGTGTATATTTTACCTTTGCTAATATAACTGCATAATATAAAATAACAATAAAGGTTTGGTAAAAATGAAAAAAGATATCCATCCGAAGTACGGCGAAGCCAAAGTGATTTGTGCTTGCGGAGAAACCTGGCACATTCAATCCACCCGCCCGGAATTCCGCGTCGGTATCTGCGCCAAGTGTCACCCGTTTTTTACCGGCAAACAGAAATTTGTTGATACCGCCGGCCGCGTCGAACGTTTCCGTCAGCGCTATGGCAATGTTGGCAACTCCGCCAATAAGTAACTGTCTTATCGAAACCTGCCTGCTTTGCCGAAAGCAGGTTTTTTTGTGCCCGGAATCATATGAATCTGCCCGATATCGACAATTATATCGCCAAGCTCCGGCTCCGTGCCGCCGAGCTTGAAACAAAGCTGAACGATCCTCATATCTACAGCCGCAGCGCCGAGTGCCGTCAGGTGTCGCGCGAGCATCAGAAGTTGACGAATCTGTTTCAGTCCTATGAACGGCTGCGCCATGCCGTCGGAGAATTGGCCGACAACCGTGAAATGCTGAAAGGAGAATCGGACGCCGAACTGAAAAGCATGATCGAGGCCGATATCAAGACCCTGGAGCAGGAAATCGCTGCTCTGGAAGCCGAGGTCAAGCTGGCTTTGTTGCCGCCGGACCCGAACGAATCGCGCAACGTCATTGTCGAAATCCACCCGGCTGCGGGCGGCGAAGAAGCCGCGTTGTTTGCCGGGGAACTATACCGGGCTTACCTGCGCTTTGCCGATGAAAAAGGATGGAAGGTGGAAATCCTTGACCTGGCGATGAGTGAACTGGGCGGTTTGAAGAACGCCGCGTTTTCGCTGGATGGCGGCGATGTCTATTCACTGATGCGTTTCGAATCCGGTGTTCACCGGGTCCAGCGGGTTCCGACGACGGAGTCCGGGGGACGCATTCATACGTCCACCGTCACCGTGGCCGTGCTGGCCGAAGCGGAGGAAGTGGAACTGGAAATCAAGCCGGAAGAGCTGCGCTTTGACGTGTTCCGTTCATCCGGTCCCGGCGGACAGTGCGTCAACACCACCGACTCGGCGGTGCGGGTCACTCATATCCCGACCGGTTTTTCCGTCGCCAGCCAGCAGGAGAAATCCCAGCACCGCAACAAGGAAATCGCCCTGCGGATCCTGCGTGCCCGGCTGTTGGAAAAACTCCAGCAGGAGGAACTGGCCCGTCAGGCCGCCGACAAGCGCGCCCAGGTCGGCACCGGAGACCGCAGCGAGCGTATCCGGACCTACAACTTTCCCCAGAACCGGGTGACAGACCACCGTTATAACATCTCTTTTTTCGACTTGCCGGGGCTGATGGAGGGCGATTTCGCCACTCTCCTGAACGATACCCGGGCGGCGGACGCCGAGCAACGCCTGGCGCAGACGCTGAACGGCTGAATCCATTCGGGCCCGTTTTGGGCGAAATAGCCGTGAAATATACTAATACTTTTGGTAATATCTATAGATTTCTGCCGGATCGCGCCAATCGGAAACATAACCGGGCATACCGTTGACGCTGATCGTTTCGGGGTAATTCGGCAGCGGCTTCCAATAAGGGGCCAGGGATTCAAGCGAATAGTTGTCGCGGTCATCCGATGCCGTATGGTAACGGGTCCACCACTCCGCGGCCTTGTCCTGGTCGGCCTTTACGCCCAACCCCTGATAATAGCAATCGCCCAGGACATACATGGCTTCAACCGACCCTGCCTCGGCGGCGGCGGCCATCGCCTGAACCCCTTTTTCACGCTCGAACGGAATCCCCGGCGTAAAACCCTTCAACAACAATTCCGCGTACAGGTATTTGGCGTCGAGGATTCCGGCGTCGGCGGCGAATTTTACCGCGGGCAAGGTTTCCTTGGTGATGCGAAGTTCCAGCCCTTTGCGCGCATAAGCCAGCGCTCCGGGCGGATACGCTGCGGCACGGCGGTAAAATTCAAAGGCGGTCTGCGGGTTTGCTGAATTGACGCCGCGCCCGGTGTCGTAGCAGGTGCCGACTTCCAGATTCGCCTGCGGCAGTCCGCCCGCGGCGGCCCGGGAAAATAGAACAAACGCTTCGCGCAGATCGGGTTTGGTTCCTTCGCCCGCCGCCAGGCACAACCCGGCCCGGTACTGGTGCAGCGGCGTCCGGCTTTCCGACCACAGGGCAAACGCGCCGCGTTTATCGCCGCTCAGGTACAGCGCCGAGGCCGGATCGGGTTCCGGATCGAACATGCCGCACAGCAAGGTTGCCTCGAGCTGGCGTTTGTATTCCAGCGGACGGAGCAGTTTTTCCGCTTCAGCGAGATTTTTCGGGGCGCCGATGCCCGCCAGCAGGCACCGTCCCGCCTGCAGAGCGGCATGGTCGGAACCCATCGCCGCGCCCTTCATCAACAGTTCAAAGCCGCGTTCCGGGGCGGCGGGGGTACCGTAACCGCGCAGCAGGCATCCTCCGGCGGCGACGATCCCGGGCAGGAAGCCATCCGCGGCGGTTTCCTGGCAGCGGCGAAAAAATTCCTCCGGGGGGACGCCGGGTTCCTGAAGCATTGCTTTCGGGTGTTTGCGGCGGACGGCGTCGCTCCAGTTGCTCGCAATCGTCGCTTCGGGAAGGATTTTGGCCGTCCTGCGCCATGAGTTCAGGTAAAACGCATTGGCGTTTCCCTGCAGGATCGCGGGGGCGAGGAGGGAGATGAAAAACCGGTTTGGCTGTGCGGCATCGAAGTTCTGCCGCCCCTGGCACTGCATCATGGCCGCCATGAATCCCGAATCGTCGTGGTAATCCCGGGCCGCCTTGCGGAATGAGTTATAAGCCTTGGAGTCGGATTGTTCGACGCCACGCCCGTAGAGATAGCAGATGCCGAGGTAGTATTGAGCGAGGACATGATCATCGCCCGCCGCTTTGGCGAATGACCCGGCGGCTTCGACGAAATCCTTGCGGGTGCCGTGACTGCCCTCATAATAAGAGAGACCCGTCCAGAATTGCGCTTCGGCTTTCAGGTGGCGCGAGCTGCGCTCATAGTGTTCGATCGGGAAGCGCGGATAAGCCGAATCCGCCGAAGTCCGGTAGTCGCTGATGCCGTAATGGTAACGGAAATCCATCAGTTCCATTCCCGGCACGTGCTCTTGCCATTGCGACGATCCCTGCGTGATCGGGGCGCTGATAAAGCCGAAGCAGTTCGGGAACGCGTTCAGTTTCTTTTTGTAGATGATTTTATAGTTGTCGATATTGATGGCGAGGATGTCGTTTGCCATATCGACGACGACTTTGACGTCGTGGGTTTTGTAAAACTGTAGCGCAACTTCGGCGGAACCGTAAATCAATTCGTATTTCCCCGGACCGAACGGCGCGAAATCAAATGCCAGCCCCCAGCCGGGGTAATAGGGGGTCACGGTACGGATTGAACGGGCGCCGCGCGGCACTTCCGCCAGGGTGAAAAACGACAGTTGCCGGCCGAGGTTGAATACCGGGAGGAATTCACGGCTGCTCAGGGTATTTTTTTTCAGGTCCCAGTTATAAAGCCGCGGCTTGACCGGCCAGAGGCGGTATTTATAGGAAAAGCTCATGATTTTATTGCGCCGGAATTCCCGTTCGTTGGTATACCGCAGCAAGTAGCGGGTACGGTCCGACGCCGGTTGGCCGATGGAAACGACCAGCCCCGCGTAGGACTGCTGCACCATCACTCCGTCCATCAGGTCCAGTCCGTATTCGAACTCAACCGCCCGCCCGGAAGCGGCAATACTCCCGGTAATCAAAAACAGCACCGTCCATATCCGTTTCATCATCATGCCCTCATCCGGTTGTCATCGCACAAAGATAGCACAAGAGTCCGGCGGTTTCAAACCGGACCGGAATCAGAAATAAAGGTCCCGGCGGCCCTGCCGGATCTGCCCGAGGCGGTCGATGAGCTTCATCTTTTCGGCAGGATTGGTCATTTTTGCAAGCTCCCGCTCGATCTGCTCGTACCCGGCCTGTTTGGTTTCCGGCGAGGCGTAATCCTCCAGGTATTCGCTGAGGGTCAGCACCGCGTTCGGCGAACAGAAACGCTGGATAAAGCCCGGGATGGCGTATTCCATGAAATGCTCGCCGGTACGCCCCAGCCGGTAGCAGGAGGTGCAGAAGCTCGGGACGAAATCGCGGCCGACCAGCCAGCGGATCACTTCGTCAAGCTGGCGTTCATCGCCGATCTTGAACTGTTCGCGCTTGAGTTCCTGTTTTTTGCCGCGGTCTTCCTGATAACTGCCGATTTCCAGACGGGTCCCGGCGTCGATCTGGGAGACGCCGAATTCGATGACTTCGTTGCGGATTTCGGCGGATTCGCGGGCCGTCATGATCAGACCGGTATAAGGGACCGCCAGGCGCAGGATCGCCACCAGGCGCTTGAATTCACTGTCGCGCGTCTGGTACGGCAGGTCGAAATTCAGGCCGTGCGCGCTTTTGATGCGGGGGAAACTGATGGTATGCGGGCCGACGCCGAATTTCTGCTTCAGGTAAACCGCGTGCGTCACCAGCCCCAGCACTTCAAAGCGCCAGTCGTACAGGCCGAACAGCGCGCCGAGGCCGACGTCGTCGCAGCCGCCGAGGAAGGCGCGGTCCATCCCGTTCAGCCGCCACATGTAATCGCCTTTGTGGGTGCCGGCGGGGTGATACTTGGCGTAAGCCTCTTTATTGTAGGTTTCCTGAAAGATCTGATAGGTGCCGATCCCGGCGTCCTTGACCGTGCGGAAACCTTCGATCGAGAGCGGGGCGGCGTTGATATTGACGCGGCGGATTTCGCCGTTGCCGATTTTCGTATCGTAAACGATCTTGGTGGTGTGGGCGAGGAACTCCGGCGTGTAGCTGGGGTGTTCACCGTAGACCAGGATCAGGCGCTTGTGCCCTTCGTTTTCCAAGGCTTGCACCTCGCGGACCAGTTCCGTATCCGACAGTGTCCGACGGACCGCCGTACGCAAACTGCGCCGGAATCCGCAGTAACTGCAGTCGTTGATGCAATGATTGCCGATATACAAGGGGGCGAACAGGACGATACGGTTGCCGTAAACATCGCGTTTGAGCTGCCGCGCGGCGTTGAAGATTTCCTCCAGCAGATCGGGGGAGGTGGCGGCGAGCAGGGCGGCGGTTTCCACTACGGAAAGCGGTTCTTTCTGCATGCTTTTGGCAATGATGTCACGAACCTTGACGGCATCTTCTTTCGTATTGGCAACCAGGCCGTCGAGATAGGCGTCGTCGATGAAATCGACCGCGTCGGGAGTAAGCTTCATTTCCATAATATCACCAACCTTGTTGTTCGAATTGCTAATATACCACAAAAAACGTTTTTTAAAAGCGGTCGGGCGCAATTTATTTGAAATGTCCCGTAACATCGCTATATTAGCAAATCATGGTTTACAACGAATGATCAAGGAGCCGACCGATGAAATCCAACGCGATAGGACTGACGCTTTGCATGTTAACCGCTTCATTCTGCTCCGGCAGCGAATTCAAGGCGTCTTTTACGCCCGGCGGCTGGAACGCCGACGATTGGGTGATGGTCAAAAGCTGGCGCTGGCCGTACCGCGGCCAATGGATTCAGGGAAAAGACTTCATCGTCAACGCCGTCCCGCAGGATGCTTCACCGCAGGACTTGGAGCACCGGCGCGTAGGCGAAACGTACACCTCCATGGTTCTGAACCGGGTCATTGAGAGCGATTCGACGGTTTCGTGCACGATGGATTTCGATTACCGGATGGCTCCCGGCCTGATTATTGCGGAGGAACCGACGGAAACCGGGCAGGGGCCGGAGTACCGCAACCACTATGAAATTATTCTGTTCGACGGCGGTATCAACGTCTGGCATCACTACTTTGAAGACGGCAAGCAGAAATGGGTCAAAAAGGCTTTTTTGAATACCTTGTTCAAGGCGAAAACCCCTTATGAATTGATCGTCAAGACACAATTTACCGCGCGCGGCCCGCAGATGACGTTGCAGGTCGGCGAACATATTTTCGGGTTCCATGACCACAACATTCCCCGGCGCTACCGGGTGGGGATCGTGGCGAGCGAAGGGGTAAACCGCTTCTATTATTTCAAGGCGGCGACTCCGGCGCCTGACGCCAAATAATCGGATCGCAATCAGAGAAAAAGATCAATGCATAATCAATCAGGGGAGGGGGCATGAAATTATCAATAACAGTATTGGTTGTTTTCTGTGGAATATTGTGTGCTGCCGATTTGACCGCTAAATCAGGTAAAGTTTATTATGATTAAGACGTTGACAAAACGACTTTGACTGGATTGAGTATTCTCCATGAGCTTGGGGTCGTCACTGTTCCTTATGCTGATTTGCCGGATGATTTACAGAAAAAATATCAGGCCGATATTGAAAAAGCCAACGCTGAGCTTGAAAAACAGACGGAAGACAAGAAAATTGCTGAAGCTGAAAAAGATCGACTTGCCAAAATCAGGGACGATCAAAAAATTCAAGCGGAAAAGGAAAAACAGGCTCAAGTTGAGTTGAAGATAAAGATTCAAAAGGAAAAAGAAAGACAGACTGCCGCTGCGGTTGCACCCAGAGAAACCAATACAAGTTTTCAAACAACTGGAACATATTCTTCGTCATCTGCAAATGGACGAACAATTCATACTGGACCTCGGGGCGGGCGATATTATATAAACAAAAACGGAAATAAAACTTATGTTAAGAGATAATAGCCGAGAGTTGACAGTCTCATCCTTGGAACTTTTTTTTAACCAAACCACTTGATGTGGTTTTCCCTGAATTTGAATGCCCTTATCAGCTCCTTCTCCGGTTTATGCCATAAATAACCTAAAAAAACAGCGTAATTTTTGAATGAAACCAGAAACAAGAGTTTTTTTCGGGGCGATGGTTTCATTGCCGTGAACCGGAGATAACAGCGTTTTCGAGGCTGTTCAAACCGTAATCCGGCATAACCGGTCGTTTCACTCCCTAAACATGATTTTTTATATTATCTTCGGAATTCATTACAAAAGTTGTAGTAAAACGATAGTAGGTTTTTCTGTAACCCGCAGTAGTTTGCCGTGGTATTAAAATCGGTAACTATTTGATTATAAATGGCGGAGAGAGTGGGATTTGAACCCACGGTCCGGTAAACCGGACAACGGTTTTCGAGACCGTCGCCTTCGACCACTCAGCCATCTCTCCGATTGCAAAGCGAAATATACTATAGCATGTTTTTTTTGAAATACACGCTGAAATTCAAAAGAAACAGGATTTTTTTCTTCCCTCTCAGGATGATATTTCTGTTTATGGCTGTATATTATCGAAATTTGTAGCGTAACAGGCAGGTTTTGTTGGATGAGTCAGGATGAAAGCAGGAACAAAGGAATGAACGAGGGCCATCGCGACCGCTTGAGGTCCAGGTACTTGAATGCAGGTATTGATTCCTTTCAGGATTATGAACAGCTGGAGCTCTTGCTGATGTATGCGATACCGCGGCGCGACGTGAAGCCAATCGCAAAAAAGTTACTGGCTGAATATAAAACCCTTTCCAATGTCCTGGATGCTCCCCTCGAGCAGCTTGAAAAGGTCAGCGGCCTTGGCCGAAATTCGGCGATCTTGTGTAAATTGCTCAAAGACCTCTGTACTCAATATCTGAAAGAAAATATGTGCGAGGGGGATGTCCTGAACAATCCCAACCGGGTGATCAACTATTCAAGAGCCAAACTGGGCTGTATGGAAGTGGAAGCCATGCTCGTTATTTATCTGAATGTAAAAAATATGGTCATCGGTTCCGAAATCTTCTATGGAACAGTTGATCAAGCATCGGTTTATCCGCGAAATTTGATGCAGACTGCTTTGCGTCACAATGCGTCAGGAATCATTCTGGTTCATAATCATCCCAGCGG
>DHTZ01000041.1 GCA_002408885.1 Lentisphaeria bacterium UBA5247 | reverse complement strand
AAATACTTTTGAAATTACCTCTTATATCAAACTTATATTATATCAAATCAATTTTCAGAAAATCAGCAGTCGTGCAGATGGTCCCACGGGTACGGCTGGTGGACAGCCTCGGGATGCTGATGTTTGAACCACGTGATCTGGCGGCGGGCGAATTGCCAGGTGGCGGTAACGATCCGCCGGTGCATCGTTTCATAGTCGATCGCACCGTCCAGGTATTCGGCGATGACGCTGTATCCCAGCGCCTGCCACGCGGTCGGCGACTGAAGCAGTCCCTTGCCGATGGCGGCAGCGGCTTCGTCGATCCAGCCGTTCTCCAGCATCCGGCCCGTGCGTATGGCGATGCGTTGTTTGAGCTCTTCCCGGTCCCGGGTCAGGTTCCAGACGGTCGCATTGTAACGCAACTGCGGCTCGTGCATGGTCTGCAATTCGCTCATGGAGCGCCCGGTAATGGTATGGACTTCCAGCGCGCGGATCAGTTTGCGGCGGTGGTCGTGCCAGCGCTCGTAATCCCCCGGGGATTTTTCGCGCACGATATCTTTCAGCCGGGCAAACCCGGCGTCATTGTCGTACAGACGGTCCAATTCGGCGCGCAGTTCCCGGTCCGCCGGCAGGGGGTCAAGCCCGTACAGCAGCGCCCGGATGTACATGCCGGTGCCTCCGGCGACGATCGGCAGGCGGTTCCGGGCGTGAATGTCGCGAATCGCCTGTTCCGCCAGTTCCAGAAATGTGTAAACGTCCACCCGTTTCGAGAAATCGAAAACGTCGATCAGGTGGTGAGGCACTTTACGGCAGTCCTCCGCCGACGGCTTGGCCGTGCCGATGTCGAGCCCTTTGTAAAGCTGCATGGAATCGGCGGAAATGATCTCCCCGCCGGTTTCGGCGGCAATGCGGAGCGCGAGTTCGCTTTTCCCGGAGGCGGTGGGACCGGTTATGACCAGGAGCCTATTCATGGTCCACAGCCGGAACCGTGGCGGGCTCCTGCCGCTTCCGGGCTTTTTCGCCGGAAGGATGGAGGATGGCCGACAAAAAATAAATTCCCAGTCCGACGCAGATCGCGGTATCCGCTACATTGAACGCGGGAAAATGAAATTCCCTGCCGGCAGAATTCCGATAATAAAAATCCAGAAAATCGATCACTTCGCCGCGCCAGACCCGGTCGATGGAATTTCCCACAATCCCGCTCAGCACGATAAAAAGCGCCCAATAGCGCTCGGTCCGTCCCTCGGTCAGCCAGCGCATGAAGCAGAGCGCCGCCCCCGCCACCAGTATCCCGATGGCCAGCAGGAACCAGACCTGTCCCTGCATGATTCCCCACGCCGCGCCCTTGTTGGTCACGTAGACGAGGTCGAACACGTTCGGGATGATGGGAATATGGTTTCCGCGCAGGTAATGAGCGGCGAGGATTTTGGTGATCTGGTCGACAATCAGGAGAACCGCCCCGAATCCGGCGGCCCAGGCGATGATACGACGTTCGCGCGGGTTTACCGGCAGGTCTTTCTGGATCAAATTACTCAGCATGAGGGTTGCGTCCGTTGTTTTTTTCTCGAATGGATTTACATGCCGTGCAGTACATGGCATACGGGCGATATTCGAGGCGGGCTTCGGCAATCCGCTGGTCACAGTCCATACAATAGCCGTATTCGCCCTCGGCCAGGCGTTCCAAAGCATGCTCGATCATTTTAAGGACGTCGCCGTCCTTGCTCAAAAGCTGGAGTTCGAATTCGTTGCGGGCACTGTCGCTGCTGACATCCGCCATATGGGTGGTCACGCCGCGTTTGTCCAGGTTGTCCGAATTCAACGCTCCCTCCAGGCGCACCTGCATCCTGCCGGTAATTTCGTCGCGCGCCCGCATCAACAGATCATAGTATTTCTTATCGGCATCCGCCATTTTGGCGGTTTTGGTTTTCTGGGTCTTTGCCATAATACACCTCCAGCCTTAATAAATTACCTGTCATTCAGGATTTAGCCCAGTAATATATCACAAAAAATAGGTTTTTCAATGGTAATTTCGTGCAGACAAGCTAAATTAGAGATTTCAGGAGTCATTATACCTATGGAACATGCGCTGATCGACCTCCATATTCACAGCACCGCTTCGGACGGCTGCCGAACTCCCGCCGAGCTTGTCGCCATGGCGGCCGAACGGAAGCTGGCGGCGGCGGCGCTTACCGACCACGACACCGTGGCCGGGCTCGATGAATTTCTCCGCGCCGCCGAAAACAGCGGCGTGACCGCGGTCCCGGGGGTGGAGATTTCCACCACGTTCGATCACCGCGAGGTCCATATCGTCGGCCTTTTCATCGACCACCATTCCGTCCAGCTCAATGTCTTCCTGAACGAAATCCGCACCCAGCGCCACGAGCGCAACCTGAAAATCATTTCCAAGCTCCAGGAACGCGGTTACGACATCTCCCTCGAGGAAGCGGCGGCGCTGGCCGGCGGCGACGTGGTGGGGCGGCCGCACATCGCCCGGGTGCTTTTCGAGAAATACGAGGAATTCACCACCCTTCAGGACGTATTCGACAAACTGCTCAAAAAGGGCCGTCCCGCCTACGCCTCCCGGTCGCTGACGACTCCGGTCGAGGCCATCCGCCAGATTCACGCCGCCCACGGCGTGGCGGTATGGGCGCACCCGATCTTCCGCCAGCCCAATGAATATCAATGGTGCCGCAAGGCCATCAAATACCTGAAACACGCCCAGCTCGACGCGCTGGAAGTCTATTATTCGAGTTTCAACTCCGACCAGACCGATGCGCTCCGCAACTACGCGGCGGAATTCGAACTCGCCATGTCGGGTGGCTCGGACTATCACGGCGCCACCCTCAATGAAGTCCAGATGGGTATCGGTAACGGCGGACTCCGCGTTCCTTATGAATTTTATGAAACGCTTTGCAGCCTGGCAGAAAAATATCGCTGAATTCAGGGGGAATTGCCGTCGGCTTTTCCTCCTGTACCCGGCGTTGTTCATCGCGGCCGGGGTGGTCTGCGGTTCGAACTGGGGATGGCTCCTGATCCCGGTGTTTCCGCTGGTCTGGATCTTTTTTTCCCGCCGCGAAGCGTTGGCTTTCGGGGCGGCGGGAGCGGCGGCGGTTCTTGCCGGCATGATTCTTTCCCACGAGCCGGACTCCTCGTACCTCCGTAAACTGGACGGGCGCGATTCCGCCGGTGAAATCCTCGCCCGGGTCACCGACACCAGCTACGGAGGGGAAAAAATTCCGTGGCTTGCACCCCCGAAATTCTTTCAGGCCGAGCTCCTCGCCATCCGCCTGAACGGCGAAAGCGAACTCACCCCCGTCTCCGGCAGCATCATGATCAGCGCCGCGGACGCCACCCCGTTTTACGGCGACTTCCTGCGCCTGAACGGTGTTTTCCGCACGCCCCGCCAGGAAGTGCTGCGCCGTTCGACCGTTGTATCGCCCGGCGGCGCCGCGCCTCCCCGCGACACCTGGGATACCCTCGGTTTCGATTACAGCGCCTATCTGAACAACCGCGGCATCGCCCATATCTTTTACGCCTCGGACTTCAGCGAAGCCGACGGCAGGCTCAACTGGTACCGCCAGGCTTACCGGCTGATCCTGCGCGGACGCGAAAGCACGCTGGCGGTCGCCGCCTCTCCCATCCGTTCCGACGCCGACAAAGGAATGATCGCGGCTCTGCTGTTCGGATGCCCGCAGGGCGTGGACCGCGAATCGCGCAAGAGCTTTATTTTTACCGGCACCATCCATATTTTCACCGTCAGCGGACTGCACGTGGGGATCGTGGCGCTGTTGACGGGACTGCTCCTGCGCGGCGTGCCGTTCCGGACACGTTACCTGCTGATTCCGGCGGCGGTGCTGGTATACGTGCTGGCTACCGGACTGAACGCGCCATCGGTCCGGGCGTTCATCATGATCGCGGTCTGGTGCGCCTGCCGGGCGTTCCTGTTGAAAACGCCGGGGCTGAATCTGGTGTTCGCGGCGGCGGCGTTGCTGCTGTTGCTGCAACCGGGCTATCTGTTCGACATGGGGTTCCAGTATTCGTTCGTCACGGTCGGGTTCCTGATCCTGTCAAGCGGTTTCACCACCCGGATCAATGAACGGCTGCTCGAGCGCCAGCGCTGGATTCCTCCGGCGCGCCTGACCCGCCGCGACCGTCTGTTCGCCCGGTGCGGCACCAAACTTTTCGCCGCGCTCAGCGGATGTATCGTCGCCTGGCTCGCCGGAAGCACGATCGCGCTGTATTATCAGGGCATATACGTGCCGTTTTCGGTGGCGGCGAACCTGTTGCTGATTCCGCTGGTCTGGCTGCTTTATCCATTGACCGCGCTCGCTCCGCTGCTGCCTCCGGCGGCGTACCTGACCGAACTCAGCCTTGAACTGATGCGGCTGGCCTGCGATTTCTTTTACAGCAGTTTCCCCGGCACGGCCTGCGCCAAGCCGCCGCTATGGTCGATTTTCAGCTTTTTCGTAGCGCTGGCGGTCCTGCTGGGTGTTCGGCGCAAGGGCTGGATCGTCGCGGCCTCGGTAGTCATGGCGCTGTCGATCGGGCTCTGGCATTATATGGCGCTGTCGCAGCCGGCGCGGGTTCAGGTGCTGCATGGCGGGGCGTCCGGCGTCCCGGCGCTGGTGATCACGGCTCCCGGCGGCGACGACGCCGTCATGGTCAACGCCCCGTCCTACGAAGCGGCCAACGCGGCAGGGATGCTGTTGCGTGCGCGCGGGATCGAACGGCTCGACAAGCTGATTTTCACCCGCGGGCTGAAAGCCTACAGCGGCGGCGCCGAAAAACTGTTCGACATCCTCACCGTCAGCGAAATTGTCACGCCGCCCTCTTTTTCCCGGCGCGAATACCTGGCGCGGCTTCTCCCGGAGTTTCCCCGGAAAGTTTCCGCGCTTTGCGCCAATCCCAAAATATCGGCTGAAAATCAGCGAAGCACCATTGAATATTCCTTTGGAAGCCTTATTATAAAGATCGAAGTTCTGTCGACCGACTATGGAATCAGCCGCCTGACCCTGGACGCCGCCGGTTATCCTCCGTTGCACCTGGAACTGACGAACAGCAGCATATTGGAAATAAACGAATATGAATTCAGACCGTAAAAAAATGAAAATCTGCCATGTCATTACCCGGATGATCGTGGGCGGAGCGCAGGAAAACACCCTGTTCACCATCATCGGCCACCTGCAGAAGGGGCATGAAGTCGTCCTGCTCACCGGCCCTACCAGCGGCCCGGAGGGTAAACTCCTGCAGATCGAAGGGCTGCCCAAGTTCGAAATCATCGAACTGCCGTCGATGGTCCGCGAGATCAACCCGCTTCAGGACCTGAAAGCGTATTTCGCCATGAAGAAAATCTTCCGCGAACGTCAATTCGACGTAGTCCACACCCATACCTCCAAAGCCGGAATCCTCGGCCGCGCCGCCGCCTGGAGCGCCCGCGTCCCGGTCGTGGTGCATACCGTGCACGGACAGGCGTTCCATCCGTACCAGAGCAAAATCAGCAATTTCATTTACCGGATGGCGGAGCGCTTCGCGGCTCGCCGTTCGCACAAGATTTTCACCGTGGCACAGGCCATGATCGAACAGTGCGTGGAGGCCGGGATCGGCCCGCGCAAGCTCTACATGGTCGTTTACAGCGGCATGGAGATCGATAAATTCCTGAACGCCAAGCCCGATCCCGTCCTGCGAGGCCAACTCGGCATCCCGGAACACGCCAGGGTGATCGGCGCCATCGGGCGGCTTTTCCCGCAGAAAGGTTACGAATACATCATCCCGGCCGCCCGCCGGATTCTCGACGTCCACCCCGAAACCCATTTCCTGATCGTAGGCAACGGTTCCATGCGCGAAGAACTGGACGCCCGGATCGCCAACCTCGGCATGTCCGATAAATTCCATTTCGCCGGACTGGTGCCGCCCGACGAAGTCTGCCGTTACACCGCCCTGATGGATATCCTGGTCCACCTTTCCCTGCACGAAGGGCTGCCGCGGGCGGTGGTACAGGCGCTGGCGTGCGGCAAACCGGCGGTCGGTTTCGCGCTCGACGGCACGCCCGAAGTGGTGATCCCCGGCGAAACCGGCTATCTGGCCGCGCCCGAAAGCGAGGCGGACGCCGCCGCGGGTGTCATCCGAATCCTCGACAATCCCAAACTCGCCGCGCGCATGGGCGAAAACGGACGGAAGCTCGTGGCCGAGCGCTTCCCCTGGCAAAAAATGGCGGATATCCTTGAAGATGAATACGAACAGCTCCTCCACAAAGCTCGCTGACGTCCTGCGCCGTTACGGCCGGATCGCCATCGCCTATTCCGGTGGCGTCGACAGCACCCTGCTGGGGGCCGCCGCCGTCCGGGCCCTCGGCCGCACCAATGTCCTGCTGATCCACGCCGTCACACCGTTCGCGGTCGACGCCGTCGGCGAACCGGATATCCCGTTGCTCCGCCTCGAGCTCAACCCGCTCGACAGCCCGGAAGTCGTCGCCAATTACCCGGACCGTTGTTATCATTGCAAAAAAATGCTGATGAGCGCCATCCGCCAGGCCGCCCGGATACATGGCTTCAATACCCTGGCCGACGGTTTCAATAAATATGATTTATCCGACTACCGGCCGGGCGCACGGGCCGCCGACGAGCTCGGGCTGGTGCATCCGTTCCTGGAAGCGGATATGGACAAAGACGATATCCGCGCCCTCAGCCACGAATACGGCCTGTCAAACTGGAATGCCCCGGCGGACGCCTGTCTTGCCTCGCGGATTCCGTACCATACGCCGATCACCGCCGTCCTGCTGGACCGTGTGCGAACGGCCGAGCAAGGGTTGCGCAAGCTCGGATTCCTCGGGCACCGGGTACGCGTGTTCGGGGCGGAAGCCCGGATCGAATTACAGGAAAAGGACTTTGCCCTGCTGCCCGTCAACCGTCCGCAGATATTGGAGATTCTCCGTCAGGCGGGTTTTTCGCGCTTCACGGTGGACCTGCAGGGCTACCGCCGCGGTTCGCTGAACGGTTGAGATTTCCGAAACGCGGGCAAAAAAAATGCAGGCCTTTCGACCTGCATTAATAATGAATCATACAAGATGAATCAGTGGCGACGCTGGGCAGCTTTCCGCTTTGCTTCGCTGGGCTTCTCATAATGTCTGCGATTCCGAAGCTCTTTCAAGGTACCTTCCTTGTCGAGTTTCTTCTTCAGCCGACGCAAGGCGCGATCAATCGCTTCGCCCTTCTTTACGCGGACTTCAGTATCCATAGCATTCACCCCCTTTTTCGGACAGTTGACGGTTCATCTTCATATCTACGGTCAATCCGTAGCAAAACCGGCCTCGTCAGCCAGCAATGATTTCAATTTGGTCAGGGCCTGATTCTGGATCTGGCGCACGCGTTCGCGGGTACGCCCGATTTCCTGGCTGACTTCTTCAAGCGTCTTCGGACGGTTGTTATCCAGTCCGAAACGCATTTTAAGGATCATTTTTTCCCGTTCGTCGAGTTCTTCCAGCAGCGAGAGCAACCGGCGCACCGATTCCACGTCCGCCATGATCTGGTCCGGCGTAATCGCCCGGCGGTCCGGGATGATATCCTGAAATTCGCCGTCTTCGCCCTGTTGAATCGGGTCATGCAGCGAAAACGTACGCAGGTCGGCCAGGCGGAGTCCCGCCACCGTTCTTTCGCTGAAATCAAGGCTGCTGGCGATTTCGGCGTCGGTCGGTTCACGGCCAAGCTCTTCGGCCAGCTTCATCCGCACCGATTTGATCTTATTGATTTTACCCGCCGACTGCACCGGGATACGGATCGTCCGGCTCTGGTTGGCCAGGGCGCGGCGCATCGACTGCTTGATCCACCATGCCGCATAGGAGCTGAATTTAGCGCCCTTGGCGGGGTCGAATTTCTCCACGGCCCGCATCAGCCCGATGTTTCCTTCCGAAATCAGGTCGAGGAGCGGCAGGCCCAGCCCTTTGAAGTCGTGGGCGATTTTCACCACCAGACGCAGGTTGGCCATGATCAGGGTGGAGCGTGCTTCTTCATGCGCATAGCGGTCGTCGCTGTGGATCTGGGCCGCCAGTTCAACTTCTTCACGCTTCGACACCAGCGAAATCTGGCCGATGTCGTGCATGTAGGTTTTCATCGTATCGTTTTTGGAGCCGAGGCTGGCATCGGCCCTCGCTTCTTCTTTCGCGGCGGCGGCGGCGGTTTCCGCTTCTTTCTTGCGGGGTTTCGAACGTTTCTCCGAACCTTCGCCCGAAGCTTCATCATCGTCGTCGTCTTCCGATTCGATTTCCACGTCCGCTTCCACTACGGCTTTGCTCCGCTTGCTCTTGCCCTTGCCCTTTTCGGGCAGCGGCGGAAGCTCAAACGCCTCATCGTTGTCAAAACGGATGCCGCCAACGGTATCCTCATCTTCAATGATGATGATTTCTTCTTCCAGAATCTTCTTGTTTTCGCCCTTGAACCCTTTGCCCGCGTTCGCGGCGGCCTTTTTGCCTTTCGCCGGTTTTTCGGCTTCAACTTTCGGGGGTTCCGGCTTTTTCACGGATTTCTTTTCGGGAGCGGCCTTTTCCGGCTTCACATTTTTCTCGGGAACGGCTTTCTTCACCGGTTCCGCCTTGGCGGCGGGAGCGGGTTTCCGGGCAGCAGGAACAGGTTTTTCAACCACTTCCTTTTCTTTTTTCGCCGGAACCGTTTTTTTCTTTGCTATATCAACTGATTTCTTCACATCTAATTTCTCAACCGTGACAGTTTTGGCTGCCGGCTTTGTTTCAGCTTTCACTTTTTTCGATGAAACGTCTTTCACTGCTTCGGGCGGAACGGCAACAATCACTTCCCGTTCTTTCGAGGGAGCCGCTTTCACGGCCTTGCTGTTCGCCGGAGCAATTGTTTTCGCATCAACTTTTTTGGGCGCCGGCTTTTCAATCTTTTTTGCCGGGGCTGCTTTGACGGCAGGCGTTTTCACCGCCGGGGCTGCTTTGACGGCAGGCGTTTTCACCGCCGGGGCGACTTTGACCGCTTCGGCCTTCTTCGCCGGGGGAGTTTTTTTGCTGACGGGGGCTTTGACCGGTTCCGTTTTCCGGGCAGGCGCTTTTACCGCCTGGGCTTTGACCGGGGCGGCTTTCGACGGAACCGGTTTTTCAGTCTTTTTCGCCGGGGCCGCCTTCGCGGCGGAAGCCTTGGCAGGCGCAGTTTTGGCCGCATCCCTGGCGGGAGCGCCCTTGCCTGCAGTCGCATTCTTCGATTTTGTATTCGAAACTACCGGTTTTGCTTGCTGTTTTGCCATCGTTTTTATATCAATTGATTTATAATGATACGATCCCATCAGGAACATTAAGTCCGTTAAACCAAATAATATACACGGTGGTTTTTAAAATGTCAACAAAATAAAGAAAATATTTACGGATTTCACAACCTTTCCGATTGAAAAACGCTTCAGGCATGATAGATTATTTTTCGTTTTTATCAAAATATCCGGTGGAGAACTATGTCAAAATTGAAAACAATCACGGCAAATGACGATGTCAGCGCCAAGGATTACCTTGAAACAGGCTACCTCCGCGAGCTTCAGCTCGAACGCCTGCAGAAAACCGTACGGCGCTGTTATGACAATGTGGCGATTTTCCGCGAACGCATGGACGCGAAAAAACTCAAGCCCGACGACGTTAAAAAACTCGACGATCTCGCCAAGCTCCCCTTTACCACTAAATTCGACCTGCGCGACACCTATCCCTTCGGCCTCTGTTCCGTGCCGATGAACCAGATCGTGCGCCTTCACGCCTCCAGCGGCACCACCGGCAAGCCGATCGTCGTCGCCTATACCCAGCACGACCTCGACGTCTGGACGGAGTCGATGGGGCGCAGCATGGCCGCCTGTGGCGTCACCCGCAATGACACCATCCAGGTTTCCTACGGCTACGGGTTGTTCACCGGCGGGCTCGGCGCGCATTACGGCGGCGAATTCCTGGGCGCGACCGTCGTGCCCACCTCCGTCGGCAACACCCAGCGGCAGTTGATGGTCATGCAGGATTTCGGCGTCACCGTGATCTGCTGTACCCCCAGCTACTTCACCTACCTGATGGAAAAAGCGGCGGAAAGCGGAATCGACCTGAAACAGATGCCGCTCCGGGTCGGCATTTTCGGCGCCGAGCCCTGGACCCGCGAAATGCGCGACCATATCGAAGAAGGCGCCGGCATTATGGCGCATGACATTTACGGACTGTCGGAAATTTCCGGCCCCGGCGTCGGCATCAACTGCAAGCACCGCGATGGACTGCATATTTTCGAAGACAACTTCTATCCGGAAATCATCGACCCCGACACCGGCGAAGTCCTGCCCGACGGCACCTCCGGCGAGCTCGTTTTCACCACCATCAACAAAACCGGCATGCCGCTGATCCGCTACCGCACCCGCGACATCACCTGCCTGATGGCCGAAAAATGCGCCTGCGGCCGTACCATCCGCCGTATCCAGCGCATCAGCAGCCGTACCGACGACATGATGATCATCCGCGGCATCAACGTATTTCCGTCGCAGATCGAATCGGCGCTGCTGGCGGTCAAGGGAACCCAGCCGCATTACAATATCATCCTGTACACCGAACACGGCCTCGACCAGATCGAGGTGGACGTGGAAATCACCGAGAAAATGTTCAACGACCAGATCCGCGAACTGGAAAAACTCCAAAAGAAGATTTCCGACTCCATCGAACAGGTGATCGGCCTCCGGGTCAAAATCAAACTGGTGGCGCCCCAGACCATCCAGCGCAGCGAAGGCAAAGCCAAGCGGGTCATCGACCGCCGCGAACGCTGACCGCTGCACCGCGCAAATTCCAAAGCCTTACGGCCGGACGACACTGTCGCCGGCCGTTTTTTGTGTCCGGTTGGGATAAAAAGAGATCAGGCGCCGTCCGTATGAACGGCGGGGCGGATGTAGACCAGTTCCGTCAAGTCGTTGTTCCACGGGGCATAACGGGCATTGAGCAGCCCGGCGGCATGAATGCGGCAGGGAGTGACGGTCAGGAAACCGGCGATTTTCCGAATCGCCTCCAGCTCATTTTCGTGAGCCATGAAATAGTTGAACGAATGAACCCGGAAATACTCCGCCGCCTGCTCGCGGTTCAGCACCGCTGGTTCGCCGCACGGAATCCATTCGCCCGCCGACCATGCCAGCGGATAGACCAGGATTTCCTGATTCCGTCCGTCGAACAGGGTGGCTGCTTTCTCACCGTCCTTGCCGCTCTGATCATGCGCCAGCGCGACGGCGGTGGGGACGCAGCGGGTTTCGACTTCTTTCCCGGCGGTCAGTCCGGCGACGAAAGCCGCCGCCAGGCGCATGCCGGTAAAACTGCCGGGCCCGGCCCCCACCGTCCAGCGGACGACCGACCCGGGAGCGGCGCCGTTGGCGGCCAGCAATTCCAGAATCCACGGGGCCATGCCGGAGGCGGTGCGCCCCCGCATCGGCTTCGATTCCTCGCAGATGATTGCACCGTCGCCGATGCGCTGGAGTGCGAAAACCGCTTCGCTGCCGGATAAGTCAAGTGAGGCGTGATACATCGTTTACTCTCCGGAAGCGTCCGCTTCGGCCTTCACCTCGGCCTCGGTCACGCCGTCCCAGCAATAGGTGCAAAGCCGCGACTTCGGCAGTCCGATGGCTTCGACCATTTTATCCAGAGTCTGGAAGCCCAGCGAATCGAGGTTCAGTTCCCGGCGGATCTCTTCGATCATGGCCTGGTATTTGGGATTGCGGGCGTCGACATATTCACGCAGGTTCACGTTCGGATTGTCTCCCTCGAGCTTGCGGATGGCGCGACGGGCGGCCAGGTCCATTTCGGACTTCGAACGGCTGAAATTCAGGTATTTGCAACTGAACAGGAGCGGCGGGCAGGCGGCCCGCACGTGCACTTCCCGTGCTCCCGTACGGAACAGGCGCGACACGGTGTTGCGCATTTGGGTGCCGCGCACCACGGAATCGTCGCAGAACAGCAATTTCTTGCCGCTGATCAATTCCTTGACCGGGATCAGTTTCATGTTGGAAACCATTTCCCGGATCTGCTGGTTCTGCGGCATAAAGCTCCGCGCCCAGGTCGGCGTATATTTGACGAACGCCCGGCTGTAGCGGACGCCCGAGGCGTGAGCATAACCCAACGCATGCCCCACACCGGAATCCGGCACGCCGCAGACCGTGTCGATATCGACGTTTTCACCCTCCGCCAGCAGTTCGCCGTTGCGGTAGCGCACCGCTTCGGTATTGCGCCCTTCGAAATTCGACGACGGATAGCCGAAATAAACCCAGAAAAACGCGCAGACCTGCATGATTTTGCCGGGGGCTTTTTTCTGAATCACCCGGTCCGCCTGAATGAATACGATTTCGCCGGGGCCGAGATCGCATTTCTCCTCATAATCGAGGTTCGGAAACGCCGAGCTCTCCATCGCCACCGCGTGAGCGCCTTCTTTGGCGCCGATCAGGATCGGGGTCCGCCCGTAAAGGTCGCGGGCGGCGTAAATCCCCCGGTCCGCCATGATCAGGATGGAACACGAACCTTCGATTTTTTCCTGCGCGTAGGCGATTCCCTCGACAATGGAGTCTTTGCTGTTGATCAATGCCGCGACAAGTTCGGTGGGGTTGATTTCGCCGCAGCTCATTTCGGAGAACTGGGCGAATCCCTGATGAAAACACTCCTGGACCAGTTTCGCCGAATTGGCGATCTTGCTGACGGTGACGATGCTGAACGTCCCCAGGTGCGAGGTGATGATCAGCGGCTGGTCTTCGTAGTCGCTGATGACGCCGATGCCGGCACTGCCGCTGAATTTCCCCAGGTCGCCGTCGAATTTCGAACGGAACTGGGAGTTGCTGATATCATGAATCGTACGGGTGATGCGGTAAGCCGCATCCATCACGGCCAGGCCGCCGCGCCGGGTTCCGAGGTGCGAATGATAGTCGGTACCGAAAAATAAATCGTTCACGCAATCACTTTTTGATACTACGCCGAAAAAGCCGCCCATAAAAACTGTCCTGTTTATCCAAAATGATTAAAAGAAATGCGACCCTTTACTATAGCATGCCTCCCGGTAAATAAAAGCACCGAACCAACCAAAATCCCACCGAATGCACGGACGGCGGCAACCCCCTCCGCCCCTGTTCGGAATGACAAAAATTGTGAAAGATTTTCTTTTCCGGCTTGAAATTTCCGGAAATTGTGGCATTGTTATATGTTTACTGGATTTGACATTCAAATAAATTATTTATAAATTGAAGGTTGTAAGAGAAAGATGATTAACAAGTCAGCAGCAAAAAGAAATCGTAACAGCAAAAAAGCACAACTTCGCAACCGTGCCCGTAACAGCGCGCTGAAGACCATTGAAAAGCGCCTCCGCGGCGCCATCGCCACCGCCGACGCTTCCGCCGAAACCATTCTGCGCGAATACTGCAGCAAGCTCGACACCGTGGCAAAGACCGGTACCATTCACCGCAATAAGGTTGCCAACAAGAAATCCCAGCTGACCAAACTCTTCAATACCATGGGGAAGTAAGCAGTCCGCCAAGCTGAGATTTGAGATAAAAGCCGTTTCCGGGTGGGAACGGCTTTTTCGTGTAAATGTAAAAAAAAATGGGCGAGGCACTTTACTTTTTTCGGTTTTCGGGCTATATTAATACTGTATTTTGGATGAATAGTCAAAGGAAATTGTATTATGGAATATGCATTTTGGATCATCATCATACTCTATGCATTGAACCAGGGCGCGGACCTTGTCCTGGAACTGCTCAACTACCAGCACCTGTCCAAATACGGAGCCGATATTCCGCCTGAATTCGCCGGAGCCATCGATACCGCCCAGTTCACCCGCAGCCGCGACTACAACATGGCCAAATCCCGCTTCAACTTTTTCTCGCGCCTCTACAACCAGATCATCATCCTGATCTTCATTTTCGGGCTGATCAATTTTTATAACGAATGGATTCTGGGCTGGCGGATCAATGACGTACTGCACGGCGTGGTCTTTTTCCTGCTGCTGATCTATGCCAAGGCGATCCTGAATTTTCCGTTCAACCTGTACCGGCTGTTCGTGCTGGACCGCCGTTTCGGGTTCAGCACCATCACCTTCAAAGTCTGGTTCACCGACCAGATCAAATCATTCATCCTGTCCACGATCATCCTCGGCGGCGCGCTCGCCGGCATGTTCTGGCTGGTGAGTTTCGAATATACCAGAAACATCTGGTGGCTGCCGGTCTGGTGCGTGTTCTTCCTGGTCACGGTGTTTGTGGTCTACATCTCTCCGAACCTGATCCAGCCGCTGTTCAACAAGTTCATCCCGCTGAACGACCGCGACTTGAACCATCACATCAAGCTCCTGCTCGACAAATGCGGCGTCCGCGTCAGCGGCGTCTATACCATGGACGCCTCCCGCCGCACCCTGATTTCGCAGGCCTACTTCACCGGGCTCGGCAACCGCCGCCGGATCGTGATTTACGATACCCTCGTCTCCAAGCTGAACCAGGATGAACTGCTGGCCGTCCTCGCCCACGAAGCCGCCCATACCGCGCGCAAACACGTGGCGAAAAATCTGCTGGTGCTCGGGATGCTGTCCCTGATCGGCACCATTGTTTCGTTCATCGTCCTGCGGCACGACTGGCTGGGGCAGATTTTCAACCTCGAGCATTCCACGTTTTATTCGCAACTGGTGCTCCTGAGCTTTGTTTCGTCGATCCTCTGCTGCGGACTGCCGCTGCTCCTGAATACGCTTTCGCGTCATTTCGAACGGCAGGCGGACCGCTTTGTGGTGAAACTCATGGGAAGCGGCGAAGCCCTGGCGAACGCACTGGTCAAACTCTCGGTCGAGAACCTTTCCAGCGTCAATCCGCAGCGCGTCTATGCGTCGTTCAACAGTTCGCATCCGGCCATGGTGTCACGGGTCCGCAAACTGCGGCACTTTTACGGCGCCCCAAAATAAGCGGTTATTTTTCCGTGTCCAATTTGCCGAATCCGGTTGTTTATTTTTCGTTCCGGGGCTATATTACCGCATTCAACGTGTAAGAATTCTGTAAGCGAGGAACCACTATGAACAACCAGCAATGGATCGAACGTAACCGTAAATACACCCTGACCGACCCCGAAAGCGGCTTTTCCCTCGCCGTCGCCGGGATGAAATTCACCGCTGAACAGCTTCAGCACCTCTCCGCCCGGTTCGAAGCCGCCCACCGGGAAATGCAGAAACTCGAAGCCGGAGCCATCAAGAACCCCGACGAAAACCGCAAGGTCACCCATTTCACCGACCGCGCCGATTATACCGCTTCGCCGCTTTTCCGCGAAGTCCAGGCTTTTGCCGAGGCCATCGCCAAAGGTGAAATCACCGGCGGCGCCGGACGGAAGTTCGAATCGGCGGTCATCAACGGTATCGGCGGCTCGGCGCTCGGCCCGCAATTGATGCAGTACGCGATCAACGGCCCCTACTGGAACGAGCTGAGCGACGCCAAGCGCCGCGGTTTCCTGAAACTTTATTTCCTCGACAACACCGATTCCGCCGGCTTCGCCGACCTGACCGCGACCATCGACCCAGAAACCACGCTGGTCGTCAACATCTCCAAGTCCGGCGGCACCCAGGAAACCAAAAACAACACCGCCGCCCTGCAGGATTTCTTTAAATCGAAAAACGTCGATTTCGCTCCCCATTTCGCCGCCATCACCATGAAAGACAGCTCGCTCGACCGTCAGGCCCGCGCCGAAAAATGGTTCCGGGTCTTCGACATGGCCGAGTCCATCGGCGGACGCACCAGCGAAACCAGCGTGGTCGGGCACCTGCCCGCGGCCCTCACCGGCATCAATTTCAAATCCTTTATCGACGGCGCCTGCGCCATGGACCGCTGGACCCGCAATTCCGCCGTGCTGGACAACCCGGCGTATCTGATGGCCGCGCTCTGGTACATCGCCGGCAACGGCAAAGGCGACCGCAATCTGGTGATCGTGCCGTATTCGGACCGCTTGATCCTGCTGTCGCGTTATTTCCAGCAGTTGATCATGGAAAGCGTCGGCAAGGAACTGGACCTCGACGGCAAGACCGTCCATCAGGGCCTGAACGTGTTCGGCAACAAAGGCGGCACCGACGCCCACGCCTTCATCCAACAGCTCAATGACGGACGCGACGACTTTTTCGTGACCTTCATCGAAGTCCTGAAAAACGCCATGCCGCTGCCGGTCGGCGAAAACATGGACATGGGCAATTACCTGCACGGTTTTCTGGCGGGCCTCTCCAGCGCGCTCCGTTCGAAAGGGCGTCAGGTCATGCAGATCACCATTTCCGAAATCAGTCCGTACAACCTGGGCATGATCATCGCGCTTTACGAACGGACCGTCGCGGTTTACGCCGAGCTGATCCACATCAACGCGTTTCACCAGCCGGGCGTCCAGGCCTACAAGCTCGCGGCCAAAGAGATTCTCGACCTGCGCGCCAAAGTCCTCGCGGCGACCGCCAAAGCCGGCGGCGCCTCCGGCACCGCGGCTGAAATCGCCGCCGCCATCGGCCTGCCCGGCGACGAAGTCGAAATCGCCGGACTGTTCGATAAAGCCTCGGCCAACTGCCCCTGTGTCTCCCGCGCCTGGGACCCGGCCCGCAAGACATGGATATACACCGTCAAGTGAAGCTGATACGCGGCGCTGCCGCCGCCGCGGAATATCTGGGAACTTCGCTGTCCCCGGAGAGTTCCGCGGTGGAAAACGCCTTTCCGGTGCTGGCCAACACCTACTATCTGAACCTGGTGGACCGCGCCGATCCGGCGACGGACCCGATCTGGAAACAGTGCATGCCCGACCCGGCGGAGCTGGCCGATGAATCTTCGTCGTTCGACCCGCAGGAGGAGGAACGCCATATGGTGACGCCGCGCCTGGTGCGCCGTTACCGCGACCGGGCATTGCTGCTGGCGAACGGCACTTGCGCGATCCGCTGCCGGTTCTGCTTCCGCAAGCGCACCTGGAAAAGCGGTTCCGAACTGAAAGACATTACCGAAGACGAACTCCGCGAAGCCTGTTCGTACCTCGACGGGCATCCGGAAATCCACGAAGTGCTGGTTTCCGGCGGCGACCCGCTCATGCTCCCGCTGCCGAAACTGCGGCTGATCATGGAACACCTGGGCGCGCTGAAAAACATCGAGGTCGTCCGGATCGCCTCGCGCCTGCCGGTGGTTCTGCCGCAGGCGGTTACACCACAGCATGTCGAACTTCTGAGCGCCCATCCGAGCCTCTGGTTGATGACGCATTTCAACCATCCGCGCGAGGTCACGCCGGAGGCAATCGAATGCTGCCGCCGCTTCATCCGGAGCGGCATTCCGGTGCTGAACCAGACGGTGCTGTTGCGCGGCGTGAACGATTCGGCGGCGGTACTGGAGGAACTGTTCCGCAGGTTGATTGCGGTAAAAATCAAGCCGCATTACCTGTTTCATGTGGACCCGGTCCGCGGGGTGCGTCATTTCGCCACCGGCATTGAACGCGGCCTGGATATCTTGCGCTATTTCCGGGAAAACCTTTCGTCGCTGGCGGTTCCGTCGTTTGCCATCGACCTCCCGGAAGGGGGCGGCAAGGTCAATTTGCAGCCGGATTACACCTGCGGCGAGAAATTTTACAGCATTGACGGCAAGGAACAGATCGAATACCAGGACCGGTGAAAACCGTTCCGTTGCCGTGGCCCCTGGAATGCGCTGAATCATGAATTTTCGAAAAAATGGATAAAAAATCAAGGAGACGAACATGACCGGACAGAAATTTGAAATAACCATCGACCGGATTGCCTATGGCGGCAACGGAGTGGGGCGTTTGCCGAACGGCATGGTCTGTTTTGTACCGGGCGTCATCGCCGGAGAAAAAGCCGTTGTGGAAGTCCTGACCGAGAAAAAACGCTACACCACCGCCGCCCTGCTGGAAGTGGTCGAGCCCTCTCCGCATCGGATTCCGGTCGAAAATCCCATCCCCGGCGGCGTCTATCAGCATATGGCTTATGACGAGGAAAACCGGGTGAAGCAAGCCCAGCTGCTCGACTTCTTCAAACGCGGCGTCCCGGAAATCTGCGACGCCTGCGACTTCCGCGAACCGCTGATTCCGTCCCGCCCCTTGCAGTACCGGAATAAAATCGTTCTACACAGCCAGGATGGGCGCCTGGGCTACTTCATGGAGGATAATAGAACGGTCGAAGATGTGCCGGTTTGCCCGTTGGCAGACCCGGAAATATCTGTCAAAATGACCGAAATACGCTCAAAAATGCAATCCGTCACTTTTGAAAATGACGACAAAGTGACGATTCGCCATGCCGCCAACGGCGTTTTCGACTGGCTGAACGGCGACAATGCCGGAATCCCGAATCTGCTTTATCACACGCCCTGCGGAGAACTGGAAGTCGCTCCCGACGGCTTTTATCAGGTTAACAACGAAGGCGCGGCCATGATGCAGAACACCGTCCGGGCCATGTTGGAAAACCTGACGGAAGAACCGTCCTCCTTTCTTGATCTTTATTGCGGCGCCGGGTTCTTTTCACTGGCGGCGCTGGCGGCGGGCATCCGACGGATCATCGGCGCGGACATCGACCCCGGCGCGGCCGCGGCGGCCACCGCCAATCTGCAAAAGGCAGGAGCGGGAAAAGACATCCGTTTTTACGCCTTCGCCGCGGACCGGATCGTCGGGCGGCTGATCAAAAAGGGCGGCTCAAACCCGGTTCTGCTGGTCGATCCGCCGCGCCAGGGGCTGGATCAGGCCACCGCGCAACAAATCGCCACATCCCATATCCGCGAGCTTATTTACGTATCCTGCGGCCCGGATACCCTTGTTCGTGACCTGAGGCTCCTCGGCTCCGCCGGGTTCACCGTCGAATCCAACGTCATGATCAACATGTTCCCGCGCACTGCCCACATCGAGAGCATTACCCGGCTCCGCCGTTAAAAAGGATTCCGTCTGCTGAATGCTCAACATCGGCCCCAGCCCGTTTGGGCGGAATCGTGGGTTCCGCTTAACGGGTTCAGTTTTCGCGGGTGATTTCGACGGCTGCTCCGGCGCGACTGAGGGCACGGGGCTTGTCCAGTACGACGGTCACGCGGGAAACGCCTTCGAATGACAGGCAGAGTTCGGCGGTTTTCGCCGCCAGGGTTTCGATCAGCAGGAAACTGGATTGTTCGCACAGTTCGACGATCCGGTCGTGCACGTCAAGGTAATTGACCGCCTGGAACAGATCGTCGGCCGCGGCCGCCGCGCGGGTGTCGCATTCCAGAGTGATGTTGAAGACGACACTCTGCGGTGCGGTGCGTTCGTGCGGCAGTGTGCCGATGACCGTCCGCACGGTCAAGTCGCGCAAATGAATCTTATCCATCGGATTATAACCTCTGCCACCAGTTTTTGCCGATGCGGACACCGGGTTCGGTCCAGTCTTTTTCGTAGATGATGTCGGTCTTGCCCCAGATTTCGAGGCGCCAGGCGATGATCTTGCGTCTGTGGCGGATCGAAGCCAGGGATAAATCTTCCTGCCGGTCATATGCGCTGATGTTGCCCTGGTTGGAGTAGATGTTTTCGCGTTTTGAGCTTAGTACCTGATCCATGACGGCGGCTTTGTCGTAGATTTTCTTGCTTGGATTGGCCAATTTCGGCTCACAGACCCGATAGATGGAGCGTTCGCCGCCGCCATCGTTGCCCTCGGTCAGGATGTAAAGGTAAAAATAAGGGCGTTTGACGGACTCGCGGGAGTGTTCGTTGGTATACTGGGGTACGATCCGGTAATTGATTTTAAAGGATTCGGTGCTCGTCTTGTTGCCGACTTTCTTCTGGGCGCGCTCGGGGGCGTCGATGTTGGTGACGGTCACGGTGTATTCGGGCGTGTTGTCGTCGAAGCCGTCGGATGAATTTTTCAGGTCGGTATCGTAGTAACCGTCCACGCGGCTGAGGGGAATCCGTTCGCGCCCGTCGTTGACCTCGATGGTCATGACGCCTTTTTCGATGCTGATGATCTTGACGTTGGCGACCCGCCGTGGTTCGGCGTCCTTGTTCGGGCGGTAAACGATGGTACCGGCGGAAAGCGCCAGCGACATCGTGGCTGTCAGGACAAAGAAGACCGCTTTTGCTGATTTCATGGCAGATTCCTCAAAAAAAATTATGGATTACCGGTAAGATAATCCATAATTCGTTTTTTGTCAAATATCCGCGCGGATAATTACTTTTTCTTCTGTCCGTTTTCGAAGTAATTGATCATGTCCTGCGAAAGCTGGGGCACGTCGCAACGGTTGCATCCGGTACGCATGGACTGGTGTCCCAGGACCCCCGCCGCCACGGAGTTGCGCGCCGCGATCGGAGAGGTGTTGGTCTTGGTGCCGTAGCGGACGAAGTTCAGGAAGCTCTGGACGATGCCGATGTCGGAACCGCCGTGGCCGCCCGCCATTTCCTTCAGGTAATAGACGATATCGGGCGTTTCGCGCGGTCCGCGCTGGGTCCAGACGTGGACTTCCGCCTTGCCGTGGTCGCCGATGTTTTCCACCCGGCCCCTGGTGCCGATAAAGGTGTAGTTGCGCTCGGCGTCCGGGGTGTAATGGCACTGGACATAACTGGCCTGGGTGCCGTTGTCAAGCTGCATCATGATCATATTGTGGTCTTCCACGTCGATGATCGGGGAGAAGCCGGTCAGCGACAGCGGCGGCCAATGGTTCGAGTCCCATTTGGCGCATCCGGGGGTCTCCGGCGAGCGGCGCCCGCATTTGTCGTAAACGGAAAGCATGCCCATGCCGACCACGGATTTGGTGTAGCCGCCCATCAGCCAGTGCATGACGTCGATGTCGTGAGCGCCTTTCTGGAGAAGCAGCCCGTTGGTGTAGCGCTGCTCGGAGTGCCAGTCGCGGAAATAAGCGTCGCCGCCGTAGTTGATGAAATGGCGGCACCAGCCGGCGCGGATTTCGCCGATCAGGCCGGAGTCGATGACTTCCTTCATCTTCAGAATCACCGGGAAATGGCGCATGTTGTGGCCAAGGAAGAGCTTGCTGCCGCTGTCCATGGCAGCTTTGAGGATGCGGTCGCAGCCTTCGAGGCTGATGGCCATCGGTTTTTCCAGATAGACGGCTTTGCCGGCTTCGAGGCAGGCGACGGCCTGTTCTTCATGACAGAAGTCGGGGGAGGAGATGAACACGGCGTCGATATCGGTTTTCAGCATTTCCCGGTAATCGGAATATTCTTTGATCTTGATGTTCGGAAGTTCTTCACGTATTTTGTCGAACGACTCGGGTTTCGGGTCGAACCCCGCAACGATTTCGCATCCTTCTTCCGGGTTGTGGGTCTGCCATGCGTGTCTGCCGCGGCCGCCTACTCCGATCAAACCAATCTTCAATTTCTTCATCGTCATTGTTCCTTATCAAAATTTAAGGTTATGGACTTGCATCATGTGGGTTAATGTAATAAATTAATCAGAAATATCAACTTGAATTGTGAATTTTTAGCCGAATAATGATATAGAAAATAAACAGCGGATGTGGATTATTGATCATCGGAAAATACAATGACAGCCCGTTTCCCCTGTCGCTGCTGGCCGCCGCCAAGGTCCGCACCGAGTCGCGCACGCCCGTCATCGAACGCGAAAAATATCATGAATATACGTTCGAATACATCATCGGCGGCAATGGATATCTGGAGATCAACGGCGAATCGTATGAACCCCAGACGGACAGCATGTACGTCCTGTCGCTGGGGAGCCGTCACCGGTATTGGCCACACCGCGAAAAACCGTGGGAAAAGATCTTTTTCGCGATCAAAGGCGATATGGTTGATTATCTGCTCCACGCATACCGCCTCGACCGGATTCACTATCTGCCCGGATGCGCCTCGCTCCTCAAATATTTCGAGGCGATGCACCGCCTGAATTATCATACCGACAACGTCAACCATCAGGCCGCGGTGGTTTTTCACCAGTTCATCGAGGCGGCGGCCCAACTGGTCTACGGCGAAGAAGGCCTGCCGCTGCCGCTGGAACTGGAAAAACTGAAATCCGAACTCGACCGCCACCTCGAGCATCCGTTCACGCTGGAACAGTACTGCCGCGAGAACAATTGCTCCGCCGCGCACCTGATCCGGAGTTTCCGCCAGTGTTTCGGCGACACGCCGTACGGTTATCTGATGAAACGACGGATGGAATTGGCGCAACGGTTGCTGCTGTATTCCCATTTTTCGATCAAGGAAATAGCGGAACGGCTTTGTTTTTCGGACCAGTACTATTTCTCCAACTACTTCAAGCGCAAAAACGGGATATCGCCGCGCGCATTCCGCAAAAACAAACCCTCCGTGTCCTGATTGCGCCGGTTAACGGACCCCTGTTGCAGTTAACGGTGAAGCTGAAAACCTCTGTTGTCGGTGCTGGTTTAGCTACAGCACCGACAACAGGTAATATGATATTATATCTATTCTGCAGGGAAAAGCAAATGGGCAACGGTTGTTTTTTTGCGAAAAAGCCGCTCCGGGGACTGGCAAATCCCCGCATTGAGCCTATATTCTCCATGCTGATGCAAACAATGATCCAAGGAGATCTGTGAAATGAGAAAAATGATGCTGCTTGCCGGTCTGGCGGTTCTGTTCCTGCAGGGCTGTGCCACCTCCATGTCCCCCAGCCAATATACGGTCAACATCGCCGCCAGCCAGAACCAGGAGCGCATTTTCCGCATTTACAACCGCGCCGGCGAATACATTCACCAGGGTAAAACCCCGATGATGGTCACGCTCCCCGCACAATCCGCCAAATTTTTCAACCGCGAAATCTACACCGTCAAATTCGACGACGGCAAGGAACGGACCGTCACCGCCACCCTCAGCCCGTGGTACTGGGGAAATTGCATCACGATCGTGGGGTTTGCGGTGGACGGCTTTACCGGCTGCATGTGGGCGCTTCCGGCGCGGGTCAACATCGATCTGCCCGAGTCACGCGACCCGGACAGCAACAAAGTCAACCTCTGATTCAATACACCGCGTACCCCGCCGCCGGGATGAAATCCCCGGACGCCCGCGCCCCCCGGCAATCGAATTTACTGCCGCCCGCCGCCGGAATCGGCTGGTGGGTCAGGTTCAGGACGATGCCGTTTTCCGGTTTCGCCGGAACGGCGGCGGCTTCGCACAGGAACACGATTTTTTGGCCCGCGCCCGCGACTTCGATGAACGAAAGGTGGTCGGCGCTGTAACGGATGTTCCATTTGCCGTTTTTGAACAGTTCCAAATGTTCCCGGTAAAAATTCAGCCAGAATTTCATGATGTTCTTCTGATTTTCAGGCAGGGCGGCCAGATCCATGGAAACCATCGGGACTCCCGCCAGCGAACAGATCATGTGGCGGGCGATGTTTTCGTCGCTGTCGCCGGGGTTCCAGTAGACGGGGTCGGCGTGGACCGGCACGCCGTCGCCGAGGCAGACCCGAATCTGGGCGATGCGGTGGATGTTCTCGACGTAATCGAACGGCACGTCGCCCGCCCGGAACTGCGTGCCCAGGTCAAGCATGGCCGGAGTGGCGTAGTTCTGGCGGAACTCGATCAGCGCTTCGGGATTTTCCGCTTTCACGGTGTCGAGCAGCTCTTTCATGTAGTGGTAAACCGTCCTGCCGCGGGGGCGGTCGGGTGACTGGGGAACAGCGTCGACAAAGTCGATTTTCAACCCGTCCAGTCCGTTTTCGCGGACCACGGCCAGCATTTTGTCCATGCTTTTACGGGCGGTCGCCGCGTCGGCGGGGTCAAAGACCCGGTAGCCCTCATGAAGTTCGGTCAGATATTCGCAGTCGATCTCTTGAACGAAACGGGTTTTGTCGCCGACCATGAACGGCGATACCCACAGCAGGTATTTGAGCCCGAGCTTGCGGGCGCGTTCGACGTGGCGGCGGAAGTCCGGCAGGTGCCGGGCGGAAACCTCCCAGTCGCCGATATTTTCATACCAGGTGCCGATGGTTTCGGGCGAAACGCGCTTCATGTCGTCGAAACACCAGCCGTCATCGACGATAAACGTGCCGAAACCCATCGCCGCCGCCTCGTCCTCCTGCGTTTCCAGCCAGGATTTTTCCACCGCGGCGTGGACGGCGTACCAGGTGCAGTAGACCGGCAGCCAGGCGCCCGCCGGATAGTCCGGCCGCCAGTCCGGGCGTACAAAGGCGCGATAATCCTGCAGGATTTGCGTCCATTCGCGGTCGGCGGCGTCCCAGAACAGGTCGAACGCGGCGGTTTCCGGGCAGACCGACACCTTGATTTCGACGTCGTAATTTCCGGTTTCCTGATTCATTTTGAGCGTGAATACCGAATCATCAAACAAATTGCCTGTTCCAAGGGCGGCGCGGTTTCGCTGGGCCTGGTTGAAGAACGTCACGTAAGGGAAGTTGCGGTGCGCGGCGCAGGAAAATCCCTTCCGCCAGCACAGTTGCATCACCGGACGGAACAGGTCCGGCGTCCAGTAGCCTTGGATATCGATGATCGGAATCGCACATTTGATAATCAGCAGATCCCCGGCGCGGTCCAGCAGTTCCCGGCTTACAGTACAGGATTCATAGGATTTGCCGGGGGCACGACAGGATTTCAATTCGGCGAGGAGTGTATTGGTTTTGGAGAAAATATTGAATTTCATGATCATGTTCCGTGGTTTTGTTTTCATGGCTTCCGATATCTATTATAATATCGGATGGTATTATTTTCAATATCGATTTCCGAAAAAAACATCAAAAAAAACCGATTTCACTTGAAAATCACCGGGAGAACCGATATTAATATAGAATCAGAACACGCGACGCCCGCGCCGCCCTGAAGCATCCGGAAACCGTTATGAACGATAAACCGAAAACATTTTTATACTGCCGGACCGCGGAACGGATCAAAGACTTGATCCTTGCCGAACAATGGAACGTCGGGAGTTACCTGCCCTCGGAGCGGAAGCTGACCGCCGATCTGGGAGTGGCTTTCCTGACCGTGCGCAAGGCGCTGGCGCTGCTGGCCGCGGAGGGGATCATCGTCAAATGCCCCAGCCGCGGCAATCAGATCGTGGCGCTCCCGCCGCCCTCGCCCCCGCCGAGCGGGCTGCGCCGGAAACGGGTGGGCGTCACCATCTGGGGTGAAGCCGGAATCAACCATCCGGCGACGGTCCATCTGCTGAGTTTGTCCGGCGACCATCTGCCCGCCGATCAATACGAAGTGGTTATCCTGTTCATCAACAACCGGATGCTCGAAACCGGCCGCTGGGAAACCCTGTTGAACCCCGACATGCTGGACGGAATGCTGGTCACGGTACAGGAAATCCCGCCGGAAATCCTGGCGAAGCTGCAACAACTACCGATTCCCGTTGTTTTCAGCGGTTTCCCGGAAACGACTCCCGGCGGGTGGTGCGATTGCCTGGCCGGGCTGGAAAACCTGTTCAATTATCTGATTTCGCTGGGACATCGCGACCTGGCGTTCATCAGCGGCAGCGGCAAATCACAGGCGGTCCGGCACGAAATGGCCTTTTTTGAGCATTGCTGTAGGAAAAACGGATTGCCGTTTCATGAGAACACCATTCTCGCCGGGGATTTTTCCGAACAGTCCGGCTACCGGAACATGCTGAAGCTCCTGCAGGGCGGACAGCCGCCGTCCGCCGTGCTTGCCGGCGACGACTATATGGCGCTCGGCGCGCTGAAAGCGCTGGAGGAGGCGGGACTGGAATGCCCCCGCGACATTTCGCTGGTCTGTTTCGAGGGGTGTTTCCTGGCGGAACGGCTTTCGCCGCCGCTGACGGTGCTCTCGAACCAGCGCCGCGACCTGTCGCCGTCCGTCCGCTGCATCGAGATGCTGAAAGAGCTGATCGAGGGGCGGAGCCGCGACCGCAAGCAGTTTTTCACCTACAGCCCGGAGCTGATTATCCGCCGCTCCACCGCGGTCAAGTCATTCCATCAAAAATGAACGAACTTTCGCGGCGGCACGTTGCCGCACGCGGTCCAGCGCGCGGACTGCGCTGGTCGCCCACGGGGCGAAACGGAAGATTCCGCTCTGCGAGCGGGGAGCGTTTCGCCGCTGCACCGCGCCCGGGCACGGCCCGGAGCGAAATATCTTTTCAGAAAAGCAACATATGTCATTATTATTTACAAAAAGATATATGTTGCTATTGACAAGACGGCGGGTTGCGTGTATAATTTTTGTTATAGAACGAAATGAAGGAATGACCATGACGTTGGATGGATTGAAGCTGGACTATGACAGGCATTCGAACCTGCCGAAATATCAGCGGTTGGCCAAATGCCTCGAAGAATGGATTCGGGAAAAGAAGCTGCCGGCGGGAACGAAATTTCCCGGCGACCGCCAGCTTGCCGAGTACCTCAGCACCACGCCGGTCACCGTGAGCAAAAGCCTGAACGAACTCACCCGCAAAGGGATACTGGAGCGGAAAGTCGGTTCGGGAACCTACATTGCGGACACTTCGGACGCCGGGCCGCGCTATCGCCGGGTCGGCATTATCTGCCATGAAATTATTCGCGCCGACCCGGTTTACGTCGATCCGGTGCTGTCGGCTTTTTACGGTTATTGGAAAGAGAAGGGGTATCAGGTGGTTTCCTTGCTCGGACAGCCTGAGAACTATGAAAAACTGATCCGGGAATACGAGCTGGCCGGGGCGATGGCGCTCCTGCCGACGGAGGCGTTCGCCCCGGACATCAGGCGGCTTTGCGAGGCGGGCATGCCGCTGGTGACCATCGGCGGCTACGCGATTCCCGAACTGCCGGAAATTTCGCTGGGCACAAACCACGTGCGGACCGGTGAACTGCTGGTGAAATACCTGCATTCGCTCGGCCACCGGCGGATCGGATTCATCGCGGACGATTCGGGGCGGAGCTCGATCGCGCTGCGGGCGCGGGGGTACGCCAACGGCATGTGGGAAGCCGGGCTGCCGGTCAAGCCGGAATGGAAGACGTTTTTTTCGAACCACGAAGACCTCCGGACGTATTTCAGCGGGCACCGGCAGTCGCCGGACCGCCCGAGCGCCTACATCATCGGTTCCGTGAATTATGCGATCAGCATTTATAATATATTGCAGGAGTTGCAGTTGACCATCGGGGAGGATGTTTCCCTGATCAGTTTTGACGATGTCGATTACCTGTTGCAGTTGAATCCGCCCCTGACGGTTTTCAGGCAGCGGATCACCGAATTCACCACCGTGGCCGCGTGCCAGTTGGAGCGGATGATCCGCCGCCAGCCCCCGGCCCCGGTCGATCCGGAATTACAGGAACCGGTTTTGCTAAAACGAAAATCCTGCTGTAAAATCAATTGAAGGAGGTTTTCTGAATGAAGAAGATTTTTACACTCATCGAGCTTCTGGTCGTCATTGCAATTATCGCGATATTAGCGGCGATGCTGCTGCCCGCGCTGAATGCCGCACGCTCCAAGGCGCACCAGGCGAATTGCCTCTCATCGCAGAAGCAGATTGTGCAGTTCCATATCTTCTACAATGATGAAAATAATGGGTTTTTTGTGCGCTGGAAAGCGGATGCGGTTGGCGCTGACCCGATTGCTTATGGCGGTTGGGTTACGGTTTTCAAACGTTCCTACAAGCCGGGCGAGAAATTGTTCTTTTGTTACGGCGCTGCCGCCAAGATCAATTATTACAATGCTCAGAAAAAGCTAAGCACCGGAGAAGATGGCGCCAATCGTTATATTCCGATCGGCTACAATATGCGCCATATCGGGTCAAGTGCCCGTTACGTCACCACGACTCCCGCACTGGATTCCTCTCCGGTGAAAATCAGTCAGCTGCGCAATCCCGGCATGACGATTTTGACCGCCGACACCGGGCGCGCCAATCTGCAGTATCAGGCGGGAGCATTTACTGTTGATGACTATAAAAGCGGTTTTGAAGAAGCGGATCAGCGCCCCCATAACGGTTCACTGAACATGGGCTATGCGGACGGGCATGGCGGCAGCATGACGATTCCACTGGGCGCCGATCCGTATCAGGAACAGTTCCTGCATCAGACCAGCGGGAAAAATTCAAGATGGAAAATCAGCAATTTCGGCGCGGCCGGATATTGAATTCAATCAGTAACAGACCACAATCAAAGGATGGAATCGTGAAGAAAAAAACGTTATGGCTGATGGCGGTTTTGCTTGGGTTCAGCCTGGGGGCGTCCGAAATTACGGTGTTGCCGCAGGAACGCAAGCAGATCGAAATTCCCGAGCTGAAACCGGGACACAAACTGAAACTGCGGATCGACGCCCGCATCGACAGCCCGAAAATGGGCGGTATGCTCGACGCCATGATCCTGATGGCCGGCAGTAACCGGATCACCGACAAGGAGTTGATCAACCGCCCCGACAAGGTGGAATACCGCGGGCGCGAACTCCAGCTTTATCGCGGTTCGCGCTGGATGGTGCCCTACGCGCCCGGCTTTGACGCCGATGTCGCCGCCGCCGGATTCAAGGACAAACAGTTGTTCACCTACGAATTCGACCTGACCGGCATCGTCAGCCCCGGACGGAAAACGGAACTGACCGTCATCAACCCGTGGACGGCGGACGCGGCGAAGCGCTGGAATTCCGAGCTGAAACTGGTGCTCAATGTCCAGTTCAGCGAGGAAAAAGCCGCCGAACAGGCGGCCACGGAACAGGCCACCGCCGAAGTCCTGATCGCGCCCGAAAGCGA
This sequence comes from Lentisphaeria bacterium UBA5247, assembly GCA_002408885.1. Classification (GTDB taxonomy): domain Bacteria; phylum Verrucomicrobiota; class Lentisphaeria; order Victivallales; family Victivallaceae; genus UBA5239. The sequence continues at coordinate 10,228 of DHTZ01000041.1, read as the reverse complement.
GCACGAATGGGAAATCACTCATCAGCCGGGCGAAAAAACACTGCTCAAAATCAAACAGCGCCAGGTGGCCCCCGGATTCGGCGGCTGGAATTATTCCATCAAATTCACCCTGAACGGCCAGCCGCTCCGCAGCCGTCTCGACCGCGAAACCCTGCTGCTGAAAAACCGCCCCGAAAGCTTTGTGTTCAAAAACGGTCGCACCATGTATTATGATCAGGGCGACGGCGCCTGGCTGGCGATTTATTCCAACAGTTACACGGCCTCGCCCGCTCATTACGGCATGACCGATCCCGATCCGTATGTGTATGTGCTGGACGTCACGCCGCTGCTGAAGCCCGGCAAAAACGTGTTGAAAGCGCGCAATTTATGGACGAAAGGCGCAACCCAGACCTACAAGCGCGAAATGCTGATCGCGGTCGTCCTGGATGTGCTGAAAGAAAAAGCGGAGGGCGGACAAGCCGAAACGGCCGCGCCGCCGCCGGTATTCGGCGCGCCGCAGCGCATCGCGTTCGGCGGCGACGGCGCGTTGGAAGTTTATTCGGAAGGCGCCAAACTTCGCTTCATTTCGCAGTTTTCCCGTCCGGGCGGCGGCTGGAATTACCTCGGCAACGGCGGCTCCGCCGATGCCAAATGGACATTTAAAGCCGGTGAATCCTCCGCCAAACAGGCCGTGCTGGAGGCATCCGGCGCTGACTACCGCCTGACCCGCAAGCTGGAACTGGACGGAAACCGGATCAAGGTGGCCGATACGTTTCGAAACCCCGGCAAGGCCGATGTCGCCATCCGTTTTGCCAACGAGCTGAATTTCAAGGGGATGAGCCTGCCGTTCTGCCGCATGGGCGGGATGGAATCCAACAGCCTGAACAATTACGGTTCGCCGAAGAACAGCACGATGTTTTTCCCGGGCAAGGGTTCCGGGCAAGGGTTCCGGGCTCGGGGTGGTGCTGGAGGACGATATCGTCCGCAACCACAGCGAATTTTATTATGAGCTTTCCTCGCGGCGCAGCGGGTTCCGCGATGATTTCTTTTATCTGGAACCGGGCGCGGAGTACACGGTGGAATGGAGCGTCTATGTCATGCCGCAGAGCGACGACTACTATGACTTCATCAATCAGGTACGCCGCGACTGGAACGTGAATTATACCATCGAAGGGCCGTACTATTTCGTCGGGCTGAACGATATTTACCAGCCGGAGGAAGGACTGCGCAAAACCATCGAACGCAAGAACGTCCGCTACGTCTGCTTCTGGGAAATCGGCACCAAAGAACCGGTGGCGGAAGCCGACAACAAAAAGATCCGCGCCTACGGTTCGGCGCTGTTCAATCCGCATGTCATCCCGGCGCGGGAAAAACATGCTCAGGCGGCGGCGCGCTGGCATGAGCTGTTTCCCAACGTCAAGGTTTCGCAGTATTACCACTGCTTTTTCCAGGGGTTCGAAAAGCCGGACGACATGACTTATCAGGACAGTTTCATCACCGCCGCCGACGGCAGCCGGGTGAAGTCCACCTATCCCGCCACGACCGACTACATCTACCGGACGGTCTACCCGATGCCCGGCAATTCCTTCTGGAAAATGCACATCGACAGCCTCGATTACCTGTTCAACGACATGAAGATCGACTGGCTGTACCAGGACGAGTCCAACGGCCCCGGCACCACGGCGAAAGACCGGGCCGGTTCCGCCAGCGTCACCTTCAACACCGCCGACGGCAACAGCGCCCTGATCGACCCGTCCACCAACACCATCATCCAGAAATGCGCCATTCTGCCCGTGGTGTCCGCCCCCGCGTTGCAGGCGGGGATCGACCGGGCGCGCAAAGCCGGCGGCGTCACCCTGTTCAACGGCGCGCCGTCGATGCGTTTCCGGAACCAGCCCGGCGTATACGCCATGGCCGAAACGCAGGACGTGGTTTCGCGCGCCAACGAACTGCACCTGACCACGCCGCTGGCGTACGGAACGGGCAGTCCGAATTTCGCGGCGATCGTCGAGCGCCTGAACTACGGCACGGTTTACCTGCGGGAGCATCTGTCGTACGATTCACTGGCGCTGAGCAAATTTTTCCCGCTGACGATCGAGGAGATCCATCGGGGATGGATTCAGGCGAAGGAACGGGTCATCACCAACCGTTCAGGGGATTTCGGCTGGGACGGCGATTACAGCGCCCGGCTCTGGAGCTTCGACCACTCCGGCAAGCTCGCCGATGAAAACCCGGCAGCGAAAACATACCGGGGCAAAACCGCGATCAAAGTCCTGCCCGGCGGCTTAACAGTTCTCGAACGGGTCCGCTGAGGGCTTCCGGTCAGGACTTCAGCATCTTCCGCAGGCGGCGCCGGTCGCAACGGTACAACTGGATTGCGTTCCAGGAATTGTGCCAGAGCACGTAGAATATCGGGCCGAGCGCCGCCAGCGGGTTGGCAAACGTGATCGCCACGAAAATGATGAACGACGTGTTTTTCTGCCCCAGCGACTGACTCGCTTCCCGTCCGTATTTGAGCCCGCCCATGATCCTGCCGAGGGTGAAGTTGATGGCGCAGATGACCAGCGACAGGACTGCGATTTCCAGCACCAGCAGTTTCGGTACGTCGGGGTTCGAGCGGAAAAAATGGCTCGCCCCGGCGGCGATGATGAACAGCATCAGCGACCACGCCGAAAACGAGATGTTGCGGCATTTCCCGTGCCAGCTCTTTGACTTCGGGTAAATCCGGCGGGTGACGGCGGCGGCGCAGATCGGCAGCCCGATCACCAGCAGCAGCACCTTGAAGATCTCCCAGATGAAGGCGAACGACGAATTGCCGGTTATCAGCGGCAGAAGCAGGGGCAGCGCCAGCGCCACCCCCAGGTTGGTGATGACGAACGACGTGACCACAAAACCCGCCCGCCCGCGCAGAAAATTCATGATCACCGGCGCGGCGTTCGCCGTGGGCGCGATCCCGATGAAAAAGGCCGCCAGCGCCAGTTGCGGCGCGCCGAACAGGAACAGGAGCGCACACGGCACGACCCCCATCAGGATATTGGCCAGCAGCAGTTGCCAGTGCAGTTTGCGGGGCTTGAGCTGGTGCGGATCGAGCTGCAAAAAAACGAGGTACAGCATTCCGATCAGGATCCAGCGCAGGAGAAAGTTCAGCGAGTGGGCCGCGGGAAACATCATTCCCAGGATGAACGGAATGAATATCATGGACGGTCTGATCAATGTCTTCAGCATAAAACAAGCCCTATTTTACAACGTGAACAGATATTATACTGCAAAACGACGATAAAACAATGGAAACGAGCGGAAAAGATCGGACTATTTCGGTGCGTCCCGGCCTGTTTTGACGGAAAACCAGGTAATGGGTCAGTGATTTTTTTGCGTTTTTCTTGAAAAAAAAGTTCTTTTTGCCTGTACAGATGACAGCGTTAACGCCGTGACGTTTCGATGAATCGGGGACGGGGAATTTTTGTCTTTTTTCGTGATTTCAGCATTTGACAATGATTTTTCGAATGGTATTTTAATCGCAACTGTTCTTTCGGATGTGCCGAAAGAGGTTCACATAAAAGGTTTATTATGAGACGGCAACCATATCCGCTCAAGAAATTTGCCGCTTATTTTTCTTATATGCATGACTCTGCCTTTCAGATCCGATGCCTGTTTTACAGTATCACATCTTTGAGAATCAGCCTCTTTCATTTCATAGCTGCTGCATCATTTTCTTTTTACCATAGCAACTATACGCCACAGCTATCATGATCAGTTTTCGCAGCAAACAATTTTTCGGCCTGGCCGCCCTGATCACCCTCGGCGGCCTCGCGTTGCGTTCGACTTCACTTGGCGGTTCGCTCGAATACGACGAAATCTGGACACTTGAATTTTACGCGTCAAAAAGCCTCAAAACGATCTTCACAGACTTGGGTTTACCCAACAATCACCCACTCAATTCGCTGTTGGTCAAACTCACCGTGATCGGCGAAAACAGCGTGTCGATCCGACTCAGTGCCTGGCTTGCCGGCGTGCTGGCGATTCCGGCGGCGGGGTATCTCGCCTGGCTGATCAGCCGCCGCCGCCGCGCCGCACTTTGGACGATGGCGGTGATCGCATTATCGGCTCCGCTGGCCGCCTACTCCCAGCTTGCGCGGGGATATTCGCTGCAGCTCTTTCTGCTTCTCGTATTCGGCATCGGTGCACTGTGGCTGTGGCGCGGGAAGCAGCGGATCGGCGCCTATTTCGCCATTGCAACCGGTGCGATCGGGTCGATGTTGACGCTTTCGACCTCAATTCTGACCCTGCTCCCAGCCGGGGCGGTACTGGCGGTGGCGCTGATCCGGCGCAAACGCTATCGCGACCTTGTGGCGGGAATCGCGCCAGGACTTTTCGCGCTGCTCTGGTATTCGCTTAACTTCAAGGCGTTCCGGGCCGGCCAAGTCTGGGGAGTCGAGTTCAGTTCGGCGGCGGACTATTTCCGGTGGCTCCTCTCGGTGGCCAATCAGCTCGGGGTTTACCCCCTCGCTTTCCTCGCCGTCCTGATCGCCGGATATTGGTGTTGTCGCCGCTATGTTTTCGCACTCGGGATAAGTAGTTTATTTCCGTTGCTGGCTGCGCTGCTGACCCGGGGCGGGCCGCCGCGGGCGTATTTCGTACTGATCGCGATCTGGGCGCTGCTCGCCGGGGCCGCGGCGGCGATGCCGAGACTGGCCAAACGGCGCTTTTTCACTGTTCTTTTCGCGCTATTGCTGAGCTTGAGCTATTCCGTCAATCTTCAAAACTGGCGGTCGACCGACTATTACGCCCTCTTTGACGCCGTGAAAGCGGAACCGCCGCAACGGCTGGTCGTGCTTCCAGCGACCGAATCCAAGCCTTTCGCCTGGAACAACCGTCCGGATGCCTACAAAGAGTTCATCAACCGGCTGCTGATCCAGGCACCGGAACGCGAGCTCATGATGCTGCAAAGTCCGGGCGGGCTCAACGGCACCGACCGCAACGGTGCCGAAGTCGTGCTGAAACTCCCCTTGGTCGGGGACTATGTCCGCGTGGGCAATGCCGTCGGCGAACTTTACCGTCTGCGGGAAATCCGCACCGTGCCGAAGGCTGGCGACACCGTGATCGCGGTAATCCGCCCGGTGCCGGAAGCGGCGATGGCGGCGATCACCCGGCAGTTCAAAGTCTATCCGTGGATCAAGCTCAATTTCTTTCTTACCGTCAGTTTCAGCCCCAAAGGTGTGCCGCCGCACCATTACGCGCTGCTGGCGGTCCGGGTTGACGATCCGAGCCTGCTCGGCTGGGAAAAATTGCTCGCCGACACCCGCGGTGCGGTCAGTTTTTATCGGGTGATGCAATGAAGCGGAAAACTTCTTGAGCAGATATGGTTGCCATCTCATAGTAAGCCTTTATGTGAACCTCTTTCGGCGAATCCGAAGGTACGTTGACGGTCGAAATATCACCCGCCATGTTTGAGCTTGGCTGAGTTGATCTTTGAATATATCTGTTTCCTGTTTTTTCTGAAATTCACGCGTATTCCACGCGCCGAATGCGCGTGAATTTTACAGATACGCGGACGCGTTGTTCCGGCCAACAAAATGCTCTCAAAAATGGGCTCATTCCGTTATCCTATGGGATGGCTGTGACTGTTTTTCAAGAAAAACGCAAAAAAGTCACTGGCCCATTACAAAACCGGGGAGATATTTTGCTTTTTTTTCGATTGGGCTATTGACATTTCGTGGTTTACGCGGACTGGAGCGAAGAAAATACCCGGATCACCGATGCCTATATCCTGAACACCAACCTGGATCGGCGGTTGAAAACATTTACCCACGGCGGGAATATGAATACGACTTACGCGGACGGACATGTCGGCTCGCTGAATTATGAAAACTGGTGGCCCGTCGTGCCGCGCCGGACCGGGCCGTCGGACTCCCCCAGCGACATCCCGCTTCCCTGGGACCCGTGGGGACCGGGCAAGTTCGGTAATCCCGCGACCCTCGAATAAATGATCTCAAGCACATAAAACCAGAACCAGAACATCATGTGCAAATCATTCAAAAATAAATCAACAGTCGTTCGCGGCGGCACGTTGCCGCACGCGGTCCAGCGCGCGGACTGCGCTGGTCGCCCAGAGGGCGAAACAACAGTTCCGCTCTGCGAGCGGGCAGCGTTTCGCCGCTGCACCGCGCCCGGGCACGGCCCGGTGCGGTACGGATGCTCCGCATCCTGACTGTTATTTTTGAATGGTTTGCGTGTGGCACAAACAAAGGAATTCAATGAGAACGAAATTCATCGCATGGCTGTTTTTAATCGCCCTCGCGGGCGCCGCCTGGGCCGGAGACCAAAAGCCGGCCTCGTGGACCGAAAGCGAAATCATGAACCGTTATTCCAAACCCGCTTTGCCGGAAGACCGCGTCATGCGGATGTGGAAGAACGAAAAAGGCGGGCTGGTTCTCGCCACGGCGGGCGGCATCGCGTCGTTCCTGCCCGAGAATGGCCGCTTCCGGCAGGAATATACGTTTGAAATCAAGGATCTGCTTGACGCGGTCCCGGTTGACGGCAATTTGATCGCGGTCCTCGACACACAGGGACTTAAATATTTCGACCCGGCCCGGAAAACATTGGAAAACACCGGTTTGATGCCCGGTCAGAAACATAGCTACAACCTGCCGATTCTCGCCCCGGTGAGCCCGACGGAACTGCTGGCGGCGTCTTCCGACACCACCTTGTGGCGGATCGACCTGAAAAATAAAAAGCGCGACCGGGTCAAACTGCCCGTCAAGGCGGGGGCTTTCGCCATGTCCCTGAATCCCGCGGACGGATACGTGTACGCCATGTCCAACGGTTCGCTGCAGCGCTGGAAAGACGGCGCGTTCGAGGAACTCGGCACGGTCCCCGTCAAGGAGTGCTACAACCTGAGTTTTTCACCGGACGGTAAATTCATCTATTTTTACAATCCGCTGTCCGCGTACGAAATCGCCACGGGCAAGATCACGTCGATGAAGGACAGCCGCGAGCTTTACCGCTGGGGCATGGCCGTCGATCCCAAAACCAACGTGCTTTATTGCGCCGGCTGGGAATCCCTCAACGCCTACTACCCCGCCGACAACCCGGCAAAATGGCAGCTCGTCAATTCCATCATGGTCACCGACCCGGTGCCGGTTTACACCCACCGTTCGCTCAACCCCGCCAGTTGCAACGGCAGCCTGCTCTATCTGTCCGAAACCGATGAACTGCTGGTCGCCTGCCGCCTGGGGCTGAACGTATTGGGCCGGAAGGGCGCGCCGGATTCGTTCGGCATCAAAAACGATTACCGCAACGGCAAATTCGACAACCGGACCGCCATCCCCGGCAAAGGCAAATGGTCCGATTTCCTGCGAGAAAACAAACTGTCGGCGATGTGGGTGTCCAGTTCGTTCCCCATCGGACGGGAAGAGATGGAAATTTACCGGAACTCCGGCATCAATACACTGATCTTCCTCTGCTTCCAGATCGAACACGGCCAGTTCTATCCTCCGCACGACGTCCGCACGACGCTCCGCAAGCTGTCGGCTCTCTGCCGTGAATACGGCATGAAGCTGATTCCGGCCATCACGCCCTACAACATTTCCATCAACAACAGCGACAAGGAATTCCGACGCATGATCCTGCCGGACGGCGACGCCGCGCGCCATCTCCGCAAACCGCGCAATGAAAAATACGTCAATCTGGATTTCCCCTGTTATCTGGACGGCGATTATTCGCGCCGCGCCGGGATCGCCCACCAGATTCAGGAATTCGCCAAACTGGCGCAGGAGGGCGTGATCGACGGGCTTTGTTTCGAACTGGGCGACGGGTTCGGCGGCACCAATATCCGCCAGCATCCGCTGTGCTTCTGCGACGATTGCTTCAAGCGCTTCACCAAGCTCGAGGAATTGCCCCCCGCCAAAGAACGCCTGCGCTGGCTTTACAGCAACCGCATGTACGAACAATATCAGGCGTTCATGGAAACGGAACTGGCCGCCCTCTGCGGCGAAGCCGCCGCGGAAGCCCGCAAAATAGCGCCGGACATGGAATTGACGGTGATGCTGCCGGAACAGACGCCCGCTTATCAGGACGGCTGGTTTTTCAATGCCTTTATCGGCGGATTTCATGCGCCGGACCGTCCGGTGACGGTGTTTTCGGAACAGACCTACGGCTGTCCGTACCTGCCGCAACTGGTACACGAGCCGGTGGCCGCCTGGAAGGCGCGCGGCTGGGATACCGTCATGATTCCCGGCGTCGGCAACTACTGGCTGTCACCGGCACAGGTGCTGGAACGCGGCAACGAATACGCCCGCAATTCCGCCGGGGTTTACTTTTACCAGGGCTATCGCTGGAACAAGGAACGCGCCGGGGAGGTTTTCCAGAACCCCCTGAACAAATTCGACAAGCGCCGCGCCACGCTCGGCGAATATTATGAAGCCATGAGCAAGTTCCGTCCGTGAGCGGACGGCGTTCGCCAAAGAAATGCAAAGCCCGGAATCTGATTGGATTCCGGGCTTTTTCGGGTCGTTTTCCCAGCCGTTCGGGCCGGGAAAATATGGCGGTTACGCCTTGATCATCACCAGCATCATTTTGAATGCGGTGACGGCGGCGAGCGCGTGCGGGATGTTGGCGGGCATGATGATGCTCTGTCCGCTTTTCAGATGGTGGGGCTGTCCGCCGATGGTGATCTTCACCTCGCCGTCCAGCACGTTGACCAGCGCGTCGAACGGAGCGGCGTGCTCGCTCAGGCCCTCGCCCGCATCGAAGGAAAAAAGCGTCACGGTGCCGCCGCAGTTTTCAACGACCGTGCGGCTGACCACCGCGCCTTCCGCATAGGCCACCAGCTCGGCCGGGGCGAAAACTTCGCCTTTGCGCTGCTTTGAACAATTCGAATCGGAACAATGTTTCATGATCTGCCTCCTTAAGTTCGGGAGGGTTTTGTCAAAACTTTATTTGTTAAATTATTATTAAGTTGTTGTCTGCGAATGAGAAAGCTCTGAAAAGCCACTTTCTCCTTAAAAATATTCAAAAAAACTGGTAAAAAGTTTCAAGTGAAGCATTTTTGTTATTCGCCAAAACATACAAAAACGGAGGCTTCACTTGAAAAAATCATTGGATAAATTTGCTCACTGGATTTGCCGCCAATTGACTCCGGATGACTTTAATTCGCTGATGGTCATCCTAATGGAAGTATTGAGCGGTTCAGCTAAGAATTTCGACTTCAAACCCGAGCCGAAAACGGAGAATTACCGTCGTTTCCGGGTCGATGATCTGCCGCCGTTGAACTCACCGCCGGAAAAAATCATCGTGCCGGAGTTCGACTGGCGGCAACTCAAGGCTGATTACGAGCTCAAAACCGGCAAAGTTCTGCGTCCGGTCAAACGGCGCGGCGGCGAGTTCGGCTTGCCACCTCACTGTACTTGCGAGCATTGCGGAGCGCCGGTCGAATATCTCTATTTGAACGACGGACGCAAGGGCAATCAGATCCGCTGCAAAGTCTGCGGCAACCTCAGTAGTTCAAATCGGGTCCGGCGGGAATCGAAGGCGGAATATTTCTGTCCGCATTGCGGGCGTCCGCTCGGAGCCTGGAAGCAATCGCCGCTCGAAACCATCTACAAATGTTTTCGTTACGACTGCCCGCACTACCTCGCCAATGAACGCAATTTGACCTCGGAAGAACGCTGTTGCCGCCAGGCGCAGAAATTCGATCCCAATTACAAGTTGCACTACCAGTACCGCGAGTATCATTTGAGCTCGGCCGACCTGCAATGCCTGCGGCCGGGCGAGCCGCCGAAAGTCGATCTTTCGCGCATTCACAACACTTATCATGTGGTCGGATTGGTACTGAGCTGCTTCATCAATCTCGGGCTTTCGTCGCGGCAGACCCGCGATCTTTTGAACGGATTTTTCGGCCTCAAAATCTCCCACCAGACGGTCATCAATTACGTCAACGCCGCCGCCGCGCGCATCGCGCCGTGGCTCGACCGCAACCTCCCGCAACCGGGCGTTTTCGCCGCCGCCGATGAAACCTATCTGATCGTCGAAAACCAGTGGCACTACACCTGGTTCGTCATCGATGCCGCTTCCCGGGCCATCTGCGGCTTCAACCTCTCCGACAACCGCGGCGCCATCCCCGCGCTCGCCACTCTCCACAACGCCTACGGCCCGCCGGAACAAAACATCCATCGGTTTTTCGTCCTGATCCGCGACGGATTACCCTCATACGACAACGCCGCCATGGCCTACAATCAGGCAGTCGGACAAC
>DHTZ01000090.1 GCA_002408885.1 Lentisphaeria bacterium UBA5247 | reverse complement strand
CCGCTTATTTTTCTTATACGCCCGTGTTTCCGTGATTGATTGTCATGCCAGACCTCTTTTGCTTTATAAACTAAACCAACTTGGTATCTAATATATACCTATCCGCGAAAAAATCAATACCCGTTTGGCGGATGAATTGATTTTTTTTGGATTTTTCAGGTTTTCGAGGGATTCTTTGATATGGAATGCAGCCGCATTCGCCCATCACCGGTATCACTGACCCGTTCCGGCAGGATGGGCTTTCTATTTTACCTGAATGAAAGATGAAACGATATTGCCGGAAGCAAGTTCCCTGACGGCCAGGCGCCATTCGAAATCCATCAGTTGCAATTATGTGACTGGCGTCATTTCCGATTTTTTTGTAAAAATATTGTTTTTTCTGTTTTCCCATCTTGACAAAACATGGGGAAAGAGTTATAATATAAATGATGTACCGGTACATTAAAAAGTTTATCATGTTTCAGGCAACGGATAAAAGAGCAATAATAAACAAATGGAATAACAGATGAAGAACATGCGACTCATTCCGGCTTTAGTCGTGCTGACGGTACTTCCGTGTACGGTATGATAAGGCGGTCGCAGCGGGAGACAAAAATGTTTACTATGTGAGCGGCTTTGATTTCTTCCCTAAAGAAATGCCGGACCTTTTCACGGTAGATGCGGTTCATCCCAACGACGTCGGTAATTATTATATGGCAGTAAGCTTATATAATGCGCTTCATAAGGCACTTAACAAGTAAAAAAGTGAGGAGAAACCAGTTAATGTTATACAATATTCTCAAACAAAACCCAAACCATGTGATTGATTTTGCCGCGGAAGAACTGAAAAAATACCTGCGGATGATGATGCCCCGTTGCGGTGAGGTTTCCATTGAATATAACCCCGGGTCAAAAAGACGCTAAACTAAAGAAAATGATCGTTTGGATATAAAAAACAAGGAACGGAAACCATGCTCGAAAAGATGCTTGCCGGAATGCTGGCGATCGGAGTGACGATTGCCGGGGCCGCCGAAACCATAACAACCAAGGGCGGCGTTCAGATGGTGAAGTTGCCCGGAGGAACCGTGACCGTCGGCGACGGTCATGGCAAGGCGGACGCCAAGCCGGCGCATCAGGTTACGCTCAAGCCGTTTCTGATGGACGCCACCGAAGTCACCCAGGAAGAGTACACCCGGCTCATGGAATACAATCCCTCCAAGTTTCGCGGCGAAAGTCTGCCGGTGGAGCGTGTGCGCTGGACCGATGCCGCCGCCTACTGCAACAAGCGCAGCGCCGAAGACGGCTTGAATCCCGTCTACAATCTTGAAAAAGGCACCAGCGACCTCGCCGCCAACGGCTACCGCCTGCCGACCGAAGCCGAATGGGAGTACGCCGCGCGCGGCGGCAGCGCCGAACCCGTAACCTTTACCGACGCCACTTTGTCCGCCGCCGGCTGGTTTCGCAAGAACTCCGGCGACGCCACCCACAAGGTCGGCAGCTTCCAGCCCAACGCCTACGGAATTTTCGACCTGTTCGGCAATGTTGCCGAGTGGTGTCAAGACTGGTACGGCATATCCTATTACGCCTCTTCCCCCGCCGCCGATCCCTCCGGCCCGGCCGAGGGCAAGAAGCGTGTGATCCGCGGCGGCTCCTGGGCCGACCGTTCCAAAAATGTCGGCAGCAGTGTTCGCGCCTCCGACAATCCGGTCACCGCCGACATCTGTCAGGGGTATGACACCTACGGCTTCCGCTGCGTGCGCAACGCGGAGTAGCAGATGTTGTTTCAAACCTGGAATTTCGTAATATTCTTCGCCGTGGTCATGGCGGGGCTGGCTTTGCTGCGGCCGGGGCTGCGCGCCTTATGGCTGCTGGCGGCGAGCTGGTATTTTTACGGCAGCTTCAATCCGGTGTTCCTGATTTTCCTGATCTACCTGTCCGGGGTAGATTACGCGATCGGGCGCGGGCTGGGGCGGGCAGAAAAACCGCGGTATCGCAAGCTGCTGGTCACGTTGAGCGTGCTGAACGGCGTCGCGCTGCTTTCGCTGTTCAAATACGCCAACTTCATCGTGAAAAATCTGCAGATGCTGATCGACTATCTCGCGCAGCATTTCCAGTTTCCCGCGTACACCGTTCCGACGCTGGCGGAGTCGGCAAGCGCCATGCTCGACGCGCTCGGGCTGAATTTTCCACTGGCCGCCGCGATGCTGCTGCCGGTGGGGCTGAGCTACTTCACCTTCAAGTCCCTCTCGTATGTGATCGACGTCTATCGGCGCGACCTGCGGCCGGAGCGCAACATCCTGCGCTACTCCTGCTATTTGGCGTTTTTCCCAACCGTGATGATGGGCCCGATCGACCGCGCCGGGCTGTTCCTGCGCCAACTGCGCCACCGCATGGTGGTGCGCCCGGCGGATGTTGCCGACGGAATTTCGCTGTTCATCACCGGGTTGTTCAAGAAGGTGGTGCTGGCTGACACCCTCGCGGTGTTCGTGAACATGGTTTACGATGCGCCGCCGGGGCAGTACAACGCTTTAACGGTACTTTTCGCCACCTACGGTTTCGCTTGGCAGCTCTACGGCGATTTTTCCGGATACAGCGACATGGCCAGCGGCATCGCCCGCATCATGGGCTTCCGGATCACCCTTAACTTCAACAACCCCTATGTGGCGGTGGATTTCACCGACTTCTGGCGCCGCTGGCACATCGGGCTGTCCACCTGGTTCCGCGACTATGTGTACATCCCGCTCGGCGGCAACCGGGTGGCCTCGGTGCGGCTGTGGCTGAATTTGTTCATCACCATGGTGGTTTCCGGGTTCTGGCACGGCGAGGCGTGGAACTTCCTGATCTGGGGCGCCTGGCACGGCGTGCTGTGCGTGATCTGGCGCTTCTTCGACAAGGCGAAATGGTATCTCGCCATCCCTTCGATCGTCAAACAGCTTGCGGTGTTCAATCTGGTCTGCTTCGGCTGGATATTTTTCCGCGCCAAGGGGTACGGCCAGGCAAGCGGGATGATCCGCGAGCTGACCGGCTGGGCCGACGGCGCGCAGCTGATTCCGTGGTATGCGTTCACCTTGGTGGCGGCGGTGTGGCTGTATGAACTGGTGTTCGCCTCCCGCTTCCGCAAATATCTCGAGCCGGCGCCGGTGCGCTGGGCGCTGATGACGGCGGTGATCGTGCTTATCGTCACGGTGCCGTCGAGCGCCAATCAGAAATTCATCTACTTCGACTTTTAAGGAGCGCCGGCCATGAGCGACGGAAAAAAGAAAAAATACCGCAGTCTGAAATCGATGCCGTTCGGCGGCAACGCGCTGCGCTTGAGCTGGAAGGAGCTGCTGTTCGTGGTTCCGGCGGCGCTGGCGTTGGCGTTCTGGGTGATCCCCTATCTGTACGGCAAATGGGAAACGTTCGACTTCTCCGAACCGGATTTCCGCATATCCTACAACTTCCGCGACGATTACTGGGTCTACGAGAAGTGGGCTGACTACGCCGCGCGCAATCGTGACGTGCTGTTCGTGGGCGACTCGGTGATCTGGGGCATGTACACCGACAACGCGCACACGCTGTCGGCCTGCTACAACCGGCTTAAAGGCAGGCAGGTCGCCGCAAACCTCGGCATCGACGGGCTTCACCCGGTGGCGCTTGAGGGGCTTATGCGCGACTTCGGCGGCGCCATCCGCGACCGGAAAGTCTATTTGTACTTCAACGTGCTGTGGCTCGACTGCCCGGAATTCGATCTTTCCGCGCTGCCCAGGCGCGACGAGACCGGCGCGGTCAAAAAGTTCGCGGTGATGCACCCCCGGCTGGTGCCGCAGTTCGACGACACCCTTTACCTTTATGACGAGCCGCTCAAAACGCGCATCGGCAACTGGGAGGAGCGCAATCTGCCGTTCTACAGCCTCCAGAATCATCTGCGCAACGCGTTTTACGACAACAGGCCGCTGCCGGAGTGGATGGCCGCCAACCCCGGGCGCAACCCCTTCGGCGCGCTCAGGCGCGAGGTCTCCGCGGTGGAGCGTGAGCACATCAACCGCACCGACTCGTGGTCGGCCTCCGGCAAGGGCGAGTTTTCGTTCGCTTGGGTGGCGCTGCCGGACTCACGGCAGTGGGCGGCATTTCTCGACGCCGCGCGGCTGCTTGAGGCGCGCGGGAACGACGTCACCGTGGTGGTGGGCGCTTTCAACACGCATCTGCTCTCCGAGGAGTCGCTGGAAACCTATATCAAACTTATGGGCGATGTGACCGACCAGCTTGACGGCCTCGGCATAAAATACATCGAAATAGAGGCGCTTCCCAGCGAGGATTACGGCGACGCAAGCCATCCGCTGGGCGGCGGCTATCAACTTATTGCCGAACAAATCATCGAAGTAAAGTTTTAGTCAGCAAAAGTTGAGTAGGAAATGAC
>DHTZ01000057.1 GCA_002408885.1 Lentisphaeria bacterium UBA5247 | reverse complement strand
GTCATAGGACAGCGCCATCTGGATTTTGCGTTCCATACGTCCCGGCCAGTCGGCCGAAACGAAGTTGCCGCCGACCGTGTCGGTATGATTCGACAGATGGGCGATGATCGCGGAAATACGATTGTCCTGATAGACCGACAGAATGCCGATGTCGGGATTGACCGTCCCTTCCGGGCGTTCGACGTTCGGATTCAACTTGCCGGGGTTGGTCAGGACTTTGCCGTTTTTCATCCAGTAGCGGCGGTTGTAGGCGTACGGATTGTTCTTGATGCTGCCGAGCCGGAGCTCGGCCGGAGCGAACGATTTGGCCGCGTTGCGGACTGCCGTTACGCTTTTTTCGATCAGCGAGTCCAGATAGTCGCGATCCGCCTCGTAACCGAAGAACTTGGCGATATACGGACCGGTATGGGTGTGAGTGGCCGAAAGCATCAGGTTGTCGGCGAAATCAATGTCGGCTTTTTTCAGCGCGGCCTTGATTTCCGCAACGAGCTCGGCGCTCAGGAAACAGAGGTCGTACACCATCATGCCGGTGGTGACGCCGTCTTTCTCGAACAGGATTACCCGGACGAGAAGATCGTCGTAAATACCGGTATTCGGACGCGGATTGAAATACCCCACCAGCGGAATACCGCGGGGCGGGGTAATGATTTCTTTGCTGAGGCCGACTTGAAGCATTATTTCACCTCGACGGTGGCGCCGCCTTTTTTGGCCGATTTGTGGGCGGCTTCGCACAACTGAACGTTGCGGCAGCCGTCAATGGCGCTCAGCGGACGGTTCTTCAGGATCGACTCGGCGTGCTCGCTGATGATGCCCTGATAGATGTTTTCCGGCTTGGCGATGGTGAATTTCTGCTGCTTGTCGAACGTGTCGAGCTCAAGGCGCTGCTTGAACGGCTCGTCCGGGTAGCCCGAAAGCTGGAACATGGTGCCGTAGGAACGCAACACTCCCTTGTCGCCGTAAATTTCATAGCCGAGGTTGCCCAGGGTACCGCCGAGGCCGCCGCGCATTTCGCAGAACGCCACTTTGGCGGAACAGATCAGCCCGCTGGCCAGGGTGAAACGGACGTAGGCGCCGTCTTCCGCGGCGAAATTCATCAGTTTGGGATAGTAGACGGCATTGACCGCAACCACTTCGCTGTCGAACATGAATTCAGCCATGTAGAAACAGTGGCTGGCCACGTCGCCGATGGGACCGCCCATTTCCGCCATGTTGTTGCAGCGCCAGGTCTTGGCTTCCGCCGAGTCGTAACCGTAGGCGAATTCCATGTGGAAGCTGGCGTCGTTGACGGCGCCGAGCTTGCCGCCTTTGATCATCCGGCGGGCTTTCTTATTAAGAACGTTTTTGACCATCATGTGGTCAACGCCGAGGCTGAGTTTCTTCGCCTTGGCCAGTTTCACCAGCTTGGCGGCTTCTTTGCTGGTGGCCGCGAGCGGTTTTTCCACAATCACATGCTTGCCGGCGTTCAGCGCGGCTTCGGCGATGGCGGCATGGGTCAGGTTGTTGGTGGCGACGAAGACCGCGTCGATGGTTTTGTCGGCGAGGATCGCATCCTGATTTTTGTACCACTTGAGGCCGAGGGCCTTGGCGGCTTTTTCACGCGCGGGGTTGACGTCGGTGGCGCCGACCAGTTCCGCGTTGGCGACCGTGCCTACGCGTTTGGCGTCGCAGCCGAAGCCTTCCTTGGCGATACGGTTTTCGGCGATGCCGCCGAATCCGATGATTGCATATCTGACTTTCTTCATATCAGTTGTCCTTTTTTACACGGGAAAAGCGGCCGGACATAATCCGGCCGCCAGATGAGAAAACAGACTCAGACTTACTTTTTCTTCATGTAATAATCGGCGACCTTGGTAAAGGCGTCGATGCAGGCCTGCATGTGTGCTTCGGTGTAAACCGGGTGGGTGAAGAAGCACATGGTACGGTCGGTCATCCAGTGAGCGGTTTTGCAATCGAACTGGGTGTAATCGATGTTGCGGGCCTTGGGATCGAAGAACGGGTACTTGGCCAGGCCGAAACCGTTGCGTTCGACGAAGGCTTTTTCCTTGTACATTTCCGGCCAGAGCACGCTGTAGACCGGCACGCCTTCCGCGGCGATCGCCTTGATGAAGGTCTTGATGTCGCAGGTCAGCTTGTCGGTGTCGAGCACGAACGGGGCCCACCAGTAGGAATTCTGGCGTTCTTTGGTGTCGATCGGGGCATGGAGAACCAGCGGATGCTTGGCAAGGGCTTTCTGCAGCATTTTGCCGTTGCGGACGCGGTTCTTCAGGTTCCAGCTGTCGAAACGTTCGAGTTCGCAGATACCGATCTGGGACTGCATTTCGGTCATGCGGAAGTTGAAGCCGACGCGCTTGTGGATATACATGAGCTTGCCTTCCATTTCGAGAAGGTTCAGGCGCTCTTTGACGTCGTAGCCGTGGTCACGGAACGAACGGCATTCCCAGGCCAGATCGTCGTTGTCGGTAACGACCATACCGCCTTCACCACCGGTGGTGAAGTGTTTGCTCTGGCAGAAGCTGAAGCAACCGGCATGACCGATGGTACCGGCCTTTTTGCCTTTGTACACGCCGCCGAAGCACTGGGCGCAGTCTTCCACGACTTTCAGGTTATGTTTTTCGGCGATCTTCATGATCGGGTCCATGTCGGCTACGATACCGTAGAGGTGGACGACGATGATCGCTTTGGTGTGTTCGGTGATCTTGCTTTCGATGCCTTCCGGATCGAGCAGGTGGTCATGGCCGACGTCGGCAAAAACCGGGAGAGCTCCGGCCTGGACGACGCAGAAAGAAGAAGCGATAAAGGAATAGGAGGGACAGATGACTTCATCGCCGGGGCCGATGTTCATCGAAGCCAGGGCTACGTGAAGCGCGGCGGTGCCGTTGGTCACGCTGATGGCGTTGCGGGAACCGAGCCACTTGGCCCATTTCTTTTCAAATTCCTGCCCGATGGGGCCGGTCCAGTAGTTGACCTGTCCTTTGCGCAGCGGCTCCATGGCCTTCTGGATGGTGGATTCTTCGAAAGAGGGCCACATCGGGAACCCTTTGGTCCAGACGGGGCTGCCGCCATTCACGGCGATTTCCGACTTCTTGGCGGTTGCTTTCTTGGTTGCCATTTTTCTCTCCTTGGTTAAGGTTTTTTGAGAATGTTTTCGGTATTAGTGGAATTATTCTATTAACTGTCATGTATAATATATTGTCAAAAAAAATTATTTCCACCGCCAATCAACAAAAAAAGTGGAAAAAGTCAGAATTTCCACAAAAATTCCGTCCATTACCGGGGATTTTTCATTTTTCCCGGTAATGGATGGAATTTCAGGCGAAGGTCATGCGGTTGGACGGCGTCAATTCGGGCAAGGCACGATGGGGGCGGGTGGCGTGCGTTTGCCGTTGGCGGATATCAGGGCGGAGGTCAGTTGTGCCGCCCGCCCCCGGATGGAATCAAGGAATACGTGATCGAACCGGGCAACCGCATTGTAATAATTGTCGTCCAGCATATGGGCGAGATCGTTCAAGAATTCACGGGCCTCGGCGGAAACCGGCGTATCTGAACCGGCGTTGACCGTTTCCGCCAGCGTTTTCAGGTAGAGATAATCCTTATAGCCTTCGTAGCTGTTGTCACGGCGGATCGTGGAAAGAAATTTCTTTCCCGCGAAGCCGCAGTAAGCTCCGAGCGCCTGGGTCGCGGCGGCGACATCTTCCCCCCAGTCAAAAATTCCTCCCACCGGCATTTTCCACAGGTAAACGCCGTGAAGGAGGCGTTCCTTCAATTGTTCGCGCGCGGAAAGCATGCCGGTAGGGCAACTGTACCAGAAGTGGAGCCGGTTGTCAGCCGCGTAACGGCGTGATTTTTCCATCAGCACGGTCATCATCCCGTTGGTGTTGAATACCGGAATATATTCGGGATATAAATCGGCAAACAGCATTCCCATGAAGGTGCTTGGCGTGAATGCAGGTTGCCGGTAGCCAGTGTCCTGGAGAATGCGGAGGCGTTTTGCCGCGATTCCAAGAGCCTGATAGGTTGCGGGTTCGTCAACGCCCCAGGTCAGGATGCGGTAACTGTAGTCTTTCTGCAATTTTTCGATATCCCCGGGCGGAAGAATCCGGGAAATCGGACAGATGACGGCGTTTCGCCAGCCGAGAGAGTGGAGCCGGTCAATGCTCCAGCGCAGGTCGGCGGGGTTGTTGACATAGATGAATATGCCGTTGTTCCAATTGGCGGAGGCGAAGCGCAGCGCCTCGTGAAATTCTTCGCGGCTCATGCTCCATTGCGGTTTTTCCGCAGTGGTGAAGACCCGGAAAAAACTGCCGAAGGTCTTGGCGTTTTCACGGTTCAGGCGGAAAGGGAGGACATTCAAGGATACTTGAACTGCCTTACCGGCAATCTCGATGGTACTTTCGTAGCGTCCGGGTACGGCTTCAGGAGGAATTTGATAGGAAATTTTAACCCACGCGGTTTTGCCGGGGGACAGGTTGAGGTCACTCCAGTTTTTCGTATCGGACAGGGAATTACCGAATACGGCAAGTTCCTTGTTTTTATCGGTCAGCCTCTGGTCGCGAACCAGGTAATAACCGTCTTGGGTGAGGTAATGCAATTGCCATTCGCCGCCGTCAAGCGGGGACCCGTCGGTGCTGAATCCGTTCAGGCGCCACTGAGACTGAATATCGGCGGCACCGGCTTTAAGCGCCCAGACGAAATCAACACGTTCGCCGGGAGTGCCGAATATCTTCATCGATTGCAGGGACATTTTGTGGGCTGCGGGGAAATTTTTGCCGGCGGCGTTGTCCGAGGCCGTTACCGGGAAAATCTGCAACTGGTCTGGCTTTAAACCGGGGCGGCAGACTGCGTGATACGGCAAGGGGCTTGTGAGATTTGACGGACGGTTCATGGCGGCGTGGATATGTTGCGGTTTTACCTGCGTTTGCCAGAGTTCGGGCAGTTCCGCCGGGTTAGATGGCGTAAAGGCTTGGTAAACAAACTCGGCTTCCCAGGATGCCCCCGGCGCCAGTTGCGTCTGTTTCATGAAAAATTCAACAGTGGCGGAATTTCCTTGCTGGGCGCTCCAGGTGTAAAGTCCATTGATCTGCCCGCGGCAGGTCACCAACAGCCCGAAATCATTTTCAATATCGCAGATCGCCAGCCCTTCGGCCGCCGGTTCGGGGAATATCCGTTCACGCCGGTTCGGGTCGTTCAGGCGGAAGATTTCGGGCTGAGTACCCGGGATAACGCCGAACTGGCTCTGCCCCGCGTTTCGGGTGCTGATAAAATCCTGAAGCCGGTACATGAAGGTGCGCGGTTGCGTCGATTGGTTGATTATTTTCAGTTTTACATTGATCCGGGGGCCGTCCAGGGTAACCGTCCGGTATTCCCGCAGTCCGGCAAAATCGGGATAATCATTTGACCAGGAGCTCTCAAGGCGGTCCGACCCGGAGCTGCGGACTTGATAAGGAGTGGTTCCCTGTTCGTCATTATAAGAACCGCCCATGTGTCCGCCCCAGGCTCCCCCCATCTGCACCGGGCTGCCGTGAAGTTGTACTTGCCGCCATGTGTTCACCAGTTCTTTGTCGCATGGTTTGTAAACGATGCTTGATGCTTTGGCTCCGGAATCAATGGCGATTTTGATATCCCAGAAATCATTGGAAAGGCGAAGCGGTTCCGCCAATACGGAGAACAGCGGGATAAACAGAAAAACAGCATATTTCAAATTCATGGAATTATCGAGCCTTGTATTCATTGATTACATCTGAGGAAGAACGCTTTTCACCGAGGAGCAAAATTTTCCCCTGGCCTGGTTCAAGAATTACGGAGGTGATTTGTTTTTCCATCGCCAGGTCAACGATTTTCAGGGACGAATTCAGGTCTATGGCGCGGGGCAGGGCGGGCGGCAAGTTGATCAGGGCGCCGTCTTCGTCAAGCGTCGGCTGCAGGCCGGCGGCGGCGTGTCCGGTCAGGCGGAGGTTGACCACGATGGCATATTCACCGCCCGCCGGGTCCTTGAAAAAGTTGCA
>DHTZ01000056.1 GCA_002408885.1 Lentisphaeria bacterium UBA5247 | reverse complement strand
ACGCTGTCATCTGTGCTGGCAGGTATACTTTTGAGGGGGAATATGTCATTTTTGAAAGTTTCAAAGATTCGTTCATAGCCCGGTAATTTGCTCCGAGACCATGCCAGCAATACATGCCCGACCATTTCTGAAGTTGTTTTTCCGCTTCCAACGAAGGGCAAAGTAACATATTTATCGAGGAAATATAGCCGTCCCTGAGCATGACGTAACTCCAGATATTTTTACCGCCGGTATATTCATTGGGCGGCATGGTTTCATCGAAATCCCCCCAATAATTACTGAATGAAATGCCGAGCTGTTTCAGGTTATTCATGCAACTGGCTGTTCTGGATCTCTCCCGCGCGCTGTTCAGGGCAGGGAGCAACATTGCCGCCAATATCGCTATAATCGCAATCACTACCAGCAATTCAATCAATGTAAAATTTCGTGTCCTCATGGCTTTTTCTCCTGTTTATTGTTTAAATATATCGATGTCAAAATTCATCTTGTAATCCATTTCCAGCGTTGAGTAAGTATTGAGCGTGTAAAGCCTGTCGAGCGCAGAAGAATGACAGCCGCAACTGGCCGAGCAATACAGGAACGGCTCGACATTGCGATATTCCGGCTCCGGCGGCATGGAACCGCTTTTCATACGCTCCAACAACATCTCAATGCCCAGTTCCGCCTGCCTCCGAACCGGTTGAACAATCGTCGCCAGCGGGGTCCGGCAAAAATCACAGAAACTTTGCCCGTCGTATCCGATCAAAGCAATATCCTCCGGCACCCTCAGCCCATGGCTGAACAGCATGGACATGAAGCGCCCGGCAAGATGATCGTTGAATGCAAAGACCGCGGTGATTTTTTTCTTCTTCAGCTCATCGACCAGGGGCGCGGTTTCACCGTTCCAGTCCGCAGTAGCCAGGCAATGCTCCGGGTTATAACACCCCGCCTCTTCGCAGGCCCTCTGCCAGCCGCGGCGGCGGGCACTGTTCAACTGATAAGTCCTGATACACAAATACGCAATATTCCGGTGTCCGTGTTCAAGCAAATGCCGGGCGGCCATGTAACCGCCCAGCTCATCATCCACCCCGATGTCATATCCCTCCAGATTGTCATGGGAATATAACAGGAACGGCACATTCGGCCTGTAACCTTCGAACCATTTGCCGCGTGAACTGAAAATGATAATCCCGTCAATTCCTTTCATTTCGAGCGTCCGTATGCCATTCACCAGTTCTTCATCGCCGCCGTCTCCAAAAGGGCAGTCATTCAGCAGCATGTCGTAGTTATATTTACGCAACTGTTTTCCCAGCTCCGAAATCCGCGACGCCTGCACCCCGAATGAAGAAACCTGGCCCAACAACCCGATGCTCCCGGACGAACCGCCTTTCAGAATTTTCGCAGCGGTATTCGGGATATAATTCATTTCCCTGACCAGGCGAAAGATTTTTTCCTTCATCACCGCCGATACCCTGCTGTTCTCCGGATCATTCAATACCGAAGAAACCGCCTGGCGGGTGACGCCGGCTTTTTTCGCAATGTCATTCATTGTGACCATGAATCATACCTTTGGATTATCTTTTGCTTTCTCGAGCAACCTATAATAATTATACTTCTTTTTTCCGATATGTCAAGAAGGGAATTCCGAGATTTCCGGAATTTCTGAAAGATCCCGGAAAACGGCAGAGCGTCAGTCGGGCAATCCTCCGGGACGGATGCCGACGGCCGAATTCCGGGGCAGGTTTTTCCGGTATTCGCTCGGAGTGACGCCATTCATGTCGCGGAAAAATCGGGAAAAATAAAACGGATTGTTAAAACCGAGCGCCGCCGCAATATCCCCCATGCTCAAGTTAGTGCCGTTCAGGTAATCAAGCGCGGCGGTGTTGCGAAGATTGCGCAAATACTGATTCGGGGTGCAGTCGGGATACTTGCGGCGCCAGGCGCGCTGAAAAGTGGAATAGGACATGCCGAACTGTGCCGCCAGTTCCGCGAGATTGATGTCCTGCCGGTAGTGCGTCTGAAAAAATTCCGCGATCTTCACCAGACCGCTTTCAACCGGACTCAGAAACTCCTCCTGATGCGGGTAAACCGCTTCCAGCAGGATCATCCGCGCCAATGAATCGATGCGGTCGGCGGTCCCGGAGGCGGCGGCATGGGGAAGCAGGAGCAGTACGTCATTAATATACTTCATACAACTCTCAAGATAGCGAATCGCATGCGGCGTGTCCTGAAAAAATTCAGGATCGTAACAGGTTCGCAGTTCGTTCTCCGCATCCGGATTGAAACCGATATAAAGCTCATCCCAGCAGGAGTCCGGCCAGTACCGTTTATATTCTCCAGGCCAGTTCCAGAACATGAACGGCCCCCGCAGAGGAATCCGTTCCCCGTTCTGTTCCAGTACGCCGGTCCCATTGAGTACCAGAATGACGCTGGGCAGAATGAAGTAACGGTCGATGCGCTCGGTCTTGTTATGAATAAACCCGATCCGCTCCACCGGCAACCGGGAAGCGATCCGACGCGGCAGATTACTCAGGTACTTGACCGAATTTTGTAAATTTATGAGAGATATTTCCATACTTCACCTGTTCCAAAATGCCTGATCCGGCTGTATTATATTAACAGGAATATAAATCAATAGTGTAAAAATGCAACAAAAGTGATAAAGAAACTGATGACTGTCAAGAAAAAAATTCTGACCGCCTACTGTTTGAGTTACGGAAACTGGACGGTAATTCCCAAACAGTGGCGGGAAAGCTTCATGGATATGCGGGACAACGGATTCGACGCGGTGGCGCTGTCGTTCAGCGAGAGCGAAATGTGCTATTCCCGGCGAACGATTGAATTGCAAATCCGGTACGCCCACGACTGCGGGCTGAAGGTATACCTGATTCCCAGCCGGATCGGCGGGCGTTTCGCCGGAGCCCCGTTGATGCCGTGTCTGTGGCTGGTGGATCATCCCGAATGCCAACTGCCGGAATCCCCCGGAGCCGCCTGCCTCGAATCGCCCGCGTTTCGGAGATGGGCGCTGGAATTCGTTTCGATCCTGACCCGCGAATACGATGCCGACGGCATCATCTGGGACGAACCCAAGCAGGTCGCCGCCGTCACCCGGCATCCCGACGCCATCGCCCGATTCGGCGGAGTGCCGACACCGGAACAGGCGCAGGACAGTTTCGTCGAGTTTCTGGCCGAACTCACCGCCGCGGTCCGGGTCCGCCCGGACCTGGACATAACGCTGTTCAACATGCCGGTGTCGCCGGAATATTTCACCGCGCGTGCGGCAGGAATCGCCGGAATCGATTACTGCGGGTTCGACGGCGTATTCTCGAAGCAGAGTTATTTTCATGAGCCGCCGCGCCGCCACAAGCATTCGTTGAATTCAAGTTGGCAGCGGACGGTCCGGGAATGCGCGGCAACCGGCAGGAAAACGTTCGCCCTGATCGAAAATATCCTGATTCCGGGTACAGCGCACCATGAACTGGAGGAGGAGCTGGAACGGTTTCTCGACTGTGCCGCCCCCGATCATCTGGCCTGTTATTATTACGGGCACAACAACGAATGCCCGGAAGAAGTCCAGCGGATTACGATGGACGCCGTCCGCCGATATCGCTCCGCCCGAAGCCAATCGCTCGGCCAAGAGGTTCAAACAGTATTATCCTGACGATCACTCAAGCTCAAAAAAGGAGATTTGACCATGATGAATACGAAACAATCGCCGCAACCCTGCAATGATCTTCCCTGTTCCCGCGTCCTCTGCGCGCCTTGCCGGAAACCTTTTCCCAAACCCGCGATTTTCACCCTCATTGAACTCCTCG
>DHTZ01000051.1 GCA_002408885.1 Lentisphaeria bacterium UBA5247 | reverse complement strand
TTCAGATTGTCCACGCCGGAGAGCGCTATTTCATCAATCCGGTTTTTACGGTACTGGACCGGGAAAACCGCCTGGTATATTTCGCTCCGGCGGAATATATTCCTCCGCCGGCAACGATGTTGAGACCGCTTGGGGAAGAAAAAATTTTCGGTTCCGCACTCGAAATCGTCCCAGCGAAAAAGCAGTTCTCCATTACCGGGAAGTATCTCGACATCATCGTTCTGAATGGCCGAGCGGAACTTTCCGATGAAGCGGTTTCAATGAACTGGCAGATCGGTCTGAAAACCAATTACCGGCTGTTGTTTTCCTTTGCGCTGGTCCTGCCGGATTCCGAATGCCGGCTTCTGGTCGACGGCCGCGCCGTGCCGGACGACGGCGAATACCGAACCGGAAAATCGTTTCGGGTCGGCTCTCCGGAAGCCGGCCTGGCGTTCACCATGCCCGATAATACCGGAAAGGTGAAAATGACCCGGAAAGACGATCAGTTGCAGGTAAAAATCGAAGTATCCGCAGTGAAAACGAACCTGAAAATGCTTTTTGGGCGGACAACATCCTTCAAATAGTGGAGCGAGATCATGAAATTTACGGACGGAGGCATCGTATTCGAGGAAGATGGCCTGATTCATAATTTCCCCTCATCGGTTGAATTGGACGGAAACGAATGGATTCTGTATGCCTCGTACCGGGAGGGCATCCGCCGGATTACCGGCGCGCCCGGTAATTTTCGTAGCGAACCGGTCAGGTTCGATAACTTGCCGGACGGTGCCTGGCCGACTCAGGCAATCCATATGACCGTGCCGGGCGAAGGCGAACGGCTCTACTTCTGGCTGCATTGGGCGAAGGGCGGCATGATTCGTTTCATCTTCGCCATTCCCGTCGCCGCCGGAAAATGGCATATCGCGAACCTCGACGCTCCCTGCCTCTATCACTACATGGACCGCGCCTCGAGCGTCATCCTGCGCGGCGCCAACGGCCTCGCCTGGAGCGAGCCGGTCCCGCTCGGCACCGGCGAATCCCACGCGCCGGCAGAACTGGTCGTCAACGATGCCACCACCATCTACCGGCTGCCGGATGGCAATTTCGAACTTTTTACCGCTGCTGTCCGCCCGGTTCCGGCTGACTCCCCGGCTTTCGCCGCCACCGATAACGCGCCCGGCTACCAGCGGATCATCCGCCGCTACACCAGCGTTGACGGTCGCCATTTTCAGTTGACCGGCGTCGTGCTGGAACCGGACGAAAACGATCCGCCAGGTCTGCAGTTCTACTACCTTGCCGTTGATTATCGCGGTGACCGCCGAATCGGTCGAATCGGTCATTACGATGCTCACGCGCAGACGGTCGATTTCGAATGGTGCGAATCCACCGACGGCATCCATTGGCGGCGGCACCGTCGCGCAGAACCGGCGCGGCGGGAGGACGAATACGCATTATACAGTTCCGCCAACACGGTCGAGTTCAACGGAGAATTCTGTCTCTTCTACTCGGCACTGAACTACACCCACAACCATAAGAAAATCGCCGGTGAATGCGAAATCGCCCGGATCAAACTTCTGAAAATAACCGACTGGAGCTTTTCATGACCAACTTCGTTACCCGGCAAACGCAAACCCACAAAACCTGGCAAAAACTGTTCGGCTCCGACACCGCCGGCAAACCAGCCGCCAGTTTTCGGGTGAAAATCAGTCCGGAAAGCTATTATATTGACTTCTCCGAAGTCACGGATCTCTCCATGCGGTTCAAACTTATTTCACTATGAGGTAAAACATGAAAAACACGACTCTTGCCAGGATTTATCCCGCCCTTAAACACCCCGCCAATCCGATTTTGAAGCCGGCAGATTTTCCATCCGCGGTACACTATGTATTCAATCCCGGCGCGGTCAAGATTGGGAATGAGTATTTGATGATGGTCGATGCCGCGCTTAACACAACGTCAATCATCTTCTGGTTGGCCCGGAGTGGCGACGGCGTGAATTTTGTACCGGACCCCGAGCCGCTGGACTGGCCGGCGAACCAGGAATATCCGGAGTTCTGCATTTATGATCCCCGGATCACCAGGTTCGGCGACGAATACCTGATTATGTACGCCAGCCACAGCCATGCTTACTCCGGTCCCCGGGTCGGCATGGTCAAAACCCGCGATTTCCGGAAATTCACCCGGATTCCGCAGGCCTCGTCCGCGCAGCCCAACCGCAATGCGGTGTTATTCCCTGAAAAAATTGGGGACCGCTATGTCCGTTTCGACCGGCCGATGAACCAGGAGTGCGACAAAGCCGATATGTGCGTCAGTTTTTCGGACGACCTGAGCAATTGGGATGATACCACGGTTCTGATGAGCCCGAAACACGGCTGGGACTGCCACAAAATCGGCGGCGCTGCGCCGCCGATTAAAACTCCGCGTGGTTGGCTGGCCATTTATCACGGCGTGGACGATTCCAGTTGCAATAATTATATTTACCGCCTCGGCGTTATGTTGCTGGATCTTGAGGACCCCACCCGGATCATCAGCCGCGGCGAAATGCCCTTGCTGTGGCCGGAACATGATTACGAATTTATTGGCCGGACGCCGAACGTGGTTTTTTGTTGCAATGCCATTGTCGAACCGGACCGCACGGTTAAAATCTATTATGGTGCGGCCGATACTTGTGTCGGCCTGGCCACCGCCCGGCTCGACGATCTGATCGAGCTTTGCTACAGCAAGGTGGATTACGCCGACAAATTTTTCAAAAGAAATGTCTGAATGCTGATTCAACGCGCGTTTTAATCTCGCTCGCCTTGCCGGTCAAAGCGGCAATCACTGCCAAGTTGACCGGGACGGCAATCAACAGCCGGGTCAACGCCGCTCTCGGCAAATGTGACTATGCGTCTATGTCGGTGAAATAGAAGGATATTTAAATCTATGGTTTGGTATGACTGGTTGATTGTACTGGTTCCGCTGGCGGGAGTCATGGGGTTGGGATGGTGGTCGCGCCGTTATATTCGCGGGGTGGCGGATTTTCTCGCCGCCGGACGGGTCTGCGGACGTTACACGATTTGCGTGGCGGATGTCGCCAACGGCCTTTCCATCATCGGACTGGTCGCCTATGTCGAGGTCGCTTACAAGACCGGATTCGCCATGTCCTTCTGGAACTATATGATTGTGCCTTTATCGGTTATACTCTCGCTCACCGGCTTCTGTGTTTACCGGTTCCGGGAAACCAGGGCAATGTCATTGGGGCAATTTCTTGAAATGCGTTACAACCGCCCGTTCCGGGTGTTTGCGGCGGCGTTGCGCTCGGTGGCGGAAATGCTGGCAAACATGATCATGCCGGCAATCGCGGCGCGTTTTTTTATCTATTTTCGGTTCTTCTGCACTTTGTGAAAAAACGACGGCGCAT
>DHTZ01000013.1 GCA_002408885.1 Lentisphaeria bacterium UBA5247 | reverse complement strand
CATTATTATGTAGGCGCACCCTCTTGATCAGATGCTATTCATTGATTTACAGGCATATATTACTCTGGTGATGTAGGAAGAGAATTCCTTTAATTGAGCCCTGCCGGCCTTTGGGCCGGTGGGGTTTTATCTTTTAACCGGAGGTATTTATGATGTTGAAAATCGAGAAAAAGGTGTTGGCTGAGGCTTTGAGGGTCTTGGGGAAGTTGGTGAGTCGTTTGTCGCCGGTCGCGGCGCAACGGGCGTTGCGGTTTGAGGGGCGGAACGGTTTGGTCAGGATCAGCGCGACGGATGGCGTTGAGCTGGTCGCGGTCGAGTTGAACGCAACGGTGGAGGGGGCGTTTGAGGCGCTGGCGCCATTCGCGGAGTTGAAGAAAGGGCTGGGGAACGGGAAGACTGGCGAGGTCGTTTTAAGCTTGGAGGCAGGGACGGTTACGGTCGGGGAAGTCGTTCGGGGACGGTTGGAGGAAAAGACGTTCCTGGCGGTCGATTTGGCCGAATGGCCGGAGCGGAAGATTGTGCCGGAAGCGATTGCGAGAGTGACCTTGCCGGAGGGCGTGGTCGGAATGTTGGCGCACGCGGCGCAGATCGTCAACCGACAGGAGGCGCGGTTGCCATTGCGCGGGATCAACCTCAGCCGGGACGGCATCACGGTCACGGACGGCAAGCAGTTGTTGAATATTCCATGCCCGCTGGAGCTCGATGCGGAGGTGACGATCCCGTTCCCGCTGGCGTTGTTGACGGCGAATCCGGGAGGTCCGGGGACGTTGGCGGTCTGGCAGTCGAACCAGGACCGGTTGTTCGAAATCGAGGTCGGGAATTGGAACTGGTACGGCAGGGTTTTGAGTGGGAATTATCCGAACTGGCGGCAGGTGATGCCTGCGACCGATTCAATGGATTATGCCGCGAAAATTGCGGATCGCGAAGGCTGTATCGAGTTCCTGCGGAAGGTTCCGGATTGCCCACCGCATCATGCGGTTGAGCTGCATTTTCAGGCGGACTGCGTGGAGATGCGTTCGGCTGATTTTCCGGAACTCAAATTGAAAACCCCGTGCGATTTCATCGGTAAGCTGTCATCTATGCCTTTGGTGCTCAACAAGTATGCGTTGATTCGCATTTTTCATCACGGACACGACACGATCCGGGCTTGCCACGCGTTCGCGCCGGTGTTGGCGTCCGGCGGCATGGGCAATTTGCTGGTCATGCCGCTCAATTGTAAGCCGTTTCAAAATAACAATCACCCCATTAAAAAGGAAAAGCAAATGGAAAATAAAACTGAACCCGCGACCGAACCGGTCAATGCCATGGACGAGCTGAATCATGGCCTTGACGAGCTGCGTTTGAAGCTCAAAACATTGTTGGATGAATCAGCATTTCTGACCCGCAAGGTCAAGGAAGCCGCCCTGCAGCAGAAGCAGAAAGAGCGCGAATTCGTTCAAGCCCGCCGCGCCATCGAGCGGATCAAGTTGGTGTCGGGGTTTTGAGGGAGGGATTTCGCGCAAAGCGCGACCAGCGCAGTTCATGCGCTGGACCATGAGCGGGTACGACCCGCTGCGACTGTACTTAAAACAATTGAAGGCCGGGGGCATATCGCCCTCGGCCTTCGTTACTTCCATGAAATGTTCGGTTTCAAACCGCGCTGGGCGCAGTCGGTCAGATAAGAGTTGATCAAGGTCTGATAAGGCAGGTTTATCTGCTCGGAAAGACCTTTGAAATACTCGACCGTTTTCTGGTCAAGGCGAATTGTAACCGGCGTCTTGACCTTCCTGGCATACGGATTTTTAACCGCGTTGCTGAAATCGTATTCTTTGCGCATAATTACTTCCTCCTGTTATAGTTGGATGTTTCGTTCCTGGTCGCTTTCCGGGCGGAAATTATGCGAATCTGCTCATCGTTTTCGCGATAGCAATGGCATACCACCAACAGCCGCAACGCATAGCTCATTCCCAGAATGATGAACCGGTCCTCGTCCAGAGAATGGTCCGGATCGAAAATCACCAGACTGTTTTCATCATCGAACACGGTAGCCGCTTCGGTAAAACCGACCCCGTGCTTCTGCTGATTAAGCGTCGCTTTGTTATCGTCCCAAACAAAATTCATAACCAACCTTTATTCTGTTTCTATTGTTAATATAATGTACATACTTGATATTGTCAATAGAGACACGGAAAAATCAGGTGAAATTGGAGAAAATCATGTTAAAATTAAACGCATCGTATTCGAAGAAAGTACCGGCTGTGGGCGAGTATTCCAGCCAGAGTTATCATGCTTCAGTCGAGGTGGAATTGCCGGACGGATTATCACCGGATCAGCTTCAAAACAAGATTCATGAGACGTTTGAACTGGTCCGCAACAGCGTCGAAAGCGAGCTGTCGGGACCGCCCTCGACCACCGCCGCCGTTCCTGCGGCTTCGCCCGGCAAAAATGATCCCCCCGCGAGCCCCAAACAGCTCGGTTATCTGTTGGACTTGGCGCGCGGCATCGGCATGAATCCGCAGCAGATCGCAGCCCGGTTTCAGGTCGGCGACATCAAGCAGTTGACCCGTCAGCAATGCAGTAAGTTGATCGACGAAATCAACGGGAGGGCGGTATGAACGAACTGGAAGAATTGCGCAAACAGCCGCATTGGAGTTACAGCAGCCTGAACACCTACCTCAATGTCTGCCAGCTCCAGTATTATTTCCGGTATGTCGAGCGGGCCGAGGTCGAACGGACTTCAGCTTGTCTGCCGTTCGGGCGCGCGTTTCATGCGGCGCTCACCGCTCAGGCGTGGGAATGCGTGATGGGCGGTTCGTTGACCCGCGAGGAGATTGTTGAGCGTTTCGTCGAGGCGTTCGAGGTCGAAACCGAGGCCGCGCCGAACCTGATTTACAAGGATGGCGAGAGCTTTAACACGATGATCGAACTGGCTTCGAAAATGCTGGATTCCGCGCTGGCGGATTGGTCTGACCACTATCTGATAAAAGGAGTGGCGGAGACGTTTGTAGTGGTAGTACCAGGACTCGGCAAAAAGCTGATCGGTGAGTTTGATTTCGTGGTTCACGACGGACCCGACGCCTGTATCGTGGATTGGAAAACGTCGGCGGCCCGTTGGCCGTCCGGCAAGGCCGATCGCGACCTTCAGGCGACCGTGTTCAGCTATGCCTACTGGAAGCAGCACGGCAAGCGCCCGCTGTTCCGGTTCGACGTGACGACCAAGGCCAAAACGCCGGTTTGCGAGAGCCATTACACGGTACGGGACCGGCAGGATTTCGAACGGTTCGAGTTCCTTGCCGGGCGGGTCGAACAAGCCATCAACAACGGGGTGTTTCTGCCAAGCGAAACATCGTTCGCCTGCGCCGAGTGCCCCTACGCGAAGAGGTGCCGTTCCTGGCACTGCAAGAGTAAAGTGAGGTGAAAATATGGGACTGATGATTGATTCAAACGCTAAATTTGTCGGGCGCGATGCCATCGCCCAAGTGCCGACTCCAGCCGCGACCGCGAGCTGGAAACCCGTCCCGCATGTCGAGGTGATCGACGCTGTGACTGACATGATCCAGGCACGCCGTTGGCGGATTCTGGACGAACAATACGGCTTGGCCCGTGACGGACAGAAAATGTTCGGCGTGATCCGGATCAACCGTAGCAGTTCGACCGAATGGAGCCGCTGCATCGGCCTCCGCAACAGCCATGACCAGAGTTTTGCAGTCGGTTTAACCGCAGGCATTTCGGTTATGGTCTGCTCGAATCTTGCGTTCGGTGGCAGCATGGTTTTGAAACGCCGCCACACCAGCCGGATCGAGCTCAACGGCCTGATCGTCGAAGCGATCGACTCGCTCGAAATGGAATTCCTGACCCTTGAAAACATCGCCGAAGACCTGAAATCTGACCGCCTTGCCGATGACGAAGCCCGGGCGGTAATCGTCAGAGCCGCCGAAGCCCAGGCGATCAATTCCAGGGATATCCTGCCGGTGTGGAAGGAGTTCAAAGAACCTCGGCACGAGGCGTTTGCAGAACCGACGCGATGGAGCCTGTTGAATGCGTTCACGGAGAACGCGAAGAAATACAGCCCGGCCCGCGCCGATGTCTGTCATCGAAACCTGACCCGGCTGTTCGGCCTGGACGGCCGTCAGGCATTGTTGTGGTAAATCCCTCTCGCAACAGAGGTACGCCCCCGGCCGGAACCGGTGCGCCCGGTCAGGTAAACAGCACCCCGGCGGCCTGAAAACCGCCGGTTTTACCCACAAAACAGGACAAAACAGGACGAATCAATGAACGAAACCACCTGTCCGAAATGCGGCGAAACCGCATACATGCAACACCCGGCGCGAAAGCTCGGAACCGCCGCCGGGACCACGGTCGGCGGCGTCATGGCCTACGCCGGAGCGGTGTCAACTGGCGCAACCGTGGGCGGATTGCTCGGCGGTCCGGCCGGAGCCGTGGCCGGAGGAATGAGCGGCATACTGCTGACCGTTCTGCTCGGAGCCTCGACCGGAGGAATCGCGGGGGCCAACGTCGGACGACTGATCGACGAAAACGTGATCGCCGCCTACAAATGCCCTCATTGCAACCACGAATTCAAAAAATAAAAACCCGCCCCCGGGTGCTCACCCGGACGTGAGCCGGCGACGGAACGCCGGTCGCCCTCCGGGCGAAACAATCCCTTTCGATTCCCAATCACCAACAAACCCCAAAGGAGTAAACCCATGTCAGAAGAAACCACCACCCAAACCCCCAACGCCTCTCCACCGCCCGAAACCGATTCCGAAAGCCTGGAAATCACCCCCTGGCCGTCTCAAAACGACAGCCTGACAGACGCCGCGATCGGCTTTGGACTCGGAGCCCTGGCGACCATAGCGATCGTCAGCATCGCCAGCATCTTCAAGCGCTGAATGCGGCGATCCCCATCCCGGCTTTTTGCCGGGATGGCTTGTTGGGAAGAAGACCAAAATTCCGGCAGCGATTACAGATTCATAAATTCAGAAGGCGAACTCCCATAAGTGCGGTGGAAGCAGTTGGAAAAATAAAATTGATTATTCCAACCGGTCATTTCCGCAATTTCTTTAATGATAAAGCAGTTCATTTTCACCTTGAGAATGGCAGTCCATGTA
>DHTZ01000073.1 GCA_002408885.1 Lentisphaeria bacterium UBA5247 | reverse complement strand
CTCAATGTAATTACGATCATCGCCATACTGGCGGCCATGCTGCTGCCGGCGCTGAACCAGGCCAGAGAACGCGCCAAATCAAGCGGATGCGTCAACCAGCTCAAGCAATTCGGGCCGGCTATGTACGCCTATCACGATGATTATAAAGAATTTCCGAGCTACGGAACCACCGTTGACGGCAGTTGCTGGGATGTCATGATCGCCCCGTATGTCGGCTATTCGAAGAACTCCCCCAATGAATCGTTTCACTGTCCGTCCGGTCTGCCCCGCCCGGATGGCCCGGCCAAAAGCCGCGGCTATTTTATGAACGGCAATGTCGCCTGCGATCCTCCGCTGCGGACCGTCGGCAAAAACAGGCGGGATTCGGAAGTCATGCTGCTGACGGATTTCTGGCATGCGGGCCTGAATTACGGCGAAAGCGGATACGGCGGCAATGTCTACAACCTCACCTATCTGTTCGGCACGGCCACCACCGACGGGCAATACATCGCGTACCGCCATACCGGAAGCGCCAATCTGTTGCGCAAAGGGGGTCATGTCCAGTCAACCGCCCGCGGTTTTTCGGGAAAAGGCGAGAACATCATCTGGCTCTATTATTTCAACAATCCGTGGGGGCACAACGGCAAATATTTTCAGGACGGGCAAATCGTCCAGTAAGCATTTTTCGATCGTTCCCAGACACATTCAACCATCGGAGTTTTCGTTATGAAAAAATCACTCGCCATTCTTTTCTCCCTGGCGGCGCTCCTTCTTCGGGCCGGAGAGTTCACCGTCTTCGACGCCGCCCGTTCCGAACAGTACAAATGGACCAACTACACCCAGAGCTGGATCAAAGACAGCAACCTGAAGTCCGTCACCCGGATCGACGGCGACACACTGGAAATCACCTACACCGGCAACCGCGGCGGCGCCCGAACCGCATTCAACGTTTCGGGGCTGGACAAACTCCCGCCCGCGGAATCCGTCACCGGGTTCCAGGTCACGCTGGACGGCAACGCCAAAGAATACGACAAACTGCTTTTCAACGTTTTTTTCACGGACAATACCGACGCCCAATACGATATCGCCATGACGCCGGGCATGAAAACCTATTCGCCCCGCTTTATTTTCCGCCGCTCCAAGGACCCGATCAACTGGCGGGCGTTGAGGCTGATCGCCATCGACAACAGCAATCCCGCGCTGGTATTGAAGATCAAGAGCATCGAACTGCTCACCCATAGCCCGGAGACGGAACGCGCCCTGGTCCCCATCCTGTCCGAACGCCACGTGTACGAGGTGCTCCCCGCCACGCAACCCGCCGGGGCGCTTGGCCCCTGGACCCGGTTGAGCGACCAGCAACTGATCCCCGCCGGGGAAAGCCCGGTCCGGATGGAGCTGAGTTTTCAGGGACAGGAACTCATCGTGTCCGCCCGGAGCGAGTTCGAGAGCCCTCCCCTTGCCGCGATCACCACGCATGACGACCATGTTTTTTCCGACGAAGCGCTGGAATTGCTGTTCTCGCCGTGGCTGGACAACCACAAATTCATGCAGTTCACCGTCAACGCCGCCGGTACGGTTTTTGATATGAAGCGGGATTTCGACATGACCGCCGCCGGGATTATTTTCAATCGCCAGTGGACCCTGCCGCACCGCAAGACACTGTCCTACGCGGACGGCGTCCAGCATTACCGGTTGAGTTTTCCTTTTTCGGAACTGGGGTTTTCCCCGGCGAAAGAACGGTTCATCCATTTTCAGGCGGCACAGCACTATGCCGGGACGCGCAAGCATCAGACGCTGAGCTGGAACCCGACCCGGTATTTCCCCGAGCCGCGAAACTTCGGCGTTCTGGTGTTCAATCAGGCCCCGTTCGGCCCCGGCGAAATCAAAGTCGGCAAAATCACCGCCCTGACCAATGAAGACCCCAATTACCTCTGCTTCAATTTCGCGGCCGAAACCTCGAGTTTGCCTCCCGGCTCCTATCGACTGAAACTGTTCCTTTCCACCCCGCAGGGAACGTTGATCTCCAAGTCCGCCGTGCTCGAAGCGGAAGCGAAGACCGTTGAAATCAATCTCGACGCGCTTCGCCAGAGCGGTTTTTACACGGCTTATCTGGCGTTGGAGAATTCCGCCGGAAACTGGAAAATGACCGCCGTCAACTATACCTATTCCACTCCCCTGCGCGACCGTTTCGGCGAATTCCTGCCGTGCCCCGTTCCCAAGGAAACCCGCAAAACCGCCGGCGAATTCGATTGCAGCCGGGGCGTCAACCTTCAAACCGCGCCCAACTCCTCCGCGCGGACCCGCCGGACCGCCGAACTGACCGGGCAGGACCTGAACGGATACCTGAACACCGGAGGTCCAGCCATCATCGAATTGAGCGTAAACCCGGACCTGCGGCTGCCCCCCGAGGGCTATCAGCTCCAGATCACGCCGGAAAAAATCATTCTGACCGGGCAGGATGAACCGGGGTTATACCGCGGCACCCGCACGCTGCTGCAACTGGTAAAAAGCCCGATGACGCGCGATGAAGCCATCAAGCTCCCCTGCCTTGAAATCCGGGACTACCCGGATTTATCCAACCGGATTTTCCGGATCTGCCATCCTGAACTATTCCGCGGCACCCGGATCCGGGAATTCCGGGGAGTGGAATATATGCTGAACTTCATCGGGCGCTTCGTCGCCGACCAGAAATACAATATTCTCCAACTGGATCTCGCCTCCCTGACCCGGTTTGCCCGCCAGCCCGCGTTCAACGGGCCGGAACGTGTCTACACGCTGGACGACTGGAAACGGATTGCGGAATTCTGCCGCGACCGGTTCATCGAACTGGTTCCGGCCCTGCCCGCCGGCAGTCACGAAGTGGTCTGGCTGCTGTCGTACTTCCCCCATCTGGCGATGCCCGGCTGGACCTATACCGGCGACGTCCGCAGCCCGGAACACAACCGAATCATTTTCGACTGCATGGACGACCTGATCGACGCCACCGGCGCCCGGTATTTCTCGCCGAAATTCGATGAATGGTATCACAAGCGCAGCACCGCGCCGCTGCTGGACGGCAGCATCTATTACGATGCCTTCTGGAACTTTGCCGGGCAATGCCATAAACACCTGGCGGAGCGCAATGTCCGGATGCTGATTTTCGACGACATGCTGTATCCGGGAACAAACGGCGCGATCTTCGATATCTACAAAGGGATCGACCAGCTTCCCCGCGACATCATCTTTCTGCACTGGGGCGGCCAACCGGCCAGGCAGGTCGTCCGCTACTTCACCGACAGAGGATTTGAAGTCTGGAATTCCGGGACCAGCTATGTCGCCTATGACGAGGAAACCCGCCCGCTCCTGAAGGGATTCGGCGCGTCGCCCTACAGCATGGGACACTCGATCGAACTCCGGGACGACGGCGGCACCTGTACATCGTTCCTGCCGGTTTTTCATTCCGCCGACGTCGCCTGGAATTTCCACCGCCGCGACGGACACCCCACCATCATCGACCGGCTGGCCGACGGCACACTGACCGCCTGGCGCAACATCGCCGCCGCCCAACCCGATCCGCATGGCGCCGGAAAGGCGGCCGCTCTTGATTTGAGCCGGAATTTCAATATCGTCTTTTCCGATTTCGTCCGTGACCACCTGCCGGGGTTCAAGCCGGAACTCCCGGACGGGGAACTGCCGGTCGGAAACGTTCCGACGGCATTGACGGACCGGGCGGTTCTGCTGAACCGGGAACCCGGCCTGGAACTTGCGCTGGACGGCCGCCTTTCGTCCCTGACGTTCCTGCTCGGCGCCTGGTATGCCCCCGAACTCACCCGGACCCGGGCTTATCTGAAGCAGGGGGCGCCGTGGCATTACTGGCTTTACGGATATCCCGCCGGAGATTTCATCGTCCATTATCAGAACGGCGACACGGCACGGATTCCCATGCGGCTGTATGAGTCGTTCAACTGGCTGGACGTCAACTCCCTGTACCGCGCGACTTCCGACAACCGCTATGTCCTGCCGGTCAAAGCGGGCGACGGACGCTATCTGTTCCTGTATCAGTACGAGTGGATCAACCCCCGCCCCGGCCATGAACTGAAAAGCATGGTGTTTGAACCGTCGGACGACTTTGACTTCAAACTGCTGCTGTTTTCCGTCAGCGCCCGCGGAGTCCGCTGAAACCGCTTCCCGGCGGGGTTCGCCGGGAAGCAATATCTCAATTCAAAATCAGGGGAATGCCGAGGATGTCCGCCAGATCGTTCAGCTCCCGGGTATGATCGCCGTAGCAGATGATATAATGCTGCCCCATGACGTTCTGGATGAAATCCCCGGTGTCGCCGTCGAAGCGGATTTTGAGGCTCGGCAACTGCGGTGCGGGCGGCGTCCAGCCCGCTTCTTCCCAGGCGGGAGGCGCTTCGGCCACGCCGGTCGCCGCGTGCAAGGTAAAGCCGCCGCCCAGACGCACCACCGTCACCGGACCGGTTTTCAGCTTCGAAACGTTCAGGAGCCCTTCGCCGAACGAACCGAACGCATTCGGCATGACCGTCACCGGACCGTCCACGATTTCCGCCGGGACATAATCCGGCACGCCCATCAGGGCGCCGTCTTCGAAAAATTCATAGAATTCCAGGTAAGCGCCGACTTGACCGGTCAGGTAACGCACCATCAACTGCGTCACCGCGCCGTGGCAGTCGTTCTCCGGCACGGTCGAAATATCCATCCGGTCGTGCAACAGGGTCATGGCGCCCGCCGGAGCGAATTTCAACAGTTTCTTGACTCCGTCCACGTCGTTGAAGGAAAACGCCGCGTACCCGCGCTCCTCGATCATCCCCCGGAACGCCAGATACAGCCGCACCGACTTTTCCACCGTGCCGGGTTGAGGGTCTTTGGTGAAGCGCCATTTGCGCCGGACTTCGGCCGCGAGCGCCGCCACCTCGGTTTCCGCGACGGAATCCATCCGCTGCACCGCCTCCAGCAGTTCGAAGTGCTCGATTTCCGGCCCGATGACCGATTTCAGGGCGACCCCGTCGTACATGGTGCCGTACAGCCGCATGTCGCGGTAGCCCGCCATCCCGATCAGCGAATGCCGCAGCCGCGCCGCGGCCGAAGCCGCCCGCGCATAGCTGACCACTTCCTCCACCGGCCACGCCTGTTCAAAGCGGCTGACGACATATTTGAACTGGTATCCCATGGCGGCCATCGGGGCGCGAAGCGCGGTCGTCCCCGCCTGGTCGGCGGTGGTGATCCAGCGTTCCCCGTCGCGCCAGCCGGAGAGCCCCCACAGGACCATCGGCTTGTGCTTGAATTCTTCGATCGTGCGGAATACCGCCCACGACGGAATCCAACCCGCCACCGCCAGGATCAGGACATCCCATTCCCCGGCGGCGAGCTCGGCGCGAGCACGGGCGGCTTCCCGCCCCGCCGGGTCGTCGCTGACCGGGGCGGCCACCGTGAGCTCCAGTCCGTTCCGGCGCAGCAGCGCCGCCGCTTCCGCGCAACGGTTATCGATAAATTCCCGCGGCGTATTGACTTCGCCGAAACCGACAAATCCGGCCTTGATCTTATTCATTGTTCAACTCCACCTGGTTTAAAGTCAAGCGGCGGCAGTAGCTGGCGGCAATCGCCGCGGCGTCCTGAATCTCCGCCGTTATTTCATTGAAACGGATGTTTTCGATATACGTGTCTTCGCAGCCGTCGAGCCGGATCGGGCGCGCCGCTTTGACCCGGATGTTGGAAAACGTCATATCCCCGATGCGGCGCAGGCGGATGCCTTCCTCGACATTGATCCAGATCGGTACGTTGCCGCTCTCGATCACCAGATTGTCGAACACGATGTCATGCAGTTTCAGGTATCCGGTACAGCCGGGGCGCAGATAGCGCTTCGGGTTGTTGATGTTGATCCCGTTGCCCCGCCCGCAGATGACCAGTCCGCCAAACGCGCAGTTGCGGATCGTGCCGTCGCTGGGACAGCCGACCCGGATGCCCTGGCAGCGGCTGTCCAGCGTGCAGTTGGTCATGGTGACGTTTTCGCAGACCGGTTCCCTGCCGTCCGGCTTGGGGATGGCGCGCAGGATGAAACAATCGTCGCCGGTGCGGAAAAAACTGTCGCTGACCGTCACGTTGCGGCATTCGTCGATATCGATGCCGTCGTTGTTGATCATCTGCTGGTTGCCCTCGACCCGCACCCGGTGAATCCAGACGTTTTCGCAGCGGATCAGCCACATGGTCCAGCCCGGCGAATCGATGAACGACGCGCCCTCCAGCCGGACGCCGCGGCAGTTGTAAAACTGCACCATGCGCGGGCGCGGATGCGGCGGCTTGGCGAAAAACGCCCCCTCCGGGACGTTCCGGTCGTAAAAATCGGGTCCGGCGCCGTTGATTTCGCCGGGGCCGGTCACGGCAATGTTTTCCGCGTTCACGGCAACCAGCAGGGCCTTCCGGCTCCCCTCCGGGGCGACGTCGCCCAGTTCGTTTACGCAGACATCGTCATAATCGTCCGGCCGGCCGCCGCCCTGCAGCTTCGCACCGGCGGTCAAATGCAGTTCCACATTGCTTTTCAGGTAAACGGTTCCGCAGGGATAAACGCCCGGCTCCAGAACCACCCGGCCGCCGCCATTGGCGTTTGCCGCGTCGATGGCCTGTTGAACCAGACCATTTTTGACTACAAAATCCATCGTTCAGTCCTCCGCAAACAGTTGATTGATACAATCCGCCGTCACATCCGCCAGCAGATATCCGCCGTCCGAACCGACATGCCCGTTGATGACCAGCCCGCCGTATCCGCCGAGCTTCTCCGCCGCCGGGCCGGGCAGATAACCGAAACTGCCGCCCGAGAGCTGAACCAGCAGGGTCTGCGCCGCACGGCTGCGCGCCTTGATGATCTGCCCGAACTCCAGATACAGTTCGAAGGGATTGTTGGCAATGGCGACCTCGCCGATCCGCACGGCGTTCAGGTCGAATTCGACCGCCGGGTTGGCGTCCTGCATTTCATAACGATCAATCACGGCCCGGGCGTTCCGGATCAGGACGAAATGATGCAGTTTGCTGTCATACGGCCCGGGGCGGCCCGGCAATTGTTCGTTGGCCTTGACCTCCCGGCAGAATCCGGCAAAGGCTTCACGCTCCGGCAGGAGCGCCGTCAGGCGCTCGAGCCCGGCAACCGCCTGAATATAATCGGGATAGGAGACGCGGCGGCGCGGCAGTTTCACCCGGCGGGCGACATGCCGGAACACCGGCGCATAATCGATCGCTTCCAGGCGGGCGCTCCGGACCGCCTCCGCCAGCCTTTCCGCCATGACTTCGACGCCGTCCGCGTGCCAGAAATCCGGTTCGCCGACGCAATGCCGCACCAGATCCCGCGGCGACTGGCACCCGGCGGGGCTGATCTGATAAATCATATGGAAATTTTCGCCATATTCCTGTTTCAACCGTTCACGCGCGGCCCCGGCGAAGTCGGACGACACTTCGTAAGTCGCCTCCATGACCTGCGCCGGACACGCGGCATTCAGCAGCATGCCGGTCGGCGTGCCGTCGGCGCCGCAGGTAAAAAGCATATCGACGCCGGAATCCTCCCCCGCCTCCATGCCGATAAAATCGCGCCGCGCGGTATCGCCGTACATTTCGGCGGTTCCATTCGAGTACACGGCGCGGCGGCAATGCCCGGTCCGGGCGAATCCAAGCGCCCGCGCCACGCCGCCCGGACGGCGGTTCCGCCACGCCCGGACCACATTGTCCGCGATGATC
This sequence comes from Lentisphaeria bacterium UBA5247, assembly GCA_002408885.1. Lineage (GTDB taxonomy): Bacteria > Verrucomicrobiota > Lentisphaeria > Victivallales > Victivallaceae > UBA5239. Next base: position 34,151 of record DHTZ01000073.1, on the reverse strand, counting down.
GGCGTGATCCAATCGCCGTATTCGTCGCCGGTATAGGTGTTTTCCAGTTCCGGCAGCCACTCCCGGAACAGCCCGGCTCCGGCCGCCGCGGGCCCGTTGTGGGTATGGACAGCGTTCAGGAACAACTTTTCGACCTGAATTTCCGGTTCGCGCGCCTTGACCGCCCCGCGGACCTTCTGTTGAAACTCCGCAGGGGAATTCACCAGGTCCAACGAAACCATCACCGCCTGTTCACTGCCGGAGGCAAAAACCACGGCCACGGTTTTCAGCCGCGAATGGATTCCGGTCGCCAGCCGCCGGTAATACTGCCCGGACAGTTCAATCTGCTTATCCGCCGCCGGAGTAATGTCCGCCTCGCTCCAGCCGATTTGGAATGCCGTATTCATTTGTCACCCCGCACGTCCACCCACCGCCCGGAGGCCGCGGATTCCTTGATTCGGTCCATCAGGTATTGAATGTAAATGCCCTGTTCGAGCCCCGGCGATCCCGGAACCCCGCGATGCACGCTGTCCACAAAATGGTACAGGCAATGCAGATGACTGCGCATCCAGCCGATGGCCGCTTTCGGCGTCGGGAATCCGCCCGGCGGGTCGAACCGCTGCCCGCAGTCGATCGCCGTCCAGCCGCGAATGCCGCCCAGCGGCTTGCCCGCCGCCGCCGCGTCATAATAATTCAAATGGTGCGGGTCCATGCTGCTGAAGCGCAAAGCGCCCTTGCGGCCGTGAACTTCAAAGCTGAGCTCGTCTTCGGCGCCGGTGGCGATTTTGGACGCGCCGATCTGGCCGGCCGCGCCGTTCGGCAGTTTCGCCAGCACCATCATATTGTCTTCGGCGGTGACTTTTCTCCGGACTCCGTCCAGGCCGGGGCGCTCCGGATAGGCGATATGGGTGGCGGCCATGACTTCGGCGTAATCACCGACCAGCGAATGCAGCAGGTCCAGAATATGACTGCCGAGATCGGCGATCGTACCGGCTTCGAGTTTCCATTTCAACGGCGCCTCCGGGTCGGCGCTGCCGGAGTGCAGATACGCTCCCCGGAACTCGAGGATGTCACCGATCCGGCCTTCTTCGATCAACTGCTTCGCCCGCATCGTAGCCGGAAAGAAACGGTTCTGCAACGTCATTTGAGCGGTCGCGCTGTAGGTTTTCAACGCCTCCCGTACCTGTTGCGCCTCGGCGTAATCCGCCACCAGCGGCTTGTCGCAGTAAATGTGTTTGCCGTGCTTCATCGCCGACAGCAGCGCTTCCAGATGCGCCCCGTTCGGGGTACAGATATCGACGATATCGATTTCCGGGTTTTCGGTGATTTCCCGAAAATCGGTCACCGCCTTCAACGCGCCGACCTGCGCCCTGCCCTTTTCGGCGGTTTCCGGGCGCGACGTGCAAATATGGGTGATCCGCGTCCTGAACTCCGTCTGATCGTAATACAGCGGTATGTTCAAATGCCCATACGCATGCACCTTGCCGATAAAGCCGAAACCAACCATGCCCACGTTATAAATCTTCATCTATTCAACCTCCTGCGCCATTTCAGGCGAACTGTTCCATTTCTTCTTCCGGCATCAGGCGCTTCTCAGATTCCTGACATGGCGCCGGCCACCGCGCCGCCGCCGTCATGCCATTCAAAAGCATTTCGCGTATCATACCCGATTTTCATATTATCCCAACAGCTCCTTTTCGGTTTCCGCGATGGCTTCTTCGATCAGGTCCATGCCGCGCTGCGCCACGTCTTCGGGCATCACAATCGGCGGGCTCATCCGCAGGATATGGCCCGCCGGAATCCATGCCAGCCCTTTGCGGAACGCTTTCTGATACACCATTTTCCCGGCTTCGTCAAACGGCTCCTTCGTCGCCTTGTCCTTGACCAGTTCCACGCCCATCAGGCAGCCCTTGACGCGGCAGTCGCCGACGATCCTGTATTTATCCGGCCAATCCGCCATGCGCTTTTCAAACAGCGCCCCGAGCGTCATCGCGTGTTCCAGCAGCCCTTCTTCTTCGATGACTTCGAAACAGGCCAGCGCCGCCGCGCAGGCCATCGGGTTGCCGCCGTAACTGGTGGAGGCGCTGATCTTGTCAACCGCATCCGCATACGGCGTGCGCACCGCCATCGCGGTCACGGGAAAACCGTTGCCGAACCCTTTGCCCAGCGTCACCACGTCCGGCAGGACATCCCAATGTTCCATGCAGAGGTACTTGCCGGTGCGCCCCATGCTGGTCAGCACTTCGTCGGCAAAGAGCAGGATGCCGCGTTCGTCCAGGAACTTCCGCAGTTTCGGGAAAAAATCGTCCGGCGGGATGATGCTGCCGCCCCACCCCTGAATCGGCTCCAGCACAAACGCCGCCACCTGCCCGGTGGTGCTTTCGGTAATGAATTTGTCGTAAAATTCGAGGTATCTCTCCGTGTCCAGCGAACCGTCCTCGCGGGTCCACCACGGACGGTACGTATCAGGACGCGGCACCATGTAAAATCCCGGTGAGCGGGTCGGCCCGCTGAACTTCGTCATCCGCGCCAGGCTGATCGCGTGGCCGCTCTTGCCATGAAAATCCATGAAACAACTGATGAATTCGTGTTTGCCGGTCGCGGCGCGGCAGGTCCTCAAACCAGCCTCCACCGCCGTAGTGCCGCTGTCGTAAAGCTGGAACGACTTCAAATCGCCCGGCAGGCAGACAGCCATTTTTTCAAGCAGCCGCACCTTGATTTCGGAGGTGAAGTCATGGGCGTTCATCAAACGCCTGGCGTAATACGCCACCGCTTCGGAAATTTTCGGGTGGCAATGCCCGAGGGTCGTCACATAAATCCCGCTGGAAAAATCGATGAACTGGTTGCCGTCCACATCTTCCAGCATACACCCCTGCCCCCGCTCAAAAGCCACCGGGAACAGCTTCACCTGCCCGGACAATCCCCGGTAATGCTCCGCGGCGCGGGCGTGCAAGGCGTTGCTTTTCGGCCCCGGAATCTCGTCCGTCACCAGATGCGGATAGTAATTCAGATCAAGCTTATACGGTTCAGGATTGTAGCGGCCCATGATCAAACTCCTTGTACTGTTGATTAATATGGTGGCGTTTCACCAATATTTTACCTTCAGCCCAAGAAAAAACAATAATTTATAAAAACAAATATTGACTTTTTAACATTTTCATGTTATTTTTTAACATATGAACGCACGACAAACTGAAATTTTAAAACGACTCCGCGACCTTGGCCGGATTGAATTCGAAGTCGAGGCGGCTTATTTCGGCGTCACGCCGATGACCATCCGCCGCGACCTCCGTCAACTGGAAGCCGAAGGTCAGGTCCTGTTGACCCGCAAAGGCGCGGTCCCGCGCTCGGAAATTTACGAAAAAGGCACGTCGCCCCATCCCACCCCGGAAAAAAACGCCATCGCCCGCCGCGCCTGGCAACTCCTTCAGGAAACCCCGAATGTCAAAAGCATCATGTTGAGCACCGGCACCACCACCCTGGCTTTCGCCAAACTGCTGGCGCGCGAAAACCCGCTCCTGTCGGTCTTGACCAATTCGATTCCGATCGCCTCCGCCCTGTTCCAGACCCGGGTCAAAGTCATGTTGACCGGCGGCGAACTCCGCAGCAATTCCCTCGACCTGGTGGGGCCCGCCGCCGAACAATTCCTGCACGATTATCACGTGGATATGCTGTTCACCGGCTGCGACGGCGCAGACGCCGCACAAGGCTTCTATACCGCCGACCTGAACCTGGCCAACCTCGAAAATCAATCCGTCAAAATCTCCAATCAGGTCGTCATCCTCTGCGACGCCGCCAAATTCACCCGCAAAGCCCTGGTCAAATTCGCCAGCCTCAACGATGTGAACTGCGTTATCAGCGATCCCGCCCTCGGCCCCGCCGAGCGCAATATGCTCGAGACCCGTGGCGTCAACGTCTTGATCGCTTAATCCGAATCCGAATGCAATAAGGAATGGGGAAGGAGGAAGCGGGAAGGGATTTCGCCTTGCAGGCGACCAGCGTTCCGCCGCTGGACCGCGTGCGGGCACGGCCCGCCGCGAAGTTCTTTTTGTCCGGGGAGACACCCGGACAGATCCGGGTTTCTCCCTGCGACCCTGTTTCCCAATCTTTTCTGATTGAATAAATCCTTGTCCGGATAGCTGTTGGAGGAGGGTTGCAAGGGGGAACCTTGAAGCGTCAAGGTTTCCCCTGCGAAATAAAACATTTCCCCCAATTGTCCATTCGCGGCGGGCCGTGCCCGCACGCGGTCCAGCGGCGGAACGCTGGTCGCCCAACGGGCGAAATCCCCTAGTCGGCGGATTCGGCCAATACCTGATTCGCCAGGTCTTCGAATGAAATCCGGCGGCGAATGAGTTTGGCTTCGCCGTTCTGCACCAGCACTTCGGCGGGCATCGGGCGCAGGTTGTAGAATCCCCCCATTGAATAGCAGTAAGCACCGGCGTTTTCGATGGAAAGGATATCGCCTTCGCGGATTTCCGGGAGCTCGCGGCGTTCGGCGAAGTAATCGCCGGTTTCACAGATATTGCCGACTACGTCGTATACGTTTGCCGCGCCGTCCGGGTTGGAGAGATTGCGCACATGGTGGTACGCGCCGTAAAATACCGGACGGATCAATTGCGGGAATCCGGAGTTGCAACCGGCAATCAGATAGCCGTGATTGTCCTTCAAGGTATTGATCTGAACCAGCAGATAACCGGATTCGGCAACCATGTATTTGCCGGGTTCGAAACGCAATTCGAGTTTACGGCCGTATTTGTCGCAGAATTCGGTAAAGAGGCGGGTGATTTCCGCGCCCATTTTCACGTAGTCGATCCGTTTTTCGTCCGGTTTGTAGGGGACTTTGAAGCCGCCGCCGAAGTCGAGGAAGCGCAGGTCGGGGAAATTTTCGGGCGTGGCGATGCCCATCAGCGCCTTCATGCTCTTGTACACGGATTCGTCCTGAATACCCGAACCGGTGTGCTCGTGGAGCCCGACGACTTTCAGGTTGTATTTCGCCGCCAGTTCCCTGACTTTGTCCACCTGGTCGAGCAGGATGCCGAATTTGGCGATATCGCCGGCGGTCATCAGGCGTTCATTTTCGCCGTCACGGACGTCCGGATTGAAGCGCAGGCAGAGTTCGCTGCCGGGAAACGCCTTGCCGAACTTGGCGAGGCGGGAGACCGAACCGATATTCATCAGCACGCCCTGTTCGTGAACCATGTGCATTTCGGCTTCGGTCAGGTTGTTTGCGGTGTAGATGATGCGTTCGCGCGGGAATCCGGCTTTCAGCCCCAGGATCACTTCGCCCGGCGATACGGTATCCAGATACGCGCCCGCCTTGTTCAACAGTTTCAGGATGCCTAAGTTGGAGTTGGCTTTCATGGCGAAGTGGACTTTCAGCCCGGGCCATTTGATGAAGTCGAAGAGCCGATGATAACGATCCAGGATCATATCCCCGTCATACACATAAAGCGGAGTGGAATACTCCTCCGCCTGCCGCAGTAAGAATTCCCTGCTTAAACTCATAGTTGTATTCTTCAGTTTGGTTTGTGGGTTGAAATCATGGCGAGGACCACGAGCGTGTCGTCGCCGATATTTTTGATGGAGTGGGCGGCGTCGCCGGTCAAAATCGTGTCTCCGACGGTCAGGATGCGGCAGGAGCCGTCGTCGTCAACTTCCGCGGTCCCTTGCAGAATGTAGAAGATTTCGTCTTCGCCGTCATGGCGGTGGGGACCGATCCCGCAACCGGGTCCGATGATCAGGCGCGACACCATCCGGTTGGCGGATTTCATTTCGCTGCCGGGCTCCCACAAATGTTCGATTCGCACCGAACCGGCACCACCGCGCATATTTTCGCGGACTTCGGAACGGAATGCCTCGGGCTTTCGAATCATTTTTGTTTCTCCTGCAATTTGCCGAAGATATTGCCGAATTTCTTTTCGTTCATGGCTTCGATGTGAGCGCTGACCTTGGTATAGGTACTGCACGGATCGATCGTGGGATCGATACAGTCGCCATCCAGAACCAGAAGCGGAACCCCTTCATGATTAAGTTCTTCACGCAGGTGCTTCACCAGCGAACTATCAGCCATGGAACAACGGCCGAAGCCGTGGTTGTACAGGATGCAGCCGTTGAATTTACCCTTGCGCGAGTTTTCACTGATCATTTTGACACGCTGGGCGGGATCGAGGAACCCCACCGTCAACAGCCTCCGGGCCAGTGAACGGTACGGATCATCGGCCTTCAGTTCTTCCCAGCCGATGAAGTTCACTTCTTCGAACACGATCGGCGCATTGCAGTTCAATTCGATATAATCCAGCAAACTGACGTCGTAGAACGGCGGCAGGTGGAGCCAGAGAATCCGGTGGGTGTCGTCAATACTGATGCTGTCGCCGATTTCGTCGCGGCGCTGTTCCAGGTCGGCCAGGAACTGCTTCTGGATATCGACCATTTCGCGGCGTCCCCAGAGCTGGGAGAAAATCACCGAAAAATAGACCGCTTGAGTTCCCCGGATCAACGGAGGACTGGTAAAGCGCAGGTCGTTGCATTTCTTCGAATAATAACGGGCTTCGTTGGAAAGGTCGATGGCTTCGGTGAGCTTTTTCGGATCGAGCTTGCAATTGCATGCCTTTTCCATCTCCCACACCGCCATTTCCAACCCTTGAGCCATCTGCTCGACGGCGGGTTCGCTGAATGAAACCGGCGTCTGAAGCGAGAAAAATTTATCTTCAATCCCGTAAGAACGCGCCAAGTCGTGGAAAATCCGCTCTCCCTGCTGGCAGGGCTGCGAGGTCGATACCCCGAAACTCGGACGCGGCAGTTCCATCCCCTCGAGTACTCTCAGGAAAGAACAGGTTTCGCCGGAAAACCCCTTGCATGCCGCTTCGTCGAACGATTTTTTGATCCGTTTCGAGTTACGGGCAAAGAGCGCGGCGTAGGTTTCCAGCGTCAGCATCCGAAGCCCCATGGCGTTCAGGATTTCCGTCGGGAAAAACAGATTTCGCCAGACCACCGGTTCTTTGCTGCGGCGAATCATGAAATCATGTTGGGTCGCTTTGGCGCGAAGCGCGATGGAGGGAAGAATGGTACTGGTTTTCGGGAAAACAGCCTTCGGCGGATCGTATTTTTTCTCCAGTGCGGAAAACCGCCGCGCCAGGCATGCCGCGCCCAGAGCGCCCATCACCCCGTGGAATTCCGGGATGATGATTTCGTTGCCGGTGATTTCCTTCAGGTAATAAGCCACCGCGCGGTTGTACGCCACGCCGCCCTGGAACACGATCGGGCCCTTGTAGTTCAGGAAGAGCTGTCCGACCCCGGACATGATCGTCCGAGCCTGGGCCCGGCAGGCCCCGCCGATGATTTCACCGAGCGGATAGCGGTTTTTAAATTTATTGATCGACGTGGCGCTGAGCACCGCGCAGACCGAGGAGAATTCCAAGTCGCTGTCGAAATTAGCCTTGTCGGCCATTTCTTCCACCGGCACACTGAGCTTGTTCGCTACACTGTCGAGGAAAGCGCCGGTTCCGGCGGCGCAGATGCCGCTCATTTTGGAATTCCACATCTTCATCTGTTCGCTGTAGACCATGGCCTTGCTGTCCTGTCCGCCAACGTCCAGAATCGCTTTGCACTCCGGATAATAATGCTGGGCTCCGGCCACGTGCGCGGAAACCTCCGATATCTGGAAATCGTAGGGAATGAAACGTTTGGTTTCTTCAACGATCTGGCTGCCGGTCACGGCCGTACAGATGATGTCCTTGATCTTCAACCCCGCTTCTTCCAAAAAGCCTTCGATGGTTTTTTTCAACGCGCCGAAATTACATGCCCCGCAACGGTGGCAAGCACCACTGCAAGTCAATTTCCCCGAGCTGACCGGGCGAGTCCGTTGATAAAGCGTATGCCGCACTTTCCCTTTGTCCGACATAACCACAGACTTGAGAGTAGTAGAGCCTACGTCAATCCCTAAATAATATTTTTCCATAACATTGCGTTCCTGTCAAGCAAAATAATCTCTTACAAAACTGGTAATATATACCTTCTTTCCTGATTTACCAGCACTCAACCCGGATAAATCCGAGTTTATCCTGAAAACAGGAGAAAAGACGGCAGGTGCGAGCGGTAATTTACCACCGGATTTTCCGGCAAGTCTACCTCCGGAGCTCTTCCACCAATTCATCCAATCCGCGCATGATGTAAGAAGGACGATAGGCAAAACGCTCAATATCCTCCATTGCAGTCACGCCGCTCAGCACCAGAACCGTGTCCACTTCCGCTTCGACCCCGGCCACAATGTCGGTGTCCATGCGGTCGCCCACGATCATGGTTTCGCGGCTCATGGCTTCGAGCCGCTTCACGGCGCGGCGCATCATCAACGGGTTCGGCTTGCCCACGAAGTAGGCTTTGGTCTGAGTAGCCAGTTCGATCGGAGCGATCAACGCGCCGGTGGCCGGTACGATGCCGTGTTCGGTGGGGCCGGTCATATCGGGGTTGGTGCCGATCAGCCGGGCGCCTTTTTTATTGATCAGGTGAACCGCTTTTTCGATCCGTTCATAGCTGTAGGTGCGGGTTTCGCCCACCACCACGTAATCGGGACTGCTGTCGTTCATCGAGATTCCGCGTTCATACAGCGCGTTGTAAAGCCCGGCCTCGCCGATGGCGAATACGGAGCACTCCGGGCGCTGGCGGGCGAGAAAATCGGCCGTCGCCAGGGCGCTGGTATAAAAATTTTCTTCCGGCACATCCATTCCCAGGCGCAGCAATTTTTCGCGCAATTCGCGGGGCGTCCGTTCGCTGCTGTTGGTCAGGAACAGATATTTTCTCTGGTTCCGGCGCAGCCATTCGACAAATTCGACGGCTCCGGGAAGCAGTTTGTTGCCATGATAAATCACGCCGTCCATATCGGAAATAAATGCGTTTTTCTTTTTCAGCTCTTTCATAACATCCTTACGGTTTTTCGGTATTGACTAAGATAGTGCCGCCGCCGGAATTTTCAAGCCCGGCGACCCCTTATCTTCTACCATCGCCCCCTCCTGACCGACCAATGAAACATCGCCGGAAATTTCCCGCAGGCGCCGCAAACCTGCCGGCAAACAACAAAACGAGGTATTGTGTCAGTTCAAAGGCCATCATCTGGCGGCAACCGATAATATTCAAGATAAATTAAATGGCAGAGCAAGAAAATCACTTGATTTTTCAACGCCAAGAGAGATATTCTTTTATGAAGCAAGTGTTGCACTTCAAGGTTGAATCCGCCCTTTTTAACCGCAACGTACAGCAAAAGCACAACTGGAGAACCATGAGAAGAATAATGAGAAAAGCAAAGAGAGTGGTTCCATCCTAAAGAATAAGGAGTCGAAAATCCCATGAAAAGTTACCGCAAAGAACTGTGGATCAAAGCCACCCGCCGCCGCCAATATATCAACATCACGCCGCAGGTGGAAGAATGTCTGCGGGAATCCGGTATCAAAGAAGGCTTGCTCTTGTGTAATGCCATGCATATTACCGCTTCGGTATTCATTAACGATGACGAAGGCGGGCTGCATCGTGATTTTGAGGTCTGGCTGGAAAAACTCGCTCCGGAAAAGCCGCACAGCCAATACGATCACAACGGCGCCGAAGACAATGCCGACGCACACCTGAAACGCCAGGTCATGGGGCGCGAAGTTGTAGTCGCGGTGACCGATGGCAAACTCGATTTCGGTCCGTGGGAACAAATTTTTTACGGGGAATACGACGGTCTGCGCAATAAACGGCTGCTCGTAAAAATCATCGGAGAATAATTCCGACCAGTATTATCGGACCGTCATCCATAAATTCCCCGCAGCCCGGCGGGGCCTCCTCCTTACAGGATCGGCGTCAGGAGCGAACAGAGGTTTTCGCTGAATTGCCGGGCGAAAGATGTTTTTTGAATTTTCTCAAGCGTGAGCTCCGTGGAATGATCCAGCTCCTCCTGAAACTGACGGCGCATATCATCGATGAAACCGGATTGTTCCGCACAAAAATCCAATTCGTAGTTCAAATGGAAACTCCGGACATCGCAGTTGCTTGACCCCATCAGCACCCATTCGCCATCCACAATCATGGACTTGATATGCGAGAAGGTCTTGTTGCGGAAATAAATCTTTACTCCGCCCGGGATCAGCGTCCGAAACAAACTGCGCGCCGCCCAGTCCACATAAAAATGGTTGTTCAACTCCGGCACAATCACCTTCACGTCCACGCCCCGGGCCGCCGCCATGCACAGCGCTTTGACGAACGCCTGGTCCGGCACAAAATACGGGCTCATGATCCAAATGGTTTTCCGGGCAGTCGAAGCAGCGGTATAAAACACATTCATGGACGCACCGAAGTTCTGTCCGGGACCGCTGGACACCACCCGCAGGACCGTCCGGCCGGTTGCCACCGGGTCGGGGAAATGCTCTTTAGTAATCAACTCCGGCAGATGCCGACCGGTGGCGAATGCCCAGTCCCGAAAAAACGCAATCTGAAATTCCGATACCGCCGGGCCGGTAATCTGACAGTGTAAATCATGGATGACGCTGGTTCTCGGCCGTTTAAAAGCGCGTTGGACGGGTTTCAGGTTCCCTTCGGAGATATTGATCCCGCCGGTAAAGGCAATCCGACCGTCCACCACCATTAATTTGCGGTGGTTGCGCAATTGAATCCGCCACGGCGTAAAAATATTGATCGGCGAAAAGGCATGGATCTGAAACAGTCGAACGCGTTTTCTGGTATAGCGCCGAAAAAAATGCCTGAAGCAGGATTTCAGGCTCCCAAACCCATCGTACAGCACCCGGACTTCGACCCCTTTCCGGGCTTTGGCCAACAATTCCTCCAGAATGGTCTTGCCCGCCAGGTCATTGCTGATGATGAACGACTGGAGATGGATACTGTGTTCGGCGCGTTTAATCGCCTGAAACATGGCCGTATAAGCGACATCCCCGTCACGCAGCAGCTCCAGACGGTTGCCGCCGATCCGGAACGCCCCTTCCGGCAGGACCCGATCCAGCGTGACGTTGAAATCAACCGTATCCGAATCCTCGTCGCCCTCCCCTTCGGAGGTGACCAGATACTCCTCCAGCCGGGTTGAAAAGTTACTGTATTTATTTTTAAAATATTCGTAACGTTCCCGGTTCAGCCCCTCCATGCTCCGCGCCATGGCTTTGGTTCTGGATTTGCGCAGGTTGAAGCCGAAGCACAGGTAGAAAACGATCCCGGCTCCGGGGACAATCAGAATCAACAATAACCATAACATGGCGCTTTGCGGTTCATTGTGCTTGGTCATCAGCACATGAACCGACAGAGCGACCTGCAGCAGCACGTATATCAGTGTCAGATAATGAACGGCCATGGGGCTTTTCCCCGTTTATTTGGCGTATTCGACCGAACGGGTTTCGCGAATCACCGTCACCTTGATCTGGCCGGGATAATTCATTTCCTTTTCGATCCGCTGACAGATATCCTTGGCCAGCATTTGCGCTTCGCCTTCCTGAATATCGTCCGGAGTCACGACGACACGGACTTCACGGCCGGCCTGAAGGGCAAAGCAGCTCTCCACACCCTTGAACTCCATCGCAATGCTTTCAAGCTGTTCCAGCCGTTTCAGGTAAAGTTCGGTGGTTTCACTGCGTGCGCCCGGGCGGGATGCGCTCAGCGTGTCGCAGGCGTTGATCAGAACGTCGTACAGGCTTTGCGGTTCCACTTCGGCATGGTGCGCGGCCACGGCATGAATGACCTCTTTGGCTTCATTATGTTTGCGCAGGATATCCGCGCCGATCGCCGCGTGCGAACCTTCCACTTCGTGGTCGATCGCCTTGCCGATGTCATGGAACAACCCGATCCGCTTGGCTTTCTGCTCGTCCAGCCCGAGTTCGGAGGCGATCATTCCCATGAAATAAGCGGCTTCCAGCGAATGCTGAAGCACGTTTTGCGAGAAACTGTAGCGGTATTTCAGGCGGCCCAGCAGTTTGATGACCTGCGGCGCCACGCCCTGAATCCCGGCTTCCAGCACGGCGGCTTCGCCGGCTTCGAACGCGTCTTCTTCCACTTCCTTGGCGATCTTTTTGGCCAGTTCTTCAATCCGGGTCGGATGGATGCGGCCGTCGCCGATCAGGCGATCCAGGAGCTGGCGGGCAACTTCCTTGCGGATCGGGTCGAAGCATGAAATCACCACCGCTTCCGGGGTGTCGTCGATCAGGATGCTGACGCCGGTAGCGGCTTCGAGGGCGCGGATGTTGCGTCCTTCACGGCCGATGATACGTCCTTTCATTTCATCGCTCGGCAGCGGGATCGTGGCGGTCGTACGCTCATAAGTACAATCCGACGCATAGCGTTGAATGGCATAGGTCAGGATGCGGCGGGATTCTTTTTCCGCACGCTGTTTGGCTTCTTCGAGAATGTCGCGGACCAGAAGGCCGGACTCGTTCTGTACTTCCCCTTTCAATTTTTCCAGCAAAATCTGCTTGGCGTCCTCGCGCTGCATACCGGCAATGCGTTCCAGTTCATCGATCTGCTTGCTGATCTTGCGCTGGAGTTCCTGTTCACGCTGCGTCAAACGCTCTTTAATGCCGTCAAGTTCGCGTTCTTTCTTTTCCAGGCCGCCCATTTTACCGTCGAGCTGATTGTTCTTTTTCTCCAGGCCTTCTTCGCGCTGGAGCAGGCGTTTTTCGATTCCCATCTGCTCACGGCGGCGTTCTTTAAGCTCGTCCTCGAAATCTTCCTTCATTTTCAGCAACTCGCTTTTGGCGGTCACTTTCGCCTCGCGCAAAATATGCTCGGCTTCCTTTTCCGCGTCGCTGCGGATCTTGCCCGCGTCGGCCACCGCCGACACCTTGCGAAGCGACGCGATAACCCGCGCCACCACAAAAACGGCAAGCCCGACCGCAAGGCCCAGGACTGCACTCCATATCATACCCATTGTCATACGATTGTCTCCTTAAATTTCAGTACCGAATCACTTCCAGTTCAGTCACCGCCATATCCAGCGGTATATCGTGACTGTCTTTCGGCAAGTCCCGATATTCCTGAACACTATAAAAAACTCCGATTTTCGGACCGGTCTCGCCTTTCAGCAACCGGTCGTAAATCCCTTTCCCGCGGCCCAGCCTGGCGCCGGAGCGGTCAAATGCCACCCCCGGAATCAGCCAGACCATGCCGTCTCTCGCAACCGCGGGCGCAGCCGGAATCTCCGCGGACGGTTCCATTAAACCGTACCTGCCGGACACCAGCTCCCGCGACAAATCGCGAACTTCAACCATTTCATATTCCGCACAGCCTTGACTGCCGCGCGGCACATAAACCCGTTTCCCGTGTTCCAGGCACCATGCCAGCAGCTCCGCGAGGTCGACTTCGCAGCCGTCGCTCAGGTAAGCGCCGACATGAAGGGCCTGCGAAACTTCCGGCAATTTCACCAGCGCCGCATGGACTGCCGCCGCCGCCGCCTGCCTGAAATCCGGTTTCAAGTCACGGCGCTTCCGCAAATATTCCCGGCGTATGCTTTGCTTGTCGGAATTATTCACCTTCGCACCGTCCTTCCGACGGGATAACTCCGGCATTTCGCCAGATTTCCAGCCGCTGTCTGATTTTCTCCTCATACCCCAGAGCGCCCGGACGGTAATAAACCTTGGGGACTCCCATGTATTCCTGAGCCACAAAGTGGCCGTCATACTCATGCGGGTATTTGTAGGCCTCGCCGGGCTTGCCGTCGTTGTCACGGGCGTCGGCGGAATGCGAATCGCGCAGGTGTACCGGAACCGGCTGCACCCGTTCGTTTTCCACATCCTCCAATGCTTCGTTGACGGCGATGCAGGAGGCATTGCTTTTGGGGGCGGTGGCGCAATACGTCACCGCCTGGGACAAAATAATCCTTGCCTCGGGCATCCCGATCATGTCGATCGCCTGCATGGCTGCCACCGCCACCGATATCGCCCGCGGGTCCGCATTGCCTACGTCTTCGGAGGCAAAAATCACGATTCTGCGCGCGATAAAACGGATATCCTCGCCGGCATGAAGCATTTTGGCCAGCCAGTACACCGCGGCATCGGGGTCGCTCCCCCGCATGCTTTTGATAAACGCACTGGCGGTGTCGTAATGCCCGTCGTCGCCGTATACGATGAATTTCCGTTGAATCGATTCTTCCGCTTCGCGGAGGCTGATGGTTATCGTTCCCTTGCCGTCCGGGTCCGTGGTCAGGGATGCAAGTTCGAGCGCGTTCAGCGCCCGGCGGGCATCGCCTTCGCAGGCGGAACTGTAAAAATCAAGCGCCTCATCGGTCGCCATGATGTTTTTTCCGCCCAGCCCACGGGGATCGGACAGGGTACGTATTAACAGTGCGCGTATGTCCCCGGCACTCAGCGCTTCCAGTCGAAACGCCAGAGAACGCGACAACAGCGCTCCCACAATATAAAACTGCGGGTTGTGAGTGGTTGCGCCAATCAGTCGGATATTTCCGTTTTCCACGTCCGGCAACAGGGAGTCCTGCTGACTTTTGGAGAAACGGTGCAGTTCGTCCACAAAAACGACGGTACGCCGCCCGTGGAGTTGTTTGCGCATCACGGCCCGGCCGATTTCCTTGCGCAGGTCGGCCACCGTCGAAGTCACCCCGGACAGGCGAATGAATTCGCTGTCCGTCCGCAGAGCAATCAGCTCCGCCAGACTGGTTTTGCCCGTTCCGGGCGGACCGGAGAGAATAATCGAACTGAAACGATCCGCGTCAATCGCGCGCCTCAATAATTTCCCGGGAGCCAGAAGGTGCTGCTGTCCGGCGTATTCCTCAAGATTACGCGGACGCATACGAGCTGCCAGCGGTTGATCGGCCGCGACCGCTTTTTTATGCTCAAGATCATCGGACGGTCGCTTTTCAGCTCCGTCAATCATCCCGAAATCCAACTGTTCCATCACTTTCCCCGGGCCGGGAAATTCCGATCAAACTGTTATTGCTTGCCGCAAGTTGCTTACCGTCAGATATCAATGCGAATCCAGCATCCCGAAGGCATGTTCATACACCTGCCTCCCGGCAAACCGGACCCGCTTCAATTCACCTTTCGTTCGCTCTGGCTGTCTTAACATATGTCCCCATGTCACAGAAGATATTATTTATTCAGCACGAATCATTCCAACAAACGCTTCAAGAATAACAAACCGGTATTTCCTGATACCATTTTCACTATTCAATACTATATAATACGCAATCGGCCATCCGGCATTGCCATCCGGCCAACAACGTCGTAATGATAAATATAACAACAGTTAGCCTTTTATGCCACCATTCTTTTGTCCTTTTCTTAACTTTTTTGCAATAAATCATCATTTTCGTTTTTTTGAAGGGCAGTGTTCTTGAAATATCCCCTCACGGATTTATATTAAGACTGAATATTCGAATGACAGAACGAACAACGACGGAGCCCTAAATGACCAGATGTGAAATCAAAGACGCCCTTATTGAAATCATCAACAACATCCTGCCCGAAGGTGACTGCAGCACGGTAAATCCCGATGAAAAATTGCGCGACCAGCTCGAATTGGATTCCATGGACTTCCTGGATATCGTGATGGAACTCCGCAAACAATACAAAGTACAGGTTCCCGAAGCCGATTATCCCCATCTGGCGACCCTGAACAGCTGCCTGGAATATCTTGAACCCAAAATGAAAGATATCTGACCCGAAGCCCCAAACGCAGCGGCGGGTACAACCCGCCGCAAAATCTTTAAATCAGGATGCAACGCATCCGTACCGCACCGAAACGGGTATCGCGCCTCGCTTGCAACAATGGACGATCCGTGACCACCACGGCCTGCCGCCACGGACCGCGGACCGATATATCACCTTGAAACCGTTGAAGTCTTATACCCGCTTATTAATCAATAAAAAAATATCAATATTTTTATATTCAGGACTTGAAAATTCTTCCCCTAAATGGTATTTTAATTGATATCAGAAATTTGTCGGGGGGCATAAAATATGATCGTGCAGGATATGTCCCCGATACTCTCTGAGGCTTTTACGTTCTTTTATCTCCCAGCCTGATATCTGAGCCCATCAGGCTATCCCATGCGGGAACGGCAAATTAATCCAGCTTTTGCCGTTCCCGCCCCTTTTTTTCTGGAATCGGAAATTTATTGAAGTTCGGAATTGAAGTTGAATTCGGACGTTTCGCCGTTTCGCCAACCGGCGCGGGTCAGATCATAAAAATCGATCAAATCCGGCAGGCGCGGCACGGAAACCGCTTTTTTCGGCAAAACACGGGTCAACCCGTCCCGGCGGTCGTATTCGGCGATGAATTCATTGCCGCGGCTGTCGCGGAACTCTCCATTCACCGGAATTTTGGCGCGGGTAATCAGCAGCACCGGCCGTCCCAGCCGATACAGTTCCACCGGCAGCGGCGAATGCGCCGCCAGCGCTTTCAATGACGCGGCTTCCAGCTCGATATGACCCAGCACTTTATCCACGCCAAGGCGTTGAAGTTCCGTCACCGCCATGGAGTTGGCGACCGGCAGATTGCCGCCGGCTGTAATCTGGATTCCCTTGTAACCACGCAGAAGCTCCAATCCATACAACGCGGGCGTACGGAACCGGCGGACGCCGCGTTCATAAGCCGCGGCAATCGCTCCGGCCAGTGAATGCAACCGATTCTCGGGGCAAAACTCCGGCAGGATGGCTTCGGTGGTAAATTTATTGACGTCATACACGCCGATCGCGCGGACGGCATCCCGGCTGCCGGGAGCATCGCCCTTGGTAACGGTTGCGACCGTTTCCGGGTAAGACTGCTTCGCGGGAATCACGGCGTTGCGATAGTCGTCAATGAATCGTTTGCATGTATCACCGGCACTCACCTGGTCCGGCTGTAAATTTTCTTTGATGTACGCCCAGAATTCCCGGCGGACATTTTTCAGTACTCCGGCGGGGACAAAAAATTGTCCGTTAATCACCGCCTCGATCTCTCCGGCGCCGAAAACAACCGAATCGGCTTCGCGGAAGACCCCCTGCAAGGTTTCGGCATTCAGCGGATGGCGCTCGGCCGGCGTCAATTCCCACTCTTTTTCCCATGCCGGAAGCGGCGTATTTGCCGCTTTGACCGTCAACTTATCCCGGCGGACTTCAATATTCAGGTCCAGCCGGGTCCGCGGACGCGGAAGCGCCGCGATCCGGGCGGAATAATCCCCCGAGGTCTCGCCGATCTTAAAGACCAGCCCGCCATACGGCATTCCTTTGTCGCAGCAGACGAAGACTTTTTCACCCGGCCGCACCGCCGAACAACTCCGGTCGCGGACAAACATTTTGGTGACAGTAAACGCCGGGCCTTCATCTCCCGACTGCGGTTGAACCCGCAGCCGGTCGTCAAGCTGAATCCGTTTGGTCGCGGTAAAAAGGAAACCGTTCGGCTGCGACTCCTCGACCCTGCCGCACAACATGCCGGAAGCGCCGAGGCTGTCAAAATTCACCAGCGTTTCCGCTGATTCCTTCGTATAAAATCCCAAAGACCATTTGCGTCCGCAGGAATGCGAAAGCAGGTTGCGCGCCTCGCCCAGCCGTTTCCCGTATCCCGGACTGCCCTTCGGCGTGTCCAGCATCAGCCGGTAGGCCGATACGACATTTTTCACATAATCGGGCTGACGCAGGCGCCCTTCGATTTTCAACGATTTGACGCCGAGCGAACGGATTTCATCCAGATGCTCGATCATGCACAAATCCTGCGCCGAGAAGAAAAAACCGTTCCCCTGCCCGCTGTAAAAACGACGGCGGCAGGGCTGTTTGCATTGGCCGCGGTTGCCGCTGGAGCCGCCATGCCACGATGAAAAAAGGCACTGTCCGGAAAGCGAACAGCACAGCGACCCGTGGACAAACATTTCCACATCCACCGGAGACTTCGGCACCATGTCCCGGAGTTCATCCAGCGTCACCTGGCGTTCGACGATCACCCGGCTGACGCCGAGCCTGGCCGCCGTCGCCATTCCGGCGGAGTTGTGGATGCCCATCTGCGTGGACGCATGAATGTTAAGCTGCGGAAAATATTCACGGAGCATGCGCACCACGCCAAGGTCCTGCACGATCACGGCGTCCGGGGCAAGTCCCGACAACTGCGAGAGGTATCCGGCGACATCCGCCAGTTCCCCTTCCTTGATGACCGTGTTCAGGGTGACGTAAACCCTGCGTCCCTGCCGGTGGGCGTATTCGATGACGCCGCCCAGCGTGCCGGCATCGAAATTCTCGCTCCGCTCGCGGGCGTTGAAACGGACCAGGCCCGCATAAACGGCATCGGCCCCGGCGTCAAATGCCGCCAGAGCCGCCGCCGCATTGCCGGCCGGAGCCAGCAATTCCAGCTGTTTATTAAAATCAGGCTTCAAAGTAGTTATACTTGAAGATATTGATCGGTTTCACAAGATCGCGGATTCTGGCGATCACGGCATCCGGGACATTGACATTGGTCTTGACCACGGCCAGAGAACGGTTGTTCTTCAGGTCCTGGGGAGCGCGGATGTCGATGATGTTGATATGGTTCTCGCCGAGGACTCCGGCGATTTTACCGATCACGCCGGGTTCATCTTTGTACTCGGTGAAAAGATGGTAACCGGTCGGTTCCAGATACAGTTTATCGTAGTCGCCGAGCCGGGAAATCATCAGGTTGTTTTCCGCAATGGTGCCGCGGACGCTGGCGCGGCCGTGGGTCCCGATGGTGCTGACGTCCACCGTCATGGAATTGCCGTAGTTCTTGCTCTCATCGGTTTCGCGGTCAACATAGTCGATGCCGCGCGAGGAGAGGAACGATTTGGCGTCGGCGGCGTCCAGCGCCGGATCGAATTCGCGGGTGATCCCGGCGGTGATCGGAGCCATCATCCATTTGGCATACTGTTTGAGTTCGCCATAGAAACTTGTTTCGATGCGTTCCGGCGTTTTGCCCAGGGCGTTGAATGCCAGTCCGGAAAGGACGTAGGCGAGCTTCTGGTACTTGGCGTCGAGCCCGTCCGGAATTTCCTTGTTGACGACGCAGTTGGTAATGCCCTGTTCGTAATAAGCAATGGTCTGCTCGGCAGCCATGCGGGCGGCGGTGAAATTCGCTTCCTTCGTGTTGGCGCCGAGGTGCGGCAGCATGATATCGGCGATATCGGTCACCGTTTTGGGGCCGGCTTCGTCTTTCGGATAAACGTCGTTGCAGAAGATGATTTTCTTTTCGGCTTTGGCGGCGCGGAGGTCGTCTTCGTTGACGATTCCGGCGCGGGCGCAGTTCACCAGCACGGCGCCGGTCTTCATCAGTTTCAGGCGGGCGGCATTGACCATGCCCTTGGTTTCGGCCACTTCCGGCACGTGCAGAGACACGATATCGGCTTCCTTGAAAATGGTATCGACATCGGTCAGTTCAATGCCGAGCTGTTCGGCGTAAGAGGGCGAAATCATCGGGTCATAGCCGAGGACGCGCATTTCAAACCCGCCCAGGCGCTTGACCAGCAGACGGCCAATGTTGCCGAGCCCGATCACGCCGAGGGTTTTACCGGTGATTTCGGTACCGAGGAATTTTTTCTTTTCCCATTTGCCTTCACGAGTCGTGAGGTCGCCCTGAATCACATGGCGGCAGCCCGCCAGAACCATGGCGATGGCTTCTTCGGCCACGGCGTTGGCGTTGGCGCCGGGGGTGTTCATGACGTCGATGTTTTTGCGGCGCGCATATTTGGTATCGATGGTGTTGTAACCGGCACCGGCGCGGACCACCAGACGGAGCTCCGGCAGGGCGTCAATGATTTCCGGGGTGACTTTTTCACTGCGGACAATCATCACTTCGGTATCGGGATTGGCCTTGATCAGGTCTTCGATCGGGGTAACGTCGTCGAGCACCACGGTAAAACCTTTCTGGGTGAGCAGATCGGCGGCGAACTTATCGAGTTTTGTAGGGATCAATACTTTTTTCATAATCATTGTCCTCTAAATATTATGAATTGGATAAAAAATTATCTATAAGAGGAATAATTTAACATTATTTCCCAAAAAGTCAACCGGACATCCTGAATTTTATTATTTAAAAATTACCACCCGCGCCGTTTCATCCTTCCGCGCCGATCCGGTAGTGGCGGCGGTAATGCGACGGCGGCATGCCGGTGAATTTACGGAAAAATTTGCTGAAGTAGATCATATCGCTGAATTGCATCTGTTCGGCAATCTCCGCCACGTTCAAATTGGAATAGCGCAGATAATGGGCGGCAATCTGGGTCCGCTCCTCATCGATGATCGTCTTGGTCGATTTGCCGGTCAGTTTCCGGGTCATCACCCGCAAATGCCCGGCAGAAATCCCCAGCTTGTCCGCCAGAAACGCCACCGTGACCGGGGCGCCGCCGTGACGCGCGATTTCTTCGCGTATTTTGAACAGCAGCTCGCTCTCGTGCCGGTTCTGCGGTTTGACGAAGTAGTAATAACGCAAGACCGCAAAGAGCAGGTCTTCGATCATCTGCGGATACACGGCGTTGGACGAAATGGTGAACTGGCGGTTCCGCCCCCGCAGTTCCTCCGGGAAAAACGCTTCATAGAGGTTCTGGACCGCGGCAAGCACCCGGACCGTTTCCCGGTTGCCGCGTATGATTTCGACATAAAAATCTTCGCTGTCCGGAACATGCGGCAGCTCGAATTTAAAGGAAAACCCGTTATATTCCTGCGGCCCGTACTGCAACGAATGCTCGCAATGCGGGGGAATGACGGCAATATCCCCTTTGTTCAAGCTCCGGCGGCATCCGTTGAATTCGATTGCGGAAGTGCCGCTGCATCCCCCATCCGCTTGAAAAACTGGACGATATGCCCGGACTGGTCGATGGCGTCATCATTCACACCGCCAACTGGGAGCGCCATATTGAACAGGCCCGCCCGTTCATCGCCGCGGGCAAGGCCGTATTCATTGACAAACCGGTCATCGGCAATATTCACGATGCCGGAATCATACGCCAATGGCAGCGGGCGGGGCATCGAATCAGCGGCGGCTCCGCGCTGCGTTTCACCCGGGAAGTCCGGGAATGGCGGCTGGCTCCAACCGATATCCATACGGCGTACAGCGCGGTCGGCACCGATGAATTCAATTACGGCATTCACGGATATTCACTGTTATGCCAGGCCATGGGGCCGGGCGTCGCCTCCGCGCGCTATCTTGCCGCCTCGGGGCAGCGGCAAATCCTGCTGCAATGGCACGACGGACGCTGTGCATTCCTCAGCGTAGGGCAAACCGGTAGCCTGCCGTTCAACATCACGGCGGTCACTGCGTCGGATGTTCACCAGGCCCGGATCGATAACGCCGGGATTTACCACCATTTACTGCGGGCTCAACTTCCGTACCTGACCGGCGAAACGGACACGCCGCCAGTTGCCCCTGAATACCTGCTGGAACCGGAGCTGGCGGCCCTTGCGGCCAGGACATCCTGGCTGAACAACGGGCAAACCGTCCGCCTGGACGAACTGCTTCCGTCCACGCCCGGATATGACGGCGATGCGTTTGCCGAAGACTACAGGAATAAACGTTTCAAGAAAACAGGAGGTTCATCGTGAGAAAATTCACACTCATTGAATTGCTGGTCGTGATCGCGATCATCAGTATCATGTTTTTTGACAATTACAAGGGTTATTTTGCTTGTCATTAGCATATTACGTGAGCTTTTGATTGTATTTTGATTGCAAGTTCGAGAAAATATGTTCTTCCATAATTGACCTCAAATGTTCATAGTATATCACGACGATATCAACGAACGTTATATCGAAACATATTTATTCCCGGCTTATGATCAAGCCGACGCCGCGCATCGACTGTGGAGCCTATTCATCAATGGCGACGCCAAAGAACCGCCGGTAAAGTACGGTTTTGAAACCGTCACCGATCCGAATTACGGCGCAACTGTGGATTTCGTTTCCCTGATGGAAAAATCGGTTCAGAATTCTATTAATACTTCCGATGATGGTGTTGAACGTAAAATCGCTGTTTTTTCAAACTTATATGAAGCCCTCGAACAGTATCAGAAAGCAAATGCCGCCGCCAAAACCCAAAAGCAAACGCCGCCGGCGGATGCCGCTGAACAACTCAACAAATCCATCGAAATGGAAATTGATGATGACCGGCAGCCTCAAATTTCTTCCGTTTCCAGGCTAACCACCAACGTTTCAAAGAAAACGATAGAAAAATAATAACCGTATTATTTGGCATGGCCCACATAGTGACCATGCCAAATTTTTTAAACAAAGGAATTTTATGAATAGAGAAGAAATCATCAACATTATGCAGGACCGGCAAATCCTGCTGACAAAGAATTTGCTGAATGCCATCATCAAGATGTCCGATCAGGAACTCGCCGCCCGATGGACCGGAATTCAGAAGCTGCTCGAAGCCCATCGTCCCGGCAACCAACCCGGCTGGATGGGCAAGCATTTCGGCAACCCTACGACTTTGCATGCCGGTCAAAAGGAATTGAAACGGCAAGCTCAGGAGGAAACTCAACGACGGGCTTATCTCAGGAAAAAACAAGAAGAAGCCGAGCTTGAAGCAAGGCTGTCGGCAGAAAAAATGAAATTCTGGAATCGCTGCACTACCAAACGCCAATTGCTCGAAAAGCATCTTGCCCGAATGGATGAAGCCTTTCAGAATATGATCCGGAAAAACTTTCTGGCCAATAACTGCAACCTCGAAGCTCTATCGGACAAACAGGTCCTGCTCTGGTTCTGGTTCCTGATTCCCCCTTTTGAAAATTTAAGAGCGTCCCCGCCGGGCGAACAATACCTGATTGCCGCATGATTCCAAATGATGATGGTTTCTGTAGGATTATAATTGAAAAAATATTCCATGTGAAGTATATTATACACATAGGAAGCAGGAGTTGCGCCGTGTTGAATTTACCGAAAGATTTTAAAGATCTGCTGAAAATTCTCTCTGACAATGAAGTCCAGTACATGATTGTCGGCGGCTATGCGTTGTCCCTGTATGCCGCTCCACGGGCGACCGGAGATATCGATATTTTCGTCAAAGTCGATCAGGATAACGCCTCCAGAATCCTGAAATCCCTGAAGGAGTTCGGCTTCGGCGGCCTGGGCATTACCGAACAGGATTTGCTGACTCCGGAACAGGTCCTTCAATTGGGATATCCGCCGAACCGGATTGATATATTGACCGGTATCGAAGGGGTTTCCTGGGAAGAAGCATTCCCAAACCGCAAACACATCGTTCACGATGATTTGGTTCTGCCGGTGATCGGCAAAGACGACCTGATAAAAAATAAACTTTCGACCGGTCGGATAAAAGATATGGCGGATGTGGAAAAAATCCGTAAGGGTATTTCCGTCGAGGGAAAAAAGCCAACGCAAGGATTTGATCTATGATTGCCAAAGTTTATTCAAAGCATTCATTGAAAGAAGATACCGATCTTCTGGACATTGCCTATTGGAATGGCAAAACCCCGAAAGAACGCTGGAATGCGGTTCAAGCCTTGCGGGAACAGTTTTATGGACTGAACGACCGGGTTGAACGTGTCATAAGCATGCGCAAACTCCGCCAGAATCCGGAAGACGCCCTCCCGATGGAAGAATTTCGCCGCAAATATCCTTCAAATTGAAAGCTCTTGGCGTTAATTTCGACATCGACAGTACTCAAATTATTGACTGGAAAGCCAAAGAACTGACCTGCTGACCGTTCTGAATATCCCAATCACATTTGTTCCCATGCTCCAATGAAGCTTCGGGAGCTTTTTGTCGCCGGATAAATATTTCCATCCGAAAAAATTTTATGGTTTTACCCGGTGAGCTTCAGGAGTGAACTCACCGGGTTCAATTTTATTTATCACCAGCAGAACAAGGAGTTGTGAAATGCCAGGCATGTATGAAAGCTGGAGAATCAAGGAAAGTGATGTTGCCTTTGAGCCCAATCGTGATTACACTTGTGAAGAACGAGGAATTGTTCGGGCGGCTGAGCAACGCATATCGTTGAGGCGAGTTATGATTGATTACTTATATGAAATCTTGAATGGAGTATTCAAAAATGGCATACGTTGATATTGTTTTTCTTCACCGTTTCAACGAGAAGATAATCGAACTGAGTAGGGCTGACCGCGATCCGGAATCCGACTCCGGACGATGGCGGAGCGGCTTCTCCGCAAGAGGGTGATGCGGAGAATTCCGGAACGATTCTTGTGCTCCGGCGGACATCAAATATCCGACCGACTTGAACTTGGTTAACGATGCCCGCGAACTTTCGGAAGCAATCATCGACAAACCTGCAAAGCTTCCGGATGGCGCACGCCCGGGAGCTGCTCCTCAACCGTTATATGAGCGTCGGTGAAGTGGCGGCGCGCTGCGGGTATGAGGACGCCAATTATTTCACCCGCCTTTTCCATAAAATCCATCATTGTCCACCCGGTGAATACCGTATCATTGTAGAATCCCGGGACCCGGAGCGCATGATCCGGCTTTGACCGCACAACCCCATTTATCATAAAGGATAAAGCCATGAAACCGTTTGAAGTCCTGAATTTCGGGTCCCTGAACATCGACCATGTATACCGGGTGCCGCATTTCGTCCGTCCCGGCGAAACCCTGACCTGCAGCGGATACGCCGTTTTCGCCGGAGGCAAAGGGCTGAACCAATCCATCGCCCTCGCCCGCGCCGGGGTAACAACAGCCCATGCCGGTAAAATCGGCCCGGACGGCGAATTCCTGCTCCGCACGCTTCAGGAGAATGGCATCGATACCTCGTTTGTCCTGCGGGAGAACCTCGCCAGCGGCAACGCGATCATTCAGGTTGACCGGAACGGACAAAATGCCATCCTGCTGGACCCGGGCGCCAATCATGCCGTTTCCGAAACGGACATCCGTCATATCCTGCAACAAATTCCGCCGAAAACCGTTTTGATGCTGCAAAATGAAATTTCCCATATTCCGGCCTTGATCACCGAGGCGAAAAAACGCGGCCTGACCGTGGCCTTCAATCCCGCCCCGTGCGGCCCGGAAGTGACAGAGTACCCGCTGGATCAAGTTGATATACTCTTTGTCAATGAAATCGAAGGGGCGCAACTGGCCGGAACCGACGGCGATGAAACGCTGATCTGTGATCGCCTCGCCGCGCGTTACCCGAACAGTGAAATCGTAATGACGCTGGGCGGCGCGGGCGCCGTTTATGTGCGGGGAACGGAACGGCTTCGCGTTTCCTCGCCGGAGGTGAAGGTGGTGGACACCACCAGCGCGGGAGATACCTTTATCGGCTATTTCATCGCTTCACGGTTGAGGGGTTACGGAGTTCGCAAATGCATGGAATGTGCGGCTCTGGCCGGCAGTATCGCGGTCAGCCGCGCCGGGGCGGCGGCGTCGATCCCTGTCGCGGAAGAAATCTTCCGGACTTCATAGGTTTTCCGTTTTTTTACGGGGGGTAATATTGCATTCGGGAAAGTTTGCTGTATATTATATTAATGCAACCGGTTGCATTTTCAGTCATAAGGAGAAATGATATGCAGAAGTTTGAATTTGATGACTTGTTTAAAAGAGCGGAACTGTTCTGCCGCAGCCTGGAACAATATTATTTCAACGATACCCGCGAATTCGAAGCCGAATGCCGGGTAACGAAAGAACCGGTACCGGTTGCAGAACGCGCGCAAGGGGAATTCCGCAGGATCAAGCCCGACGAACAATGGGGCAAAGCCTGGGAAAGCGCATGGTTCCACCTCCGCGGCCAGGTGCCGGAGGAATGGCGCGGCAAGCCGCTGGCCGCCCGTATCGATGTCAGCGGCGAAATTCTGCTGTGCGACGCCGGAGGTGAACCGATTTGCGGACTGACAATCGGTTCCGCCCTGACCACCGAATCTTATATCAAAGACCTGTATTTCATTCCGGCCCCGGCCCAAGGCGGCGAAACGCTGGAGTTCTGGGCGGAGGGAGCCGCCAACGGCCTGTTCGGCATTCCCCTGACCGGATTTCTGGAAACCGGCAAACAGCCCGGCGTCTACAATGCCACGGTCAAAAGCCTGTACTTCGGGGTCTTCAATCACGATGTTTACCGGTTGCGCCGCGATATTATCGTATTATTGGCGCTGGCCCGGACGTACAATCATCAGCATTACCCCGCCAACCGGATCATCCGTACCATTTCCGATGCGATCAATATTTACAAAGCAAATCCGGCAAACGCCGCCGCCGCCCGGCGGGAACTGCTCAAATATTACGGCCTGCCGAAAGAAAGCGGCGCATTGACCGCCGTCGCCGTCGGACACGCCCATATCGACACCGGCTGGCTGTGGCCGGTCCGGGAAACCGTCCGCAAATGCGCACGGACGTTCAGCAGCCAGCTTGACCTGCTGGACCGCTACCCGGATTTTGTTTTCGGGGCGTCTCAGGCACAGCATTATGATTTCGTCCGCCGACACTACCCGTCGCTGTTTGAGAAGATCAGAAAACAAGTCAAGGCGGGGCGCTGGGAAGTCCAGGGAGCGATGTGGGTCGAAGCCGACGGCAATATCCCGAGCGGAGAATCGTTTGTACGGCAATGCCTCCACGGCAAGAATTTTTTCATGGACGAGTTCGGGGTGGACGTGAAAAACCTGTGGCTGCCGGACGTGTTCGGCTATTCGGCTGCCCTGCCCCAGATCATCCGAAAGTCCGGATGCGATTTCTTCGTCACGCAGAAAATGTCATGGAACAAAGTGAATACCTTCCCCCATAACACCTTCCGCTGGCGCGGCATAGACGGTTCGGAAGTCATCACCCATTTCCCTCCGGAAAATAATTACAACAGCGACCTCACCCCGACCATGCTGAACAACGGCGTCCGCAATTTTACCGAGAGCGATTACATGGATGAATTCCTGTCGCTATTCGGCATCGGCGACGGCGGCGGCGGCCCCAGCGAACTGCATATTGAACAGGGAATGCGGACATCGCGCCTGAACGGCTGTCCGCGGGTGAAGTTCGGCCGCGCCGATGAATTTCTGGAAAACCTGCGCAAGCACCACAACCGCCTGCCGGTGTGGGCGGGAGAATTGTATCTGGAAATGCATCGCGCCACACTGACCACCCAGGCACGGGTGAAAAAGGGCAACCGTTTCCTCGAAAACGCGCTGCGCAAAGTAGAGGCCGTCTATTCCGTCCTGCCCTTCGCACAATACCCGGCGGCGGAACTGGACAGCCTATGGAAAACCCTGCTGATCAATCAATTTCATGACATTCTGCCGGGTTCTTCGATCACGGAAGTTTATAATGTCACGCGCGCCGAACATACTGCCGCCCTTGAAAAATGCGCCGAACTGCTGGCCGCCGCCGGTCAAACGGCATTGCGCGAAGATTCGGACGCGGTGACGTATTTCAATCCCCTGTCCTGCGATTACAGCCGGGCTTTGACGCTGCCCTCCGGCTGGACCGGCGCCGACGGCACGATGGTGCAATTGGAAAAAGACGGCGCGGCGGTTGCACAACTTACCATCCCGGCGCTTTCCTCCACCACCCTGACCCGCGCGGCCAATGGAACCGTGGTTGAACCAATTCCGGGACTGACGCTGGAAAACGAACTGGTTTCCTATGAATTCGCCGCCAACGGCAGACTGCTGAACGCTTTTGACAAAGAAGCCGGGCGCGCCATCGCCGCCGACGGCAATGACTTCACCTTGTACGATGACCACCCGAACCAATACGACGCCTGGGATATTGAACATTATTACCGGGACATTCCGGTCGGCAAGCCCGTCGCCGGGCAAACGGAGAAGTTCACCGGGCCGGTCCGGCAGGAAATCCGCCTCGCCTTCCAGATCGGCAACTCGACGGTCCGCCAGCGAATTTATCTGGAGTCCGCCAGCAAACGGCTGGATTTCGTCACCGAAGTCGATTGGCGTGAATCGCACAAGATGTTGCGCGTGGCGTTCCCGGTGAACGTCGCCGCCGGTGAATCGACTGCCGACATTCAGTACGGCTACCTGAAGCGCCCGACTCACAGCAATACCAGTTGGGACATGGCGCGTTTCGAAGTGGCCGCCCACCGTTACGCCGACCTTTCCGACGCCGGTTACGGGGTCGCCCTGCTCAACGACTGCAAATACGGCTACCGGCTGAAAGACAACATTCTGGACCTCAACCTGCTGCGTTCGCCGAAATACCCGGACGACTCGGCGGATATCGGACACCATTCGTTCAGCTACAGTCTGCTGCCGCACCGCGGCACCTTGACCGAATCGTCCGTCATGGCCGAGGCGGCCGCGCTGAATATGCCACCGGTGGCGTGGGAGAACCGGAACGGGACCTTCCAACTGCCCTGCGCCCTGGCCGGCTCCGGCGTATCGCTGGAAGCCGTCAAGAAAGCGGAAAAATCCGACCACCTGATCCTGCGCCTTGTCGAAACCGACGGACGGGAATCCGCCGCCTCGCTGGCATTTCACAACCCGGTCTCGCTTGTCGAAACCGACCTGTTGGAATGGAACGAATGCGGCGAAGCCCAGTCCGGTACGGACTTCCAGCTCCGCTTCACTCCGTTCGAGATCAAAACGTTCAAGGTCAGCATGATATGACCACAACCATCCACGATATCGCCCGGGCCTGCGGTCTGAACGCCTCGACCGTGTCCCGGGCGCTGAACAGCGATCCCCGCATCCGGGAAAAAACCCGCGAGCGCATCCTGCAATGCGCCCGCGACATGAATTACCGCCCCAATTTGGCCGCCCGCAACCTGGCTTCAGGACGGACCAACTCCGTCTGGCTGATCCTGCCGCATGTATTCAGTCCGCTGGAACAGGCTCAAAGTACGCACTTGAGCCGTTTTGTCCGGGAAAAGGGATTGAATCTGCTGATTGCGATCTATGACGGCGAGCCGGACATTTACGAGCGGCTGCTCCGTCAACTGGAAATGAAGCTGGCCGACGGGGCATTCATCCTGCCGCCGTACCAGCGGACAGGACGGGGGGCCCCGGTCATCAAACGGCTGTACAGCAACCGTTTTCCGCTGATTTTCCTCGACCGCACGCCCGAACTGCCCGGCGTACCGTCCGTCACGATGGTGACGGACAACGCCACGGCGGTAAAGCGACTGGCGGACGCCTGCCTTGCCAAAGGCGCGGAAGCCCTGCTGCCTTGTTTCCCCGTCAGCAATTCCGCATCCCGGGAACGCCGCAACGGACTGAAAGGCTATCCCCGCATTCAAAAAATCACCACGGAAAAACGGGTGGCGATCCTCGCGTCCTCCTCGGAGGAAGTGCTTAACCGCCTTCCCGAACTCCGGCGAAAACATCCGGGCACGATATTTTCCGCCGGTGTATTCGACTATTGGCGCGAAGACCGGAATGAGCTGGAAAGTATTGCCGTCATATCCCAGAATTTCGAAAACATGGCCGCCAACGGCGTCGAAACCCTGATGAAAATGCTGAACGAACCGGAAGCCCCCCTTCCCCGGGAAATCCGTTCACCCGCAATGACACCGGAGTTTCTTGCCTGAGCCGCAAAACCGATATCAAACCTGATCGCGGCTATGCGCCTCCCCGCAATTGACCGTCGTGAGCAGTTCGTCCGTTCCTTTGGCGGAAAGAGCGGGATCGTCCGGCACGATTTCATTGCCGGAGAATTCGACCGCCGCAGTGGAAACCGCATAAACCGCAGGCAAGGCGAAAAGCAGGAACTGATTGTCCCGGATGGCAATTTCGCCGTGATAGCGGAAATCCGGCAACAGGCGGGGAATTTCCGGCTCGATGACAATGAGTGCACGCCGGGCGGCAGCCGTCATGAAATTGCAATGGTCAAAGACATTGTTCCGAATCAACAGCCGTTCCACCGGGCCCGATTCAAACCAGAAGTTGGCATCGCCCGCAACGCAAATCACCGCACCGGCCGTGTGGAAATAGTTGTTCTCGATCACCGCTTTTTTCACGCCGGACACCAGTATGCCGCGCGGTTTGCTCCAGCGCATGGTACAGCTCCGGATCACCACTTCTTCGGGAACCGCGGACAGGTTGCGGGCGGCGTTTCCGTCCTTCACGCCCGCTGGCGTCGCGCCGGTAAATTCAACGCTGGAAATTTGTTCGGTCAAGCGGCGGATGTTTTTTACGACCGCGTTGCCGAGTGCTTGCAGAGTGTCGGTGTCGATGAATTCGAGGGTTTCCCCGGCGCGCGCCGCTTCAAGCCCGAACTGCTGGTAATGCCGGGCCGCCAGAAACAGAAACGGCATGCCCACGTCGCGCCTACGGAACGCCCGGTAAATGCCGTGGATATTGATTGCGTCGTCCCATTGATTTTCCAGCAGGCCGTTTTCGATGGTGATGCGCCCCCGGCAATCCGCCAGATGAACAGCGTCATCCGAAGCCGACACCAGACGGCGGAAACAGGGCGAAGGCGTCACCTTGAATCCATCCAGGTGGAATTCCTCCGAGTTCCGGGCCAGAAATGCCATGCCGCCGCAATGGTGAACCGTAACCTCCCGGACTGTCATCCGCAAACAACGGTCCGTCACCAATCCGGGGTTAACATGACGATTTTTTTGACGCCGCTGTCGTTGTTGGAAAACCAGCGATATTTTTCAACCGTACCCTCCGCATAAAAATGATACTCCCCGGAAGGAAAAAATACCCCCTTCGCCTGTTTGCGGACTGCTTCCGCCAACGCCGCGTTCCAGGCGATCGTGGAATTTGACTGCGTATCGGTCGTTTCGATTTGAATATACATTTACGATGCTTCGATTATTCTCATTCCGAATAAAAACGTATGGCACTCTCGCCCGGGCGGCAGGGAACCGCCAGGGATTTTCCGGTTTCAAGCGGCTGACCGGAAAGCTCGAAAAACTTCATGGGGCGGTCGAAACGCACCTCGATTTCATCCGTCAGGCGATGTACCGCGATAACGCCATGTCCCGCATATACGGCATTGCCGGGACGGGCGGGCGGTGTGATCCCGGCTTCGACGGCGGCGTTATAAAGCAATTCCGGAGAGATACCGCCATTCTGGGCGCTGAAGATCAGGGTGCCCTTCTGCGGATGGCGCTTCACGCCCAGCGCAGGCAGTTTTTTCTGCTGCCAGCGACCGAGAATTTTGGCATCCGGGTCATCGATGGAATTCCAAACCGCCATCTCCGGACAAATCAGACGGGTTCCCCGAATCTCCGGCCCGCGTCCGCCAAGGCGTCCGGATACGTTTTGCAGCAAGGGATCGTCGCCGCCGGTTTCCGTCAGGTCATAAAGCGGCGAGAGATATTCCCGGACCTTCATGCCGAGCCGAGCCATCACCTCCACGCTTCCGCTGAAATCCCGGCTGCTGAACCCGGCCTCTCCGACGATGAGGAGCACTTTGCCGGGGCGTTGCGCCTTTTCCCGCAACGCCTCCAGTTGAGCGGCGGTAATGGTGAGCGGTGAATAAACCACGTACAGCCGGTAGTCCGGCAGATTCGGGTCCGCAATATCCTGCAGGTAATAGATGTCCGGCGTCAAACCGCTGACCTGCCAGGTCTTATGGGAAAGTGAGCCGGAAGCGGTTTCGCTGAAAAACCGGGATTTTTCATCCAGGAAAAAAGCGACTTGCGTATTTGGAGCTTTCAGCTCGCCCGACGTGGTTTTCCGGGCCATGACGCCCGTCTCTTCAATAACGTTCAACGCCTCGGGATCGTTGTACCAACTGCCGAACATATCATAGTAATAAAACCCATACCCTCCGCAGGCAAACACCGACCCCGCATCCCGGAGAACCTGATTGCGGAATTCCTCCGGCGAACCGGGTTCCGCCGTATAATTCCAGAAACCGAGCTTCTGCGAGCGCCAGGTCCGGTGATCCAGCTCCTGTACATAAAGGGCATTGCGGAGATTCAGCGCCGCAATACAGAAGTTGGCCGAAGCGCCCGGATATCCCGTCAGCCGCGGCGGCGCGTAGTTGCTGACCATGGAGATGATATTGACATTGCCGTCTTTCAACAATTCGTCGATGGAGAGCCGCCCGGTCTGGCACCAGATGCCGCTGCTGTACCAACTCTGGATGACGCAGCGCCTGCCGAAAGCGGTTTTCAAGGTTTCCCCGAAACGGTTCAGCATCCTGGCGGTGGATACCGATATGAATTCGCGGCAATCGGCCACCTGACGATTCAGCCCGTCCTGCCCGTTGAACAGCCGCTTGGAACGGTATTGTTCGACCGTGGGGTTGGCGGCCGTATCCAGGGTAACGGTGGGGCTTCCCCATGCTTTCTGCAGAGATGCGTCTGTTGCATAGCGTTCGCGCAGCCATTTCCGAAGCGCGCGGCGATGCGAGGGCGAATAATCCATATGTCCTTGCACATCGCTGTATTGCCACTGTACAAACTGTCCGTCATGCCCACCCGCCAGGGTAAAACCGATAACGATATTGCCGGCAGGGCTGTTTTTCAGAAAATCCGCCAGAGAACGCAGCCCCGCCAGGATATATTGCTGGTACTCCTCGGATGAATAAGATTGAGCCCAATAAGTCTGCTGCTGCTTATCAACCTGATCGCCGAACCCTTGAAATCCGGTGTGGCGGGCGATCCCGCGCCGACCGGCTTCGTCTCGAAAAATACTGTCGGGATTTTTCGCCAGCCAATCGTTGTCGGCGTTGCAGTCAACCGTTACAACGACCCGTGCATTCGGATTTTCGGCATAAATGCGCAGCAGGTTTGCTTCCAGGCGGGAAAAATCGAATTTGCCACCGCCAAGATGCGTTTCCTTGTCCCAGGGCACTCCGCGGTACAGAATGGAGCCCCGGTTGAATGTATTGACCATATTGATTCCGGCGGCGGCGAATTTACTGAAATCCGCCTCGCCCCGGTAAGCCGCATATGGCGTGACCTCGCCGTTGACCATCAGCACCGGCCTTCCGCCCCGGCGTTCCACCCAGGCTTCCAACGGAGTAAGCTCGCGCAGTTTTTGCAGCGTTTCCTCCCTCGGGGCTTCCTGATCGGGCGGCGAATAAATGCCCTTGTAGAGTTCCGGCTTGAGATAAGGTTTGATCTCCGGTTCCGCCAACTGAAGCTCGACCGGATTCCCGGCGATTACGGCCTGCAGTCGAACATATTTCCCCCTGCTTCCCGCGTTAATGACCACGGAAGCGGTCTGTTCAACGCCGGTCAGGAACTTGAGCTGGAGGCGCTGGAGCGATTCATTGAAGCATCCCAGCTCCGCGTTATTTCCGTCCAGCAATACCGCCTGAAAAGCGACCAACGCACCGTGAACCGCCGAATTAAGACGGTATTTGAAAACGGCTTCGTACTCTTTCCCCGATTCGACTTCAACTGACGGATAGGATATGACGGACACTCCGGCGGCGTTGCTTTTCCGAACGATGTCCCGGTCCAACTCCGCCTTGCTGCCGTCCTGATTCCGCAACTCCGGCGCTCCGTGCAGAAGCGCGGCAAACAAACAGATCAACAGGAGAACGTTTTTCATTTTTCAGGATTCCAGTAAATATTGGTTTCGGTTTCATAGGGACCGGCAAAATAACGGGTGATTTTGGCACTGTGTCCGTCAAGGTAGGTGATGTTGATGTCGCCGTCCTCAAGTCCGGCGGTATTATGCCGCGGGTGCATGCGGTAAGTGCTTCCGCCATCACGAATGCCGAGGGTGCCGCGATATCTGCCGTCCGAAGCGTCGATGACGGTTGAACGGGCATCGGCCAGCAGAAATTTAGCGGAAGGATTTCTGGTTTGACTCAGCTTCAACGTCGGCAAACCGGGCATGGTTGAGGAGTCCGAAACCCCTCCGCGTCCGTTGTTGCTACCGATCCAATGATAGCTGTAGCCGTATTCAATGTATTGATAGGTATATGCCCAGGCGGGCTGGGTCGTACAGCTTTCCGCCGATCCCGGGGCGAAACGCCGGGTCAGCCCCTGCGCGGACGGACAGAAAAAGACTTTATTATCCGTGCAGTATTTCTCCTTATTCAATCCATAGGCCCAGTTCCAGACAGCCAGGCCGGTCTGGAAATACGGCGGAAAATAATCCGCACTGTCCGAAACATAATTATGGAGGAAAAGCCCGATCTGGCGCAGGTTCGACGTACACTGCGAAGCTCTGGCACTCTCTCTGGCCCTGTTCAGCGCGGGCAGAAGCATCGCCGCCAATATCGCAATAATCGCTATTACGACAAGCAATTCAATAAGTGTAAAAATCTTCTTCATTCAACGGTCTCCTGTTTTTGATTGATATTGGCCCAGCGGCAATAATTCCGCAATAATCCGGCGGCGGCCGGGTAACATGAATTCGAGCTGAGAAAATGCGAAAAATCGGGTGCGCCGATGAAATA